>JAQGNY010000039.1 GCA_028293825.1 Verrucomicrobiaceae bacterium
GATCGTCACCGGTCCGAACATGGGCGGTAAATCGACGTACATGCGGCAGACAGCGCTGATCGTGTTGCTCGCGCACATCGGCAGCTACGTGCCGGCGAAAAGCGCGCGCATCGGTATTGTCGATCAAATTTTTACGCGCATCGGCTCGTCGGACGATCTCGCCGGCGGACGTTCGACGTTTATGGTCGAGATGACCGAAACCGCAAACATTTTGCACAATGCCACTGCGCGCAGCTTGGTGTTGATGGATGAAGTCGGTCGCGGCACGAGCACTTTCGACGGGTTGTCGCTGGCATGGGCGGCGGCTGTGCATTTGGTCAATCGGCTGCGCGCATTCACGTTATTCGCCACGCATTATTTCGAATTGACGCAATTGCCGGAACAATTTCCGCAGGCGGTCAACGTGCATCTCGACGCGACCGAGTTTAACGATCACATTGTTTTTCTACACACGATTCAGGAAGGACCGGCCAATCGCAGCTATGGTTTGCAGGTGGCGAAGCTCGCTGGTATTCCGATGCCGGTTATCGCCGCGGCCAAACGTAAATTAAATGAGCTTGAAACCGCCAGTGCGCATGGGCCGATTGCAACCGTTGGATCGCCACTGCAACCGGATTTATTTGCCGCGCCGTCAACTCATGCGGCTGTCGATCGATTGCAGGAAATCGATCCCGACGAATTAAATCCGCGCCAAGCATTAGAACTATTGTATGAACTTAAAGGTTTGGTGGAGTGATGTCGAAGTGATAAACTCCGCGCCGTTCACGTTCCGAGAGGTTAATTGAAATGACATTTGTAGTTGGGGAAAACTGCATTAAATGCAAACACACGGATTGCGTCGAAGTGTGCCCGGTGGATTGTTTTTATGAAGGCCCCAATTTTCTCGTCATTCACCCTGACGAATGTATCGATTGCGCGCTGTGCGAACCGGAATGCCCGGTCGATGCGATTTTTTCCGAAGACGAATTACCGGAAGATCAGCAGCAATTTCTCGCGCTGAATGCTGAATTGGCCGAAGTGTGGCAGAACATCACCGAGAAAAAAGAATCGCCGCCCGATGCTGAAGACTGGGACGGCGTACCCAACAAAATTAAACATCTCGAGCGCTAATCGCTCAGCAAGCACCGATCAGGGTTGAATCCTGATCGGTGTTCCCTCGTCTACTGCGTCCCAAATTTCGTCCATTTGCCAATCGGCCACCGCGATACATCCGTTGGTCCAATTAAACATTTGCGCAACTTCTTCGGGCCATGGGCGGTCGTTGGGCTGGCCGTGAATCATGATCGACCCACCTGTGGGCACGCCTAAGCGCTCGGCGCGCTCGCGATCGAAACTGTTTGGATAAGAAATATGAATGGATTTATAGAACGCGCTTTTTTCGTTTTTGCGATCGAGAATGTATTCCCCTTCAGGCGTACGTTCGTCGCCCGCCGTCATTTTTGGGCCGCGCGGGCGCGGACCCAATGCGATGCGATATTCGCGAATCGGTTTTCCATCGCTAATTAATAGCAGTCTCGACTCGGATTTTTTTACCAGAACCAAATCGACTTTGGGAATTGCGTGAACTGCGGAACTCAAAAAAACTGATACAAACAGAACAAACATTTTCATAGGGCAAATAAATACGCGGCAATTTAAGTTTTTTTGCGCGATCGATCGATAGATTTAACGTCGCGGACTTGTAATTAATGTTAGTCGCCCCCATTACGCGTGCCAGCCATGATGCTGTATTTGTGGCCGTGCTCACAGCGTCAGGGAGCCGCTGATTTCAGCTTAGATCAAAAACTTTGCGTGCTCTCTGGAATTACGCACGCAAGTAATGGTAATGTAAGAATTAATCCTCGTCTTGGGACGAGGGCAGTTTTTTTAGCTCACCCCTGTCTACAACGTTAAAGTGCAATCCCCAAAAGGAGTCAAACAATGAAAAACACTCTGTTGAAAGCGGTACCGTTTGCTGTATTTATGGCTGTAGCTGCTGGTTGCGCTAGCAACTCTTCGCTCGACGAAGTTAAAGCAAGCGCCGCTACTGCTCAGAAAACTGCTGACGATGCCAAAGCTGCTGCTTCCGCTGCTCAGAAATCTGCTGACGCTGCTCAAGCAACTGCAAACCAAGCTCTGTCTACCGCTAACGAAGCTAAAACTGCTGCTGACGAAGCGAACACCAAGATTGACCGTGCATTCAAAAAATCGATGCGCAAATAAGCTTTCATAGCGAATAAAAAAACCCGACCTCCGCAAGGACGTCGGGTTTTTCTTTGTCTAAAAAAACTGTTTAAGAAAAACGATTAGCGCGTGCTGACCGGTTCGGGCATCGATGCTACCGACGCTGGAATACCGCTGGATTCCAAATCGGTAACATCCACTTGATGCCAATCGACCGCATAATTTGGGAAATCTTTCGTCGCTGCTGTTATTGCTTCAACCATCGGCGTCTTGCCACGCGCCTCTTCACCATGCGGCCCCTCTAAAGGCGGGTGCACCTCAAGATACAAAGCACCCTGATGCCAGCCGGCCTTGTAGCGCTGATTGATGATGCGTACCGGCGTACCAATTGGGACAGTTCTGTACAACCGCTCTATATCGTCCGCGTATAACCGCATGCAGCCATGCGTCACCTGCATGCCAATGCCGTACTGGTTGTTAGTGCCATGAATCAGATAGCTCGGAAGCGACAGACGCAGCGCGTATTTACCCAAGGGATTATCTGGACCTCCCGGAATCTTCTCCGGCAGTGGATCACCGTCGGCCGCATGTTCGGCTCGAATTGATTTCGGCGGCGTCCAGCTCGGATCGACAACCTTGCCAGAAACTCTAGTGCTCACAAGGGGTGTATTCCAATCGCCGCGGCCCACGCTGACAGGATAAGTTTCAACTGTGGCAGGCTCGCCCGGTTTAACTTTCGGAAAGTAATACATGCGCATTTCGGCGACGTTGATAACAATGCCCTCGCGCGGGCCAGCGGGCAGCAAATAAAACTTCGGCATCACGATCGTGGTGTTATCGCGCGGCATCCAGGAATCCACTGCAGGGTTCGCAGCACGAATTTCGTCGTAACCGAGATCGTGCGCGCGGGCGATATCGATCAAGGTATCTTCGGTGCCGGCAGTTACAGTGGTAATTGCGCCGATCATGTCTTCGCCAGGGGCAGGCATTGGAAACACATCGGCTTGCGCCGTGCGGGTAAGTAAAAAAAGAAGAGTAAACAGACTTAGGTTTGTGACGAGCTTCACGATACTTTCCGATAATGTAAAAAAGTTAATGATAAACGATATCGCCATGCATCGGCGCGAGCAGCGCTATCAAACGATTTTGCGCACTCACCGATATTTGTTGCGAATTCATTGCCGCGATTAAATCCTCCACCAATGCATTGAAGTGCATGTCATTAATATTTTTACCGGCGTGCGATTCCGCCATAGTGTCGCCGGTATAGACGCAGGGACCGCCGCTCAACACGCATATTTGTTCGACCAATTTGTCGCGCAAACGCTCGACATTGCTGTCGCGAAACTGATCGGCAATACGCTGATCGTCCGCAATGTTGTAAAGCAGTTTGGTCACCAGCGTTTTGATGCCCTGCTCTTGTCCCAACTCTCGATAAAGATCATCGGGCTTCGATGCCTGCAGCGCGCAGCCGCTTAGGAGCGCCATCAATAGAATTGTCGTTAAACGCATACCGTCCCCTCAGAAGCTGCCTTGAATCGAGACATACCAACCCTGTTGATTGCGCAAGGTGGCGATGTCGCCGAGATCGACCCATGCTGCGACCACCGACCATTGCTTATCGGGAAACCACGCGACAAACACGTCCTTCCAGTCCTGCGCACGCGCAAAGGACAGATTGTCCGGCATCTGTCGATACTCGGTGCCGATCAGCCAATGGCGATTGATAAAAAGTCCGGCGGAGCCTTCAAACACCGCTTCGCGACTGTTGCGTTTATCGCCGCCGAAGCCGACCAAGCTTTCCTGATTCGATTTAGTCCAGCGCACTACGCCGTTGAGCAGCACGTTGCGATCGGCAAAACCGGCCAAAAACAATTTTGTCGCCGCCAAGTACATATCGACGCCCGAGTCGTCTTTTGCGCCCGCCGCACTCGGAATAAAAAAATCCAAATTCTTTTTGTACTGCGCGCCAGCGCTGATTTGCGGTGTGGCTGTATAAACCACATCGCCATACAACCGCACTTTTGCACCGAACACATTTTGCCGAATGGTGTTGTCGGGCACGCCCAGCGCGCCAGCCAATGTATCGAGTCGCAACTCCTGCCGCGCTGCCGACAGTTCGACGCGATTGCGCCACGACCAAGCTGCGCCGATCGAATCAAGCCGATAGTCCTTCGTGTCCACGCGACTGACGAAAGCGGTGCCACCGGCCTCATCGCGCGTGTCGTAACCGGACAACACCGCCATCGGCACGATACCGCCGCCCGCACTGCCCTCGATTTGCGTTGCCGCGCCTGTCGCCAGCAAACGACCGCCGCTATCGGCATGCACAATGTCGATAGTTGCTGTCAGCAGGAACGCGACGCAATTGGCTGCGTACTTACCGAATACTGATCGCATTCACCGGCCCTCGCTTTAAATTGGCAAAATGCTGTTTCGCCCAGACGGCAAAATCGGCCGCCGGAATCGGCTTACTCAGCAGATAACCCTGCACCATGTCGCAACCGAAACCCCGCAAAATCTCACGCGACTGCTCGTTCTCGACACCCTCAGCAACCACCTGCAACCCCATGTTGTGACCGAGCTCAATAGTCGAGCGCACGATGATGCGGTCCTCGGCGCTATCGGCCAGGTTCAACACAAAGGATTTGTCGATCTTGATTTCATCGACCGGCATTTTGCGCAGCTGCGACAGCGACGAATAACCGGTACCGAAATCATCGACCGATAACCGGATACCCAGCTCCTGCAACTGACGCAGCGTCGCCAAGCTTTGCTGCGCCTCCTGCATCAGCGAGCTTTCGGTAAGCTCTAAACAAAGTTGTTGCGCCAACACGCCGTGCTGTAACAGCAGGCGCTCGACGTGATTGATAAAACCGCGCTCCAGCAAATCCAACGCGGAGATATTCACCGACAGCCGCACGCTAAAGCCTACCTGCTGCCACTCGGACAGTTGCAGAATCGCGCGCTCCAGCACCCACATTGTGATCAGCGAAATATTGCCGGAGCTTTCGGCCAGCGGAATAAATTCATCAGGACTGAGCGGGCCTAGTTGCGGATGACGCCAGCGCAACAGCACTTCCGCGCCGAGGTAGGCATCGTCGCTAAGGCTGAGCTTGGGCTGAAATGCCAAATGCAAGCCTTCGCTCGTCAATGCTTTCTTCAAATCCTGCAGCAGCGACAGCCGGCGCAAATTGCGCTCGTCCCAGCCCGACTGATAGCAAGCCACAGACTGTGCGGAGTGTTTGGTACTAAACATGGCGATAGCCGCGCGCCGCATCAAAATTTCCGCATCATCGCCATCCTGCGGAAACACCGCGATGCCAAAACTGGCATCAATGCTCATTTGCAGATCTGGCAGCGGTATCGGCTCAGCCAGCACGGCAAATAAACGTTTGGCGACGATTTCAGCCTGAGCCCCATCGGCGTGTTCGAGCACCACTAAAAACTCATCGCCGTCGAGGCGGACGCAGGTATCGAGATGTTTGACCGATTGCTGCAAGCGCTGCGCGATCGCCTGCAATACTTGATCGCCGACTGCATGGCCGAACGAGTCGTTGACCGCTTTAAAGCGATTCACATCCAGCACTAACACCGCCGCGCCGTGCTCGCCCGCGCGCGCGGTCTCAATCGCTTTTGCCAACATCTGCAGCGCGCGCGATCGATTCGCCAGCCCGGTCAAATGATCGTGCTGCGACTGATAGAGAATCTGTGTTTCCCGCTCCCCAATCGCCGTCTGCATTTTCACAAAGGCGCGCGCCAACTCACCGAGCTCGTCCTCGGATTCGATCAGAACCGGCGTCGAATAGTCGCCGGCGGCGACGCTCTGCGATGCACTGGCTAGGCTGCGCACGGAGCGCGTCAAATTGCGTCCGACTAAAACCGCCATCGCTACGGCTAACGCGAAACCGGCCAGAGCAATCCACAACAACTGCTGACTGAGCAAGGTGTACGGCATCATTACGTTTGCCAGCGGAGTTTGCAGAACCGCTGCGAGCGAGAACCCCTGGCTGCTGAGCGGCGCCACCAGCGTGAGCATCGTCTCGCCACCCAACTGCAATTGGGTAACTGTGCCGGCTTTAGCAGATGTTGGCTCCAGCGACAATTTGAGTTCATCGTGCAGATTCGACTCGAGTGTACTCGCCAAGTAGCGGCTCTGCCCTGGCGCTTGAGCGACAAACGAAATCTCTAATTTAGTCAAACCCTTAAGCGTTTTTGCTAAGTTTTTATCGAGCTGAAAACCCATCGCCGCCCAACCAATTCGTGCCGGTGCGCGAATGGTGGCGACTACGAACTGATAGGGCACGCCGTCTAGCACCACATTCGCCGACGCTGCGCCATTGCGGTCGGCCTGCTGTAGTAGATCGGGAAAGGGAAATGAGGAATCGCGTTCGGCAACGGTGTCGGCCAGCATCCGTCCAGTGCTGTCGATCACCATCGCGCGATCTGCGCCGACGCGGCTTGAATGATTTTTCAACGCGGACAACACCGTCGCGGTCTCGCCAGTCGCGACAGCTTCTTTGAAGCCGAAATCGTCGACCAGCACCGACACCGAACTTGTCAGCTGATGCGCACGTTCTTCCAATAACTGCGAAAACACATCGGCGCCAACTTCCAATTCGTGGCGCGCGCTATCCAGCAGCGTGCCGCGAATCGCTGCGCGCGCCGAAAAATAAGTCGAAGCCTGCAACAGCACGACCAGAGCGATCGCGAATAACAGCAGCCGCGCGAGATAACTGCGCGCAAATAGTTTACGGAGCATTCTTGCTGGGCCGCCTGAATAGTTGCTGTAACTCGCTCTCAGGCTTTGTCGCGGTCGGCGTCGCTGGCGCACCGACCTGGAAGTTAAGCGTCACCTCACCGCTGGCAGCGACCTTAACGCTTTGCTCCAATCCAGCTGCAGTCGGCATTACACCCGGATACCACAAGCGCGCGCTGTAAGTACCGGCTGGAACGTTGGCGATTAACGCACTGCCTTGGCTATCGGATTTAGCAAACCACGGCGTGTCGACCACGTAGATGTAGCCGATCATTTTGTCGTGAATATTGCAGCCCAACGCAACCTCGCCCGCCGTATCGAACACGATCGGATTGGCCAGTTGACCGTGATAAAGGCGCAGCTCAAACCGCTTCGCCGGCGAGAATGAATAAACCTGATGGCGGATATCGTCTTTGTTCGGAAATCTAACAGATGTGTTCTTGCGCACGACCAACACGTGCGGATCGAATTGCTTGTCGCGCTGATCCATGACCGCATTAGCGACGTCGGGGAAATTCGTGGGCGTTGGCGCATACAAAGCAACAGCCGCATCGGGAAGCGGCGCACCGCTGGCATCGCTAACATGCGCGCGCACTGTTGTCGCGCTGGCGTGAGAGCCGCACAAGAACAGTAACAACGTGAGGAAATATCGAGAATGAATCGGTGATCGCATGCAAAGCCCGCCTGTAAGAATTCGGCCAAAACCCGACTTCCGCGGCGGAAGTATGGTTGGCGAATGGCGGTTCGGCCAGTCGAAGCCCTGTAGAAATAGTGAATAAGACGGGCTACAGAGCGGCGAGTTTTAATTCGAGATAGCGCTCTTCCAGTTCGATATGTTGCGTTTGCAAGTTAAGTAGCTCTTGTTGCGCTGTGGCGAGCTGCTGTTTTAACTGCTCGACCGGCGCCGCCGCGTTTTCACCCTCGCCTTCAGCCAAACGCGCGCGCAACTCGCTGCATTCGGCCTCGAGCATTTCCAATGCGTTCAACATCTCCGCGCTTTGGCGCGTGAAATCTTCGATGATGTTTGTCATTTGCTCGACCTCGCCATCGACCAGCGACGAAGGATCTTGCTTGATTTGCAGCACTTTCATTTTCAGCGTGTGATTTTCTTCGAGCGAGCGGTCCAGTTCGCTTTCTAATTGTTTGGTGCAAAGATCCGACTCTTTCAAAAAGCGTTCGTGACGTTCGAGCTGCTTATGCAACTCGCTGATCACGCGATCCTTGGCCTCGACCGACGTCGCGCTCTCCAATTCATCGCGCAGATGTTGAATCATTTTGTGCTGATCGACCGCCATGTTACGCAGACGCTGCAGCTCTTCCTGATTCGCAATAACCATGCGCCCGACGCTGGGCTGCTCGGCGCCGGGTTTCGCGGTACTTTCTGAATCGACGCGCGACGGATCTTTATCTTTCGCCAGCGCAGCACCGAACTCGACATAAACCTGATTGTATTTTTCGAGCAGTCCGTTGAACTCGGCACCGCCCTCAAGCTTGCTGCCGTGCTCCGCCAACGCCTGCCGATATTCTTCCGCCTGACGATTCGCTTTGTGCCATTTTTCATCGGCGTCAAAAAACAGCTTTTTAAAGCGCTCCAAATTTTCGATATGCCGTTTCTGATTGTCGATAACCGCCTGCAGCGCCGCTGCCTCGCCGTTTTGCGGTACTTCGCCGTCAAGGTCGAGTGCCTCCAATGAATCGGCGTCCGCGATCACACTTTCTTCGGCGCCCGCGGCGGGTTGCTCGTAAAACTGGATGATCTGGGTGAATTTATTTTCCAGCACACCCCAGTCGACGTCACGACCGTTGTCGCTGGCCAGCCACGCCTCTTTCTCGGCGATCAGGAACGCATGGCGCAGCGACACCGCGCGGCGCGCCAGCGGCGTATCAGCCGCCATATCGAGCACGATGTCGCGCTCGGCATTCAATTCGAGATGATGGTTGCGGGTGATGTTGATCTGCGCGTCGATGACTTCGGCATAGTCCGGAATCGGCGGCTGCGCTTTTACCTCTTCGCGCGTGACTTTGAGCTCGGCGCGGACATTCTTTAACAGCTGGCGCAGCTCAAGAACTTTCGCTTCCAGCGCCTGTGCGGTTTTGCGCAAGCCCTGCGCGCGCAAGGTCACCAAACCGAGCAGGAATAGAAACGCAACGCCGACTTCCAGGCCGACCATCAGAATTATTGATTTATCAGGCATACGATGTCGTTGCGCGCCAATGGAGGTAAGAAGTTATCGAGCAATAGTAGTCAAGCAATTGACGGCGCACCAATTCCAGCGCGCAACTTTTCGCTGGCGGGATTATTTCAGGGTAAAAACTCGCTTCCTTGCAAAAAGTGCTTTGCGGCCGCGCCGTTATTGCCTGGCAAAACGCGCGTTGGCTGGAACCTGCAATTCAGTGCTGCGATATGGATTGATATCCAGCCCACCGCGACGCAGATAACGCGCATAAACCGTCAGTTGCTGCGGCGCGCAGCGCTGCATGATGTCGACGAACATGCGCTCAACGCAGTGCTCGTGAAAATCCTGATGCTCGCGAAACGAAACGATGTAAGCCAGCAAGCCAGCCGGATCTATTTCGGCGCCGCGGTATTCGATCTGCACCGTGCCCCAGTCGGGCTGACCTGTAACCGGACAGCGCGAACGCAGCAATCGACTAAACCAACTTTGCGACACGTGTTTTTGCGAGTTTATCGTTAACAATTCTGGCGCGGGCGTGTAGGTGTCGATGGCGACCGCAATAGCATCGAGACAGTGGCCGCGCGGTGCGACCGTTTGCAGACGCGACCATTGCTGCGGCAAATGCAGAAGTATTTCAACCGGCGCGCCAACGCAGACAGCCAAATCGCGCTGCATCGTGAGAGCAACATCACTCACCTCGGCAAAGCGATGCTGGTTCAGCGAGTTGAGATAGAGCTTGAAAGACTTCGACTCGACGATGTTGGGCGACATCGCCGGAAAACGAAATTCGCCAATCGCAACTTGAGGTTTGCCGCTACTGTCCAGCCACGATAATTCGTAAGCATTCCAAATATCGCAGCCGCCAAACGGCAATGCGCTACCGATTGCCAACACATCTCGGCCAGCGGCGCGAGCGATCGGGCTCAACAAACCAGGATCGTAAGGCGCATCGTAATCGACGCTTTTACCGAGCAGAATGTCGCCCATGTTCGACCTCAGCTGCGCAGACGCTTGCCGGAACTGAGCAAGTACATCGAATACGCGTATGCGACAACGATAAACACCAGCACGATTCCAAAGGCGAACCAAATATTCACATCGGAAACACCGAGAAAACCGTAACGAAACGCGTTGACGATATAAAGAATTGGATTGAAGCGCGACAGATTCGCCCAAAACGGCGGCAGCAATTCGATCGAGTAAAACACGCCGCCGAGATAAGTCAGCGGAGTCAAAACGAAGGTCGGCACAATCGAAATGTCGTCGAAGTTGTTCGCATACACCGCGTTGATAAATCCAGCCAGCGAGAACAGCAAGGATGTCAGCAACAAAATGGTGAGCGTGATCAACGGATGTTGAATATGCAGATGGCTAAAGAACAGCGATAGCACTGTGACGATCGCGCCGACGCAAATACCGCGCAGAATGCCGCCGACCACAAAGCCCAACAAAATGGTGTGGTTTGAGGTCGGCGAAACTAACAGCTCCTCGATATGGCGCTGAAACTTCGCGCCAAAAAACGACGACACCACATTCGAATAAGCATTGGTCAGCACGGCCATCATAATCAGGCCGGGTACCATAAACTGCATGTAACTAAAGCCGCCCATGCTGCCGATACGCGAGCCGATCAATTGCCCGAAAATGACGAAATACAGCGCCATCGAAATCGCAGGCGGCAGCAACGTTTGCGACCAGATGCGGAGAAAGCGCCGCGCCTCTTTGCGCACGATGGTCGAAAACGCCACCAACTCAGTGGATAAACTCATGCCTGTCGATTTCCAGCGGCGCTAACGCACCTGTCGAAAGTTTAATTAAAAGAAATTGGATGCAGCGAACCTAAACCGTCGCGATCAATTTGCCCTGCACCTTACCGGCTTGGCTCTCGATGAGCGCCTGCCCAATATCGGCAAACGCATAGGTCCGTGAAATTTTGAGTCGCACGCTGCCGTCGGCAATAAGACGATCAACCTCCTCCAAACCGCTGCGCTCAGTTTGACCAATAACCATCTCCGCGCGCACACCGAAAGCGGTGGCCTGGGCCTGATCGGGCGGCGCCACCAGACTCAGAAGAGCGCCGCCGCGACGCAACAACTGCCATGAGCGTGCCTGCGCCTCGGGGCCATAGGCGTCGAGCACGACATCAAAATCGCCGATCTGATCTTCATAGGCCGTGGTGCGGTCAACCACGTGCGTCGCGCCCAAACTTTTCACAAATTCGATATTTGCCGGCGACGCCAACGCGGTAACTTCCGCGCCGCGCAAATGCGCCAACTGCACCGCCATACTTCCTACACCGCCCGCGGCCGAGTGGATCAGGATGCGCGTACCGGCACCCACTTTTCCCGCGTTCAGCGTTGTCACGGCCGTAAAGGCTGCAGCAGGCACGGCGGCGGCTTCGACAAAACTTAAGCGCGACGGCTTCAGCGCGATCTGCGTGATTTTTACCACGGCGTATTCGGCGAAGGCGCCAATCATGCCGGTCATGCCATGCACTTCATCGCCTACGGCGAAGTCAGTGACGCCCTCGCCCAGCGCGGTAATGGTGCCGGCGAACTCGCCGCCAATCGTGGTCGGAAAATGAAATGGGATGAACTCTTTCGCATAACCTTCGCGAACCTTCCAATCGACCGGGTTGATTCCCACTGCGGCGACTCTCACCAACACTTCGTCCGCCGCCGGCGCAGGGATTGGCACTTCGCCGATAACGAGAACTTCAGGTCCACCAAAACCAGTAATTTGCACTGCACGCATGATCGATTCCTCTCTATAAGATGGTTAAGTAGTCGCGACACTGTTGTGGTCAGGGCTATTGTGAGCAAGCAGGGAAATAAATAGTTCCTCGAGACGATTCGCCTTATTGCGCATGCTCGTAACAGTGACACCGCGCGCCGATAACTCAGCCAGCAAATCGTTCAGGCTTTCGCCTTTTTCGATCTCTACTTCAATACTGTGAGAATCAAGCACTTTGCCATCGAAGCGCGACAAATCGATCGACGGATTGACTGACTCGCGCGTGTCGAGAATGAAATGCTCTTTGCGCAGCCGCGTCAGTAATTCTTTGATACTGGTATTTTCGATGACGCGACCGCTGTCGATGATCGCAATATTGCGACACAGACTTTCCGCTTCTTCGAGGTAATGCGTGGTGAGAATGATCGTCGTGCCCTGTACGTTGATCTCGCGCAGAAACTCCCACATCGAGCGCCGTAATTCGATATCCACGCCAGCCGTCGGCTCATCGAGAATCAACAGGCGCGGCTCGTGCACCAGCGCGCGCGCAATCATCAAGCGCCGTTTCATACCGCCGGACAAAACGCGTGCGGGTTCGTCGCGCTTATCCCACAAACCTAATTTGCGCAGGTATTTTTCGGCACGCTGCTCGGCAAGCGCGCGCGGCAATCCGTAGTAACCACCTTGGTCGGCAACGATGTTGAAAACTTTTTCGAAGTTGTGAAAATTAAATTCTTGCGGCACTAGGCCAAGTTCGCGTTTTGCAGCGGGGAAATCGACATCAATGTCGTGACCGAATACTGAAACGACACCACTTGTTTTAAGCACTAATGAGGCAATCACACCAATCGCAGTGGATTTGCCCGCGCCATTGGGACCGAGCAATGCAAAAAAATCGCCTTGCTGGACCTCCAGATCGATGCCTTTCAACGCCTGCAGGCCGTTGCCATAGATTTTGGTCAGACCGCGAATGGATAAAGCGATGCTCATAGCGCTCCAAAATTGCGAATGCGAACTGGATGATGTGGCGAGACGAGATTAAGTCGGGCGTGGATTGTACTGTATCGCCGCAGCAATTGGCGCTGGACGGTATCGATTAAAAATCCCAGAAAGGGATTGAATGTATTGCGGGTGACATTGAAACGAAAGAGAAGATATTTAAAGGAAGAAAGCGAAGCATTGGAGCGGGAAACGAGATTCGAACTCGCGACCTCAACCTTGGCAAGGTTGCGCTCTACCAACAGAGCTATTCCCGCATTGCCACCGAACACGACGGGTTCGGTAAAAATAAATTGGCGTCCCCTAGGGGACTCGAACCCCTGTTACCGCCGTGAAAGGGCGGTGTCCTAGGCCACTAGACGAAGGGGACGCCGAACACTTTTCGAGCACCGCAGCGTTTTGCTTGGCGTCGTAAAGTGGCGCGCATTCTATGAATACAACAAGCAAAGGTCAAGCGTGTTTTTGCATATTATGTTGAGCGCGACTAACTTGTATCTGCACGCACCAGCAAAATCACCATAACAGTTCATTTCCCGATCAGCTCTACACCGTTATTAACCGCGCTCACAGCAAAAATTTGGTACGAAACATGACCACTACAACAATTATTGTCGCCGTCCTCGCCGGGTTATTTTTGCTCATCGCAGTTACGTTTACGCTGCAGCAACTCGAAAAAAACAATCGTGAAAAAAGCGCACTGATCGCTTCGTTAAAAGCGCAGGCGCGCAACTTTCGTTTTATGCTCGATGGCTTCCCGGAAGGATTACTCAACCGCGATTTAAAACTTCTGGTCTGCCAATGCATTGCCGAAAATACCGAGCAATTACTGCGAGTCGATCGGCGCGATGCGCAAGCACTGCAATGGCAGCGTGAGATAAACGAAAAAATGACGCAGCTGCAGGCACAGCCGAATACACCGGGGCAATATCAAGTTTTGACCGATGCCGCACAAATGCAGGACGTGCAAAAACTGCTGACGAGCCTTTTCAACGTCGTACAGCAACTACACAAAAGTAAACGCCTCAACCAAGAACAAGCGAGCAATTACGCGCAACAGGTATTGCGTTTAAATACGCGCATCGCCGTCGATGCCAATGTCGCCGCTGCTCAGAACGCGTTGCAAACTGGCAAGCCACGCGTTGCTGCGCATTATTTTGGCGTAGCTGTCGACAAAATGAACAAAGACAACGCGGACAATTCGTATACCGCGCAAATTGCCGCGTTCACGCAGCGCCGCGCCGAGCTCGAAGCGCTCGACACCGCACAGCAAAATAAAAACCTCGGGAATGAGTGGGGTTCGGTCGCACAACCTGCCGAAGAACCCTTAAAGAAAAGCGTTTACGATTAAACGTCGATAAAAAGGTTTTGTGGCTCGTCGTTAGGAAGTCTTTTTTTCTTCTTCCAATTTAATCGATGCTGAATTAATGCAGTAACGCAAACCGGTCGGCTCTGGACCGTCTTCAAAAACATGGCCTAAATGCGTACCGCAGCGCCGACACACCACTTCGGTTCGTACCATGCCGTGGCTGATATCGCGCTTTTCCTCGATGCTGGCATTGTCGGTTGGCTGATAAAAACTCGGCCAGCCGCAACCGGCATCAAATTTGGAATCGGAAGTAAATAATTCTGCCCCACAGCCGATGCAGCGATAAACACCATCCTGCCAACTGTTCCAATATTTGCCGGTGAAAGGTCGTTCGGTGCCCTTCTCGCGCGCCACTCGAAATTCTTCCGCGCTTAATTGCTCGCGCCATTCCTGTTCGGATTTCTCGACTTCGTACATCGTCAACTTCCTCGCGCTTAAAAGGGATTTACCCTAAACTTTGCGCCTGTCTAAATTTTGCGCCTAAGAATAGATTCGCTATCACAGCGTTTACCAGTGAGCCGAGCATGTCAAAATTTTTTAAGTCTGACAAATTAAACAACGTCTGTTATGACATCCGCGGCCCTGTGCTGCAGGAAGCGAACCGTATGGAAGAAGACGGTCATCGCATTCTTAAACTAAATATCGGCAATCCGGCGCCGTTCGGATTCGCGGCGCCCGACGAAATCATTCAAGACGTTATTCACATGTTGCCTCAAAGCGAGGGCTACAGCGACTCAAAAGGCATTTACTCGGCGCGCAAAGCGGTGATGCAGGAATGCCAGAGTCGCGGTATCGAAGGCGTTGAAATTAACGATATTTACCTGGGTAACGGCGTTAGCGAATTAATCTCCGTGGTCACGCAAGCGTTGCTCAATAGTGGCGACGAAGTGTTGGTACCGGCACCGGATTATCCGTTATGGACCGCATGCGTGCGTCTCGCCGGCGGCAAAGCCGTCCACTACCGTTGCGACGAACAGTCCGCTTGGTATCCGGATCTCGACGATATTCGCAGCAAAGTTAACAGCCGCACCAAAGCCATCGTCATCATCAATCCGAACAACCCCACCGGCGCCGTTTATCCACTGGATGTTTTGCAACAGCTCGTCGATATCGCGCGCGAACACAAGCTGGTTATTTTCGCCGACGAGATTTACGACAAAATTCTGTACGACGAAATCGATCACGTGCCGCTCGGTCGCGTTGCGACAGACGTGTTGTGCATTACGTTCAATGGTTTATCGAAATCATATCGACTGGCGGGCTTTCGCAGCGGCTGGATGATTATTTCCGGCGCGAAACATTTAGCGCAGGATTACATCGAAGGCATCAACATGCTGACGTCGATGCGACTGTGTGCGAATGTTCCCGCGCAACATGCGATTCAAACAGCGCTGGGCGGCTATCAGAGCATTAACGACTTGGTTTTGCCCACTGGGCGCCTGTGCAAGCAGCGCGATCTCGCGTGGCGCATGCTGAACGACATTCCCGGGGTCAGCTGCGTGAAACCGCTCGGTGCGATTTATTTATTTCCGCGCCTAGACGCGAAGAAATTTAACTTACAAAACGACGAACAATTAGTGCTTGATCTATTGCGTCAGGAAAAAATCCTGCTGGTGCACGGTACTGCATTCAACTGGCCGGAACCCGATCATCTACGCATCGTATTTTTACCACGCCCGGATGATCTCGGCACCGCGATCGAACGCTTCGGCAATTTTCTTTCGCGTTACAGCCAGTAACCTTCCAATAAATCGCGCTCAAGCAACGAGCCTAGGCGCGACAAATCCAGCCTTTAATAACAGTGCTTTTTGCTCAACATCAAACTCTGACCAATTATTAATTTCACACGCGGAAAACTCTCGTCTCTCGACATAATTTTTTCGCAGTGCATCAAAGCGCTCGGCAACTTTCACAGAGATTGAATCGCAAAGCGCGACGCGCATATTGGAGTTGTCCACGCGTACATCGTAAACAGAATGAATTGCCGCACGCGTTAATGCACTGCCATATAAATGCGAAGGCACATTGATTTTCACTGGCAAAAAGCTCGACATCAACAATGGCAATTCTGATTTTACGGCGAGAAAACGACAACAAGCTTCAAATACCATACGCGTGCCGGCAATTTTTCCATCCAAACTGTAGCCCGCAATATGTGGAGTACCGAGCGTCACTAGCTTCAATAATTCTGCATCAATCGTCGGTTCGTTTTCCCACACGTCGAGAACAACGCGCACGTCATTTCGCGTCTGCAATAATTGCTTTAACGCAAAATTATCGATGACACCGCCGCGTCCGGCATTCAGCAAAATTGCATTCGCAGGCAGTTGATTCAATCGCGACTTATCGAGTAAATGCCGTGTGGGAAAATCCCCATCGTGCGTCAGTGGTGCATGACAACAAACAACATCACAATGCAACACTGTATCCAGATCAGCCGTTGGCAACGGGCTCGATAGCGGCAACAGCGGATCGTAACCAATACATGCTATTCCCAGTGCCTGCAGTCTTTGCAGCAAGCGCGAACCAACATTCCCCAAGCCGATAATTCCGACCTGCTTTCCGCACAGCACACTTTCCATAGCGCCATCGAGCGCGCACAACGCGCTCAACACATAATCGACTACTGCGTTTGCATTACTACCCGGCGCACTTGCGACGGCAATTCCACACTGCTGCAAATAATTGAGATCGATATGGTCGGTGCCGATGGTCGCGGTGCCGACGAATTTGACGCGGCTTTTTTTGAGCAACTTTCGATTAACTTGCGTTACTGAGCGTACCAATAAAATATCTGCATCGGCGACTTGCTCCGCGCGCAGGTGGCGCCCGGGATAAGTCCGAACCTCACCCAATTGCGCAAAGGTTTCGCGCAAGAGCGGCATGTTTTCATCGGCAACTATCAGCACTGCTATATGTTCCATTTACTGATTCTAAAATACATAGGGCACAACAGATACCAGTCCGACACCTGTATTCCGACCCCATATTAATCAACACCATCACCGCGCTATATCAATATCGGAATTAATAACCTGAATTGTAACAACCTATTTTCAAGCAAACGCGCATTGTGTGGGTGAGCCAAAAAATCACAACGCGCGCGGGTTTTTGATTTGCTGAATCCGCAGCGAACTCTCTATACTCAGTTACAGTCCAAGCTACAAACGCCGATAGACCGTTTGCCGCCGGAACACAGGCGTCCAACCGGGAGGCGGTTTTTACAACCGCACCGCTCAGCCCTAAGCGGCAGAGCGTTCTGAGAGGGGTAATGGCCATGGCTCGAGTGACCGCTCCGGAAATTCCGGACAATGTTGTGGATCTGTTTTCCGGCAAATCATTGACGACCTTGCGCGGTGAGCAAATCGTCCGTATATCGCCTGAGTACGATGGTTTGAGTATGCTTTATTCGAACCGCCACACCGACCCTACCAAACTTTATTCAATGAAAATCCTGTGCTGGGCACTGCGCGCCGATGGCGAAGTCGTGGGCATGGTGCCGTGGCTCAATGGCTTAATCCCCTGTCCCGATCTCGACGATACAGCGACGGGATTGTGGGAAGGCTATTACGACTCGGTAGCCGATAATATTTTCTTTGAGGCGCCAAAGCATAAGGCCGCCGAGCTGGAAAACGCGGCCGATTACTTCGATTCCGGCCCCCACAACCCCAATCGGGTCGTACAGGAAATTCCCGACATCATCGGCACACATGCGATGCTGGCGGGCGATGAAGACGATACGCTGGTTCTAACGGAAGTGCTTAGCTGGCGTTTATTTAACGACGGCACTGTGGAAGCGATGCTGATCGATGAGGAAAATGTAGAAGCAACACCGGTTCTCCCTGGCGACCCGTGCCTGTACGCGGCCAGTTCCGATCCACGCTTTCGTTATTTCTTTCAACATCACATAGCCAATCAAATCAAATCGGAAGACCCAGCGGCGTTGGCAGCGATTGCCATGTTATTTGAATCGTAAGTAATCGTTACGCCAATAAAAAAGGCCGCTGATCAGCGGCCTTTTTTTCGAAAAGGTTTAATTAAAAGCAATCACGCTTTTTTAATTCGATAAATAAATTGGGCATCATCGCTTTGTTGGTCCAGTAACTCGTGACCGAGAAACGTGCAGAACTTGGGAATATCGCGTCGCGTCGAAGGATCGGTGGCAATCACGCGCACGATTTCACCACTGCCGATGTCGCGAATCTTGTTGTGCAATAACATCACCGGTTCTGGGCAGAACAAACCGGTGGTATCGAGAATATGATCGGCAATATCAGTCATGGCGAATAAAAGCAAAATATCTGCGTAAAGTGAAATTGATCAACGGCGATTTTTAAAACCATTTTTGCGCTGCAATTTTTTCTCGGCGAGTTCGGCATTTTTTTGATCGATTTGCTGCTGCACGACGATCTTTTCTCGTTCTGCCATTTCCGGTGTTTCCAGACTGATTCTACCGAGTACACCGTCGCGAAATTCAGTCAGCAATATGCGCGAAATTTTTTCGATATTGACGACATTGCCTTCGCTTAAGCAGCCGCGCTGACGTCCTGCAACCGTTAAAAACTCCAACTCTGTTGGAGGTAACTCCGTCAATTTGAACCGCTGTTTAAGCAGATGCGGATAAGTTTTCAGGAAAAACTCGATCGCGTAAAAAGCAACATCGTCATAACTCATCGCGGTATTTTTAATCGCGCCGGTAGCAGCCAAACGATAACCGCTGTCTTCATTTTCAATCTTGGGCCATAAAATACCGGGTGTATCGACCAGCATAATGCCGTTGTGCAAATTGATGGTTTGTTGGCCTTTGGTAATCGCCGGCTCGTTGCCGGTTTTGGCGATCATTTTTCCCGCGAGCGTATTAATGATGGCGGATTTGCCGACATTCGGGATGCCCATGATCAGCGCGTTAATCGCGCCTACGCTATGCGCCTTATGCGGCAATAGTTTTTTGCATAGATCAGATACAGCGCGAATACGCTCCGGCTCCTGCGTAGTCACCGCCATCGCCTTAACGCCTTGCTCTTTATCGAAATAATCGATCCACGACTGCGTGGTTTCGGGGTCGGCCAGATCGCTTTTGCTGAGCAATTTCACGCAGGGTTTATCGCCGCGCAATTTGCCGATAACGGGATTTTCACTGCTATACGGAATACGCGCGTCAATCACTTCGATAATGACATCGACCGTCGGCAGGATTTTCTTGATTTCGAGAATGGCCTTATGCATGTGGCCGGGAAACCAGTTAATACTCATAGCAAATTACTACTCATGGCAACTCATTACCTATAACAAATGCTGCGCGATTAAAGCGCCATTGTAGAGAGTTTTGCCCCGCGTGCCAGCCTGCGCCGCGCCAAGCCAACCTGAGGTAGAATTGGCGCTCCGCCAAAACACCAGCCAATGCATCGAATTAGCCTATGACGATCGATATTTCCGAAGCCACCGCGCAGGAACAATTATTTTTGCTACTGGAAAATAGTCAGCAAAATCAAACCTGGGTGAAGCTGCTGTTGAGCAAATATCGCGGTGCGGAAAAAGAGTTACGGCGCCTGACAGTTCGCCCGATCGTGCTGCGCAATGAAACCGCGCTGACATTTGTGTATAGCTACAAAACGCGCGACATCACCAAAAATTTTTCACCCGCGGAAGGCCTGACGCATATTAGGGAGCTTCTCGGCAACCACTTCAAAAGCGCGCACTTTTTTAGCACTACCAATGAAAGCCAACTCGATATCAGCAAAAATGGAAAAGCGACGTTACACACCCGCTCGCTCGCGGTCGCCGCAGCGACACCGCAAGAGCACGATCGCGAGAAAAAACGCTTTGTCGATATCAAGCGCGAATACCTAACCGCCATTGGCGTTACCGATCAACAGCGTCAATTGATTCCGGCGATGTCGCATAAATGGAAACAGATTAATAAATTTATCGAAGTATTTAGCCAGGCGTTACACACGACTGATTTAGCACTGGAAAGACCGCTTGAGATTGTTGATTTCGGTTCGGGCAAAGGTTATCTAACGTTTGCGTTGCACGATTATTTACATCACGCAGTGAAAAACAACGCGCGCGTTACCGGCGTGGAATTGCGCGAAGCGCTGGTCGACCTGTGTAATAAAACTGCTGCTACGCTGGAAAATACCGGATTGGATTTTGTGTGTGGCGATGTAAAAACGCATGCGCCGAAAACCACCGATGTGATGATTGCATTGCATGCCTGCGATATCGCCACCGACTACGCGATTAATTACGGCATCCGCGCGGGAGCTTCCATCATCATGTGCTCGCCGTGCTGCCACAAACAAATACGCCAGCAAATACAAAGCCCGGCATTATTAAAACCCATGCTGCAATACGGCGTGCACATCGGTTTGCAGGCGGAAATGGTCACCGATTCATTGCGCGCTTTATTATTGGAAGCGAATGGCTACAGCACGAAAGTGTTTGAATTTATCAGCCTGGAACACACCGATAAAAACAAAATGATTCTGGCGGTGAAACGAAAAACAGCCGGTGATAACACCGATACCCTTGCACAAATTGCCGAGATAAAAGCGTTTTACGGCATCAAAGAACACTGTTTGGAAAGCTTGCTGCAGGAAAAATAATTATGCCTCTAAGGGAGCAGCAAGCAGCGCCCCTACGCAACCCTTTCCGCATCCTCGCGCGTCATCATCGTGCAGCTCTCAGTGAGAATATCGAACACCACCACCACCAAACCTTTGCGCAATTGCAGGCGAATTTGTTCGGCTTTTTCTGCAAGGCTCAATTCCACATCGCCATAGTCCGTTCCTTCGCGCGTAATGAATTCCTCAATAATTCCTTGCAGCGCATCCGCCGATAGCTGTTCGGTCGGAACAATTAAAAAACTATTTTCCTCATCCATTTGCTTGTGCCAACTGTTGTTGCACGCTGTGCACTTTCGATGCGATCGACTCTTCGCGATCGGTGCGTGTGCCTAGTTTTAAGGTCGTGCTGATACGCGGCGCGCCCATTTCATGAATGCGGTTGTGGCAACGCTTAATCGCCTCCATCACCGTGTCCCACTCGCCTTCGATATTCGTTCCATACGCGTGCAGCTTATGCTGCAGCCCGGCGTCGTCGAGAATGCGCTGACACTCGGCGATATAAGGCGACAACGATAATTCGACGCCTAATGGAATCACGCAAAAATCCACTATGACCTTCACGATTTCACCTCTCAAATTGCTGCATGACTCGGTACGAGCCGGATCATTATACTGTCGCCCCACTGTGCAGCTGCACAACAATAATGGAGTCGCAATCATGACCTCTTCGATGGTATTTACTTTTATCGGCGCGGATAAACCAGGCCTAGTCGAGCGTCTGGCGCAAACAGTCAGCCAACACGGCGGCAACTGGCTGGAAAGCCGCATGAGCCAACTGGCTGGCCAATTTGCCGGTATCGTGCAAGTCGATGTCACGGCATCGAAGCGGCAGGCCCTGCGCGAGGCACTGCTCGATTTAACCGTCAGCGGCTTAACGATTGTAGTCGCCGACGATGCGCTGGCGGCAGACACCGGAAACTTCCGCCAGTTGCGCCTCAGTATTATCGGCAACGATCGACCAGGCATCGTGCGTGAAGTCGCCAGCGCGCTCTCGCAGCATCAAATCAATGTGCGTGAAATGGACACAACTATCACCAGCGCGCCGATGACCGGAGAGCCGTTATTCGAAGCATTGGCTGAAATTGAAGTGCCGCGCAGTTTCGATCTCGCCGAGCTGAATCAACAGCTCGATGCAATCGCGGATAGTTTGACGGTGGATATTGCGCTGGAAGAGTCGTTGCGGTGAGATTCGATGTAATAACAGGGCGTAATGAATTACGCCCTTACACGAATTAAAAGGTCGAATCCTCGCGTACCCATTCGCAGCGCATCGACAGCGGACCGGAATTAGGTGCATGGAATTCGCTATCGGCATGCCAGGTAAAAGTATGAGTGCCGTTTAATTCGGTTTCGAGATGAACGGTCGCCGACACCCAATACATATTTTGCAGAAGATCCTCAAACCGCTGTAACCATTGCTGCCACTCGTACTCAACACCTTTATACGAATTGCCGAACGGCACCACGTCGGTGTGCAAATCGTCAACGATCAATGTTTCCGATGGCAGCACAAACATTTCACGGCCGATCAACGGCCAATCTTCGACACTGGGGAGAGCGGATAATACGCGGCGGTTGATTTGCCGACGCTGGCGGGTTTGATCCATATCCGAGGTAAAAATAACATCCTTGATACAACCGTAAACTACCGATTCTTGAGTCATGGATGATTTCCAATTTTTGGTTTGCAGCACATTAACAAAAGGCTGACACGGCGCCAAGACATGCCTGCGTTAAATACGCGCATGCCGCTTATGCGCTCACCGCCGGCGAATCTAACACTGAAGCTAAGTTGCGCTGCAGCGGACGCAACCATTTGTACGCAATTAATAATGCGATAAGCACGACCACCGCTGCGCCATAAAAAGTCGCGGTCGGCTGCCCAGCCCACAGTAAACCGCTAAGCACTGCACCAACTGCCGCGCCGCCGCCGTAGCAAACACCGCTGTACAACGCCATGCCCTGTCCTTCATTGCCGCCCGCGAACGAGCGCCGCACCATTTCTACCGCACAGGCATGCTGGCTGGCGAAACTTACGGCATGCAGACACTGCGCGAATAATAAAATCGGCAGCACATCGACATACCGCGCGATTAAAAACCAGCGCAGCGCCGTCAGAGCCAAACTGCCAATAACAATCGCGCGCAAACTAACGCGCCGCAGTACGCGATGCATCAGCAAAAACATCGCGACTTCCGCAATAACGCCGAGCGACCAAAGCAGCCCGGTTTGGGTGCGCGAATAATGATGACTTTCGAGATATACGCTAAAAAATGTGTAGTACGGCCCGTGCGATACCTGCAATAAAAAATTGATCGCGAAAAAAGCCAAGACGGCCGGCTGTCGCAAAATCATCCTCAGCGGGTCGCGCTGCTGCACGGCCGCTCGATTAATAGCGGGCGGTTTCGCAATACTCAACGTGCTGCCCCAAATCGCCAACAGCAACGCCAGCAAAATAAACGGCAACGTGCGCAATGCAACTTGGTCGAACAACCAGCCGAGCACCAACACCGCCACGATAAAACCGATCGAACCCCACACGCGCACCAGACTGTAACGCTGGACCTGCTCGCGCAGATGTCCCAGCGTGATTACCTCAAATTGCGCATGCACCGCATTCCAGAAAAAACTGTAACCGGCAACGATCACTACCAACCACGCAAAACCACTGCGAAAAAAAATCAGCGAAAAAATTAAAACGGCGGCAACGGCGCCGAGCCGCACGATGCGCAAACGCTCACCACTGCGATCGGCCAGCCAGCCCCATAGATTCGGCGCGATTACTTTAGTGCCTTGCAGCGTGCCGGCGAGAACGCCAATCGCCGCTGCGCTGTAGCCGAGATCGCGCAAATACAGCGGCCAATATGGCAGCCAGCTACCGAGCAGCGCGAAGTAAAAAAAATAAAAAGACGACAGACGCCAATACGGAATCGCGCCGACTTGAGCAGAATCAGGAACGGGAGCTTCCGGCGCGGACATTACCGCGCCCCTTACTTGGATGAAGGAATAATGGAAGCGGGAACAACAGGCGTGGGAAATTTAACATCGGCATTTTGCGCGCGATGTCGCAACAAATGATCGAGTAGCACGATGGCTAACATCGCCTCGGCAATCGGGGTTGCGCGAATACCGACACAGGGATCGTGCCGGCCGGTGGTAATCACTTCGACCGGATTGCCATCGACATCAATGCTGCGTCCGGGAATTAAAATACTCGAGGTTGGCTTTAACGCGATATCGACCACGATATCCTGGCCCGATGAAATTCCACCGAGTACTCCTCCGGAATTATTCGAGGTGAATCCCGCCGGCGTGATTTCATCGCGGTGCTCGCTGCCTTTCTGCGCGATGCAGTCGAAGCCCGCGCCAATCGCCACACCTTTTACCGCGTTGATGCTCATCATCGCATGCGCGATATCGGCATCGAGACGATCGAACACCGGCTCGCCCAAACCGGGCTGCACGCCGCTGGCAACGACGGTGATTTTCGCGCCGATCGAATCGCCTTCTTTGCGCAATTGCTGCATGAAGATTTCCATCGCTTCGATCTTATCGACATCCGGGCAAAAAAACGGATTGCTCTCGACAATGGACCAATCGACTTTCTCGATGGCAATGGGACCGAGCTGCGATAAGTAGCCACGCACTTCGACACCACAGCGCTCGCGCAAATATTTTTTTGCAATCGCGCCGGCGGCGACTCGCATCGCCGTTTCACGCGCCGACGAGCGACCACCGCCGCGATAATCGCGCACGCCGTATTTCTGCATGTACGTGTAGTCGGCATGCATCGGTCGATAACGATCGGCAATTTTCGAATAATCTTTCGAGCGCTGATCGGTGTTTTCGATCAGCAAACCAATCGAAGTGCCGGTGGTTTTGCCTTCGAATACACCGGAGAGAATTTTCACCGCATCGTCTTCACGGCGCTGCGTGGTATAGCGCGACGTACCGGGTTTGCGGCGATCGAGATCGATCTGAATATCTTCTTCCGTCAACGCCATTCCCGGCGGACAGCCATCGACAATACAACCGAGCGCCGCGCCGTGGCTTTCGCCGAAAGTTGTGACGGAAAATAATTTGCCGATGGAGTTGCCGGACATAATGCGTTCTCGAAACAAACTGAAAAACAAAAAGAAAACTTAACACTGAATGGACCGCCGCAATTATACGCGAGGGTCCGCGACGCGTCAGAACTCGGCGGCGTGCTCGATCAATTGCTCGCGCGTCAACAAAAATACGCCGTGACCGCCGCGCTCAAATTCCAACCAGGTAAATGGCACTAACGGATACGCCGCTTCCAGCGCGATCCAGCTGTTACCCACTTCAGCAATCAACACGCCGTCATCGTTTAGATATTGCGCCGCTTCGCGCAACATGATTCTGACCAGATCGAGACCATCGTCGCCGGCGGCCAGCGCCAAGCGCGGCTCATGCCGATACTCGGCCGGCAAATCGGTAAAATCCGGTGCGTCGACATACGGAGGATTGCTCACGATTAAATCGAAACGCTCGTCACGCAGAGCAGTAAATAAATCGGATTGCACAACACGCACGCGCGTCTCGACGGCATGACGCTCGATATTGCGCTCGGCCACAATCAATGCGTCCGCCGAAATATCGCTGAGCGTCACTGACGTTTCGTCGAGATACAACGCACACGCAATACCGATGCAGCCGCTGCCGGTGCATAAATCCAAAATTCGCTGCGGATAACGACCCGCCAACCACGGCTCGAATCCGGTTTCGATTAATTCGGCAATGGGCGAGCGCGGAATCAAAACGCGTTTATCGACGTAAAACGGATAGTCCGCGAAATTGGCTTCACCAGTGATATACGGCATTGGCAGACGTTTTTGAAAGCGGGTTTCGAGCGCAGTCAACACCTGCTCACACTCGCTTTTTGTCAGGCGTGCATCGAGCAACACATTGGCGTATTCGTGCTCCAAATGAAGCGTGTGTAGTATCAGCGCCAATGCTTCGTCGAATGCATTGTCGGTGCCGTGCCCGTAAAAAATGCCGGTGCGCTGAAATTGCGTCATGCCCCAGCGCACGTAATCGCGAAGGGTATGTAATTGTTCGATAAGTTGTTCGCGCGTATCCACACTAATTCCTCGATCTTTATTCAACTATTGCTGCGCTGCGCGCTGTAACTTTTTGTTGCGGCCGTGCTGCCGCAAACGGATGAATCCATGCGTCGCGGCGGTGCGTATTGTATACCTGATCGTATTTGTCAGGCTTGTCGTAAGCTTGTTACACTCAGGTCCTATTTATCGGCCATGACGCAGGATTAAACTCGTGGAAAAAGCCTTCGCAAAAATTATCGAAAGTGTCGGAGAGGATCTCAATCGCGAAGGTCTGCGCGACACGCCTAAACGCGCGGCAAAAGCATTTCAATTTCTCACCCAGGGTTATCATCAATCGCTCGACGATATCGTTAACAACGCGTTGTTCGAATCCGAATGTAATGAAATGGTGGTGGTGAACAATATCGAGCTGTACTCGATGTGCGAACACCATATGTTGCCGTTTATCGGTCACGCGCACGTCGCATATATTCCGCAGGGCAAAGTACTTGGCCTTTCGAAAGTCGCGCGCATCGTCGATATGTTTGCGCGCCGGCTGCAGATTCAGGAAACACTGACCAAGCAAATTGCAGATACGATTATGCAAGTCACCGGCGCGGCAGGTGTTGGTGTAATTATCGAAGCGAAGCACATGTGCATGATGATGCGCGGTGTGGAAAAACAAAATTCGGTAATGCGCACGTCAGCGATGTTGGGTAATTTTCGCAGCGATCAAAGTACGCGCTCTGAATTTCTCGCGCTATGCGGAATCAATCGCTAAGCGACTCACTCCAGAATTCGTTTATTTTTTCCGCGATTGTTGCAACACCTTCCTCAAGATGAAAATGGTGGCCGCCGCTAACGTCTTGCCAGTTTAAACGCGGCGTTTGCTTCATTCGCTCACGTCGCACTTGTGAATGCTTTGCGTCCGACGTTGCCAGCAACAACAAATGTTTTTTATCGACTAGGCGCGTAACTATCGCGTCAATATGTGCGTCGCTTAAACGCATTGCCGATGGCAAGCGCAGGCGACGATCGCTACGCCAAATCCAGCCGTCTTCTGTACGCAACAATCCGCGCTCGACGATGGGGCGTGCGGAAATTTCAGTCATACCGCTGGCAATACAGCGCGCATGCAGCGCTTTTTCAACGC
Organism: Verrucomicrobiaceae bacterium; assembly: GCA_028293825.1. Taxonomy (GTDB): domain Bacteria; phylum Pseudomonadota; class Gammaproteobacteria; order Pseudomonadales; family CAMLJR01; genus CAMLJR01. The sequence continues at coordinate 27,046 of JAQGNY010000039.1, forward strand.
TCGGATAAAATGTCACCGGCCCTGCCGGTGCCAGGTGCTCGCGCAAATGCAGCGCTAATTGATCGAGAAATTCAGAGTCGGGTCGCGTATCCGGAATTAATCCATCAAGCATAACGCTGCTCGTTATACGCTCGGGAAATACTGCCGTTAATAGCGTCGCGATAATTGCGCCGCGCGAATGACCTAATAAATTAAATTGCGCCCAACCCAATGCATCGGCGACGCGCAGAATATCGGGCAAGTCGTCCCAGATGTTGTAAGCGGCCTGCAATGGCCGATGGTGACTGTGGCCGTGGCCGGCCAGATCAATCGCCACGATATCCGCATCGAGCAGCGGAGCAAGGAAATCAAACGTGGCCGCATTATCGAGCCAGCCGTGCAGCGCCAGCACCGGTCGAGAGCCGTTGCGCCAGCGTTTTCCAGCCAACGTAACTCCGGCAATATCGAGTGTGAATTCTTCGGGCTGCATGCAGTTAACGCACGGCCGTGTCATAGGATGGCGCGTGCTGCAGCGAGATTAGGGTGGCGCAGCCGGGCGCGATAATCGAGGTAGTTAATGCAGCGAGCGACGCTGTTTCCATCGCCGGACCGGCTCGATAATCTGCGGCAATTAATAATCCAAGCAGCGCGCTAACCAACGGCTGGTGACTGACCACTATAATTTCGCGATCGCCTAGTTTTGCAAGCTCATCAAGCGCCTCGTCCGGATCGATATCGGGCACCAGCCAGTCAACGGTAGTTATGGTTTTATCGGCAAATGCACGGGCCACCTGCGCAGCTGTTTGCTGCGCACGCCGATAGGGACTTGCCACCAAACGCACTGCTGGCGATGCAGTTTTCGCCAACCATTCGCCTGCTGCTTGCGCGTGCTGCGCACCGCGTTCGGTTAACTCTCGGCTGGGATCGTGGCGCGTGTTGCGCTCCGCCTCGCCATGCCGCAAAACCCATATGCGCGTTGTCATCGCAGCGAATACTCCACATCGCGATTTTGTTCGGCCAGCATCAATTTACCGACTACGTCGGGAATACTGCGACCGTTGTATAAAATTTCGTAAAGCCCCGCGACCAGTGGCATGCGTACGTCGATAACTTCGGCGTGGATTTTCAGCAGCTTCAACGTATTTATACCTTCGGCAACCTGACCCAATTCAGCGATAGTTTCTTCCAGCTTCTTACCTTTACCGAGTGCAAAACCCACCTGGTAATTGCGACTTAATGGCGACATGCACGTCACCATTAAATCGCCAATGCCAGCCAGTCCCATAAAGGTCAGCGGGTCTGCACCTTTGCGCACGGCAAAGCGTGTCATCTCCGCCAACGCGCGCGTTATCAACATCGAAATAGTGTTGTGGCCGATGCCGAGCGCCGCTGCCATGCCCGCAATAATTGCGTAAACATTTTTAAGCGCACCACCCAATTCGACGCCGCGCATATCGGCGCTGTCGTACACACGGAAATAACGACAACTCAACAACGCCTGCACTTGCAAATTCACATCAGCATCGTCGCTGGCAATAACCGTTGCGGTAATTTGTTTCGCGGCAATTTCTTTCGCCAAATTCGGGCCGCTAATTACGCCGAAACGCACATCGGCAATTTCATCACGCAACACATCGCTCATCATGCGAAAGCTGGTTGCGTCGTCAGTGGCTTCGATGCCCTTCGTGGTGCTGATTAAAATACTGCGCGGAAGAATATGACGCGCAAGCTCTTTCGCAACCGCGCGACAAGAAGAACTCGGCACTGCCATAAAAATGAAATCGCAATCGGCAACTGCCTCCGCTAAATCGACGGTCGCGTGCAGAGCCACATGCAGTGGAAAATCGGGAAGGTATTCGCTATTCAGGTGTTGCGTATTAATTTCTTCGGCGCGCTCACTGTTGCGCAACCACAGGGTCACCGCGTGCCCATTTTCGGCCACGATATTTGCGAGTGCGGTACCGAAACTACCGCCGCCCAATACGGCCACTCGGTGCGTTGTTGTCATGGATTATTCTGCGTGAAACGAGATGGCGACAGCCTACATCAGTAACGCTTCGATTAGAACCGCGAATGACCATACTTGAATCGCATTTTCGGCATCGAAAAAATCACGAAAACCGAAAATGCGGCGACACGTTTAATTATTTTTAACTAACAATTTCCAGCAACAATTTATTTAATTTACGCACATAAGCCGCCGGATCTTTCAATTGACCGCCTTCGGCAAGTTGCGCCTGATCGAGCAATATTTCGACCAACTCGGCGAAGCGATCTTCATCGCTTTCGTTTTCCAACTTGCTGACGAGCGGATGGGTCGGATTCAATTCCAGCGTCGGTTTGCTGTCCGGTACTTGCTGACCGGCGGACTCAAGGATACGGCGCATTTGCGCGCCCATATCGTAAGTACCGACCACCAGACACGCGGGCGAATCGGTAAGGCGATTGGTAACTCGCACTTTTTCGACTTTGCCTTCCAACGCCTTTTGTGCGCGCTCGATCAACGATTGATGTTCTTTTTCGAGCTTTTCTTTTTCTTCCTTTTCACCGGCATCTTCCAATTTTCCGAGGTCGAGCTCGCCTTTACCGACGTCCTGCAATTGCTTGCTGGCAAACTCTGAAAGATGACCCATCAACCACTCGTCAACGCGATCAAACAGCAAAACCACTTCGATACCTTTTTTGCGGAACACTTCGAGATGCGGGCTGTTCGATGCGGTATTAAAGTTTTCCGCCGCGATGTAATAAATTTTTTCCTGCCCATCTTTTAGACGCGACACATAATCGTCGAGCGATTGATCTTGTTTTTCGCTGTTGGTGTGAGTGGTGGAAAACCGTAACAATTTCGCCACTTTTTCTTTATTGGCAAAATCTTCAGCCGGCCCTTCTTTTAACACTTGACCAAATTCCTGCCAAAACTCCTGGTATTTTTCCGGCTCGTTTTTTGCGATTTTTTCGAGCATATCCAACACGCGCTTAATCAACGCGGAACGCATTGCATCGACCTGTGCGTTTTGCTGCAAAACTTCGCGCGAAACGTTAAGCGGTAAATCGCTCGAATCCACCACGCCTTTGATGAAGCGCAAATACAGCGGCAAAAATTGTTCGGCATCATCCATGATGAAAGTGCGCTGTACATACAATTTCAAACCGCGCGGTTTGTCGCGATTCCACATATCGAATGGCGCGCGCTTTGGCACGAACAACAGACTGGTGTATTCCTGCTTGCCCTCAACCTTGTTGTGACTCCAGGTCAACGGCTCGTCAAAATCGTGCGAAACGTGTTTATAAAAAGCTTTGTATTCGTCGTCGCTAATTTCGTTACGCGGGCGTGTCCACAACGCAGTGGCGTTATTAACGGTTTCAAATTCGGGCGCAGCGTCTTTGCTTTCTGTTACATCGGTATCGGCATCGTCTTTGTCATCGGATGGGATGACTTCCTTCTGCATTAATACCGGAATCGAAATGTGATCGGAATATTTTTTGATGGTCGAGCGAATGCGCCAGTTATCGGCAAAATCGGCATCCTCGGCACGCAAATGTAAAACGACGGTGGTGCCACGATCGGCTTTGGTAAATGCCTCAACGGAAAAATCAGCTTCGCCGCTCGATTCCCAATGCACGCCTTCTTCTGCAGGCAAACCGGCACGGCGCGTAAATACTTCGACGCGATCGGCCACGATAAACGCGGAATAAAATCCCACGCCGAATTGTCCGATCAATTGCGAATCTTTTTTCTGATCGCCGCTTAAATTACGCAGAAACTCGGCCGTACCGGACCGCGCGATGGTGCCGAGATGGCTCACCACATCGTCGCGCGACATGCCGATGCCGTTGTCGCGAATGGTGATGGTTTTGGCGGCGGCGTCAAATTCGACATGCACGGCCAGATCGGAATCGTTTTCGTAAAGCGATGCATTCGACAGCGCTTCGAAACGCAATTTATCGGCGGCATCCGACGCGTTTGAAATCAGCTCGCGCAGAAATACTTCCTTGTTGCTATACAAGGAATGAATCATCAGCTGCAGCAGCTGTTTGGCTTCGGTTTGAAAGCCGAGCGTCTCTTTGGTGGCGGTCGTCATGTACTTGATCTCCTGAGCAATTCGTACGCAAAAATCTGCGACTGATATGGAGCCGGAATTGTCGCTTTCAAGGTAAAAACCAGCACTAAATGATCGATGCAAAAAATAAGGCAATAAAAAAGGGCGCCGGAGCGCCCTTCTTCTTACCAGGCTAAATTATTAGCCCGTTTTCACCAGCCAGCTTTTTACCAGCCAGTGACAGCTTTCAACGTTTTGCCGATATCGGCCAACGATTTAACGGTGTGGACACCGGCGTCTTGCAGTGCGGCGAATTTCTCGTCCGCAGTGCCTTTGCCGCCGGAGATGATCGCGCCGGCATGACCCATGCGCTTGCCGGGGGGAGCCGTAACACCAGCGATGTAGGAAACCACTGGCTTGGTGACGTTAGCTTTGATAAACGCAGCAGCTTCTTCCTCAGCCGAACCGCCGATTTCACCGATCATTACGATCGCTTCAGTCTGCGGATCTGCTTGGAACAACTTCAGGATATCGATGAAGTTGGAGCCTGGGATCGGATCGCCACCGATGCCGACGCAAGTCGATTGGCCAAAGCCAAAATCGGTAGTCTGCTTAACCGCTTCATAGGTCAATGTGCCCGAACGCGACACGATGCCGACTTTGCCCGGCAAGTGAATGTGGCCCGGCATGATGCCGATTTTGCATTCGCCCGGAGTGATCACACCTGGGCAGTTTGGTCCGATCAGAACCACGCCGAGCTCGTCGCAACGCACTTTCACTTCGAGCATGTCCAGAGTCGGGATGCCTTCGGTGATGCAGACGATCAGTTTGATGCCGGCGTTAGCCGCTTCCAGGATCGAGTCTTTGCAGAACGGAGCCGGAACGTAGATAACCGATGCATCAGCGCCAGTCGCAGCAACCGCGTCAGCAACAGTATTGAATACCGGCAGACCCAGGTGCTCGGTGCCGCCTTTGCCCGGCGTTACACCGCCGACCATTTTCGTACCGTAAGCAATCGCCTGTTCCGAATGCAAAGTGCCTTGCGAGCCGGTGAAGCCTTGGCAGATAACTTTCGTGTTCTTGTTGATAAGTACGCTCATTTCGCGCCCTCCGCTGCTGCTTTAACAACTGCGTCGGCAGCTTCGGTCAAGCTGTTTGCAGCGATGATGTTGAGTCCGCTTTCGGCCAACAGCTTGGCACCCAGCTCGGCATTGTTGCCTTCGAGACGAACCACGACCGGCACTTTCACGCCGACCTGCTCTACGGCACCGATGATGCCTTCAGCGATCAGGTTACAACGCACGATACCGCCAAAGATGTTGACGAGTACGGCTTTGACGCTGTCGTCCGACAGAATGATTTTGAACGCTTCGGAAACGCGTTCTTTGGTCGCACCGCCGCCAACGTCGAGGAAGTTCGCCGGAGCACCGCCGTGCAATTTAACGATGTCCATGGTGCCCATCGCCAAACCAGCGCCGTTCACCATGCAACCGATATTGCCGCCGAGGGCAACGTAGTTCAGTTCCCATTTCGCAGCGTGTGCTTCGCGCGCATCGTCCTGTGAAGGATCGTGCATTTCGCGCAGCTTGGGCTGGCGATACATAGCGTTGCTATCGATCGAGATTTTGGCATCGAGGCAATGCAGATTGCCTTCGCTGGTGATTACCAACGGGTTGATTTCGAGCAGCGCCAGGTCGTAATCGACGAACATTTTCGCCAGACCTTGGAAAATTTTTACGAACTGTTTGACCTGGGTGTCGTTCAAGCCAAGCTTGAACGCCAACTCACGACCTTGGTACGGCTGTGCGCCAACCAATGGATCGATAGTCTCAGTCAGAATTTTTTCCGGCGTGTCATGCGCCACTTTTTCGATCTCTACACCGCCTTCGGTGGAGGCCATGAACACGATACGACGAGTGGAACGATCGACAACGGCGCCCAGATACAGCTCTTTGGCGATATCGGTGCACGATTCAACCAGAATTTTCGTTACCGGCTGACCATTCGCGTCTGTTTGATAAGTGACGAGGCGCTGGCCCAACCACTTGCGCGCAAACTCTTCGATTTCTTGCTTGGAGGTAACGAGCTTAACGCCACCTGCCTTGCCGCGGCCACCCGCGTGAACTTGTGCTTTGACGACCCATTTGTCGCCCCCGATTGCGTCAGCCGCGGCTACCGCTTCTGCCGGCGTGCTGCAGGCAACGCCTTTCGACACGGGCAAACCGTATTCGGCAAAAAGCTGCTTGCCCTGATACTCGTGCAGGTTCATGTGTGATTACCATCTCGATTGTGAAGTGATTTGGCGATTCCCATTTCGAATCGCCCCCAGCGCGTGGCCCGCTCGATTACATCGCTCAGACCGGAAGAAAAAATTAGGCGCGGCATTTTCGCGAATTTTGCCGCACCTCGCAAATGTATTTCCGACGCCTTCCCTGCCTCGATTTACGTATTACTTGCGTGGCTTGCGGTTGGCGATATGAATCGCGTGACCGTGCACCGCCAATGCCGCTTCGTGCACCGCTTCTGACAAAGTTGGATGGCTAAATACCATCAGCCCGATATCTTCGGCGCTGGAGCCGAACTCCATGGCGATGGCCATTTGCTGCACCAACTCCGCCGCGCTTGGGCCAATGATATGCGCGCCGAGCAGACGATCGGTTTCCGCGTGGGCGATCAGCTTGACCATACCCGCCGTATCGTTAGCCGCTAAGGCGCGGCCGCTCGCGGCAAACGGGAATACGCCAACATTAAAAGCCACGCCTTCGGCTTTGAGTTGCTCTTCATTTTTACCGACCCAAGCTACTTCCGGGTGCGTATAAATAACGCTTGGGATCAAGTCGTAATTCATCGCGGTTTTCTTGCCGGCGATGCGCTCGATTACCATCACGCCCTCTTCCATGCCTTTATGTGCAAGCATCGGACCGCGCACGATATCGCCGACTGCATAAATGCCGGGCATTTCGGTTTCGCAGTACTCGTTGACGAAAATAAAGCCGCGCTCATCAAGGCTCACGCCGCTATCAGGGGCCAGCAAATTCTGGCTTTGCGGGCGACGACCAACAGCCACTATCAGCTTGTCGAAAACTTCTTTTTTCTCGCCACTGGAATCGGTAAAGGTCACTGTAACCTGACCTTTTTTTACGTCGCTGCCGGTAACTCGGGCGCCAAGACGAATATCCAACCCCTGTTTGGTCAGGGTTTTTTGCGCCTCTTTGGCAATCTGACGATCAACCAGTGGCAAAAACTCTTCCAGCGCCTCCAACACAACAACCTGCGAACCGAGACGCGCCCAAACGCTGCCCAACTCCAATCCGATCACCCCTGCACCGATCACGCCGAGACGTTTTGGTACTTCGGTGAATTCGAGCGCACCGGTGGAATCGACAATGACATCTTGATCAATCGGAGTTGGCGGAATCTGCATCGGCACCGAGCCGGCTGCAATGACGATATGGTCGGCTTCGACAATTTCGCTGGAGCCATCGTGCTTGGTTACTTCAACGCGTTTGCCGCTGAGCACTTTGCCTGCACCGTCGATAACATCGACGCCATTGGCTTTGAATAGTTGGCCGATACCGCCGGTCAACTGTTTAACGATATCGTCTTTGCGCTTAATCATGGCCGGTACGTCGATTTTGATCGTGCCGGTTTGAATACCGTGGATTGCAAAAGCGTGGCTGGCTTCGTGAAATTTATAGGAGGAATCGAGCAGTGCTTTCGATGGAATACAGCCAACGTTTAAACACGTACCGCCATAAAAAGGTTTGTCGAATTTGTTAATGCCTTTTTCCAAGCACAGCGTTTTGAAACCGAGTTGCGCCGCGCGAATTGCTGCGACATAGCCGCCAGGACCTGCGCCGATCACTACCACATCGTATTTGGCCATTGTTCCTTCCTGTGTTGGTGTCGCTGGGCGGGACCTGGTCCCGCCGCGAGATTTATACTTCGAGCGCTTTTTAAACCTCTAACAATATCCGCGCGGGATCTTCGATCAAATCTTTGATGGTGACGAGGAATTGCACCGCCTCTTTGCCATCGATTAAGCGATGGTCGTATGACAGCGCCAAATACATCATCGGCAACACAACGACCTGGCCTTTCACAGCCATCGGCCGCTCTTGCACTTTATGCATGCCGAGAATTGCCGCCTGTGGCGGATTGAGAATAGGCGTTGACATCAATGAGCCGAACACGCCGCCATTGGTAATAGTGAAAGTGCCGCCCTGAATCTCTTCGATACCCAATTTGCCGTCGCGGGCGCGCAAACCAAAATCGCGAATTTTGTTTTCGACCTGAGCCACGCTGAGCTGATCGGCATCGCGAAGTACCGGCACCACCAAACCTTTTTCAGTCGATACCGCAACGCCGACATCCTGATAACCGTGATAAACCACATCGGCGCCATCGATCGACGCATTAACTGCCGGGAATCGTTTCAGCGCTTCACATGCAGCCTTCACAAAGAAGCCCATGAAACCCAGCTTGGTGCCGTTATGGGTCTTTTCAAATAGCTCTTTGTATTGATTGCGCAGGCTCATCACCGGCTGCATGTTCACTTCATTGAACGTGGTCAGCATCGCGGTATTTTGCGAAGCTTCCAGCAACCGCTCGGCAATGCGTGCGCGCAGACGTGTCATCGGCACGCGTTTTTCAATGCGCTCGCCGCTGACGCCGATCTGTTGTGTAACAGGCGCTTTTGCAGCAACAGCAGGTGCGGCGGCTGGCTTCGTCACGGGAGCTGCCGGGGCATCGCTGAGATGCTTTAACACATCCTCTTTCGTGACCAGACCACCTTTGCCAGTGGCTGCAATTGCGGCCGCGTCGAGATTTTTTTCTTCAATTAGCTTGCGCGCCGCTGGCGCTAATTTTTGCTCCAGCGTCGGCGTAGAGGTCGATGGCGCCGCAGCAGCTTGCACCGCCACTTGAGCAACAGCGCCGGCCTCACTTTTGCCTTCGTTAAAGCGCGCAATCAACTCTTCGCTAAGGACGGTTTCGCCCTCTTGCTTCAGAATTTCAGCGAGCGTGCCGTCCGCAGGCGCCACAATTTCCAGCACCACTTTGTCGGTTTCAATGTCGACAATTAATTCATCGCGCGATACCGATTCACCCGGCTTCTTGTGCCAGGTCGCAATCGTGCCGTCGGCAATCGATTCGGGAAATGTCGGCGCTTTGATATCAATACTCATACGTTGTCCTTAGTCAGCGGTGCCGCCATCGGCAACCGGCTAATCAGTCAATTTTCAGCGCTTGTTTAATGAATTCTTCCAACTGCTTGAGGTGCAATGCCATGTAGCCCGCTGCCGGAGAAGCGGAAGCATCGCGGCCGGCATATTCAAGATATAAGCTGCGATTGTGTCGATTTAAAGCGCGCCGCATATGGTGCTGACTGCTATACCACGCGCCCTGATTCATCGGCTCTTCCTGGCACCACACGACTTCGGTAAAGTTTGGATAACGCGCCAAGATCTTGCTGAGATCGTCTTCAGGGAACGGATACAACTGCTCAAGACGAATGATCGCAACCGAATCAATCCCGCGCTCGCGACGCTTCTCGCGCAAATCGTAAAACACTTTGCCGCTACACAACACCAAACGTTTCACCACGCTTGGATCCTGGCAATCGGCGTCGTCTAGGACGTTATTGAAGCCGCCGTTCGCCAACTCTTCGAGCGTCGAAATCGCCTCTTTATGCCGCAGTAAACTTTTCGGCGTCATCACGATTAATGGCTTACGCAGCGGCCTGATAATTTGACGGCGCAGCATATGGAACACCTGCGCCGGCGTGGTCGGCATACAGACCTGCATGTTGTGCTCCGCGCACAACTGCAGAAAGCGCTCGAGTCGCGCCGAGCTGTGCTCAGGTCCCTGGCCTTCGTAACCATGCGGCAACAGCAGCGTTAAACCACACAGACGTGCCCATTTGTGTTCGCCGCTACTGATGAACTGATCGATAACGACTTGCGCACCGTTGGCAAAATCGCCGAACTGCGCTTCCCAAATTACCAGCGCCGCCGGAATTGTTGTCGCGTAGCCGTATTCAAAAGCGAGAACCGCTTCTTCGGACAACAGCGAATCGAAAATTTCAAACTTGGCTTGCTGTGGCGACAACTCGGTCAGCGGAATAAACCGTGTGCCTTCTTTCTGATGATGCAATACCGCGTGACGATGCGAGAAAGTGCCACGCCCGACATCCTGACCAGTAAGACGGACCGCGTATCCTTCCTCCAACAGCGTTGCATAAGCCAGCGTTTCGGCAAACCCCCAGTTTATCGACATGGCACCAGCGGCCATCTTCAAACGATCTTCGTAAATTTTCGCGACTTGGCGTTGCACCACGAAACCTTCGGAAATCGTGTTCGCCCGCTGCGCGATGTCCTGCAGCTTTTTCAGCTCAATGCGCGTGTCGCAAGGTAGCGTCCAGGTATGACCGAGATACGGCTGCCAATCGACAAATAACGCTGCATTCGGCTGCTTAACTAGGCTTTTTACAACATGCTCGCCACTTTCCAGCAGCTCGCGATACTCCGAAATCTGCCGATCGTCGTCGTCTTTCGTCAGCACGTCGGCTTCGATTAATTTTTTTGCATATAGGTCGCGCGTAGTCGGCTGATTTTTGATTGCCTCGTACATCAACGGCTGCGTAGCGGATGGCTCATCGGCTTCGTTGTGGCCGCGACGGCGATAACAAACCAAGTCGACCACCACGTCTTTTTTGAATTCCTGGCGGAAATCGATTGCCAGTTGCGATACGAACAACACCGCTTCCGGATCGTCGCCGTTGACGTGAAAAATAGGTGCCTGCACCATTTTTGCAACGTCGGTACAGTATTCAGTCGAGCGCGCATCCTGCGGATCGCTGGTCGTAAAACCAACTTGGTTATTGATGACGATATGGATAGTGCCGCCGGTACGATAACCGCGCGTTTGCGACATTTGGAAGGTTTCCATCACGACGCCCTGCCCGGCAAAAGCGGCGTCGCCATGCATAACAATCGGCACTACTCTGTCGCCAATCGTGTCGCCGCGCCGATCTTGCCGAGCGCGTACCGAACCTTCCACCACGGGAGAAACAATTTCCAAGTGCGATGGGTTAAACGCCAGTGCGAGATGTACTTCGCCGCCCGGCGTCCTTACATTGGAAGAAAAACCTTGGTGATATTTGACGTCGGCGGAGCCTATATAAGTGGCCTTGCCTTCAAATTCATCGAACAACTCAGCCGGGCTTTTACCGAGAATATTAACCAGCACGTTCAAACGGCCGCGGTGCGCCATGCCGATCACGATTTCTTTCGCGCTGTAAGAACCGCATCGCTGAATCATCGTATCCAGCATCGGAATTAGGCTTTCGCCGCCTTCGAGACCGAAGCGTTTAGTGCCGGGGTATTTTGAAGCCAGGGCTTTTTCGAGACCTTCGGCCGCCGTCAACCGCTCAAGTAAATGGCGTCGCGCCTGCCGCGCAAAATCGGGCTTCGAGCGCACACTTTCCATGCGTTGCTCGATCCAGCGGCGCTCGTCGGTATCGATAATATGGCGAAATTCCGCGCCGATGGTGGTGCAGTAGGTCTGCTCCAGCACATTGATAATTTCGCGCAGCGTAGCCTGCTCTTTACCGAAATGCGGCCGCCCCACTTGGAAGACAGTATCGAAATCGGCAGGGCTGAGCTGATGAAATTCGAGCTCAAGGTCGGGAACCGGCGCGCGCTGCCACAGACCGAGCGGGTCGAGCCGCGCTTTTTGATGGCCGCGCTGACGATACGCACTCATCAATTGCAGTACGCGCACCTGCTTGCGTTCATTTTCGGGAATACGACTATCTGCACCCGCCGCACCGCTGGGGCGAACTCGCGCACGGGCCATTTGCTCGAATTGAGCGCGAATTGCTGCGTGGGAGGTATCTTGAGTCGCGCCATTGACCCGCGGCAATTTGGCGAAATAATCGCGCCATTGCTCGGGAACGGCATTCGGATCTACTAAATAAGTATCGTAGAGCTGCTCTAAATAATCGGCGTTGCCGCCCGACAACTGCGAGCTGCGCCAAAGCAGCTCCATCGTGCCTTCTTGCATCATCATTCCACCTGGTTAGGGGGTGTCACTTGCTCCAGCGAAACCGGCACCTGATACCCGGCCGTAATGCCCGCTACAAACGGCGTTGCTTGCAGCGTCCTAACATTAAAGCCTTTGTGCGCAATCGAATGTCGTAAAACAGCCGACCCGGAATTCGCGAAGTGACGCGGGTGTTGCCCGTATGTTCCCCGTGGGATATAGCGAACTGTTGCGTAATTACGCCGCGCGCGCCCTATAGCGAACAGGCGCGGATACTTAACCTTAAACCTGTAACGACAGCAAAATAACTACAACCGCTGAATCGAATATAAGCAAAGTGGCATAAGTGTAGACCGCATCGCCACTTACGCCGTAACGATCGTAAAATTAACTGGCGCGTTTCAATAACATATTGCGAATGTGGCCAATTGCACGCGTCGGATTGAGTCCTTTCGGACACACATTCACGCAGTTCTGAATACCGTGGCAACGAAACACGCTGAATGGATCGTCAAGATCGGCTAGGCGCTCTTCAGTTGCCGTATCGCGGCTATCGACCAAGAAGCGATAAGCCTGCAATAACCCGCTTGGGCCGATAAACCGGTCAGGATTCCACCAAAAAGACGGGCATGCAGTCGAGCAACAGGCGCACAAAATACATTCGTACAAACCGTCAAGTTTGGCGCGTTCTTCTGGCGATTGCAGACGCTCGATCGCCGGGGCCGGCGTATCGTTGATCAAGAATGGACGGACTTTCTCGTACTGCTTATAGAACTGTCCCATATCGACGATGAGATCGCGTATTACGGGCAGGCCAGGCAGCGGCCGCAGTATCAATTTGTTGCCGCCTTTCATCGCCTCAGACACAGGCGTGATACAAGCAAGGCCGTTTTTGCCGTTGATATTCAATCCATCGGACCCACACACGCCTTCGCGGCATGAGCGACGGAACGTTAATGACGGATCGCTGCCTTTTAGCAACTCGAGCACGTCAAGCACCATCAAATCCTTGCCGCCGGTATCGAGCTGCACTTCCTGCATATACGGAGTGTTGTCGGTTTCCGGGTTGTAGCGATACAAACTGACTTGCAACATGAGTTATCTCCTCCCGGACCTAGTATGTACGTGCTTTCGGCTGGAATGTATCAACGGTTTTCGGCGAAAAATTGACCGCGCGCTTGGCAACCCGCTTTTCGCCGGGGAAATACAGCGAATGGCACAGCCAGTTTTGATCGTCGCGCTCTGGGAAATCTTCGCGCGCATGTGCGCCGCGACTTTCTTTGCGCTCCTCCGCAGCGATCGCGGTGGCTTCCGCCACTTCGAGCAGATTCGCTAATTCCAGCGCTTCGATGCGCGCCGTGTTAAACGCGTTGCTCTTATCTTCGAGATGCACATTGTCGATGCGCTCGCGCAGATCGGCCAATTGGGCAACACCTTTCTGCATGTAATCGCCGCGGCGGAATACACCGAAGAAATTCTGCATCGTGGCTTGCAATTCTTTGCGCAGATCGGCAGTTCTTTCGCCGCCTTTACTGTTGTTGACGCGATGCAAGCGCGTCATCGACTGCTCGACGTCGGATTCGCTGGCGTCGCGATGTTCGATGCCTTCACGCAGCGCTTTCTCAATGAACAGACCCGACGCGCGCCCGAAGACGACGAGATCGAGCAGCGAGTTACCGCCCAAACGGTTGGCGCCATGCACCGAAACGCACGCCACTTCTCCGCATGCAAACAGGCCTTCGATGACTTTCTCATTGCCATTGCTGTCGATAGTTAACGCTTGGCCATGAATGTTAGTCGGAATACCGCCCATCATGTAATGGCAAGTTGGTACTACCGGAATAGGCTCTTTAACTGGATCGATGTGAGCAAATGTTTTCGACAGCTCGCAAATACCCGGCAGACGAGAATGAAGTACTTCTTCACCGAGATGATCGAGCTTGAGATAAACGTGATCGCCATTGGGACCGCAACCGCGGCCTTCAATAATTTCCATGATCATCGAGCGCGCAACTACGTCGCGGCCGGCGAGATCTTTTGCATTCGGCGCATAGCGCTCCATGAAGCGCTCGCCGTTTTTGTTGATCAAATAGCCGCCTTCGCCGCGGCAACCTTCGGTGACCAATACACCAGCGCCGGCGATTCCGGTCGGATGGAATTGCCACATTTCGATGTCTTGTACCGGGAAGCCGGCACGCAGTGCCATGCCGACACCGTCGCCGGTATTGATGTGCGCATTGGTGGTCGATGCGTAAATACGACCTGCGCCGCCGGTGGCGAATACCGTCGCTTTCGATTTAACGTAAACGACTTCGCCGTTTTCCATGCAAATCGCGATTACGCCGGTGACAACGCCGTCTTGGTTCTTAACTAAATCGACTGCGTACCATTCATTGAAGAACTGCGTGTTGTTCTTCATGTTGGCTTGATAAAGCGTGTGCAGCAGGGCGTGGCCGGTGCGGTCGGCGGCGGCGCAGGTACGGGCTGCCTGAGTCGGATTATCCGGGCCTTTGGACTGGCCACCGAACGGACGCTGATAAATACGGCCCTCTTCGGTACGCGAGAACGGCATACCCATGTGGTCGAGCTCGAAAACAGCCTCTGGACCGACACTGCACATATATTCAATGGCGTCTTGATCGCCGATATAGTCAGAGCCTTTTACCGTGTCGTACATATGCCAACGCCAATCGTCGTTGGGATCCGCGCTCGCAATGGCGCAGGTAATACCGCCCTGTGCGGACACCGTGTGCGAACGAGTCGGAAAAACTTTAGTGATTACTGCGGTTTTGTAACCGGATTGCGAGAGCTGCAGCGCGGCGCGCATACCCGCGCCGCCGCCGCCGACAATTACGCCATCAAAAGAAATGGTACGAATATTAGCCATGGTTACCCCACAAAATCTGGATGCCCCAAACCACATAAGTGAATAGGACGATTGCAATGAAAGCCTGTGCCAACAAACGCAACGGGGTCGCTTTCGCTCCCATCAAACGCTCGGTTAAATAATCCGTGGTCAATGACCACAAAACGATCCACGCATTCGCTGCAATAGACAAAATCGCTGCCATACTAAAAATGCGCACCCAGGTTTGAGTGAACAACGCTTTCCACTCGGCAAATCCCAATTGGGGACCAAAAAACACCACGCCGACGATAAAGAGTGTGTAGGCCAAGAGCACAAGCGCAGTGACGCGCTGTACCAGCCAATCGGAAAGACCACTGCGGCCAAGATTAGTAACTGCGGTTACCATATGCGTGCCCCCACCAGGACGATCAAAATTACGCTGACCACAAACACAATGCGTGCACTGCGGCTGCCGCCTTCCATGGTTTCACCAATGCCAAGATCCATGGTCAAGTGTCGAATGCCAGCGACCGTGTGATAGATCAATACGGCAAGCACGCCCCACACGATCAGTTTGCAAAGGAATGAATCGAACAATGCTTTAACTGCATTAAATCCGTCTTCGCTGGAAAGCGAACTATCGAGTAGCCACATCAAAATCGCGACTCCAATAAAGAGCGCGACACCTGAGATGCGGTGCAGCAATGAAGCATAGGCAGTAATCGGCAGAGAAATCGTACCGATGTCGAGATTAACAGGGCGTTGTTTATTCACGGATTCATCACACTGGTTGTGGCCAGCCGTTTTTCGCATCGACGAAATGGGCAAGCAGTTGCACGGAAGTGAAACACGTACGGTGAAATGACTGAATTTCGGCAATGCGACGCAAAGAAAAACACGTAGCAAGGCTGAGAAATCGCCGCGCATTATAGGCAGATCAAATTTGGATTACAAACTAAGTCGGCGACGTGAAGGCGCGCAAATCACTGTTAGATAAGCGGCCTTTGTCGAATTACTGCGAATTTTTACAGCATGATGAAACACTATTGTCTATTCAAAAACGCCACGTGTATTTTCGCTGGGGCGTTTCGATTCACGCGCACGGAAATTGCTTTATACTGACGACGATCCCACGTTTGTAAACAACGGCGACAACTCAAACCGATCTCGGTTTGCTGCTTCGCGTTGAATCTAGAAGTGTGTAAGCCCGCGCCAATTCAGTACAGGCAGATGACAGGAGCCCCGCAATGACCGACAAGAAAGCGACACTAGCCATCGAAGGAAAAGACCCGATTGATCTTCCGATTTACTCTGGCACCATGGGTCCCGATGTAATCGATGTCGGTGCGCTACTGGCTAACGGCTATTTCACGTACGACCCCGGTTTTGTTTCCACCGCGGCCTGCGAATCCAAAATTACTTTCATCGATGGCGACAAAGGTATCTTGTTGCATCGCGGTTATCCGATAGAGCAACTCGCGGAAAAATCCGATTACGTTGAGACCTGCTATCTGTTGCTGTTCGGCGAATTGCCGACCCGCGAACAAAAAATTGCATTCAAAGAGCGCATTCGTAATCACACAATGGTGCACGACCAGATTTCGCGCTTCTTTAATGGCTTCCGTCGCGATGCCCATCCGATGGCAATCATGTGCGGCGTGATCGGCGCATTGTCCGCGTTCTATCACGATTCGCTGGACATCAATAATCCGCAACATCGCGAAACATCTGCAGTGCGTTTGATCGCAAAAATGCCGACGCTCGCGGCGATGGCTTTCAAATATTCTATCGGCCAGCCGTTCATGTACCCGCGCAATGATCTCAGCTACGCGGAAAACTTCCTTTACATGATGTTCGGCAATCCGTGCGAAGAATATAAAGTGAATCCGATTTTGGCTCGCGCCATGGATCGCATCTTCCTGTTGCACGCCGACCACGAACAAAATGCATCGACCTCGACAGTACGCTTGACCGGCTCCACCGGCGCCAATCCATTCGCCTGTATTTCTGCCGGTATTGCTGCGCTGTGGGGGCCGTCGCACGGCGGCGCCAACGAAGCCGTATTGAATATGCTGGAAGAAATTGGTGACGAGTCGCGCATTCCAGAATTCATCGAACGCGCTAAAGACAAAAATAGCGGCTTTAAGCTGATGGGCTTTGGTCATCGCGTTTATAAGAACTTCGATCCACGCGCCAAAGTGATGAAACAAACTGCGGATGAAGTGCTGAAAGAACTCGGCCACGACAACGATCCGTTGCTGAAAATCGCAAAACGCCTGGAAAAAATCGCGCTGGAAGATCCGTACTTCGTACAGAAAAAACTCTATCCGAACGTAGACTTCTATTCCGGCATTATCCTCAAAGCGATTGGCATTCCGAGCAGCATGTTTACCGTTATTTTTGCTCTCGGCCGTACCCCCGGCTGGATTGCGCACTGGCATGAAATGATCAGTGGGCCGTACAAAATTGGTCGCCCACGCCAGCTCTATACAGGCCCAACTACTCGCGATTATCCGGATGACCGCGGTTAATATTTAATGCCGTAAAAATAGCCCGCCTAGCGGGCTATTTTTTTGCGCGACGAAAACACACAGCGACTAAATACGCGTGATTTAATTTAAAAAAATAGGCCACACTCGCCGCACCACCACTTAATAAGGAATTCACTGGATGAATCAGCGCTTCGCGCTCAGATATGCTTCATGCGCACTTTGGAGCTGTTTAATGCTTACCGGCTGCGGCGGCGATTCGCACGGACCGTGGAGCGGCAACGATAACAATGTCGCTCCGGGCACAGTGGTTGGCTTAGCAGGAAATGCCGGCGATGGTGCAATAAGTCTGGGCTGGTCACCACCGATAACGGGCGATGCGCCGTTCAGCTATACCGTTCAAGTAACACCTGCGTCGAATGGCGCGCAGATCACTCAATCCGAGACCAGCGTAATCGTGCGTGGGTTAGTCAACGCGACTAATTACTCAATATCCGTCAGGGCAACAAATCAAGTAGGCGCTGGAACAATCGCCACGCTCCAGCTAACCCCGAAGGCATTAACTGCGACCTACTCGACGGTTAACGTGATTGGCAATAACACAGGCAGCGCCGCTAGCGGCATTGCCGATCCAACGTTGCTGCGCCTGGCTAACGGCAATATTTGGATGGTCTACTCCAGCGTCAATTATTACGGAAGTCCGGTAACCCAAGACAAATCTACAAGCCTCGCACTGAGTAGCGATGGCGGCGCAACTTTTAATTACATGCGTACGCTAGGCGCCGCAACCAATGCCTCTGTCACCGGCACGACAGGAAATGTTTGTGCAGGAACAACCTGCAATGGCCGCTGGGTTTACGAAGCCCCCTTTGTAGTTGATGACGCCAACGATCCGAACGCGTCGCGACGCTTCAAAGTTTTTGCGCATAAATATTTTTTATATCCAAGCGCAAACCCATCAGCGATTTACACCCTTGGCGCGATTGTGATGTGGGCTGCACCCGCATTAGATGCGACCACCTGGTCGGCCGAACAAAGTGTTTTAGGTTGGAACTCCACTCCGCCTGAGCTCACACCTAACCGCATCGTTAATACAATTAATCCCGCTCTCAATGAATGCTTAACCATTCGTGAAGGCAGCGCTTCTTCATTCAAAGGAGCACTCGACTTTGTGTTTGCCTGCGATAACGGCAGCACGCAAAAAATTGTGCAGCTGCGCTCAACCGATCATGCGAATACGTTCAGCTATGTAGGAACATTATTAGAGGCAGCCGATGCTGCGCCGTTCAACGCGAATTATTTCGGTGCGCCTGCGCTAGTCACTACCGAAACCAATGCTCAATTGCTGCTTGCGACGCCCGCAGTAAATCGCACCGTTAATGGCGCAAGCACTTCCAATGCATATTCGGGTTGTGTGGTATTTCCGATAGAAAGCGAACAAAACGCTACGCTGTTTCGAAGCGGTGCCACACCGCTTTCTATTTTGCAGATCCCGGCTCTAACAGATCAGCTCAATGGCGGCTGCGCGTGGGAGCGAGGCATTACCGGTGTAGGTATTTTGATGAATGAACGTACGGCAAATCCGGTCAACTTTAGTGTCGTCAACACGCAGATAAACTTCTAGAGCTTCAATGTAAGGTCGTTGAGGGCGCTGTCGTTTTTTTCGGTGTTTCACAGGTCCCACACGTGTCGCAGCCGCTGCCGCAACCAGCACCACCGCCCGACCACTTAACCCCGATGGCGTTAACCCATGCCGGATATTGTGTGAGCTGCAAATGAAGACCCGCGTTTTTGCGCCAGCGCGGCAGCAACTTGCCCAGCATATACAGAGCGCTGATGCCGACGATTGCGATCACGATAAACATCTGTATCGAATAATTGATAGTCATAGCAGTCGACTCGCAATTTGATAAGTGATGAAGGACGCAACGTACGCCAACGCAAATAGATAGGCTGTGGCAAAAAACATCGTGCGCCACGAATTGGTTTCGCGACGAATTACGGCAAGCGTGGACAAACACTGGGGCGCAAATACATACCATGCGAGCAGTGACAATGCGGTCGCCGCCGACCATTGCGACGAAATAATCGGCGCCAACTCAGCCGCAGCGCTATCGGATGCGGCAGACAGCGCATAAACCGTCGCCATGGCACTCACCGCCACTTCACGCGCTGCCAGTCCCGGAACCAGCGCAATACAAATCTGCCAATTGAACCCAATCGGGGCAAAAATATATTCAAGTGCATGACCAATGCGTCCGGCAAAGCTGTAATCGATCGCCGGCTCCGTAGCTCCGATTGGCGCGCCGGGATAGCTCGATAAAAACCACAGCAGCACGGTCAGCGAAAGAATGATGGTGCCGACGCGCCGGATAAAAATGTAGGCGCGCTCCCACAAACCGATCGCAACATCACGCGGATGCGGCACGCGATAAGAAGGCAACTCCATTAACAAAGTATGCTCGGCTTGCTCTCGGCGCATCAGCTTCATCACCATTGCAACCAGCAAAACCGCGACGACGCCGGCGACATACAAACTAAACAGAACCACGCCCTGCAAATTAAAAACGCCAAAAACCGTATGCGCCGGCACGAATGCGCCGATCAACAATGCATAAACCGGCAAGCGTGCAGAACACGTAATCAACGGTGTCACCAGAATGGTGACCAAACGATCGCGCTCATCTTGGATCGTGCGGGTAGCCATGATGCCGGGAATCGCGCAAGCAAATCCCGATAACAACGGAATGAATGAGCGCCCCGTCAAACCGGCGCTGACCATCAATCTATCCAGCAAAAAGGCTGCGCGCGGCAAATAACCGGATTCTTCGAGCGCGATGATGAAGAGAAACAAAAACAATATTTGCGGCAAAAACACCAGCACCGAACCTGCGCCACTGATGACACCTTCTATCAACAAGCTCCGCAATGGCCCTTCCGGCATCACTGCCTGCAGCGAGTTGCTGACAAATTCGATAGCGACCTTGATGCCGTCCATAAGTGGTGCGGCCCAGGAAAACACCGCCTGAAACATCAAAAACATCGTCACCGCGAGAATGACGAAACCCCAAATCGGATGCAGCGCCCAACGATCAAGTGCGTCATCAATCGCAGCCGTGCGGCGCGGCACCAGGACAGACTCAGCCAGCAACCGTCTTACTTCGACATGCAGATCGATATCGCTCGCCAATGCCGGCGGTGTATACGGCAACGGCTGGTCGAGTTGTTCAAGCAACGCTTTGGCACCACCGCGTCGCACCGCAATGGTTTCCACAACGGGTACGCCGAGCGCTTGCTGCAATTTTTCTTTATCGATGAGAATGCCGCGGCGCTTCGCCGCATCGACCATATTCAGCGCAACGATCATCGGCACACCGAGTTGACGCAGCTCCAACGCAAACCGCAGATGTAATCGCAAATTGGTCGCGTCGAGCACGCATACGATCAGGTCGGGACGCGCTTCGCCGTCAAGGCGACCAAGACAAATATCACGCGTAATCGCTTCGTCGAGACTGGTCGCCGCCAAGCTATAGGCGCCGGGAAGATCAAGGATATGAATGACGTGTCCTGGCGAAACCTCGCAGCGCCCTTCTTTGCGCTCGACGGTAACACCTGCGTAATTGGCCACTTTCTGGCGGCTGCCGGTCAGCTGATTAAAGAGCGCGGTCTTACCGCAATTAGGATTACCAACTAACGCGATACGCTCGGGCAAGGCGTGGGAAACAACGGCAATATTCATCACTGATTCACTCATGCGGCCGGCGCGACAACAACGCGCGCGGCCTCCGCGCGCCGCAGCGCAAAACGGGTAAAGCCAACCTGAACCACCAATGGGCCGGCACTGAATAAACCGCGTGCCACGACTCGAACAGCCTCACCGGAAACGAAACCCAGCGCGCGCAAGCGTTCTGCAATAGGATCGGCAACGGACTTTTCTTCAACATGTTCAACGACGGCCGAATGGCCGAACGGTAAATCGCTCAAAAGCATGAAACGCAAACACCAACTAAATGAGAATCATTTTTGATTATAGGCCCGAGTCACGTCCTATGGATAGATATTCTTGCAATCAACTACTTACGTGAATTATCCAGGACAACGCGGTTAGCTTTTTATTCGGTAATAGATGAATTTTTTATCGAAAATTTGGGCTATTTCGAATAATCGATCTGATCACAATAAGCAAAACCTATCGCCCCGCCAATTAATCACAATTGGCTGTATCACACCTTAGCCATTAATCTAGTCCTGTTTTCAACCAAGGCCTGTTTTCAAAAACTTATTAGGAGCGTTGCCATGACCAGCATCATTAATAGCGAAATCAAACCATTTAAAGCCACTGCTTATCACAACGGCAAATTCGTTCCGATATCGGATGCCGATCTGAAAGGCAAATGGGCTGTCGTCGTATTTTATCCGGCCGACTTCACCTTCGTATGTCCGACCGAGCTTGGCGATTTGGCCGATTACTATGCTGAATTCCAAAAAATGGGTGTTGAAGTGTATTCGGTTTCGACCGATACGCACTTTACTCACAAGGCATGGCACGACGCTTCGGACACGATCAAAAAAATTCAATACCCAATGATTGGCGACCCCACGCAAGCAATCGCACGCAACTTCAATGTTCTTATTGAAGAAGAAGGCTTAGCACTGCGCGGTACGTTCGTCATCAACCCCGAAGGCGTAATTAAAGTCGCTGAGATTCACGACTTGGGCATCGGCCGCTCGGCTAAAGAGCTGCTGCGTAAAGTTCAAGCTGCGCAATATGTGGCAACGCACGATGGCGAAGTTTGTCCCGCTGCATGGCAGCCGGGCGAAGAAACACTGGCACCGTCGCTCGATCTGGTTGGCAAAATCTAATCTCCATCGAAACACTGATCGGGGAGAAATCCCCGACTTTCAAAAATATTCTGATCAACGCGGAGATCCGTCATGCTGGATTCCAATCTTAAGACCCAATTAAAAGCGTATCTGGAAAAGGTGGATGCACCGATCGAGATTACCGCGTCGATCGACGAGAGTGATTCATCCTTACTGAATAAATCGCGCGAAATGCTGGCACTGCTCGACGATATCGCCAGTCTGTCGTCCAAAATTTCGGTACGCGAAGATGCGGATGCGGATGTGCGTAAACCGTCCTTCGCTATTACGCGCGCCGACGCAAACATGGGCATCCGTTTTGCCGGTATTCCGATGGGCCACGAATTTACCTCTCTGGTCTTAGCTTTGCTGCAGGCCAGCGGCTATCCGCCGAAAGTCGATGCGTCGGTTATCGAACAAATCCGCGCGCTGCCCGGCGACTATCATTTCGAAACATTTGTTTCGTTGAGCTGCCAGACCTGTCCAGAAGTCGTGCAGGCATTGAATCTAATGGCCGTTGTTAATTCAAAAATCACGCATACGATGATCGACGGTGCGTTGTTTCAAGACGAAGTCAATGAGCGCCAAATTCTTTCGGTGCCATCGGTATTTTTAAACGGTGTTCAATTTGGCCAAGGCCGCATGACCATCGAAGAAATTATTGCGAAGCTGGATAAAAATTCGGCAGCGCGTGAAACGGAAAAATTAAAGCAGAAAGAAGTATTCGATGTGTTGGTGGTGGGCGGTGGACCCGCAGGCGCAGCAGCGGCGATTTATGCAGCGCGCAAAGGTATTCATACCGGCGTGGTTGCCGAACGTTTCGGCGGTCAGGTGCTCGATACAATGGCTATCGAAAATTTTATTTCCGTAAAAGAAACGGAAGGCCCAAAACTGGCGATGGCGTTGGAACAACATGTCAAAGAATACGAAGTCGATGTGATGAACTTGCAGCGCGGTGCGAAATTAATTCCAGCCAATGAATCGCAGAGCGGCTTGATCGAAGTGCAATTGGAAAGCGGTGCAACGCTGCGCAGTAAAAGTGTTGTGGTTGCAACCGGCGCGCGTTGGCGCGAGATGAATGTACCTGGCGAGCACAAATTTCGGGGCCGTGGTGTTGCCTATTGCCCGCACTGCGACGGCCCTTTATTTAAAGGTAAACGCGTCGCGGTAATTGGCGGCGGCAACTCTGGCGTGGAAGCGGCGATTGATCTCGCGAATATTGTCAGTCATGTCACGCTGCTTGAATTCGATAGTAAATTGCGCGCGGATGCCGTGCTGCAGCGCAAATTGTTCAGTCTGCCGAATGTCACCGTCATCACCTCGGCGCTGTCTACCGAGGTAACCGGAACCGATAAAGTGAATGGGTTAAGTTATACCGATCGCGGCAGCGATACCTCACACCACGTCGAACTTGAGGGTATTTTTGTGCAGATTGGTTTACTGCCCAATACCGATTGGCTGAAAGGTACCGTTGCGCTATCGCCGCGTGGCGAGATCGAAGTCGATCACCGCGGTCAGACTTCGGTCGATGGTGTATTTGCCGCCGGTGATGTAACGACTGCGCCGTTCAAGCAGATCATTATCGCGATGGGCGAAGGTGCAAAAGCGGCATTAGGTGCGTTCGATCATTTGATTCGCACGTCGGCGCCGGCGGAAGCTGCCGCGGCTTAATGTAACGCTTAAAACTCACTGTTTTTAATAAGGCCGAAATCAAATATTCCGGCCTTATTTTTTTCGAAAAAAATTGTTCGAATTAATTTAATTGATGATGAGATAGCGATCGAGTACTGCATCGCTGCGTTTTTTCAATGCGCTCGCATCGCGTGGTCCTTCCGCGTCTGCGGCTTCGAGCATCGCCATCCACAACGTGTCGGCGATGCGCGCGCAGTCGACTTCAATCAACACGCGATTGTCTTCCAGGCCGCGAATATCTATCGATGACAAACCAATGCGACCGGTGTTGTTACACCCCGGCAAATAACGCAGGCTGTCTTTCAAATCGCGCGAAAGCGTGGCTTCCAAGGTATCGCCATCAATGACATCTACAACGCTGGTTACTTCAGCGACATCGCGTGCGGATTTGGTTGCGGAAACGGTAATTTTGCGCAGCGTTTTGGCGCCGTCTTTCGTGTCTGCCAGCGCGAGCGCGGCATCTTCAGCTACAACGGTTATCGGAAGGAATGCTACGCCGGCGAGCAATAACGCGCGTGCCGCCGCAGGCAGAAAAAGAGAGTTCACCGAGCCAGCCTTATAATTTCGGAATAGTTAAATAGCTGGCGTATCCGAGAGGACGGCTGGCGAAAAAACCGCGCCTTTGCGGGAGTATCGCAGTGGCGCGGACAATCCTGGAGGAGGATGGTGTGCAAGCCATCCAAATAACAGAAAGAGCACATGAAGCAGGCATGCTTCATGAGTCATCCGTGACCGTGCACAAATATTAGATGATAATGATTTGCATTTGCAATATGCCGCTGTTAGATTTCCCTCACCGTTCAGCAGCAGCGCAGAGGATCCGCCATGCAGACATCATCGATTCCGACCTACTCGACAAAAACATTGCTACAGGAATTACGCACTCCCGAGCTATTTGTGGTGATGTTGATTCGTTTGCGAGCAGCGGCGGCGCACGACCCGCAACGACAGTACGAAAGTTGGCAGCAAGGTTTAACCGCTGCCGGCGTCAGCAGGGATGGCAGCAATGCGTTCGATATGTTGATGCAATTATTGACGCTGGTTCTGCACTGGCCGCTCGATGTGCGCAGCTTGCGGTGTGGCGGACTGGGTGAAGCGGAAGCATGGCTACTGCAAGCAATCAGCCTCGCCCAACACGACCGCATCGAAGCGGCCGAATCGATTCTTTCGCATTGGCTGCCGCCGGGTGTATCGCGAATAGCTGCGCAACATATGGCGCGCTTCGCTAAAGCATTGATCAGTACGAGCTTGGTAATTCCACTGCGCCACTGCAATGCGGCCCAGTTAGAAGCCGTGATGGATATGACCAGCAATCGCTGGCTTAACGCTGGTGCATTAATTTCTTGAGATTTAAATAGCGCTGCGGCAATCGCGCGGAGATGTAAATTTCTGAATTTATTTTTCTTTTTTTATGTCTTCTCGCTAAAGCCTTCTCAATTTTACGTTTTATTAACTTAAGCCCTCTTTCTATTAATCCAGCTCTCTTACTTTCAACTCAGCTCTCTTACTTTCAACTCAGCTCCCTTACTTTTTACACAGCTCCTTGCTATTAACCTAAGCCCTCTTAGCAGGAGGGCGAGCTCCCGCACGACAACCGTTCAAAAATAAATCGACGACGCTAACAATGTAATCGCGCTTTTTCTTGCCACGAATTGCGCCAGCGCCGTAATGCGCGTGCATATCCGCCGGCGCCATAATCATGTTCAAAAACTGCAACGCGGCAAACGTTGCATCGGTAAATACGAATACCCCGCTCACCCGCTCCTTTTCGAGAATCTCGGCGACGAGCTTTATCAAATTCACGCGACTATTATTCAGCATCGCGCCGGACAGCTCCGGAAAGCGTCCGATTTCCGCCACGATCAGACGCCTCAGCGCGATGGTATCCGCCTTCAGCGCCCACTCCAGCACGTGCATCCCGACTTGTTCGAGCCGATCTTGTATGGGTCCGCCCGCATTGGAAATTTTTGCGACCGGCGCCAAAAACTGTTCGCGCCGACGCTGCAAAACTGCCGCGAACAAATCGCGTTTTTCAGGAAAACGGCTATATAACGTGCGCTTGGCCACACCGGCCGCGCTCGCAACTGCCTCAATACTGGTCTGGCTGTAACCGTGTTGCAGCATCAACTCGGTGGCTACATCGATAATTCTTTCGGCGAGCAGCTCTGCCGCTTCGCGTGTTGGCCTGCCACCCGTTGCCCGTTTCGCCGGAGTTTTCACTGCGCACAACGCTCCCTATAGATAATAAATTCAGAATTTTTTTACCGCTTTGTGCAAAGTTTATGCGGAAACGAAACGAAACGGTAGCGTTGCATTAAAGCCCATTCGCATGCTTTAATTTGAGCACTCAAGCAATACTCCAGTCTTCGGTCTTTCTCATGCATTCTCGTTGTCTGTTCGGCCTCGCTTTCTCGATCGCATTGTGCGGTTGCGCCAATACCGGTGAAGACACCGCGCGCGCCAACGCGGTGAGCGCAGCACAACTGCAGCTCGCCGAAAATTCCACTGCGGCATGGCCGGCGTCGGATTGGTGGCTCACGTATAACGACGCGCAACTGAACGAGTTAATTTCAAAAGCGCAACATGGCAGCCCATCGCTGCGCATTGCGCAAGCACGCGTTGAATTGGCGCGCAGTTCTGCGCAAGGCACCCGCGCCGCCAATCAACCTGCGGTCGATTTAAATGCCGATTTCAGTCGTGAACGTCTTTCGCAAAACGATGTTTATCCCGCGCCGCTCGGCGGCAGCGTGCAGAACAACAGCCGCGCCACGCTCGACTTCTCGTATGAATTCGATTTCTGGGGCAGACAGCGCGCCATCCTCGATGCGGCTCTGGCCGAAATCGAAGTAGCGCGCGCCGATCGCAGCGCAGCGGAAATGGTTTTATCGGTCGCCGTCGCGCAAAGTTATTTCGCGCTACAACACGCATTCGTCGAAAACCAACTCGCCACCCAAATTGCCAATCAGCAAAATGCGCGACTTAAATTGACGCAACTGCGGGTGCAGCGCGGGTTATCCAGCGGCGTAGAAATCGATCCGCTGCAAGCTTCCGCGGCCAATGCGCAAAGCGATGTCGCGCGTGCGCAGCAGCGGATCGATATCGAAAAGCATCAACTCGCTGCGCTGTGCGGGTTAAATACCGATCAGCTACCTGCGCTTGCAGCGACTGCAAATGCTACGGCAGGCAATGACAGTGAGAAAGAGTGGGACAATCTTAAAATTGTTGCGCCGGAAACTATTCCCGCCGATTTATTAAGCAGACGCGCCGATATCGTCGCGCAGCGTTTACTGATCGAAACGGAAACGAAAAACATTAAAGCGGCGAAAGCTGATTTTTATCCGAACGTCGATTTAACAGCATTCTTCGGCGTGCAATCAGTCAGCACCGGCAAATTATTTAGCACCGGCAGCCGTGTATGGGGCGTCGGTCCCGCGCTCCATTTGCCGATATTTAATCGCGATGCGCTGCGCGCGCAACTGGGTTCGCGTTACGCCAGTTACGATCTCGCCGTCGAGCAATACAACCAAAGCGTGCTCGATGCGGTGCGTGAAACTGCCGACGCCGGTTCCACCTTACAAGCCCTGAACGCACAACACGCTTCGGCCGAAACGGCAACGCAAGCATTGCGACGCGCCTACACAACGGCGGATTTGCGTTTTCAACGCGGTCTCGGCAATCAACTCGATGCGATCAACGCTCAAATTAATTTGCTCAATGAGCAGCGCTCGCTGAACTCGGTTAACGATGCGCAGGCGCAAGCAAAATTAGCTTTGATTCGAGCACTCGGCGGCGGTTACGACGCTGCCCAAGCGACAAAAAACTAGAGAGGCATTCATGTCGGATACGACGCCAGCAACAAACGGCAATAAACAAAAACGCCAGCGCGCACTGTTACTCCTGCTGGTGGTGGTAATTATTGCTGCCATTATTTTTGCGATTTATTGGATGCTCAGCGGTCGTTATCACGAGAGCACCGATGATGCGTATGTCGCCGGTAATTTAGTGCAAATCACACCACAGGTTCCCGGCACGGTGATTAGTATCGGCGCCGATGAAACCGATAGCGTGCATCTGGGCGAAGTGCTGATCGCATTGAATCCTGCCGATGCGAAAATTGCGCTTGAGCGCTCGCAAGCCGAACTCGGCGAAGCCGTGCGCCAAGTGCAAAAATTATTTTTAGGTGTGGGCCAATTCGAAGCCGGCGTAGTAATGGGCGAAGCCGGCCTTGTGCGCGCGCAATTGGATTCGCAACGCCGTGCCGGCATGGATACAGCTGGTGCCGTGTCGCGCGAAGACCTCGAACACTCGCAGCAATTAACCACATTTGCCGAAGCCGGTTTGGTGCTCGCGCAATCGCAACTCGACAGCAGCCGAGCACTTACGACCAAAACCGACGTAGCGCATCACCCGCAAGTATTGGCTGCGGCGGCGCACGTGCGCGATGCGTATCTAGCGCTGCAGCGCACAAAAATTCCGAGCCCGGTAAATGGCTACGTTGCAAAACGCGCGGTGCAAGTGGGCCAACGCGTTATGCCGGGCGAAACATTAATTGCCGTGGTGCCACTCGATCAATTTTGGATCGACGCCAACTTCAAAGAAGTTCAGGTGCGCCATTTACGTTTAGGGCAACCGGTTAAAGTCACCGCCGATATCTATGGCGACAACATCGAATACGACGGCAAAATTGCCGGTCTCGGTATGGGCACCGGCGCAGCGTTCTCGTTACTGCCTGCGCAAAACGCAACCGGTAACTGGATTAAAGTCGTGCAGCGTTTGCCGATTCGCGTCGAGCTCGATCCCGAGCAATTGCGTAAGCATCCGTTGCGCATTGGCCTCTCGATGCAAGTCTCGGTCGATACGCATAATCGCGACGGCGCGGTGCTGGCGTCCAAATCGCGCACTGAACCCGCTTTCAGCACCACCGTTTACGATGCCGAAGCGCACGAAGCCGACGCGCTGATCGCAAAAATCATCGCCGATAATTTATTGGATAAAACCAGTACACCGACCATGCCGTCTAACTCGCGTCGCCATAAAAAACACTGAGGATTTGCGCGCATGAGCCAGCAAGTAGCGGCGCATCCGGTCTCCGATTCGGAACGCATACTGATTTCGCTGGCGCTATCGATTGCGACATTCATGCAGGCGCTCGACTCGTCGATCGCCAACGTTGCAATCCCAACGATTTGCGGCGATCTCGGTGTTTCCACCACGCAGGGCACCTGGATTATCACGTCATTCTCGGTGAGCTTGGCTATTTCAGTGCCACTCACCGGCTGGCTGTCGCGCCGTATCGGCGAAGTGCGTTTATTCGTTATCACCGTCGCGTTATTTACGCTCGCCTCATGGGGCTGCGGCTTATCGAATAATTTGCCGACGCTGATTTTCTTTCGCGTGTTGCAAGGCGCCATGGCCGGGCCTATGACACCGATGGCGCAAACATTATTGCTGTCGATTTATCCTCCCGATAAAAAAGGCACAGCGCTCGGCTTATTTTCGATGACCGTGTTATTGGCGCCGATTTTCGGCCCGTTGCTCGGCGGCTGGATTACCGATCACGTCAGTTGGCCGTGGATATTTTTTATCAATCTACCGATCGGTTTGTTATGCGCCTACAGCTGCTGGATTCGGCTGCGCCACCGCGAAACTAAAATCATTAAAGATCCGATAGACAAAATGGGTTTGGCGTTGATTGTTGTCGGCGTCGGCGCGTTGCAAGTGATGTTCGATCAAGGCCGCGAACTGGACTGGTTTAATTCGCCCCAAATTATTCTGCTTGCGATTGTCGCCGCCGTCGCACTGACCGCATTAATTATTTGGGAATGGACTGCCGAGCATCCGATTATCGATTTGCGTTTATTTTCGGATCGCAATTTTACGATCGGCACCATTGCCATGAGCTTGGTGTTCAGCCTGTATATGGGCATCGTAGTGATTCAGCCGCTGTGGCTGCAAACCAATATGGGATATACCGCGAGTTGGGCCGGATTGGTGATGGCGCCGAGCGGCATTCTCGCGATTTTCCTGATGCCGATGGTCGGCCGTTATCTGCATTTAATTAATGCGCGCGCGATTATCACCGGCAGTTTTTGGATTCTCGCGCTGTGTTGTTTTCTGCGCGCACGTTTCACCACGGACGTATCGTTCGGCTATTTGTCGGTACCGCAATGGTTGCAAGGCGTGGCAAACGCCGGTTTGTTAGTGCCGCTCACGGCGTTGATTTTGTCGAATATCAGCCCGCAAAATATTGCCAGCGCATCGGGACTCACTACATTTTGTCGCACGCTGGCGACCAGCCTAGGCACATCGCTAACAACCACCTTGTGGGATCGTCGCGCGTCAGTGCATCACACCGCACTTACCGAACACATCTCGCTGTATAACTCGTCGTTCACGACCAGCGCCTTTAAAAATCTACCGAACGGTTACGCGGTGATTGAACAGATGCTTAATCGGCAAGCTTATATGGCATCTATCGTGGATTTATTCTGGCTGTACGGCTGGCTCTTCTTAATCGCAGCACCGGTGGTGTGGTTCGCCAAAAAGCCAAAAGCCGGCGGCGCTCCGATTGTCGTCGTTGATTAAACCTAAATTGCCGCGAGCCATTCGCGGCCTAACACTCACGCTATGCTGCGATCCAAACCGCTCACCCATGGCGCGTTGTGCACACCCTCCGTCTCGATAACGCCGTTGGCTTGCTGCTGAATTTCTGCCACATCGGCGCGCGGATAATAAAACTGTGAATACCATTGTCGATAGCGCCGAAACGGCGGATCGCCCGGTATTTGTGCCGCGCGCAACGTCGGCCGTTTGCGTTTGAATATCTGCATATCCTGATCGAATGTATGCAGACTTTGCTGCGACAACGCGCCATGAATAGCGCGATCCTCTTCGGTAATTACATCGCCCTTCGCGCGCATCATTACGCTATGCCAGCCGCGCAAACGACCATCTTCTACCGGCGTGTGACAGAACAATAAAATTGCCGGACGCTCACCTTCGATTTCCGCCAGCAAAAATGCCGGACCGAAATAGCGCGAGTGCGCGATGCTATCTATTTCATCGCTCTGCCCAGGAATTGCAAAGGCGGTGTGCGTATCGGTAACGGCGCGATGACCCTCGAACGTTACGCAGTGCGATAACACGCGATCGGCGCCGTGCACATTGGCGAAATGAATTTTATCCACACCGTGCTCAGCCAATTCCAGCGGATGCACATCCATCTCGCCCACTTCGTCGATCGGTCCTTTAATCCAGAGCGGATCGTCCCATTCCGGTACTGTCGGCAATTCGTAAGTGGGCTCGCCATTTTCAGCGTCGTACCACGCAAACACGCAGCCGGCCAACTCTTGCAAGCGCCACGATTTCACGCCCAGCGTTGCCGGAATTTTCATCGGCGAATAGGGAATTTCAACACAGTGGCCATCGGCATCAAAGCGCCAGCCGTGATTGGGGCAACGAATGCTGTCGCCACTGACTTGAACGCAATGCAATGCGGTCGCACTAATCGCACCGACCGCCAAATGCGCGCCCATGTGCGGGCAATAGGCGTTCAACATAACGGCCTTGCCGCTGGCGCCACGATACAGCACCACATCCTCGCCAAAAAACCGCGCTTCGCTCGGCACCGATGTCACCGCCGCTGAAGCGGCGACCATCAACCAGCCGCGCGGATAGGTGAATGGACCGATGCCGTAATCAGCCGTCTTAGCCATTGCAGATTCTCCCGATTTCTTTCATTTATTTTTAAAATTTTAAAAAAGTCCGCTGCGAGTTTTTCGAACCAAAAAATTATCGTCTGTATTAAACCTGCATGCAGAGATATTTCATTTCCGTATATTCATCAATGCCGTAACGCGAACCTTCGCGCCCGAAACCGGATTGTTTAATGCCACCGAATGGCGATACCTCGTTCGAAATAGCGCCGGTATTAATGCCGACCATACCGTATTCCAACGCCTCGGCCACACGCCAGACGCGGGCAAAATCGCGTGTATAAAAATACGCAGCTAAGCCGAATTCAGTGGCATTGGCTTGCGCAATCACATCGTCTTCGGTGCTGAATCGAAACAGCGGCGCAACCGGCCCGAATATTTCTTCACGTGCGACTCGCATTTGCTGCGTGACACCGGTGAGGATTGTCGGCGCGTAAAATAATCCACCGCGTGCATGACGTTCGCCGCCAAGCAAAATCGTCGCGCCGTTTGCTATTGCATCGCTGACCAACGCTTCGACTTTTGTCAGTGCCTTAGTATCGATCAGTGGGCCGATCGCCACGTCTTGTTCAAGACCGCTACCGACGTGTAATTCGCTGACTCGCGCCGCTAACTTTTTGGCAAAGCTTTCGTAAATACCATCCTGTACATAAATTCTATTGGCGCAGACGCAGGTCTGCCCGCTGTTGCGGTATTTCGATGCAATCGCGCCGGCAACAGCCGCGTCGATATCGGCATCGTCGAAAACAATAAAAGGCGCATTGCCGCCAAGCTCGAACGACAGACGTTTTAACGTCGGCGCGCACTGCGCCATCAATGTGCGCCCCACGGCAGTGGAGCCGGTGAACGATAATTTACGCACGATGGGGCTGGCAGTGAGCACGGGGCCAATTGTTTTGGAATCGCCGGTTAATAGTTGCAGCACGCCGGCCGGAATCCCGACACGCTGTGCAAGTTCGGCCAACGCCAATGCGGTCAATGGCGTTTGCTCGGCAGGCTTTACCAAAATCGTGCAACCGGCAGCGAGCGCCGGTGCCACTTTGCGAGTGATCATTGCAGCGGGGAAATTCCACGGCGTGATTGCCGCGCAAACACCCACCGGTTGCTTCAACACCGCGATGCGTTTATCCGCCTGCGGATGCGGAATAATATCGCCGTAAACGCGTTTCGCTTCCTCGGCAAACCATTCGATAAAACTTGCCGCATAAATAATTTCGTTGCGCGCCTCCGCTATCGGTTTGCCTTGTTCGCGCGTCATGATCATTGCCAGATCGTCGGCATTTTCCAAAATCGCATCGAACCATGCGCGCAATAATTTCGCGCGCTCGCTCGCCGCCAATAGTCGCCACTTAATTTGCGCACGCTCGGCCGCGACAATCGCACGCTGCACTTCGTCCGCGCCGATATCGGGCAACGTCGCTAACAATTCACCACTGGCGGGATCGGTGACATCGAAGGTTTTACCGCTGTCCGCGTCAACCCAACGGCCATCGATAAATGCGTGCCGCTTTAATAATTTGGAATCCAAAAGCTGCATAAGGTCGCTCCTTAATTTATTTCGCCATACGAAGTGAGGCTCACGTAAAAACTCGCCACCATCACGTTGGCAATGATCGCGCTGCCATTAACTCTAAATAGGTGTGACAGCACGATAGCAAAAGGGTGTCACTGGCTATCAAGTCGCTATCTAGAGTCGCACGGGCAACTTCCACTTGCGCCCGCAGAAGATTATGCATAATAATTGCAATCAGTAATAATAATCAGCGACTGCATCGCACCGTAAACCGCACGCGCTCGCCCACCCAGTAAACGGAGATCGCCATGAAATTTTCCTTTCTCAGCATGACCTCGTACGACGGCCCCGCCCCTTCACTCGAAATCTGGCCGGTCGCGCCGCGCATTTGCGACCCGGAAGTGGCACGGCAATCGGTGCAGCGCTGGATCGATTTATGTGCCCGCGCCGAAGCGCTGGGCTTCGACTGGATCAGCGTGGCAGAGCACCATTACGCTGCTTACATGATGACGCCGAACCCGATGGTGATGGCCGCCGCACTGACTCAGGTTGTTAAGAAAGCCACCATCGCGCTGCTCGGCCCGCTGGTGCCGTTGCACAATCCGGTGCGACTGGCCGAAGAAATCGCCATGCTCGACGCACTCAGCAATGGCCGCCTGGCCGTATTGTTTTTGCGCGGCACACAGAACGAACACAATACCTACGACACGCCGAAAAACGTCACGCGCGAAATGACGCAGGAAGGTATCGACCTCGCTGTCAAAGCCCTGACCTCCGAAGAACCGTTCAATTGGAGCGGCACTCACTATAACTTCAGCACGGTATCGGTGTGGCCACGCCCGAAT
This sequence comes from Verrucomicrobiaceae bacterium, assembly GCA_028293825.1. GTDB lineage: Bacteria > Pseudomonadota > Gammaproteobacteria > Pseudomonadales > CAMLJR01 > CAMLJR01. The sequence goes on from JAQGNY010000039.1 coordinate 61,073, forward strand.
CAAAACCCGGGTATTCCGATTTATTCGTCGGGTAATAGCGAAGAGTCCGTCGCCTTCGCGGCAAAGCGTCGCTTGGGAATAGCGTTTTCTTTTTCGCCGCCGGAAATGGTGAAAAAGTTTGTCGATCTCTACAAGAAAGAAGCGGCGGCCGAAGGCTGGAAGCCGACACCGGATCACGTTATTTATCGCGGCCTGACCTACGTCGCCGCTACCGACGAGCTGGCGCAGAGCGAAGCATTCGCCTTTTTTGGCGCACGCGCGGCGGCCTCCGCCCATTTGCAATCGAGCACGATGGGCGGCCCGGAAATCACGCCGTTAATTACGCAACCGTATTTTCTCGGCAGCCCGCAAACAGTGATCGAACGTTTTGCTGCGTTGCGCGAATGCGGTGTCGGCGTGGCCGATTTGTGTTTTGCGATCGGCACGCCAGAGCAGCAAATAAAAACGATGGAAATGGTAGCGCGCGAAGTAATGCCCACAGTGAAAAGCTGGTAGGACTTTCTATCGAGAGGAAACGTAGCGCATGACCGCCAACACCAGCGTCACCGATCGCGCGTACCGCATTTTGAAAGCCGATTTAATCAGCTGCCAATTGCAACCCGGTGCGCGTTTGACGATTTCGCAATTGCAAAGCGAACATGCGCTGAGTCAAGCCGCCGTGCGCGAAGCACTATCGCGTTTAACCGCGGAAGGACTGGTCGAGATCGAACGCAATCGCGGTTTTCGAGCGGCAACGGTGTCGGTTTCCGGCTTTCGCGATCTCACCAACGCCTGCCTTACCGTCGAAATTCCGTGCCTGCGTTCGTCAATTGAACATGGCGATACCGAGTGGGAATTAAATTTAGTCGCCACCTACCACCGCGCCCTGCACACACTCGAACTGGTCAGCACCGGCAAAGAAAATATCGAAGCCTACGCGCGTATGCGACTATCTTTTTACGAAGCACTACTCGCCGCGTGCAATAACCCCTGGCTGTTGTGGTCGTGGCGTTTGCTGTATGCGCAAAATATGCGCTACCGCCATTTGTATTTACCGCTCGCGCAATACGAGCTCGAACTCAATCCCGATCACGCCACAATCATGCAGGCGGTATTAGCGCGCGATATCGAGCGCGCCGTCGAATTGAGCCTGTCGAACTACGAAAAAATTTCGAACTTTATCGAAAACAAAATCAAGGATCGTTCCGATCCGCTCTTTAAAAATTAAGCGCAACAAAAATTAATCGAAACGTTTTCGCGTCGACATAAAATAATTAAACCGGTTCGCGCTCGGCAATACGCTGCAACAGCGGGCGCCACTCATTTTCTATCGGCAATTTAAATAAATCCGCCAGTGCCTGTTCGAGCTCGATCGCATTCAGTGTGCGCCGCTCAAACTGCCCGTCCGCGCTGCGCAACGACAAGCGATTATTCAACAACGAGTACCGCATTTGCGGCGTGGTGCGGGCGACCATTAAATCGTGGCGAAAATGCGAGGTCGGAAATTTCGAGCTGAACCAATTGGCCTGTTCGTAATCGGCATCGATCAGCGGCTCAGCCGATTGGTCGTACACTTTTTCCCACACATCACCGATCTGCGCTTCCAGCCGAAAACCATGCGGCAGCGGCGATAGGCGAAACGATTCATGCGCAGTCGATTGCACGGCCGTGGTGTCGATTCGCAGCGGCGCCGGCAACACCAAACCACCAAAACCGACATCGGCCAACCAAAGCTGATCGCCGACAGCGACACGCAGCGTCATATGCGTACGCGCTCGCAGCGGTGCATCGTCCGCTTGCATCCAGCGCACGCGGCCAATCAATCCATCCACCTTGAAACCGAGCGCCACTAATACGCGCTTGAATAAGCTGTTTTGCTCGAAGCAATAGCCGCCGCGTTTGCGCGCAATTAATTTGTCGTCAATGGCAGCGGGCTTGAGATCGATAGTGCGATCAAGCAAAACATCGAATGCTTCGAACGGAATCGCGGCCGGATGCAGCGCATGCAATTCATGCAACACGTCGAGCGTTGCGGTGCGCGGACCGGAATAACCAATGCGGGAGAAATAAGCGTCAATATCCACTGTGAACAGCCCCGGGCGAATAGCAAAGGATGGATTTTAAACTTTGCTATCGGCCGGGCAACAATTTCTATGCGCAATTTTTATTTCACGGACCAAAAACTTTATTTCACGGACTTAAAATCTAATTTCACGAAATTAAAAATTCTGCGCCGCCAGTGGACGCACAATGATTTCATTCACGGCTACGCCATCCGGTTGCGCCAATACATAAGCAACCGCATCGGCAATCGCCTGGGCCGGCATTGCCGCCTGCGACATACCGCGAGCCATATCGCGAATTTCGGGAACAGTTACCGACTCGGTCAATTCCGACTCGGTAATTCCCGGGCAAATCATACAGACCCGCACCTTGCCCGACGTTTCCTTACGCAGCGCTTCGGTAATCGCGCGCACCGCAAATTTGGATGCCGCATATACCGCACCGCCGGCGTGTGCATCGTGCGCCGATACCGACGCAATATTGATGATGCTGCCGTTACCGCGCTCAAGCATGTGATTAAGCACCGAATGAATACCGTAGAGAACGCCTTTCACATTGACGTCGATGGTGCGGTCCCAGTCATCAACCTTGCCCATCGCCATTGGCGACGCCGGCATGATGCCTGCGTTGTTAACGAGCGCATCAATACGACCGAAACGATCGATCGCCAATTTTGCCAATGCCAATAAATCATCCAATTTAGTGACGTCGGTTGCGCGCCAGATTGCGTTGGCGCCGATGCTATCGGCCAATTTAGCCAAGCGATCGCCGCGCCGTGCACCGAGCACCACGTTCGCGCCTAGCGCTGCCAAATGCCGCGCGGTGGCTTCACCAATACCGCTGCTGGCGCCGGTAATTACAACCACTTTATCTTTTAATGTTTGCATCGCTGCTCTGCCTTTTAAAATGCTGACCCTAAAACGACGCCACACCGTGGCGACCGCAAAAACGCAGCAACGATACGATTAAACCGATAACAACGACAGTCTTAACCAGATTGCGACAAAGCCAAACTATCGCGCTGCGGACATGAAATAGCGTTTGAATAAAAAAGTTAAATACCCAGCGGATAGCCGCCGGATACTTTGAGCGTTTCGCCGGTGATAAAGCTCGCCGCATCGCTGCACAAATACAAAACGGTCGCGGTGATATCTTCCATTTTGCCGAGGCGATGCACCAGCTGCAGTTCGTCGCGAAATTTCGTCACGAACTCCTCCGGCAGTTCGGCCAATGCGGCTTCGGTGCCCATCAATCCGGGCGCAATCGCATTGACACGAATGTTATCGGCGGCCAATTCGCCGGCAAACGCAATCGTCAAACCGCGCACCGCCAATTTGCTCACGCCATACGGCGTCGAACTTAAATAGCCGGCAATCGATGCGATATTAATAATTACACCGCCGCCCCGCGCGCGCATTGAATCGCGGCAGGCCAGCGTGCAATTGACCACGCCCATGAAATTCACATCCATCATTTCGCGAATATCGGTGCGTGAAAGTTTAGCGAACGGCTGATTGTATTTGGTCAGATGCCGGCCGGCGTTGTTGATCAGAATATCGATACCACCCCACTGCTGAACAACATCGGCGACGGCCGCATCGACCGTGCCCTCATCGGCGACATCAGCGCGCACGGCGATGGCACGTTCATTACCTGCGGCAATGGCGGCAGCTGTCGCACGCGCAGCGTCGAGATCAATATCGCAGATAACCGCACGACCACCCGCCGCGACAATGGCCTCGGCAAAATTGCGGCCAAAGCCCTGTGCGGCGCCGGTGATAAATGCCACCTTGCCGCTGAATGCCGGTGTTAGATTTTTTATGGCGGGATGGGTCATGGCGCTAAGCTCTAAACGATTGGATTGAGCAAAAAACGCAGCTCGTGTTTGTTTTCTTTTTAAAAGTCATTTTTTTAAAAGTCATTTTTTAAAAATCTCTTTAAAAAAAATATTGCTTTGAAAAAACGGCTGCGATTATTGCTGCGACATATCAATTGCGCGTGGGGACGTAGTCCAAATGCGCAGCCGATTTGCCGATACCTTCGGGGCCGTACAATTGCACGCGGCGCTCGATCCACGCGGCGAAAAAACGAATCAGCGGCAAATCGTGTTCGGGACCGGATTGCTGTACGAATTTTTCCAGCGGTATTTCAGCTTCGGTCCAGCTGCTGTAGCGTTTGCCCAAAATCGGCGCCAGATCATCGAGCGTGAGCTGCTCCAAATCCGCAGCCATTTTGTCGGAGCGGACGATCGTATCGACCAGATTCTGAATCGATTGTTTTTGCGCCGCTTGCTCTTCATCGCGCGCATCGATACGCGATACCGAATCGGCAAGCATGTGCAGCAAAATTGTGCACGGACCCGAATTTTCCACCAACGGTTTTGGCGTTTCGATTTTTACGTCGAGCGCATCCGACAACGTGATTACGATGGCGCGGCTCAGCGCCAACTCCCACTCCATATACACATCGTGCGGCGAACCGGGTTGCGGATTAGCAACTGTTGCCGCGACCATCATCGACTGCACCGTCGAGAACAACACCGAATGAAACCGCAGTGCGTCGTAATCGATCGGCGCGCCGGTGACGTCTTCATAGTGTTTCCACAATGCACGCACATCGTCGCCGACCGGCTCGTACGGATCGCGAATGCGCATCGCCACCAAATCACAGACTGGATCGCCGATTAAGCTCGCCTCGAAATCGAACAGCGCGGTGAGCTTGCCGTCTTTGTGCATGAATTGCGCGGCATCGTAGTGACTGAATACACGACGCGTGCGATCTTTCGGCACATTGCGTCGCACCCAATTCAAGGCGAATTCGATCAGCGGTTGTGGTTTGCTTTTATTCCGTTGATACAGCGGAATAGTTTCCGTCAAGCCTTCGAGCGCGACGGCTTCTGCTCCTTCCGGCACTTCAAGTCCAACCTTCGCAAATTCTTCGACCGGAATTTTTTGCGTCTCGATCATCGCCTCGACATATTGCCGCCCAAGCGAGCGTCGCGCTTCATCGTTAGGCGCAGTCGCTACATCGCGCGAACCGGGTACAGCGTCCATCACAATGGCAATCGGGTCTTCGCAAAAACCAAAAACGTGCGGCACTTTAATGCCGTGCTTTTCCAGCACCTGCAAAATATTCGCTTCGCGACGCAATTCCGGGTACGGCAGAATATCGGCATTGCGATCGCCGCGAATATAAATCGGCACGACTTTGCCATTCACTTCGACATCGGCAAACCACGCTGGGCGCCAGCGAATTTGGCGTTCCAATTTGATTACGCGCCCGCCGGTGACTTTTTCCACGAAGGCATGTAATTTTTTTTCATCGTTATTTTCGTTGAGTACGGTCGACATTGCTTTCTCTCTTTACATTTCACAACAACTTAATTTTATATTTCACATCGACTTAATTTATTTTTAAAAGTATTAAAAAAAATCGGAAATTATTTATTCAGCTTAAATAGAATTGCGCCGACATGTTGTCGGCGCAATTTAATTAACGCGCGGTCAACAGCTGATCACGAACATGTTTTTGCAATTCCGGCGTGATACCGAAGCGCTCATTGAGAAAGTTATCGATAGTTTTATAGTCTTGCTCAATCTGATCGAGCGCAGCACTTAGATAAACGGGATCAGCACTGAGCAATGCTTCACGTACATCGGGCGCCATTTTTTTCAGCGGATGTTCCTGATCGGTCAAACCCATACCGGCCTTTTTATGCTTCATCATGAATCCACCCAAATCCACGGCAGTATTCGTCAATGCGTAATCGGCCAGAATGGTTTCGCGATCGACACCCAGACTGTGCAGAATCAGCGAAGCCGTTAAGCCGGTGCGATCTTTTCCCGCTGCGCAGTGAAATAGTAACGGCACATTGCCGGCTGCGAGATATTCGAATACGCCGCGCAAACGATTTTCTAACCACGCCGGCATATTGCGATACAGCTTGATCATCACATCGCGAATATGTTCGCCGCTCTTGGCATTTTGCCAGGACAGCTCACCAGCCGATTCGACATCGGGCTCATCGTCCCAGATAAAAAATTTGACGTTCGCATCGACCGGCCATTGCGTCGGCTCATCAGCGCGCTCATCGGAGCGACGCAGATCGCACACCGCGCGAATACCCAATTCCGCAATACGCTGTTTATCAGTCTCGGTTAAATACGCGAGCACGCCGGAACGAAATAATTTCCCAGTTTGCACACAGCGACCATCAGCGGCGGGATAGCCACCCATATCGCGCAGGTTGCAGCTGCCTTCTAAATTTAAAACGCGTTGAAATGTGTCTGCCATGATTACCACTCTCAAAGTTTATGAATGTGAATTGACTGTTTATCCGACTGCGGCGCTTGCAGGCGATGAAGTTTTCGATGTTGCATGAGTTGGCGTTGTGGTTTTTGCCGGTACGGCGTTACGCAACGGCGCTGTGACTGCATAAATATTTACCGGTATGCCCGACATGCGCGGCATCGCGTTGATACTTTGCAAATCGCGATCGGTGCTGATTAACAAATTGGTGGAGGCACCGTCTTCGATAAAATCGTCTTCGTCCGGCAAGCCACCGAAGCCGTGACTAATCGAAACCACACCGCTGCGCACGCCATCTTCCGCCTGCACAATGACAGTAATTGCGCCGTTATCGGATTCGACTTTGATCCAACCGTTGTCGGCAATTTTCAACGCGGCCATATCGGCAGGATTCATGTACGCAAAATTATGCGGCAACAGCCGTTTCAATCCCGGTTGCGCGGCAAATCCAAACGAATTAAAACGATGCCGGGTGCGGCGGCTGATCATGCGAAAAGAAAAATTCTGTTTTGCATCGAGACTGGCTTTTAATAACGCGGCAACCTCGTCGCGCACATCGTCGGGCATAGTGCTGAATTTGCCGGATGTCATCGCATCGGGCGGCAACGCGATTTGTTTTTCGCCATCGTAAAAACAGCCGAGTGTTTGCCGTTTTATTTCATCGAACGGTACCGGCGCATCTTTCGCGGTGATGCCGAGCAACTGATCTTCGGTCGGCGGCGTTTGCATATCAAGCGGGACGCCCATGTAGGTCAGCGGTCTATTCAAGCGCTGCGCCAGCGACCACAATACATACCATTCATCGCACACTTCCGAGTCGACTGGCGGCTCGACCACTTTTGCGGTGTAGCGCGTATACGGCGTCGGAAAGAAAATAGTCTCGAAAATATAGATCGGTAAATCGGCGCGCTCGTAATGCAGTTTCGGCGGCAAAATATAATCCGACAGCGCAGCGCTCGGCGTCATGTACGGTTCGATACTTACCATCAATTCCAGCGAGCGCAACGCCTTCACCATTTTGCGTTGATCGGGAATTGCCTGCGCCGGATTGCCACCGTGATTGAGCAGGAATTTCACCTGCCCCACACCCGGCTGCAAAATTTCATCGGCGAGAACGCCGGTAACCATTTCGCCGCCGATCAAACCGTAATTACCGATGCGCGATTTTGGGCCGTGCTCCCAAGGACGCGGTGCCGGCATCACACCGGCTTGACGCGGTCCGCGCCCGACTAGAAAACCCGAATTAGAAACTTCTTCGCCTTCGCGAATAAAACGGCCGCACACCACATTTAACGTTTGTACCAAATGCTCGGTGAGATTTGAAAATGCACTCATGTCGGGGCCGGTGCCAGTACCCGCTAAACCGCGCGTGCCGGTGTGCGCAAATACTTCGGCAGCTTCACGCAATGATCCCGGCGCAATATCGGCGCATTGTTCAACGAATTGCTCGGTGAACGGTTCCAGCGCCGCGCGCAATTCGGTTAAATCGCCGACATAACGATCGCAAAACTCAACATCGTGCCAGCCCTCGTCGAGAATAATGCGCAGCAATGCGCCTGCGATCAGTGCATCGTTGCCCGGCAACGGTTGAATAAATACATCGGCAAATTTAGCGGTTTCGGTACGGCGCGGATCGATGACAATTAATTTCAAACCACGCGCTTTTGCCTCTTTCAAACGCTTTAACGGATTGCGCGTATCGAGATGCGCAATCGACACCAGCGGATTGCTGCCGAACAACAGCGACACGTCGGCGGTTTGAAAACGCTGCATGCCAGCAGGCCAGTAGCCGAGGCGACCGGCGGCTACGACCTTGGCTGACTGATCGATAGTTAGGGTCGAAAATAATTTCGGTGAGCCGATCGCCTGCATCCAATTGGGCAACAGCGATAAGCAGATCGCCGTGAAAAAACCGCCGGAGCCGCGATACGCAGCAATTGCTTCGGGGCCGTCGCGGTCGAGAATGGTTTTTAATTTTTCGGCAATTTCAGTTAATGCTTGTTCGAGCGTGATGCGTTCGAATTTTCCGTTGGGCATACGCTTGAGTGGATGCAAAATACGTTCGTCGCTGTAATGCGCATCGGCGGCGCCGGCGCCTTTCGAGCAGATAAATCCCATCGTTTGCGGATCGTCGTTATCGCCGCGCACCGCAACAATGCGCTCGTTCTGATCGACAGTTACCACCGTGCCGCAAACGCCGGTGCAGATTCGGCAGAACGAACGCTTTTCAGTAAAGCCCGATTGATCTACGTGAGACATTGGCGAGCACTCCTGCTTCAGAACATATATTTACATCGAACATGTTTAAATTCGAAAAATAAATTCACGGAATCAGCGGCGTGTTAATTCCGGTAAAAATTCGGAACAAAATATTGGGCAGCGTGGTGAGAAAAAAGAACACCGCATTCATCGTTATCGCCCAAGCAAATGCACGTCGCAATTCGCGCGCCACACCTCGTACCGCTGCGTGCACGCCGAACACACGTTCATGCCACCAGACGCCGCTGTCATCGCGCAACATCAATACCCAAATCATCACCACGATACTGAACGACATGCCGACAATCGGCCACACCGTCGGAAACGCGCTACGCGCATTCGCCAGTGACGGCCCATTGACGACGACGTACTGCCACCAGCCGAACGATGTCGAATAATGTTCGATGCCGAGATCCCATAAATAAAATAGTGGGCCGGTAGTAATTAATGCGGCGCCAAATTTTCCGAGGCTGGGCTGCTTCTTGAACAACCATTCGGCAAGCGCAATAAATAGCAATAACACCGGGCCGAAAAACCAACCGTACGATGCCACCAGCGCGAACGGTTTGCTCGGCGAAGTAAACGGTGTGTGTCCCCACCACGGCATTTGTACGAACGCCGAATTAAATAATACGTAACCGCCCCAGTCGGCATAAGTCTCCTGCCAGAACATACTGGTGCCGCCGAACAATAACAGCGCGCCGATACTTAATTTGCCGTTTCTCTTTGCTTCAATTAAAAACCAGACAATCAATAAAAACCAAAGCACCGGTCCGACAATTTCAAACATCCATTTAAATTGTGGCTCACCCATCACAGGCTCCTACGCAAAATAATTATGATTATTGGTTTGCTGAATAAGTCGTTTATGGCATTGGCAAAATATTAATTGAGGTCGTAAATACGGTAACGCGCACAGCTGTTAAAAGACGCTGCACAGCGCCGTAAACCGTTTGGCACCTTAGCAAAAAGCCGCGACGAATGTATATGTAAACGCCGTTCAGTTATTTGACCGACATTAAAATAGTCGGCAACCAGCAGTGTCGATCAATCCGCTCGACACTGCATTGAATCTTCACGCGCACGTCGGCAATATTACTTAACACGCCGAAATGCATCGGTGCCCCACACCGGCGGCACATCGGCCAACGATAGAATGCCGGGCTTCGCGTCGATCACATACGGCACTGCATGCACCGCGTTCATCGCAGCCGTCCAGCAGCCCTGATCGGTATGATCTTCATCGTGAATGCCGACATTAATTTTTACCGACATCGAGGGCACACCCTCGAACACCAGCGTCCAACCTTCACCGCGCGGCCAATCCGGTGCCAGATTAGGATCCATACGCGTGTAATGTTGCATCACGATGACAGGCCGCCCCTCGGAAATAATTCGCACGCCGAAATTCATCGCCGCCACCGTACCTTTACGAATAAACCCTGACGCCACTTCAAAATCGTGATCGGCTACCACCACATCGCGAAAACATTGCGCTTCATCGATTTTGATGCCGGCTGCTTCCGCCAATAACACCGCGGACGGACGCCATACGTGGCCGACGAATTCGAGATTAGTAAACATCGGAGTCGGATCATCCGGCTCGTAACCGAAACCCATGCAATCGAACATTTGAAAATGGCTCGGGTATTTGTCGTACACCAGCGATTCGTACGCCGACATTTGATCGATACGGCGCGACAGCCGCGTCATCATCAACGCCACGCCTTCGCTGACAAAGCCGGGCATCACACCCAAGCCGTGAAAAGTAGTACCACCGCGTTTGCAGGCGGCGGCAATATCACCTTCGAATTCGGCGCTGATGCCTTTTGGATAAACAAATTGCGTCGACGTCGCGGTAACATTTTTACCGCTGGCCAGCAGATCGCAAACATCGCGCAGGCTGCTGGCTAAATCCATTTCCGCCGATGCCAGAAACAATACGCAATCGGCTTCGGTATCGATAATTTTTTGGCGATCATTAGTGACGGCAACACCGAGTTTTCGTGTCTCGCAAATTTCGCCGAGATCGCGACCGGCTTTTGCAGCGTCGTAAACAAAACCGGCGACGATTTCATAATCGGGACGCTCGGCCATAGCCTGTACCGCTTTGCGCGCGGTAAATCCAGTTGCCCATTGAATGACGCGGTATGTCATTGCGATATCCTCCTTTAATTTTTGGTTTTCGTTATGGTTATTGTCGCGCTGGCCGCGCTGTCGATCAGCCGCCGACACTAGCAACTAAGCAAACCACGTTCAATCGAATTTAATTGTATGTATCGGCAAATTATCGGCGCAGCCGCGCGTTGATTTAATGGCGCAACTGCGCGACAGTGAACGACGTATTTTCAGCAGCGTAACGCGTTGCGTTAAAACCACTCGACCTCAACGATTATTTAAATAACACAGCGACACATTTAATTTCATTGACAACCCAAGCGCGGTAAAACGAATTACTTACAACAATAACGATACAGCCCTAAGAGATGCAAATGACTTCACGCGCGGACAACACCCACTCCGATCAAGAGCGCTCCGACCATGAACGCCGCAGCAACACCGGCAAGCTGACACGCGCACGCACCGATCAGGCCAAAGAAAAAGTACGCGCCGATGTCATTCGCGCCGGGCAAGAATTATTTGCCGCTGAAGATTTCGAAAAAGTATCGCTGCGCAAAATTGCAGCTGCGGCCAATTACAGCCCCGGCACCGTGTATCAATATTTTTCCGACCGCGATGCCTTGTTCATCGCCATCCGCGATTTGGAATTAATAAAACTGAACGATGCGTTGCACGTCATCGCCGACAAAGTGGCAGACCCCGAGCAGCGACTGTGGAAAATGATCGAGTATTCGATGAAGTTTTGGAAAAAGAATTTCGGCCGTTACGGCGAATCGTTTTTAAGCGGACCGCCGCTGAAAAAAATCAACGCCACTACCACGCAAAGTAATAGCAGTCATATGGATCAATCGCCCGCATCGGCGACGCTGCACCAATTGTTCGATAATTCGATGAAAGATTTTTTCGATACGTTGCCGCGCCATCCACTACCAGTGACTCATGCCACCGATGCAATGATCGCTGCGATCGATGGCGTAATGATTATTCCCGATACATCGCCGCACCGCCGTTGGACCGAAAAGAAAATTCTCAGCCGCATTGTGTTCGACGCGCTTGTGCATCACTGGCGCGCGCTGACTAACGAGCGCAATTAACTGAGAATGTAATAGCAGTGAAAACGATAAATGCATTGAAACTAATCGACCAATCTGGACAGCGGCCGTCATCGCGCTAACGCAAATAATCCCTCGCGTGTAACAGCCTGAATATCCGACTTGAGTCCCGCGGCTATTTAACGACGTAACCTTTACGACGAGTCCGTCCGCTTGCGGACTAATCCATCAATTTTAATACGTGCCCTACCCTACCCTGCTCGCATTCGCGTCCGCTGGTTATTCCCACCAGCGCTGGTGAGCGCCCCTCGGTTACAAATATTTAATTTACACTTTCGACCAATTACTAAGTTACACTCGCGTCCAATAAAAATGGACCGGTAAATTAGCCGCGCCGCAACACCTAAACCAACACGACCCACCCTTGATTTCGGATTAAATAAGGAGCCGCTATGAGCGCACCGATAAACCTTGAGGATTACAAACCCACCGACCCGTATTTCGGCAAGGCGTATATCGATCGCGACGAATGGCGCGAAGCGCCGTTTCCGAATCGCAATATCCACGGCGGTTTCGCCGGCACCGATACGCGTTTTACGTTTTATTTTCCGGCACAAGAACACTATAAAAACCGCATGTTTCAACCGATCGAAGGCGCGCATGCCGGTCATGAAGAAGCGTTCGGCGGTGCCATGGGTTTGATGCTCGGCGGGCTGCCGATGATCGCGCGCCTCGGCGGCTTTATGGTCGAGTCGAACGCCGGCCATATCGGCGACACCATCGATGAAAAAGCCGGTCCCGACCCCACGCTTTATGGGCACCGCGCCAGTGTCGAAACCGCGCGGCTGTCTAAGTTCGTCGCGGCTCAGGTTTACGGTGCAGCGCCGAAATACTCGTACGTGTGGGGCGGCAGTGGCGGCGGTCGTCGTTCGCCGCTGTGTTTGGAATATGGCGCCGGTGTTTATGATGGCGCGCTGCCGTTCATGGGCGGCGGCAATGTAGAAGAACACGGCACCACGTCGCGCGTGCGCAGCGACGGTCCGGTTGCATTCGGTTCGATGTTCAACGTGCAGCGCGTGCTGCGCGACAAAATGGAAAGTGTCGTCGATGCGATGCAGCCCGGCGGCAGCGGCAATCCGTTCGCCGGATTAAATACGCATCAGGCGGAAGAACTCGCCAATTTGTACCGGCTCGGCTATCCGCGCGGCGACGAATACATGATCAGCCAGCCGATGGGACAAGCATGGCTGTGGTGCTCGATTGCCGATCTACTGCAAGAAGAAGACGCCGACTATTTCGATGCGTTCTGGACCAAACCAGGTTACGCCGGCCACGACCAGCCGTGGTTGGTCAACGACGATCTGATCAACATCAAACTCAAAGTTAAACGCGTCATTACCGCTAAAGAAATGCTAACCAACCCGGCGTACTCCGGCCCCGAGTACGCCCGCGCACGGCCAATGGCTGCAGCGATGTCGTCGATGTCGGGCCGCGAATCATTGCCGTTGGCGGTTGAACTGGAAGGCGTCGGCTCGGGTTATCGGCTCGGTACCGGCGTGCGTATCCTGAGCGGCAAAGCGGCAGGCCGCCAATTGTATTGCTTGAATCACGGCGGTAATTTGTTGTTCTGCGACGGTCGCGACGACGCCAATATTCTGCGCTTCACCGATGTCGAGCCCGGCGATGAAGTTCATGTCGATAACCGCGCCTTCCTCGCCTACTGCTATTACTACCGTCATCACGCGTCGGCCGATGCCGCCTTCGATTTCACCCGCCTCGACGGTCAACCGATTTATCCGCAACACGGTGTGCCGTTGGCATCGCCATTAATGGGCGTGCCCTACTCCGGCCAATACGAAGGCAAATTGATGTGGGTGCATCACACGCACGACGCGTCGCTGTGGCCATCGCAAGGTTTGATTTACGAGCGCGCCGTCAAGCAGGCACAGGGTGAAGCAAAAGCTGCCGAAAAATTCTGTCTGCGCTGGGTCGATAACGCCGAGCATTTATCGCCGGCATTTTTACCATCGCCACCGAATCGTTCCACCGCGACGTGGCTGGTCGATTACATGCCGTACATCGAGCAGAGCCTTGCCGATTTATGCACGTGGGTCGAGCACGGCATCAAGCCGGTTCAGACTAATTATCAATTTATCGATGGCAAAGTGATTTTGCCGGCGACGGCAAAAGAGCGCTTAGGCATTCAACCGGTGCTGACAGTGCGCGCCAACGGCGAAGCGCGGATCGAAGTGCCGGTCGGCAAATCCATCACCGTGGAAGTACATGCGGAAGTGCCGCCAAACGCGGGCACCATTGTCGGCGTACTGTGGGATTTCGATGGCACCGGCAAGTTTCCGGTGGTGCAGGAAGTCGATGGCAAGCAAACCGAAATCACGCTGACCACCACACACACCTACGACAAACCGGGAACGTATTTCGCAACTGCACAGGTGCTGTCGCATCGAGACGGCGATGTGAAAGCAACCTCGCGCCGCGTCCCGAATTTGGCATCGGCGCGTGTGGTAGTTAAATAACTAAGCAGTAAATACTTCGGCGGGCGCTTAAATTCGGCGCCCGCCGCTTTAGCATTCGTAAAATAATTCTTCTTAGTTAATTAAATTTCGCTTCTCCCACTTATTAACTCCGCGAAACCGCCTAACAACGCATACGGGGCTTTTATGAAATAATTTTAAATATACATATCTGTAACTTTACATTTTAATAGGCCAACTTTTAAAAATAACAACTGCTTACACTGGGGAAACATAAAAATGCGAAAGAAGCCAAATTGGAAATTTCTTTGTTCTAATGAATTAGCGGCGGCGAGTACTGTCGCGTTGATTTTAACTACAGCGATGCCAATGGCAGCGCGGGCTCAGGATGCAGAGGAGAAAAAACCCAGAGTCATGGGGCTGGAGGAAGTGTTCGTCACCGCGCGTAAACGCGACGAGAACCTGCAGGAAACTCCGATCGCGATGACCGCAATCACTGCGGACGAATTACGCGCCAAAGCGATTGATTCGCCACAAAACTTGATGCTGCACACACCCGGCCTGGAAATTCGCACCGCCGGATTGCAGCGCAACAACCTGCAGTTTTTTATCCGCGGCCAGGGCTCAACTTTCGGCTCAGCGCCGGGCGTTGTCACTTATTTTTCCGATGCGGCGGTCGGCAATTCGCCAAAAGTCAGCATTGGCAACAATGGGCAGTTCTTTGATCTGGAGTCGGTGCAGGTTTTGAAAGGACCGCAGGGAACCCTGTTCGGCAAAAACACGACCGGCGGCGCGGTGCTTTTCACCCCGCAATCCCCCGGCAACGAATTCGGTGGCTTCCTGCAAGCTAAACTCGGCAATTACGGCATGCAGGAATACACCGGTGCAGTCACCGTTCCCATTGTCGATGGCATTCTCAGCACCCGCCTGGCGGGAAATATTATTCGCCGCGATGGTTTCACCAAAAGCTTAACCACCGGTCAAGAGCTGGATGACCGCAACCGCGATTCGTACCGCCTCGGCATCAGCTTCACCCCGACCGATTGGTTCGACAACTACACGATGTTTCAACACAACACCGTCAACGAAAATAACACCGGCACGGTGTTAGTGGATTTCAACGAAAATAATCCGATATATGGCGCCGCCGGTGCTGCTGCAATTGCATTGCAACCAGGATTATCGCCCGCCCTGCCAAATGGCGGACTTTGTTATCAACTCAACCAGGCCACTCCTGCCAACATCCCCGCGTGCATAGCAACACGGCTGGGCATCTTGACCAATTTGAGAAACGGACTGATCGCCGAGGAAAACCGTGTTAAAAACGGCGGCGACAGTGCTAAACGCAAAACCGTGACCAGCGACATGTTGGTTTACGAAGGTAAAACCGAACAACTGAACAACATCACCAAAATAGAGCTGGGAGAACTCGGCTGGCTCGGCGAAACTTCGGTCAAAAACGTGTTCAATACCGTTCGCAATCTCGGCGTTCACACCAAGTATGACTCCGGCTCACCACTTCCGAACGGCCTAGTTTTCAACAATTACGGCATGGTCAATTTCGTGCCGGTGGCCGACTCCAAGTCGGATGGGCGCAACGATTGGTTCGACGACTTCAGCGAAGAATTCCAAATCTTCGGCAGCATCGCCGGAAAACACGACTGGATAGTTGGCTACTACTACGAAGAGGACAACGACGAGCTCAATTACCCGCCGCTGTTCAGCGCCTATGGCAACGTCTTTAGTCCCACGCTGAGCCCCTCGGTGGTTGCTACCTTTTCGAAAAATAGCTTGAACCGGGACCGCGGGTACTTTGCTCAAGGCACTGCCGATCTTTCGGATTTCGTGGACGGATTGAAATTGACCTACGGCTGGCGCCATTCGGAATCCAATTTCGACGCCTTCGGACTAAACCCCGATCCACTGGCGTTGTCGCAGGGCAATCTGGTTCCGGGCACCACCGGCGCGCCCCGACCGAAAGTTCGCAGTCAGGCAGATACGCACAACGTGGGCGTGGACTATCAAGTCACACCAGAAATGCTGCTCTATGTCGCCAGTCGCACCGGCTTCAAACCGGGCGGTGCCAACGTCGCCCCACCGGCCGGCTCGGTAATAGCCGGCTACACCCCGGAATACGGTCCAGAGAAAGTCGAGGACGTCGAGTTCGGCATAAAAGCGGATTGGGATATTGCAGGCCACCCGCTGCGGACCAACCTCGCGATCTATCGCACTTGGTATAACGACATTCAGCGCTCGCAAACGCTGTCGCTCAGCGGTGTTCCGTTCACGCAGACCGGCAATATTGCCAAGGCCCGCATCGACGGTCTGGAGTTGACCGCGATCTTCCAGGCAACGGATAGCCTGTTGGTGACGTTCAATTACAGTTACATCGACCCCGAGTATCTGAAGTGGCCCGGCACCACCACGGAAGTATTAACCGGCCAGACCAAAAATCTGATCGACAGCCCCTTCGTCGGTACGCCGGAAAATCAGGGTACGCTCTCGCTCAGCTACATTCTGCCGACACCGGCAGCATGGGGTGAAATGACAGCACAGATTGATTACTACAAGCAGAGCTCGGTACATTTGAACGATACCGAACTGGCCGATGGTTTCGGTAAAGAGCCCGGTTACGACAATATCAACATGCGTCTCTCGTGGGCCAATGTGGTCGGCGCTCCGGTAGATCTCGCGTTGTTTGTCACCAACCTAAAAGACGATATCCACGCGCAATCGTTGAACTCGTTTTATTCGGTAGTCGGTACTGCCAACGCGGTGTACAGCGAACCACGCATGTTCGGTGCTGAAGTTCGCTACCGCTTCGGCGCGAATAAATAAGTTATGTTCCGACGGGGAAACAGTGTGCGCCAAATGCCACTGTTTCCCTGCAGCAAAAAAATACTCTCCATTTGCCTCACCATTAGAGTGGGGCCTTTTTTTAAATGTGTTATCGCACCACCCTCATACACATTCTCAGCCTCCGCAACAAGGCGCACATAAGTTACCTTTACGTAACAATTATATTTTTGGCATAAACAATTTACGCCGCGCTTTCCCCGTTGATGGAACAGGGGTTTTTACCCTGAAAAATAAAGCACATCAAACCTCGCTTAAATCCTCCTCAAACACTCCTCAAACACTCCTCAAGCAAATAGCGCAATAATTTCCGAAGTCAGTATTAAAATTCTTTAATACTTTTTATTGAAGAAATATTGACCCCTTTAGCTGAAAAAAATCTTTCACCATCAAAGTTTTAAATAGACAGCGATGTCTATTTAAAATTTAATTGCCTCACCTAAAACAATAACAGTGGCTCACCACAGGATAATAAGATGCATAACAAGCTCAGCTGGAAATTCCCTCGCATAAATGGATTCGCTGCCGCCGGAATACTGTCCGTGCACGCAGTTTTTGCATAGACACGCAGCGCAAACCAAACACAGCCACAAAAATAATAGAAAGCTAACAACACCGAAAAAAATAACTATAGAGAGGATTTTTGTATGCGAAAAATAAAGAAAGATGAATGCAACACCCTAGTGGCTGCAGGGGCTGTCGCGCTGATTTTAACGACTGCGACGCCCGTGGCAGCACAGACACAACCACAACCTGCCGATCACCCCGCCGCCAAAGTAAAAATGGAAGAGGTAATAGTCACCGCGCGTAAACGCGATGAAAATCTGCAAACAGTGCCGGTTGCAGTCACCGCTATCAGCGCCGAGGAACTGCGCGAAAAAGCCATTTCCGCACCGAGCGATTTGCAAAACCATACGCCCGGCCTAGAGCTTCGCCCCGGCGGCGGCCAACAACGTAACGCCGTGCAGTTCTTCCTCCGCGGCCAGGGCACGACCTTCGGCTCGGCACCGGGCGTTGTAACCTATTTTTCAGACGCACCGGTCGGTAACTCGCCGAAAGTTAGCATCGGCAATAACGGCCAATTTTTCGACTTGTCGTCAGTGCAGGTTTTGAAGGGACCGCAAGGCACACTGTTCGGCAAAAATACCACCGGCGGCGCGGTACTGTTCACGCCAGAGCACCCCGGCAATGAATTCGGCGGTTTTCTGCAAGCAAAAGCGGGCAACTACGACATGCGCGAATACACTGGCGCGGTCACTGTTCCTCTCATTGATGGCATCCTCAGCGTACGCGCAGCTGGCAATATTATCCGCCGCGATGGTTTCACCACGAGCCTGACTACCGGACAAGTCCTGGACGACCGCCATCGCGACTCGTACCGTCTCGGCATCAGCTTCACGCCGACGCAATGGTTCGATAACTACACGATGTACCAGCGCAACAAGGTCGATGAAAATAATAGCGGCTCGGTGCTCTTCAACTTCAACGAAAGTAACGCGCTGTATAACACCACGCCCGTAAACCTAGCTACCTTTAACCCTTTAACCGACCCCGTAACCGGCTTTGTTGCAGTAGCAGGACTTTGCGGAGGAATCTATGGCGCCACACCTGCTGCCGGTGCATGCGTGCAAACGCGCCTCGGCATTCTAAATAGCTTAAGAAACGGCCTGATCGCCGAGGAAAACAGAATTAACAACGGCGGTGACAGCGCCAAGCGTAAAAATGTGACCGACGATATCCTGACTTTTACCGGCGAAAACGAACAGCTCAACAACATCACCAAAATTAATCTGGGCACGCTGGGCTGGCTCGGCGACATGTCGATCAAAAACGTGTTCAACAGTGTCAAAAATGATGGTGTGCACACCAAGTACGATGGCGGCTCGCCGCTGCCGAACGGTCTGGTTTACAACAATTACGATTCCATCAACGGCACCCAAGTCGCGACCTCTAAATCCGATGGCAGCAACGACTGGTTCGACGACTACAGCGAGGAAATTCAAATCCTCGGCACCATCGCCGAAAAACACACATGGATTGCCGGCTACTACCGCGAAAGGGATTACGACAAACTCGACTATCCGCCGCTGTTCTCCGCCTATGGCAATGCGTTCAGCCCCAATTTATTGCCGGCGGTTGTCGCCAGCTTTTCCCACAACAGCCTGAACCTGGACACCGGTTACTTTATTCAGGGCACCGCCGATCTTTCCGTTCTTGGCTTGGAAGGCCTCAAACTCACTTACGGCTGGCGCCACTCGAAATCGAGTTTCGAAGGTGATCAACAGGGTTACGACACTTTGGCGTATCTCACGCAGGGTACTCTGACTCCCAACGGTATCGATGTCGCGCGACCGAAGGTCCAAGATGAAGCGGATACACACAACATCGGCCTGGACTATCAAATCACGCCCGACATGCTGCTGTACGTCGCCAGCCGTACCGGCTTCAAACCGGGCGGAGCCAATATTGCACCTTCTGGCGGCGTCGTCGTACCTAGCTTCACACCCAACTATGGCCCGGAGAAGGTCGAAGACGTTGAGTTCGGCATGAAAGCGGACTGGGATATTGCCGGCCGCCCGCTGCGCACCAACGTCGCGGCCTACCGCACTTGGTACAACGACATCCAGCGCTCGGAGTCATTCGCAACCGCCGGTGGCGTCCCCTTCACGCAGACAGCCAATATCGCCAAGGCTCGCATCGATGGCCTTGAGTTGGAGGCCATATTCCAGGCGACCGACTACCTGCGGATATCGCTGAATTACGCCTGGATGAATGCCAAATACCTAAAATGGCCGGGCACGACCACAACGGTATTAACCGGCGAAACCAAAGAGTTGGCCGACAGCCCATATGTCGGCACACCGAAGAATCAAGGCACTCTCTCCTTGCGCTACACGCTCCCGACACCGGCCGAATGGGGTGAAATCGCCGCTACTGCGAATTACTACGCGCAGAGCTCGGTGCACTTGAACGACACCGAGCTGGCCGATGGTTTTGGCAAACAGTCCGGTTGGTCGAACCTGAACTTACGTCTCGACTGGGCCAACGTGGTCGGTGCGCCGGTGGATTTGGCGCTGTTTGTAACCAATGCCACCGATGGCCTCCACGCCGTTGCGTTGAACTCGTTCTATCCGTTTGTCGGTACTGCAAACGCGATTTACAACGAGCCGCGTATGTGGGGCGCAGAAGTTCGATATCGCTTTGGCTCTAACGCGAAGAAATAATTTTTACACTGGAACGATTGCAGAGAAGCGGCGACTACTTTCTCTGCAATCGTTACCGGCGTCGATCAGATTCATATCCAAATTCATAGCAAATCAAATTCGTCATCGACCAATACAAAAATTTCAATTAATACCGTGAACACGTCGAACATTAGCCCTGCAGAAGGAGTGGGGCTCTTTTTACAAACGCAAACTTTATATTCATAAATACATCGGTCTGATTTTCCAAACGCATCGGCAACAAATACGATGACAGAATATTGTTGATATACTTTCGCCCACCTCATCACTGCTAATGAATTAAAAAAGCGTTTATGCAGGTGAACACAACAATAAATCAGACAGGATTTTAGACGTTGAAACAGACTACCAATGCAACGCGCCCGCAAAACCGCGAACCGAGAAAAAGAGGCCGCCCCGATCCTGCTGCTGGCGAAGAAGCGTTAAATACATTACATCGCGTCGCGTACGCTCACTTCATCGTCAACGGTGTTGAGGATGCGAGCATGTTGACGATCGCGCGCGAAGCCGGTGTATCGCGGCAGATGATTCATAACCGTTTTGGTAACAAGCAACAATTTTTCGATGCCGTGGTGCAGCATGGCGACGACCACATGCAAAACAAATTCAACATGGCATCGCTGCCTTCGACTACCGATCCGTGGGTGATTTTTAATTTTCTCGGCAATGGCATCTGCAATGTAGTGCTCGATCCCGATGGCATCAGCATTTTTCGAGTGATGAATGTTGCCGCCTATCGCCACCCGGAAATCGCCGCTACGCACGAAATGTCATTAAATAAAGCGTACACAATGTTCGCGCGCTTTTTGCGTCTCGCCGGCAAAGAACTCAACGTCGATATCGAAGACGCGAAAGGTGCATCGCGCGATTTTCTCGCGCTCGTGCACGGTTTTACTTTGCCGGTGATTCAGGGCCGCCGCGAACGCCCTTCCGCTGCGGTGCAGGCAAAAGAAATCAAAGCGATCGTGGGACGTTTTCTGCGCGGCGTCGGCTTTGTCGAACCCAAAAAATAATCTGCCGCGCCGCTTAAAATACGGCGCCGGGTTGCTTTAAAAATTCTACCTCCACCGCTGTCGATAGCCGTCCTAAAATCGGATTGCGATGTGGAAAGCGGCCGAATCTTTCGATGATTTGTTTATGCGCAACCTCGGCATCGAGGCTGCCCTGAATACCATTTCGGCTAAATAGCTGCAGCGCGATGTGATGAATTTTCAGCGACTCGCTGTGCATAAATGGCATGTACAAAAAATTTCGATACTCGACCGTTAATTCTTTATCCGCGCCATTGGCAATCGCTTCCTGCGCCAAGCCTAGCGCCAATGCGTCGTTTGCAAAAGCCAGCGACAGATTTCTAAAAATATTTCTCGAAAACTGATCGAGTACAATCACTTCTGCCAAGCGACCCTGCGCGGTTTTACGCCATTCGAATAATTCGCAGCGTGCAGCCCTCGCATGCAGCTCGCCGAAACGCGCGGCGATGGCAGCATCGAACGATTCATCCTTTTCCCACCATTGCTTCGGATCTATCTCCTCGAACCAGAATTGCAAAACAGCTTTATACATCGCATCAACTCCCGCGAAGATATCGATCCCGTTGAATACTTCAATTCATAAAACGAGCTTATCAAACTCAGATTTTTAGACGATGCACGCATCGACCTGACCTATTTATTCCATTTAACGCTGACATGAATAAAATTTAACGCCCTCTACATTAATTTACATTGTTGACAATTTATAGTCCGCACCTTAGGGTTGCATGACTCTATGTACATCACTAAAAACACTAAACTATTTTTAATAATTAACACTTATTTTCGATTCATAAAAATAAGCATCATTTAAAAATTCGGAGCCGATCATGCACGACGTAATTGTAGAAACCAATGCAGGTAAATTAGGCGGTGTCACTGAAAATGGCGTGCACATATTCAAGGGTATCCCCTACGGTGCATCCACTGCCGGTGCCAATCGTTTTCGCGCGCCGCAACCGCTCGAAGCGTGGAGCGGCATTCGCGATGCAACGCGCTATGGCGACACATCGCCGCAACGCTCACCGTCCGAAATGGCCGGCGGTGAACCTGGCGACGGCGAAGGCGATGCGCGCCTGTCCGCGTTCATGGGTTTTCTGCAAGGGCTGGCCGGCGATGAACCTGCACAGGGCGAAGATTGCTTAAAGTTGAATATTTGGACCGCCGGACTCGATACCAAAAAATCGCGCGCGGTTATGGTGTGGTTGCACGGCGGTGCGTTCGACAGCGGTTCAGGATCTTGGCCAATGTACGACGGCACGCCGCTCGCTGCTCGCGACGATGTGGTCGCGGTCACCATCAATCACCGCCTCGGCCCGCTCGGATTTTTATACCTCGATGAAATCGGCGGCGAAAAATACGCAGGCTCCGGCAACGCCGGCATGCTCGACATCGTGCAGGCGCTGCAATGGATTCGCGACAATATCGCCAGCTTCGGCGGCGACCCGAGCAAAGTCATGGTGTACGGCGATTCCGGCGGCGCATCGAAAAGTGCAACGCTGCTCGGCATGCCCGCAGCGAAAGGTTTATTTCAGCGCGCCGTGATTATGAGTGGCCCGTTGGTGCGCGTGCGTCGATTGGAAACAGCGCGCCGCGTCACGCAGGAATTTCTCGAACACCTGAATATTCCCGCTGCGGAATTTCATAAATTGCACGATGTGCCCTATCCACAATTACTCGAAGCCGCAGCGAAATTACAGGTCGCGATCGACACCGGTCTCGCCGGCGCTGCCAGCCCGGAAGATTTTATGCCGCTGCAACCGATGGTCGACGGCAAAACTATTCCGGTGCAGCCACTCGATCCGGTTTGTACACCGATCGGCGCCGACGTCACCACGATGGTCGGTTCGACGCAGGACGACATGAAAATGATCATGTTGAGCATGCCGTGGTTCGGGCGCATGGACGACGCTGGCCTCAAGCAATTTGCCGGCGCTACGTTCGGCGAATTGGGTGAAGCGATGCTCGCCGAATATAAAAAGATTTATCCCAACGCGACGCCGACCGACATCGCCTGCCAGTGTGTCACCGACCGCGTGATGTGGGCCGGCAGTATCGATTGGGCCGAGCGCAAAATCGGCGGCGGTGGCGCTCCGGTTTACATGTACCGCTTCGACTACACCACGCCGGCACTGGGCGGCATTCTCGGCGCCACTCACGGTGGCGAGGTACCGTTCGCGATGAACAATTACACCTACACGCCAATGGCCGGCGAGCGCCCCGAAAATGCCGCGATGGGAAAATTAATGAGCGAAACATTTGTACGCTTCGCGCATACCGGCAATCCCAACCATGCGCAATTGCCGGAGTGGAAACCGTATTCGTTGCAGGCGCGCGACACCATGGTGTTCAACGTCGATACGCACGTCGAAGCCAATCCACGCGCGCAGTTACGCGCGTTGTACGCGAAGAAAGACGGCAAATAAATCGGCAGTGATTTTTTTCGTTAACCATTGCGGTGCTGCAACAGCACCGCCAATTAATTCGCATAACAAAACTAATAATTAATAAGAGGAATGCGCTATGAATAAGAATTCAAAAAATATCGCGATGGGCGCCACGCTATCGCTATTGATGAGCGCGACCGGCACCTCGCTCGCCGCAGACAACTGTACCATCGATAACATTAAAAAAGCCGTTGCCAGCGATACCACCATTGTCTCGGCAACACACCTCACCGATCCGGTTCCGTACTGCTCCGTTGAAGGTTTCGTCACCACGCAAAATCCCGGCCCGAACAATGTTGGCTTCTTATTAGGACTGCCCGATAAAGGCTGGAACGGTCGTTTCTTTTTTAATTCGGTCGGCGGCTCCGCCGGATTTTTGCAAACGCCGAATGCACAATTAATTGTCGATGGATTTGCCGTTGCCACCACTGACGGCGGTCATCGCAGCAGTAGCATTCTCGATTGGGCGGATTTGAAAGACGAAGCCAAGGCGCTCGATTTGGCGCGGCGTTCGATGCACGTGTCCGCCGTCGCGGCCCAGGCAATTACCAAATCGTTTTACAACGCCGAATCGATGTATCGCTATGTCGAAGGTTGCTCCGGCGGCGGACAACGCACGTTGTCGGCCGCGCGTCATTATCCCGAGGATTACGACGGCTTTATTGTCGAGGCACCGGGAATTAACGCCGGTAATATTCTTGCCTTTGCCAGCGCCACGCAATTTATGGCGAAGAATCCCGACGCGTGGATTCCACCGGCGAAAGTCATGATGATGGAACAAAAAGTTAATCAGGCCTGCGGCGCACTCGGTGGCGTGGTGCCGAATTCGCTGGCGTGTAAATTCGATGCCGCATCGTTGCAATGTCCCGGAGCCGATGCACCCGATTGTTTAACGGCGAAACAAGTGCAAACCGCGCAATTAATTGCACGTGGACCGCGCAGCCCGAAAGGACAAATTTATCCCGGCGCACCCTACACCAACACCACTGGCTGGATCGGGTTTTATACCGGTATGACGCCACCGCCGTGGAGCGAAACCGATCTTGGCAAAGCACCCGGCGGTTACATAATTTCGCATTCGTTTATGCGCGGTTATTTCGGTGCGAAATACGACTTCGTCAATCAATTCAATTTCAACAATCAAAAAGATGTCGATGCGTATTTGGCAGCCGATAGCAAAGCGCAAATGGGGCAAACTGACGCCGATCTCACCGGCGTGGAAAAAGCCGGACACAAAGTTATTTTCTGGCACGGCATGAGCGATCACGGCATTGTTTACGCCGACATGATTCGCTATTACGAGCAACTGAAAAAAACCATGCCCGGCGATGGACGCGTCGAGAAATTCACCCGACTTTTCGCAGCGCCCGGTGTATTGCATTGTGGCGGCGGTAGCGGCCCGACCGATATGGGTCCGCGTGCGCTCGACAAAATGGTCGACTGGGTCGAGAAAGGTATTTATCCCGAAGCACTGGTCGCCAATCGCACCGTCGAACCCGGCGCAAAAGTACGGCAGTTCCTGAGCTGTGGATATCCAAAAGTCGCCGTGTATAAACCGAAAGAATTACCGAAGAGCGATCCAATGGCACCGCTGCGCGGCGACCCTGCGTTCGATGCCAATAATTGGGCCTGCGAATAACCGTAGCGGTGAACAACAAAGCGGCGCTCGATAAATTTATCGGCGCCGCATTACTATCAATCAACATCAAAAAAAATAAATCGAAATATATTTTTATAAAAATTTTAGAAAAAAAATTTCAACTGTTCTATTTCAATAATTCAATTTCAATAACTAGAAAAATGGAGCAATAACGATGGCACGTCGTTTGGAAAATCGTGTAGCGCTAATCACTGGTACAGGCAAAGGTATGGGCCGCGCAGCAGCATTACGTTTCGCCGCTGAAGGCGCGTGGGTTATCGGCTGCGATCTGGATGCCGAAGCCAACGCTTCAACAATCGCCGATGTGCAGGCGGCGCACGGCACCATGCACGGTATGACGCCGGTCGATTTGGGCGATCCGGTACAGGCGCGACAATGGGTGGCCGATGCGGTCGCCATTCACGGCCGCATCGATATTCTCTACAACAATGCATCGGCGTGTCGCTTCGTCACCATCGATCAAATGACCGACGACGATTGGTATTTCACCACACGCAATGAATTGGATTTGGTCGCACACGTTACGCGCGCCGCGTGGTCGCATTTGTGTAAAAACGGCGGCGTGATTATCAACACCGCATCGGTCGCCGGACACGGTGGCGGCGTCGGCGGCTTCTGTCATTCGACAACCAAGGCCGGCGTATTGGCGATGACGAAAGTGATGGCGGCCGAAGGCGCACCGCATGGTATTCGTGCCGTCAGCATCAGCCCCGGCATGATCGAAACGCCCGGCTCCGCCGATCAACTCGCCATGCCCGGCGTGCGCGATATGTTGATGGCACACTCGCTGGTGAAGCGCATCGGCAGGCCGGAAGAAATCGCCGGCGTCGCGGCATTTCTCGCCTCCGACGAAGCGTCATTTATTACCGGCACCGATTACCTAGTCGATGGCGGACTGACCAACTGAGGCGCGCTCGCGCCTTTCCATCGCTGACGCGGCTGCACAGCATCAACAAAATCTAAGAAGTAATCGAGATTTCCTACGCAAAAGTAGACGCCACCTAGCTATGGCGTTTGTACTCTATTTACCGCTGCATACCAACGAGAGCTCTGATACAAATATGGGTAAATTACAACGCAAAACATAGTATCGCGTTCTGGCCACCAATTTGACTCTGAGGTTGGCACTGATTGAAACGCTACATGCTCAACCACGTAACGAAATTTGTACTTCGAAGCCCTTGGATTGAGTTCATAAAATGAATTAGGCAGATGTTCGCTTGTTATCTCGATGGCACTACCAACCTCTAACTGGGAGATACGTCGCCGCCATATCTCATCTAATACGATCTCGATTCCAGCGTCACCTAGATATCTCTTGTGTATCTTTTTTTCGATACGCCTATTCATCGCTGAGTGAGCCATAACGCCGCGTTAAGCGGCAGTTTTTAAGTTGTAGTTTTGTGGAGTAATTTGCGCAGAAAAACCACAAAATACGACCTAAAAACTGTCCAGTGTAGCGAAGCAGAACGGTGCTGCAACGACTTGTTAGGCGCGCCTCGCTGTGTAGATTGACTTTAATTTTTCTACTGACATAGCTGGCTTTTCCGTATGTACCATTACATGGCAATTCGGGCATAAAGGAATTAAATCAAGCTTTGGATCAACAACATGCTCACCTTGGTTGCTTGCAAGATCTACTCTATGGTGTACATGTATATAATTTCTTCCAATTTCCCCATATTCTTTTTCAAAATTAATAGAACACACGCTGCAATTATAACAAAAGTGTTCTAGGCACTTTTGTCTAACTAAGCTATCACGCTCTATTGCTGTGGAGCTCACTGAAAATCTTTTACCTTCAAAATATACAATTTCTTCCGACTTTTTTGTTCCCTTGCATTTTGCTAAAGTCCACCTCACATTTTCACCATCTGCTACTGATGAGTCCGATGCTAGCCACAATATTTGCGGATCAATATCTGTTAAAGCCGCAGGACGTTGGTGTGCATACCCCAGAATTGCATTTTCTTTATCAAAAATGTAATTTCCTGTTATTTCAAATACACATTCACGGCGACCATTTGCAGTGACAATGACTTGGTCACCAATTTCAACTTCTGAATAAAGATTCCATAGGCTTGGGCCAGCCATCATTGCATTAGAAGTGTCTGACTTTACCAATTTTATTTCTGAAGAAATATCTTTGCTGTTTTGAGGATTTAAAATTGATAGATCTCCAAGATCAGACCAACCAATCGCTACCCTACCTGTTTCTTTCATTTGCTTTAGAGCTTTATCTGACTCTTCATGGTGGGCAACCAATCTCCAAATTTGCATAATTTCTCCGATTTCGCCTAACAGGTTGTTAGTGAGGCAATCGGCCTCACATTAATTATTAATAGGTCGACCTTTTTATTTTTTTGAGTGATTTTTGGCATCGCCAATCTCTGGTTAGAGAAAGGGAAAGTATAGCGAGCTTTTTGCCAGTTGTTCTTATGTCAAGGTCGATAGCGCCAAAGGTCAATAGAGCCAGGCTTTGGTCCAAAACCATACGAGCCAACTAATTACGTCACCGCTCCTGCGCGATCTCGCAGAACTATTGCGCCATCTGCACCGAATAACTTCCGCAACGAGCGCCAACTTCTTGAAGTAATTTTTCTGCCGACTCGCTCGGCGCAAAAGGTGAGGCTCGACGTCCGTATTGTGCCCTTCCATAACGCGTTAATTTACCGGACGGTCAGCAATATCAATTGCGCTGCCTGAATCCTCGCATTACATTGCAAAACGCCGCAATTTCGCCGCTCGGCGATTAATCGCTTGATCAAATCGAAAGACTGGCACGCATTTATAACAATTAAAACACTGCATCAATCAAGAGGTACCCGCATGAATTCCACCGCACCGATTGCCATCGACTCGCTGGACGCCACCAACTTTCTCGATATCGATATGGAAAGCGAAACGCTGCGGCAAAACGCCATGAACGGCATGCTTGCCGAATGGGCGGTGCGTAAACCGTTTTATGCGCGGCGCAACGGCCTAGCGGTAGCTGTATGCGCACGAGCGAAAGATGTGCGCGAGGTGTATACGCATCCTGAGATATTTACCGTCATCGCACCGCCGTATGATGCGTACAAAGTTTTCGATATTTTCGGTGGGCTGGAAAGCGTGCTGCAGATGGATGGCGAACGTCACGCACGCGTGCGCCGCTTGATGACGCCGGCATTTATGCCATCGGGCGTGCAACAACTCGAAAACGCGATCGATACCATCATTAAAGAAAAACTCGACAACATCGCCGCGATGGGTGCCGAGTTTGACGTGATGGAACATTTCTCACGCGATATTATCGTGCGCGTTTTATTGGAGGCTTCGTTCAAGTTAACGCCGGAACAGCAGGAAGTATTTTCGCGCATGCACAACAGCATGGGACTCGCGACCGAATTCGAACCGGATAAACCGCTGCCGGAAGAGTTTATAAATACCGTAGTCGCGGTGCGAAAAGTCATCGACGAAATTGTTGCGGAGCGCCGCAAAAATCCCGGCGACGATATGATCAGTCATTTGGTAATGGCGCGCGACGAAGGGCGCGGTCTTAACGATGAAGAATTATTCGGCCAAATCAATTCGATTTGCGCGGCGGGTCTCGGCACCACCGCCGCAACCATCGGCGGCGCGCTGTATATATTGGGAAAACACCCCGAGCAATTGGATTTATTAAAACGCGAACCGCAGTTAGTCGATATCGCTGTGGAAGAATGTCTGCGTTACCACGGCCCCGGCATTAACACGTTCACCCGTTTCACCACGCAGGACACCGAACTCGGCGGCGTATTTATTCCGAAAGACATGCCGGTGATTGCATCGATTCAAGCGGCTTCGTATGACCCGGAAGAATTTGCCGATCCATTGCGCTTCGATATTCGCCGCAGCCCGCGCGCGATTTTGGCATTCGGCAGCGGTCCGCATTTTTGTATCGGCAATCGGCTGGCGCGTTTAATTATGCGCAAGGCGATTTTAAAATTGATTACGCGCTTTCCGAATCTACGTTTGGCCGATCCCAATTTCAAACCGGTTTACACCGGTTTTCCCGGCGAATTGTGTTTAACTAAATTGCCGATGCGGATCGATTAACTTTTTGCTTAGAACCTGAAGCCGAGAGCCCTAGCGCGGCGGCAATAATTTTTCGTCGCGCCAGCGTCTAATCCACCCTACCACACTCACCGCCGAATCGATGCAATCGTGAAAACCGGCCTGACGAATTTTTATCGTGCTGGTCAAAACACTGCGCCCGCAATTATTTAATTGAAAATCGGCGAGCGCGGCGGACTCACCGAGAAACTCTTTCCAATCCGCCGGTGCATTTAATTGGTGACGCGCCACCAGCTGCTTCCACATATCGGCCTGCGCCGCGATTGCTGCAACCACGGATATCGGTTGCGGTGCGCCGAGCGGAATACCGATTTCATCCGCAATCGCTGCCCATATATCGGGCCACACATACACATCGCCGTTGGCCATATTAAATGTTTGATTGCGCGCGCTCTGCGCATCGGTCGACCATGCAATCGCGCGCGCGAGCAACTCGACATCGACCATTTCCATCACGCCGAGATTATCGGCGCTGCCGGGAAACGCCAGCGGCAAGCCGGCTTCTTTCTGCAAGCTCGCAAACACAGCTATCGCCAGCAAACCATTTAAATTACTGCCGAGACCGCCGCCGACAATGGCCGGCGCGCGAAAGACAGTCCAGCTCCAATTCGCATCGCGCTGACGCTGCCACAAATAATCTTCCTGCCGAAAATAAAAATCATCGTGCGGTGGACGTGGCAGCGATTCGCGTAACGGCACCTGCGGCCGGTTTTGCGGCAGATGGGTCGCATACGCTTTAGTGCCGTGTACCAGCACAATATGTTCGAGGTTTTTATTATCGACGAGCGCAATGTCTAGCAAATTGCGAAACATAATGCCGTTGCGTTCCGCATGTTTCGGATCGGTCCAACTCGCGACCAGATCGCCGGGCGTTTCATTCACTGCCGCATAAATCACATGCGTGACATCGCTTAATTGTGTCGCGTTAATTCGACACGCCTCGGCATCCAATAAATCGAGCGCGATATGCGCAACGTGAGCAGGCAATTGCGCGGGCCGTCGCCGCGACAATCCAATTACGCGATTGGCATCGCTCTTCGCCAATTGCTGAATTGCCGCATCGCCAACCAGACCCGATGCACCGACCACCAACACTTTTTTATTATTCATACGCTTTATTTTTCATAGGCGCGCTCGCTTTAATTTTTTTTAACAGGAATTTTATTTAGCCAGCGGGAAAACCAATCGCTTTGATTTCCGAATACTCGTTAAATCCTTCTTCGCCCCACTCGCGGCCGAGACCCGAACGTTTGTAACCGCCGAATGGCATATCGGGATGAAAGCCGCCGGAGCCGCCGTTGATATGAATTTGGCCGGTGCGTACGCGCAGCGCCATATCGAAAGCAGTGGCTTTATCGCGCGAAATAATCGCGCCGCCCAGGCCGTAATCGGATTCGTTCGCCAGTTGGATTGCTTCTTCGTCTCTATCGAAACCGATGATTGCCGCAATCGGCCCAAACACTTCGCGTTGACCTAAATGACTGTCGTTGCGCACGTCGTCGAATATGGTCGGCTCGAAGAAAAAACCTTTATCCAACCCCACCGGACGTTTGCCGCCCAATAATAATTTCGCGCCTTCATCGAGCGCACGTCGGCAAAAATCTTCGGTGCGCGCACGCGCTACTTCGCGAATCAATGGCCCCATAAAAGTTTTGCTGTCGTAGGGATCGCCAACTTGCAGTGCCGCAACGGCCTCGGTTAACGCCGCCGCATAAGTGGGACGAATACGATTGTCGACCAACATGCGCGTCGTCATCGAACAACCCTGCCCGGCCTGAAAAACAAAACCGTACAGCCCCGCCATCACTGCCAACTCGATATCGGCATCGTGTCGAATAATTAATGGTGATTTACCACCCAGCTCCAAATGCACTTTCTTCAGCGTCGGTGCCGCCTGCGCCATCACCATCGCGCCAACGGTGTCGGAGCCGGTAAAACTGATCATGTCGACGCGCGGATCGGTGGTGAGTTTTTGCCCCACTTCCAAACCACCAGTGACCACATTAAATACACCGGGCGGTAATTCGAGCGCTGCCACCAGCTCGGCAATAAACATTGTCTGCAACGGCGTGAATGGCGATGGTTTCAATACCACGGTATTGCCCGCCGCCATCGCCGGCACCGATTTCATCAGCCCTAACAGAAAGCCTGAGTTGTACGGTGTGATCGCAACCACCAAACCAATCGGATCGCGCGTGACGACAGCGCCGCCCAATGTGCGGCGTCCATCCGGATAATTTTTTTGCAGCAACGGCAGCGACTTCATCGGATCTTTGCGCGCCAGTTCGATAAATTTTGTAATTTGCGTGAAGCCGAGTTCGAACTGCATTTCGCACTGCATGCGCGTGAAACCCATTTCGAGTTGCATTAACCCGATGGCTTCTTCTTTGCGCGCAATAACGCTATCGAGCAAACGCTGCATATGATCGGCGCGAACCGCGCGCTTTTCGTTGGGCCACGAACCGCGATCGAATGCGCGCCGTGCCGCAGCGATGGCGCGGTCGGCATCATTCAAGTCGCCAACCGGCGCTTTGCCCACGACCGCTTCGGTAACGGGGCTAATGACATCGTCTAAAGCCGAGGTCGGTTTTATCCAATTGCCATCGATAAATAATTCTTCGTAATGCGTCTTGAGTGTTGAACTGGATGCCGTCATAAAACCTCTCTCTTTATTCGGAATGCAAAAATTAGATTTATTAATGCACGTAGGTCTCAAGCCCACGCGCCAATTTGACGAAATGCCAACGCACCGCCATTGCTCGGAATCGCGTGTATTGGCGTCATTAATTCCTTGAGCGATGGCGCGCCAATACTTTTCGCAACACGCGTAAGCTCAGCGCGATCGAGCTGATAAACCTCGAGCGCATTGTCACTCGCCATCTGCTGAATGGCCGCAGCGGGAATGTTGGAGAAGGCGTGACGTAGCGATAAACGACTCGGATTTGTCGCCGGATCGATATCGACTGTCGGCACAAACGTACCCTCGATATGACCGTAATCACGCCCCCACATCACATTGCCGGTGTACGCATGCTGCACGGCATCGGCCGCTTCGAACGGCGCAAGAAAACTGCCGCCGATATAAACATTGCTCGCCATGTATTCGCTGGGTTTGCGGCTTAAATGTTTAAGTTGACCGCGATGCATCGCAAACGATGAATCGAATTCGCGCCGGCTCGATACCCACCAATCGAAATTCTGCTCGGTGAGAATTAATTTTAATTTCGGATGGCGCTCGAACACACCGCTGAAAATCATTTGGTGCACGGCTTTGCGCGCGGGCCAGCCGGCTGTTTCGATTTCGTGCATACAGAATTCATGCGGACCGTGCACGGCATCTTCCAGCGGCGCGCCGGAATGCGCATTTAACGTCAACCCCAAATCTTCGCACACTGCCCAAAACGGTTCCCAATCGGGATGGTCGTAGCGCTTAAATCCCGGCCGCGGCATCAACAAAAATACACCTTTCAAGCCGGCCTGCGCCGCCCATTTGACGGTCGTTATCGACGCATCGATATCCCACAACGGCGGTGTCACCAAACCGATAAAGCGCTGCGGTGAAACTTTCACGGCATCGGCCAACCACTCGGCATAAATGCGCATGCCGACGGCAAATAATTCGGTATCGCCACGCAGTGGATCGAGAAATAAATCGCTTTGAATAAACGGTTCCGATTGACCGTTATGGCTCGATGGAAAAATCACTTCCGCCGTAACGCCGTCGTGATCCATATCGGCCAGACGCGCGTGCATATCGTGATGGCCGTCGATCGCCATCATGTCGTCGAACATTTTCATCAGACGCGCGGCGTCTTCGGAATCGCTTTCGCCGAGCAGCGTGCGCGCGGATTGTTCCAGTTGCTCGCTGCGCAGGCGCTCGACATATTCATCGAATGCCTGCAAATATTTTTGCGGACAGTACGGGCGTAAATCCTCGACCAAACGCGGGCCGATATGGCCATCGCAAGAAACTACCGCGAGCGGCTCATCGAGCGGTTGCAGTGGTTGATTAGATGATTGCGTTTGCATGGCGGTCATAACTTTCTCCTCGCGCGGTAATGCAGACGCAAATGCCGCGAATAATGGAACGTTATTTTTTATGTGGCGCGATCATATTTTTCGCGTGCGGCTCACGAAAGCTTTTTAACAAAAGCTCACGTTCAGAAGCGGCTCACGCAGAGGGTTCACCACAGCGGCGATAATACTAACAGCTGCACGAAAATTTGATGCTGTCGAAATGATTACAGCTGCAAGCGACTCTTTCCGATACGTTTTCTCAGATTCACGACAGGATTAAGCTGCAGCAAAAGCCAATATTTCAGCATCGAAATGAAATTTAATTTGAGCGGACGTTATCGTTGATGCAGATTTTCTAAGCGAAGATCAGGCAGACGCCCCAAGACGCTGCCTGCTTTAGAGCGGAATATCTAACTGCTAACCCCAGAAACCACAGTGATGGCGCACAGCGTAATCGCTGGTCACCGACGGCGTCGGCGCTTGCAGATATTGCAGCACGTCTTGATAGTTTTGATATTTACTCCACAGCGGTGTGGTCACCGCATTGGGGTTGCCGGTCTTCGCAAACTGCGTCCAATATTTGCGCATAGTGGTGGCAAGCTCCTGACTGACCGCCGGTAAATCGGCTGGACCGCCAGCGATCGTATTCATCAAATATTGAATTTCCGAGCCGTGCGTTGCCACACCTCCTGCGCCACCGTTATCGATAAATTCGTACTCATAAGTCGGCACCTTCGTCGAAATAATTTGCGACACCTGCCGCGCCGAACAGGCGAACGATGAGTCGCCCAATAACGCAGCCGCTGCAAAATACGGCGACGGATAATTCGCCAACGGATATTCCGCCAACGCGGCAGCCGGATCCTTGCCGGCCCGCGCGGCGAGCGCACCGGCAAATTGGGCATACGCATCGGCGGTTATATTTGGCGCAACGAAAATTAAGCCCTCGTCTTTATTGGCACCCAATAATGTCGACACTTTATTAAAGCGACCGGCCTTGAATGCCGAACGTTGCGACTCGGGCAATATTTTTCCATCGATTGTCGACTGGTTGTGCGCGGCCCCTTGCGCACCACCGGTTCCACCCGGACCTTGATTGGCCAGAATCGTCGCCACCGATAATGCACGCAGACACGCTGCAGTCTGCGCGGTGCAGCCAACCTGATTGGCAAACGCGGTGCCCAATGCTTCCGAAGCGGCTAACGTCGGCGTATCTAATTCATACGCACCGCTTTCGGAAATCGCATTTTTAAACAGACCTTTCGATGCCGGCGAAATCAAATGCGACAACACATTCAAGCCACCTGCGGATTCACCGAAAATCGTGACGTTGGCGGGATCGCCACCGAAAGCCTGAATATTATTTTTAACCCACGTTAACGCTAATTGCTGATCCATTATTCCGTAATTGGCAAATGGATGATTTTCTTTATCGAGTGCTGGATGCGCGATAAAACCGAGCGCACCGATTCGATAATTAATCGTCACCGCAATGACTTTTCCGGTATCGACCAGCGGCGTTGGATTATAAATATCGGCAGAGCCTTGCACATTGGCGCCACCGTAAATCCAGACCATCACCGGCAATTTAATTGCCGAGATGCGCGGTTTATACACATTCAAAAACAGACAGTCTTCATTTTCATTAGCAGGCAACGGCGTGGTTTGCGGACAACGACTACCGAACTGGCTGGCATCGCGAGTACCGGTCCATGAACTTGCCGCCTGCGGTGGCTGCCAGCGTAAATTTGCCACCGGCGGGCGCGCAAACGGAATACCAAAAAAAGTAATCGTCGTATCGTTGACAACGCCTTTTACCGTGCCATTTTTGGTTGCGACAATATCGGGCGCGGGAGCTCCTCCGGGTGCGCCCCACGCGTGAACGAATGAGCCCGACAATAAAAATACAACAGCGAGAGCGAGCGTGCGAACTTGAGATTTATCCACATTAAGTAAACGCATTGTGTTCCTCCGATGAATAACAGTTGCTTGTTGGTTAACTAACGAAAAAATTATTATTTTGACTAATAGTTAATAAACCCAGGCAAATCTTAAATCCAAAAAAAAATCTACTTATTACGTCTAAAACTCTTGCATCGACGCGTGCAATCCTCGCTTTTTATTTCCAAAGATCGACGGCTTGCGCGTGTTGATATATTTCGTCGCGATCGGCCGGGCGCACAAAACCCGCTGTAATCGATGCATCCAGTGCTGCGCTAAATTTATCGAGATAATCTTTTTTGGTCGGATACAGCGTGTGAATATCCGGCTCAGGATTTGGCGAAGGGTCCATCAGCCATTTGCCATCCCATGCATCGCTATCGCCATTCCATGGATCGCTAGCGCCGAACAAAATACAAAACGGTGATTTGAATATCGAACGCAGCGGACGACGACCGCTTAATGTTTCAATCGGCACCGCAACCTGTGGCAATTTAATGCCCGCGGTGACAATACCCGTAACCGCATCGCGCACCAACGAATGCCCATCGGTTTGCAGATGCGGACCGCTCGGTGCCGGTTCACCCGTACGCACCCACTGATTCAATGCATGAATCGCTGCGCGCATTGCATACGTTTGCGGACCGCGATTTATCGGCGCACCACCGCATTCGATCGGAAATGTCGCATTGGATTTAATACCGTCCGCTTTGCCGGCGTCGAAAACATATTGATCGGCATGCGCGGTGCCCGCCAATTCCCACATTCTAAAAGTCGCACTATCGGCCTGCTGGCGAAAACCGGGATAACCGAACCAGCCGTTGACATCGGCTTCGCTATTTACGATCAACACCGGTGCCTTGATATCGTCGCGAATAAATACTTTAGCAACACCCGGCACATCTATTTTTTCCGTCTTTGGAATATCCGCGCGCGCATCGATTGTCTTAAAAAATTTTGCGATAACTTTTGCCGCGCTGGTTTGCGATAAATCCTCGCCACGACTACCACTGTGAATAAGAAAGCCCTGATACACCGGGTTTATCGGGTGAATGGCATTTACGTAAGTGAGCATGCGCGCTGCAGATTGCGATTCGCCATCGGCAATCAGTGCGTGAATCGCCGGCGTTAAATCACCGAGCGGTTTAGGCTCGCCGTCACGCGGATGCAAAATAGCCTCGCCCGCCTGCGAAAAAATATCGTAAGAAAAAGAATCACCCGGATGTTGTAAAGATGCGTAGCGTACGCCGTCCCAGCTGCGATCAAAATCAACACCAAGGTATTGGGCGGCAACGCCGACATAGGCATAGCCTTCGCGCAGCAATTCAACCTGTGCCATAGTCCAGTCCGGTGTTACTTCCATACCCGCCGACACATTCATCCATTCGACAATCACTGTGCCATTGAATTTATCGGGCGCCGGGCTGCGCACCAGCAAGCGCGTTTTATACGGCGCAATGGCGCCCGCATTCGGTTTTGCATTCCACTTGCCGTCGCTACCGAAATCGCCGTCGTTAACATAAGCCTGCGCCATGCCGCCGATGAAAAATTCATTCTCGGTGTAGCCATAGGCTGCGAGATCGAGACCCGACGACATAAATGGAAAGCCCTTGGCTCCCACCGGAGGAATTGAAATCGCCGGCACCACCGTAGCCGATGCATGACCGATTAACAGCGTCGCCAATACCGCGACCACCGCTTTATTAATCAGTGAAAACTTGGAAATCACTTCGCTCTCCTCGACAGCAATAATTTGCAATTGCCATGGCAATTAATTTATAGGTTTAACAAACTAAACTTAGAAAAAGGGAGGGAGCCTGAGCTCCCCCAAACTGGGTAGACGTTAAAAATATTAAAAATCAAAAATCTGAATCGACTTCGATGCGCTCTAATTAAACAGAGCGTTTACCAAATCACTCGTGACGCTTAGATAAAATTAATCGCCAAAGGCATAACGCACCTCAACGCCATACATGCGCGGAATGCTATAAAGGTAAGATGAAACGCCGAAGAATCCCGATAATTGATTGCTCGATCCCACCTTGTATTCTTTATCAGTAGCATTGAGTACATACGCAGCAGCGCTGATTTTTGAGCCATAGATCTGCTGCCAGTCCGCGCGCAAATCGACTTTTGTATAGCCGCTTAAATTGCCTGCCTCGGATGACAGTGCAACCTGAGGACTGCCATTGGGGACGTTTGCAGGATCGGTGGCCATTTTGCTCTGATAATAAACATTGGCGAGCACCGACAATTTACCCATGTTTTCCGGAATTGGCAGATGCACCACAGGCGTAAACGTCAATTGTTGGCGCGGTGTATTGGGGAATTTGCTATCCGATAAATCACCGAGCGCGGCATCGTCATACTTGTTGTATTTGCCGTCGATAAATGAATAGGCCAGCGATACATCGAGCAATGGCGATGGGCTCACCAGCAAATCCAGCTCGATACCTTTCAGCGTTCCCGATGCCGCATTTTTGGTAACGGTGGAAGCCGGTACGGTTGGTAGATTTACGAAGCGTTGAATGTCGGTGTAGTCGTCATAGAAAACCGCGCCGTTTGCACGTACCAACCACTCACCAACTTGCCAATTGGTTTTAGCGCCGAGCTCGTAGTCGGTTACATATTCAGGCTGAAAGAAACGTGTGTCTGCAGAGGGTGCCGTAGCGTTGAATCCGCCTGCTTTGTAGCCCTTACGCACCGTTCCGTACAAGTTGATATCCGGCGATAGCGCGTATGCCAACGCAACGTTCCAGGTGGTTGCATAGAAGTCGCCCGACAAAGCCGGCGGTGCCGCGCCATCGGGCCCTTGCGGCTCTGGAAATCCAACCGGGAATACAAATGTTTCGCCAAATGATTTGCGCGTGTCATGGGTGTAGCGAACACCTGCGGTGAACTCGAGATCGTCAGTCAGGTTATATTTGGCTTGGCCAAAATACGCTTCGCTGCCGTTATCACTAGAAGTGAATGCCTTGGCCTGCAACGCAACAAACTGTAGTGAATTATAGAAAGTTCGCAGCGGCGCCTTCGCGCTCTCGTGGTAATAACCCAGCACCGTTTCTAAATTGTCGAAATGACCCTGCACCTGAAATTCTTCCGTGCGCTCGGTCGGTTGGTTTTTCGCGTAAGGATTAGTGACCTGCAACCAAGGCAGCGGCGTACCGTCGAGATCGTAACTGGTGCTGACGTCATAGCGGCGATAGCTGAGAATATTTTTTAACGTCAAATAGTCATTCAAATCCCATGTCGTCGAATTGATAATGCCGCGCGATTTGGACCCGACGTACGTCGGCCAATTTGCGGTGACAAACATTTTTCGCGGGCCCGCATCTTCCTGCTGATTCAATGCCGCTTGCAGGATGGGAAATACCGCGGCGTTGGCGCCACTGTTATTTATTTTTCCGATCGATTGGCCAGAGCCCGCCTCGCGAATAT
The DNA here is from genome assembly GCA_028293825.1 of Verrucomicrobiaceae bacterium. Classification (GTDB taxonomy): domain Bacteria; phylum Pseudomonadota; class Gammaproteobacteria; order Pseudomonadales; family CAMLJR01; genus CAMLJR01. Next base: position 100,078 of record JAQGNY010000039.1, read on the forward strand.
TTTCATACTGATAAATAAAATAGTTTTCAAACTTATCGCTAGGCTGCAGGATCGCGCTAAAGCGATAGGAAGAGCGGTTTTCATTATCCGCCCAGCCGCCTTGGTTGACGTTATCGGTGAAACCGCTGCGATTGATACGCTGTGTGGCGAAACGCACACGCAATAAATCCGGTAGCACTGCGCCGCCAACCGCTGCTTCATAGTCGAGACGGTTGTAATTACCCATGCGTGCGCTGACGTAGCCATCGAATTTTTCGGTGGGCTCTTTTGGCGTAAACAAAATCGCTCCGCCGTTGGTATTGCGACCGAACAATGTACCTTGTGGCCCTTTCAATACCTGTACGCCGTTCAAGTCATAAAAGAATCCGCTGGAGAAATCTGGCACCTCTGCAAAATAGGCGATTACTCCCGGTGAATTCTGACCGAACGTCTGGCCTTGGCCGCGAATCGAGTAGGTCGTTGTGTTGCGATTGGACGAGGTATTTTGCACGCTGAGGCCAGGCGCCACCGACGCCAAATCGTTCGAATTGCGCACGTTTTTCTGCTCAAGAACTTTTTCATCGAGCACTACAACCGACAACGGTACTTTCTGCGCTGATTCCAAATCGCGACGTGCGGTCACGATCACTTCGTCGAGCGCCCGACCGCCGCTTTCGGAAACCTGCGCATGCGCAGGGTTTGCCTGCAGCAAAGCCAAACCGACGCTGCAAAGGCAGGTGTAACCCAATTTATTTTTATTGTATCTACGCATGGTTTTTCTCCTCGTTTATTCGGATATTTATTTTTTTACCGACAACTAATTACAACCCGCCTACCCCATTTCTCATGCGGAATCCCACATCGAAATTCGATATTTAAAAAAAGTGATTCTGCTATTGCTACGTCTTACTTTTAAAACTGCGTTTCAGCTACTGCAATTCACTGCTGGAAATTCTCCGGTACCGGCCCATAAGAAGCGCGTGGTATCGCGCGCGTTTGCGCCACACCGGGTTTTGACCAGTCGCAGACGCCCTGCGAGAAAATTTCCGATAATTTTTTAAATTCGTTTGCAGTGAATGCAACGGCGTAATCATTTTTATCGATGGGTTTCAATTGGCATTTAATGATGTCAGCTGCCAACGGCCCGCCTGCGATAAAGCGCGGAAATGCGTAGGACGGAAATAGCGCATTGCATTGCGTGGACGGCAAGCGACCAAACGATTGCGGCTCGGCAATAAATTCATTGGCACTTTTCCAGCAGCCATCAATCGCTTTTTGCGGCTTATGCAGTTGTGTCTTTTCACGCACAGAAAGCAGCGATGAATCGGCATTTACCGCAGCGACCCAGTCAATAAATGTCGACCACGCATCGGCGAACGGCACCGGATTGCCACGCCACATAACATGATTGTTAGCATCGCCATTGGCACTTGCCATGCGCTCGCGTTGCGCGAAGTGAAACCACTGATAGTGGTAACCGGCATCTTCATTGATGGTGCCGCTGATATCGAACACAGGAATTGCAGCAAGGCCAGCGGCGCCACTCAATTGCAAACCACTTTGATAGGCGCGGCGAATTGCGTGTATGTCGCCAACGACGCGTTTTTGCACGTAATTAAAATCGTGATCGTAGCCGCCGACTTTTTTATTAAGATCGAGAAATTGCTGCGCTGTTATTACACCGCTATTTAGCGCGGCGAGGCCGTATTGCACGCCGACGTTATCGAACGGACTGCGCGCAAAACCAGTTTTTTTATCGATGCCATAAATAGCTTTCGCCGCATCGAATAAAGTAGGCCGCGCGCCGCTTGGATTTTTAATCGAATCGTAGCGAACCGATGCGGGAACGGCCGGGCTCCATGCAGCCGATTTATAGCCATCGATATCTTTGCGCTCAGCCACTGGATCGATACGACCCGCCTGATTCGCCGCATCGATAAACGCTTTCATATTTTTGTAGCCAGAGATCGCGACTTGTTGTTCCGGTGTCAGCGCATCGGGATTTTGCGAAAAATAATGCGTCAGCAAATGACCGTCGGCGCCAGAAAATGCAATACCGAGCGGATCGGGAAATGTGCTCGATATTAAAATGCCGTCGAATAATCCAGGCCATACATCGGCCAATTGGCTGCTGCCATACGATCCACCCGAAGCACCGGCACTGACGGTAAATGAAGGCACGCCGAAGGTTTCGATGAAATGCTCTTTACTCATCAGCGCCGCTTCGCCAGCAAGCACCGCATTACAATTTTGCGAAGCGTTTTGCAGCGTGTTGCCAAATAGCGCATAGCCTTCGCCGAGCCGGCTAATATTGAACAAACTAAATTCAGCCACGCCCGCCAGCATAATGCTGCCGCCGATGGTTCCCTGCTGATACCAACCACCGGGACAACCGCCGCCCTCAACGGCAATAAGCCGCTTATTCCATCCCTGCGGCGGCATACGCCAACTCGGCGCTGGCTCGCTAATCGGATCGTGCAAAATCGTGCTTTGATAAATACCGCGATCAATCGTCGCTGTTTCAACCCGCACGATGAAATTAACCGTCGCACCGTTAAGAGTGGTTGTCTTCGCGACATCGGCAGGCAATTCCGTCGTACTCGGCAATGGTTTAAATGCATTGCCATTGGTCGGCAAATACAAATAGGTGATCTTGGTTTTTGCCGAACAATTTTCGTCGAGCGCAGCACCCAATGTTGTGTCGTCGATGGGCTCAATGCCGTAAACGCCGGAATAAATTTTGAATTGTTCGCCGGTGCAGACAAATGGTTTTTGATGCGGGCCGGAAATAATCGGCCCGCTCAGCGGATAATTGGTCAGCGTTAACCGATCTGCTTCTTTGCCATTTAATTGCGCGGCTAATTTATTTTTACCGAGACGCAACCCGGAAACTAAACCCGTTAATGTTTGCGTGGTTTTATCCGCGACAAATGCCGACGTTATATCGTCGCTATTCAGTTTTATTTGCACATCGTCAAACTTTGCATTCAACGGTAGATCGACACGCACCAATACGTCGCCGCCGCTAATTAAATTCGGCTGCGTCGACAAGGTGTGAATGTGAACAGCGCCAGTGCCATTCTCAGCATGAACCGTTGCCGCAAATCCCATTAGCAACGCCGATATCGCAACCGCAATGGATTTCGTGAAAGTATTTTGTGGCGATAATAATTTCACGCAGCCAAGCTCTATATTCATCATTCAGCTCCACCGCTTTGTTGCAGGACAGGGATAAGAGGACCAGCAGCCAACTGCGCGTGTAATTGATTTTTATCGAGTGCACCGACCCAGCGTGAAACCACAATTGTCGCGACGCCATTGCCAACTAAATTGGTCAATGCGCGCGCCTCCGACATAAAACGATCGATGCCGAGAATTAATGCCAACGCTGTCACCGGCAACGTGCCGAGTGCCGACAACGTGCTAGCTAACACGATGAAACCGCTGCCGGTAACGCCGGTGGCGCCTTTTGAAGTCAGTAACAACAACCCAAGCAACAGCAGTTGATCGGTCCAACCCAGTGGCGTGTTGGTGGCCTGCGCGATAAATACCGTTGCCATCGTCAGGTAAATAGAAGTGCCGTCGAGGTTGAATGAGTAACCGGTGGGGATAACCAATCCCACAACGGGCCGACCGCAACCCAATTGCTCCAAGCGATTCATAATGCGTGGCAGTACCGATTCGGACGACGAGGTGCCGAGCACGATTAACAATTCTTCGCGAATATATTTTATAAATGCCCAGATACTAAAACCGTTAACGCGCGCGATGGCGCCGAGCACGACAAAAATAAATAGCAGGCACGCGCCGTAAAAACACGCCATCAATGCCGCCAGCGAACCGAGCGCATTAATACCGTATTTGCCGATGGTAAATGCCATTGCGCCGAACGCACCGATCGGTGCCACGCGCGTGATAATGCCGACGATGCCGAAAAAAACATGCGATAACTGTGCGATGAAATTAAAAATCGGTTCGCCACGACTGCCTAACGCATGCAGCGAAAAACCGAACAGCAACGCGAACAACAACACCTGCAGAATATCGCCGCGCGCGAATGCATCGATCACCGTGTTAGGAATAATATTGAGCACATGATCGATAATATTTTCTTGTTGCGCCGCTTTGGTATAAGTATCGATCTGGCTCGCATCAAGCGCGGTGACATCGATATTCATACCTACGCCGGGTCGCGCCACATTGATTACGATCAAACCGATAACCAATGCAAAGGTGCTGACAACCTCGAAATACAACAACGCAAAAATACCGGTGCGCCCCACTGCTTTGATATCTTTCATACCGGCAATGCCGGTGACGACCGTGCAGAAAATAATCGGCGCGATAATCATTTTTATCAGTCGAATAAAGCCATCGCCGAGCGGCTTCATGCGCGCGCCGGTTTCCGGAAAAAAATGACCGAGCAAAATACCGAACGCAATTGCGATCAAAACTTGTAGATAGAGCGATCGGTAAAACGGTTTACGCGTCGTCATGAGTTACGCCGTAATAATTATTATGTAAGCGATTTTTTTACGTTCCCAGCTTAATGCTGGGAACAATTTTTATAGGCTTGCCCAGAACAACCGTTCGGCTTTATTCGGATCGTTAACCACGGTTGGATTAACATCGAAATGCAAGGTAGCGCGAGTTTCCGTTGAAAACGCCGGCCATTGCGGTAGCCCGGCATGATTCGGATTGCCGGTGCGCGCAAACGCGACGAACGATTTGCTCATCAGCTCGGACATTTTTTGCGGTGCCGGTCCATCGCCCAATAAACCTTTGGCGATATCTGTATTGTCAAACACCAATGGCAAATCGATGCCGTGCGGCGAACGCATCATGCCGCCGAGAACCGGTGTTTCCCACGTCACCATGTAGAGATAAACCGGCGCTTTGCTCTGCGCGAATTTACGTTCGGCCAATTGAATCGAACCGACTGTCATGTAAGTGCTGGTGGTGATGTCAACCAACAAATCGGTGGGCGTATGCTGCGGATATAATTTTCGATAGAAATCGACAATTTTATTGGCGTCTTTTGTTTCCAGCATGAAACCGACGCGCTGCAATAATTCTTCGTTCGTCATCGTGCCGTATTTCGGATCGGCCATTAACAGACTGGTCATCTCGTCTTTGGTCGAGCCAATTAAAATCGGCACATTGGCTGATCCTGCCGGCGCGATTGGGTCCCACGGTTGCGTTAATAACGAACGGCCATCGACCAACGGCGAAAATGACAAACCGCCTGCACCTGCGCGCCCCATCGCACCGCCGAGAGCCACTAATTGCTCGGCGGGAATTTCCTGCAATTTGCGCAAATCGTTTTTGCTTAAATCTAATTTTTTAAATAAAGCGTCGGCGGAATTTGTCGCCATGTCGCGCGGCGTTACTTTAAGTCCGGGTCCGCTCATGATGATGGCTTTGTGAAATAAACCCTGCGCCGATGGCATCGCCAATAGCATGCTGACTTTGGCGCCACCACCGGATTGTCCGAATATCGTTACGTTATTGGCGTCGCCGCCGAAATTGGCGATGTTCGTGCGCACCCACTCCAACGCCAGCACCAAATCCAACATGCCGGCGTTACCGGTTGCGTACTCGTCGCCGATAACATCGCCGAGATACAAATAACCGAGCACATTTAAACGATGATTAACGGTAACGACGACCACATCGTTATCGCGCGCGAGATTCGCGCCGTCGTAATCCGGCTCCTGTCCCGAGCCGATGGCGAAACCGCCGCCGTGACACCAGAACAACACCGGTTTTTTCGCGTTGCGATTGGCGGTAGGTGTCCAGACATTCAACACCAGACAGTCTTCGCTCATTGGATCGGATGAAAAACGAAACAGCTGCTTAACTTCGGCGGGAATATTGGTCGGCATGGCGTTTTGCGGCGCGCGATTGCCGTATGCAAATGCATCGCGCACGCCAGTCCACGCTTGCGCTTTTACCGGTGGCAGAAACCGCGCTTTGCCGCCGGTCGGTGCGCCGTACGGAATTCCTAAAAAGGCTTGGGTGTCCTTCGCGCTTTTTCCGCGCACTTTGCCGTTATCGGTATCGACGACCAACTTATCTGACACTGCGTCAGCGATGCTAATTGTCGAGAATGTCGTCAGCGCTAAACCTGCGGCCAACGAAGATGTTTGTTTTAGAAAAGTACGACGCATCATTCTTGTTATATCCTTCTGCGCTTGGTGTGCTTATAACGAGTGACCGATTCACCACGACTTAGTTGAGATATTTGGGGCGCGGCAAATCGGTCACTTCTATGAACAGCCTTTAAATGGCTGGACATGGCAAATCACTGACCTATTCAAATATACTACTAGCCTGTTAACGGGCCGGTCAACACTTGAGTTGTTATTCGTAGAAATGAAAAAGCAAGCTGCCGGCGTCGCTCTCGCCGATCAAATCGAACAGGAAGTTCGCACGGGAAAATACAAACCCGGCGCGGTACTGGGTTTTGAGCCCGACCTTATCGCCCGCTATGAAGCCGGCCGCTCGGTGGTACGCCAGGCCGTATTGATTCTGGAGCAGCGCGGCATTGCCTACAGCCGGCGCGGCAAAGGTGGCGGCTTGGTATTGGCCGAACCGGACCCCGCCTCGGCCATGCGCGCGCTATCGATGGTGATTGGCAGCCAGCTCGCCGACTTCACCGATATCGCCGCGCTCACCAGCGCCGCCGACAACCATCAATTTCTAAATTGCGCCGCGCACATCGAGTTAGCCGCGTGCGATGAATTAGACGCGCTGATGCAAAAAGTCGAGGCCATGAGCGATGACGAATTCGTTAGCGCTCATGGCCACGGCCAAATTGTCAATGCATTTTCCAACGCCTTTGGCGACCCGGCGGCGACGCTGGCGCAGCGCACCGGCATCGATTACGGCACCGACTTGGTTCCGTATGCAATCTTCGCGACCGAGTCGCGCCGTCGCGGCGAGTTCTGGGAATTAACCAAGCAATTGGTTGCGGCATTAATCAGCGGCAATGTGTCGCAGCTATTCGATTTGCGCATGCAGCAGTGGCGAATGTCGGCCAAACAGCTCACGCCATTTGGCGATTTGGAACATGCCGACAAGCGTATTCCGGAAAAAATAGAAACCAAGCCCAGCGCGAGCGAACCGCAGTCGAGCGCCGAACGGCTGTCGCGCGAAATCCTGCGCGACATTCGTCAATTACACTGGAAAGCGGGCGAGCGCATCGGCGGCACCGATGAATTGCTGACGCGTTACGGCGCCAGCCCCAATGTATTGCGCCAGGCCGTGTGCATATTGGAGGAGTATTCGGCGGTCGAAATGCAGCGCGGCCGCACCGGCGGATTATTGATAGCGATACCGGACGAAGCCGTCGCCATTCAACGCGCCGTTGCGTATCTGGAGCTGGTCGATGTCAAACCGGAAAATATCGGAAAATTTATTATTCAACTCGCACTGGAGGCGATCAATCAAAGCGCCACCAAGCTCGATCGCAAACGTCTGCCCGAATTGCGCGCCGCCATCGACCGCGCCAAAACACCACAACCGGACCAACAGCAACTACGGCGCGATATTTATTTAGCGGTTACTCGATTATCCGGCAGCCCAACCCTGCAACTATTCGTACAACTGCTGCTGGAGTATTTGTCCGCCCACAAAAGCAAACCTCCAGCGCCGAGCACGCCCGGCGTACTGGACGAATTATTCGACGCAATCCTCACCGGGCACACCGGGAAAGCGCGACGCGCCTTCATCCAATTCTCGCAAGCGGACTGTCGCTAAATGAGGGATTGATGAGCGGTCGCCAACTCTCAGCAACGCTCATCGCTATTACCGCCCCCTTTTTAATAACTGACCTATTAAGACAAGCAAGAGCGCTATTTAGCCTAAATACTTTTCCAGAAAGCGCAGAAACTGCGCGCGGATTTCCAAATCCTCCGGCGTTGGCGCGCCCGAAATGGCACCACCGAAGCCGCCATGCGGCATCGCTTCCCAAATATGTAACTCTGCTTCATTACCGCCCTGCAACAATTTACGGTGCATACGCACGGTGTCCGACAGCAATAAATCGCGCGTACCCGACTGCAGAAACGTCGGCGGAAAACCTTTGCTGAAATCGCCAAACAACGGCGACAAATAAGGATCGGTCTGATCGTGACCGTCGGCGTAGAGCGCACCGGCTTTACCAAAAGGTCGCAACACCGTGTCGATGCCATCGTGCGCGTGAATTGAATCGCCGGAACGCGTTAAATCCAACGAGCCAGTCAGCAAACCGACGGCGCCGGGCAACGGCAATCCGTTATCGCGAATCTTCAACGTCACCGCCGCTGCGATGTTGCCGCCGGCCGAGCCGCCCGAAATCACAATTTTTTTCGGGTCGTAGCGTTTCAGCAATTCGGTGTAAGCGGCGAAAGCATCATCAACCGCAGCTGGAAACGGATGATCCGGTGGCATCCGGTAATCGAGCGAAAATGTGGTGCAGCCAAACGCTGCCGCATAAATGGCCGACTCTGCTTTCGCATAATCGCCGCCGAGAAATACCCAGCTGCCGCCATGCAACGATAAATGGGCCCAATCCGCGTGCTGCATTACGTGAGGCGTGCCGACATAGACAATCGCGCCATTTAAATCGCCGCGCTCGACGGTTGCAGCCGTATTTTCAAGCACGCGCGTCACCATCGGCGCGAACATTTTATCGACCGCCGCCGCAATATTTTTCCAGGCCGCTTTATCGCTCAACTCCGGTTCGGCTGGCGTCGGAAATTGCGTCGCCAAAAAACGCCGCGCCGCGTCGCTTACCGAGGTCGGAAGCGGAATCGTTCGAGCCGCAATTTGTAAATTACCGTTGTCGTCAAAGGTGATTGAAACTGGCTTCATTTATTATTTTCCCCGTTAGAATTTTTATTCCATTGCAACCGTATATTCGCCGCGCCGCGCCGCCGTATTGCATTGGGCGCGATGATAGAGCGCCTGCTGCGCTGCTGGCACATTTGCCTCCTCGCCGCGCCAAAGCTCCAGCGCTGGCTGCTGAATCGCGCGCGAATATGAAAATGTCACCGACCACGGCAGACGCGATTTATAGCGCACATTCATCGCATTTAATCGCGCGGAAGCCAACTGCGCCGATTGCCCGCCCGATAAAAATGCAATGCCCGGTACCGCAGCGGGAACCGTGCGCAATAAACATTTCACCGTGGCATCGGCAACTTCATTTGCCGTTTGCTGGGTTGCGCACTCAATGCCCGGCAATACCATATTAGGTTTTAAAATCATTCCTTCCAGTAATACACGCTGCAAATAGAGCTGATTAAAAACCGCAACCAAGGTTTGTTCGGTCGCCGCGTAACATTGCGCCAGCGTATGTGCACCATCCATTAATACTTCCGGCTCGACAATCGGCACCAGTCCCGCTTCCTGGCACAACGCCGCATAACGCGCCAGTGTGGATGCGTTAGTTTCAATGCAACTGCGACTGGGAATATCGGCGCCGATAACAATCACTGCGCGCCATTTAGCGAAGCGTGCACCGAGCTGAAAATATTCCGCCAGACGTTCGCGCAAGCCATCGAGACCTTCGGTAATTTTTTCGCCCGGATGCGCCGCTAAATCCTTGGCACCCTGGTCGACTTTAATACCGGCGATAATTCTTGCGCCATTGAGCGATTTCACGAAGGGCGTACCGTCGCGCGCGCTTTGACGAATAGTTTCATCGGCGAGGATTGCGCCATTTAAACAATTGCCGAGGCCCGCGGTGGTCACGATTAATTCGCGGTAGTTGCGCCGATACTCTTCCGTTTGCGGAATTCCCAATTTGGCAAAGCGCTGATTGCAGGTGGAGGTGCTCTCATCCATCGCCAACAAACCTTTCTCATTGGCGACCAATGCGTTCGCCGTATCGATCAATGCCTGGACGTTCATGCGTTTCCTCTCTGCTACCGAGTCGAATTTGAATTCATCACTGTGAACTCACTGCACCTTTTATTGCCTTTCACTACATCGCGAACTGCATCTAAGCAGGCACATTGGACAACAACAGTGCTGCCAAAAATCCACCGCCTGCGCGCATAGCAACAATACAATATTTTTTTTACGGATTGCTCGAATTAATGCGGGTTATCGATTGAGGCCCTCCGCGCGGCGATTTAGACTTCGCCGCATCGAGAATATTTACGCTAACTGCGCCGCGTTCTCTGCTTATTTTTAGAGCGAGTAAAACTCCAGATGATCCAACGTGCTGCCATCTTTGTAAGTCCATTTTTTAAACGTCCACTTTTTTTAGCCTCACTACTTTTTTCTATTCATGCCTACGCCGCCGACGAAGCGGCCGGGTTTTTAACAGGACAGGAATTATTAAACGATTGCGGTCTCGCTATCCAGGCATTCAATGGCGGCACCGTGGTGTCAGCCACCGACGCCGCACAAATCGCCGAATGTAAAAGCTATATTCGCGGCGTTATTGAAGCGGAGTGGACCGATAACAAAAAGCTGGCCAGCTGCAGACCGCAGGAGGATATTTCGCTGACCGCGATGATTCGTATCGTGACGAAGTTTTTAATCGATAGACCGCAGCAACTGGAAAAGCCCGCTCCTACGGTCATCAAGATTGCTCTGGCGAAACTGTCATCGTGCGATGAAGGTTAGCGCCCGAGCAAAAAATTTTCCGTTTGGCACAGCGGCAAATAAATTTTTCCGAAATTATTTACTCGCCAATAAAAATGCTTACGGACAAAGGCGGAATCGTCAACAACAAAGATTGCTGTTGTTGGTGCGCCGCTTGTGGCGATGACTGCACACCGCCGCCGTTACCGATATTGCCACCGCCATAACAGGCTGCATCGGAATTTAATAACTCACGCCAGAAGCCAGCGCGCGGCACACCAACGCGATAGTCATAACGTGGCACCGGCGTGAAATTGCAAACGATCAGCAGCGGCGGCGCATTATCGGCGTAGCGGCAAAAAGCGAACACGCTATTCACGCTGTCGTCACCGATAATCCACTGAAAACCTCGGCTTTCGCTATCCAGCGCATGCGCCGCATTTTGCTCGCGATATACCGTATTTAAATCGCGTACCAATTGTTGTAGGCCGCGATGCAATGGATCATCGAGCGCAGCCCAATCCAACGATGCATCATGATTCCATTCGCGTTCCTGCCCGAATTCACCGCCCATAAATAATAATTTTTTACCCGGCTGCATCCACATAAAACCGAAATAAACACGCAGGTTGGCAAATTTCTGCCAGCGATCGCCCGGCATTTTTCCAATGAGCGAGCCCTTGCCGTGCACGACTTCATCGTGCGACAACGGCATTACAAATTTTTCAGCAAACGCGTACAACAGACCAAACGTCATTTTGTTGTGTTCGAAATTGCGATAGAGCGGATCGGTGCGAATGTACTGCAACGTATCGTGCATCCAACCCATGTTCCATTTGTACGCAAAACCCAGCCCACCCTGCTCTATATCTGCGGTAACACCAGGCCACGCGGTCGATTCTTCAGCGATAATTACTGCACCGGGACAACGCTCTGTGACGCGTGCATTTAATTGCCGCAGAAAATCCACCGCTTCCAAATTTTCCCGACCACCGAATTTATTCGGCAGCCAACCGCCCGGTTGACGCGAATAATCGCGATACAACATCGACGCCACCGCATCCACGCGCAAGCCATCGATGTGATAACGCTCCAACCAGTGAATCGCGCTCGCCAATAAAAAATTGCGCACTTCATTGCGGCCGAAGTTGTAAATCAGCGTATTCCAATCTTGATGAAAGCCTTCGCGCGGATCGGCATATTCATACAACGCCGTACCATCGAAATGCGCGAGGCCATAAGCATCGGACGGAAAATGCGCCGGTACCCAATCGAGAATCACGCCGATATTGGCGGCATGGCAACGATCGACAAAACGCGCAAAGGCGGCGGGCTCACCATAAATTGCATGCGGTGCGTACAAGCCTAACGGTTGATAGCCCCACGAGCCGCCGAACGGATGCGCAGTAATAGGCATCAATTCGATATGCGTAAAACCCAGATTTGAAACATAGGGAATTAATGTTTCAGCCAGTTGGTCCCAGGTTGGCGTTTGCCCCGGCGCAAATTGTTTCCATGAACCCGCATGCACTTCATACGTGGAAACCGGCGCGCTCGGCGCCTGATGTTCGCTGCGCGTCTGCAACCACTGTGCATCGGTCCATTCGAATGCAGCGGGCGCTGTAACAATCGATGCCGAGCCTGGAGAAGGCTCAACCTGTAAAGCCAGCGGATCGCTTTTTAACGGCAACAATCCGTGCGGGCCGAGAATTTCGAATTTGTATTTCGCACCCGGTTTCAAGCGCGGGACGAATAATTCCCACAGCCCCGCCTCAACACGTTTGCGCATGATGTGACGGCGGCCATCCCAACTGTTGAAATCGCCGACTACCGAAACGCGCCGTGCATTCGGTGCCCATACGGCGAAACGCACACCGAGCACATTCTCGACCTGTGTAAGTTGCGCGCCGAGACAGCGACCTAATTCCAAATGCTGGCCTTCGGCAAATAAATAAATATCGAGATCGCTAATCAATAATCCGAATGCATACGGGTCTTCGGTTTCCTCCACCGCATCAGGCCACTGAATGCGCAAACGATAGCGGTCGGCGCTGGCAATAAAACCGGCAAATAGACTCGGGCTCTGCACTTCGCTCAAATTTGCCAGCAGCGCGCCGGTGCGCGCATCGACCACATCGACTTTTAACGCGCCGGGCAAATACGCACGCACGATAAAACCATTGCCGTCTCTATCTGGCCCCGCATCTCGGTGTAGACCCCCATCTCTATGCGGACCAAGAAAAGCAAACGGATCGCCGACCGTGCCGTTCGACAGCGCGATAACCGCCGCCGGATCGATTAACAGCCGCCGCTGAGCGTCATCGTTAGATTTCGACGCGAGTTTATTTGGCATGAGCTTCTCCCAATCGCGCCACGATTGTGGCTAATCCGCGCAATGGCACGCTCACCCACTCGGGCCGATTAGCCGCCTCATAAACTACTTCGTACGCAGCTTTTTCCAGCAGGAATAAATCAATTAGCGCGACGCCCGCCTTAGTGGACCAGCGCTGCGCAATGTTTGTGGTTGCTTGTTGATACGCTTCAACAAAAGCCTGCGCCGCGTGCGTGCGAAATTGTTGCAGCAAATCATGTCGCGCAATTTGACCGGCCTCCGTGCTGTCGGTCGTCGGCACCGATGCCATTGCAGTGGCGTAATCGAACGAGCGCAACATTCCGGCGACATCGCGCAACGGACTGTATTTAGCGCGACGTTCGGCCAGCGGACGCGCCGGCTCACCTTCGAAGTCGATAAAAAATGCATCGTCTTGCGACACCAATACCTGGCCCAAATGTAGATCGCCATGAATGCGAATACGCAGCGAGTTTTTGCCCTGCGCGGCCAAGCGCTGAATTAATGCAGCAGCCTGTGGGCGCCACGCCAATAAATCAGCCGCCAGTTTCCGGTCATCGGCTGACGACCATTCGGTCAAAGAACTAAGTACCGCGAACGCTTCGTCGAGTCGCGCGGTTGCACTCGCGGCCCAACCGTCGCAATCGGCTGCACTCACCGTTTCCGGCGTGAATTCGACATCGTCCGTCGGTTGCGCCAACGCCATATGCATTTCGCCCAAGCGCCGGCCCAATACACCGGCGAAGCGCGAAAATTCCGTCATCGGATCGGCATCGGCTGCACCCGGCTCCGTGCCCGGCAACAACACCTCGCGCAAAGCACGCTCCAATAAATTTTGCGACCAGGTCCATGCATCGCCCTGCGTATGAATATATTGCTGCGCCACCATCAGCGTACGCGGCGTGCCGTCCGCTTCGTAACGCGTTACTTGTCCGAGCAATTGCGCTGTATTAGCAAAGCCGCGCTCGGTCAACGCACGTCCCATCTCCGCTTCCGGATGCACGCCCGCTGCAATGCGGCGAATAATTTTAATGATGACATCGCCAATGACTAACGAACTGTTTGACTGCTCGACACCGATCCAGCGAATTTCCGCGTCGGCGCCCACTGTCATTTCCGTTAAACGCGTGCTGCCTTCAAAACGTAACTCGCTATCAGTCGCCGGTAACGTGGCATTCTTTTGTAACAGATCAACTATGGCGCGTGCGAATGGCTCTAAGGTAAATGCGTCAGTCAAATAACCTACGCGTTTGCCGCGCCGCGCCCGCGTTAACGCGAGTTGATTCGGCAGCGGTCCGACTTTGTCATCCTCCGAAATAAATCCGAGCGGCAATAAATAATGTTGCGGCTCGTGCTCGCCAGCCACTTCAATTTCACTGAGCAATAATGGCAAACCCGCGCTCGGCAAAATCGTTGTGGTCGCTATTCGCACCGTACCCAACGTTTCAGCTTTACCGGAAAACCAGCGCCGTTTCGGCAGATAGGTCGGCAGCACTTCGCGCTCAAGAATTCCGCGCGCCGGCTCAGCGAGAATATCGTCAACACCGCGCGACAAAACCAGCGTAATTAAATCGGGCATCGGCTCGGGATACGGTGAATGCCAAGTCGGCATTTGCGCCTGACCGGCGAGGAAAAACCAATAGAACCCATACGGCGGCAACGTCAGTAAATACGGCAATTGACCGATGGGCGGAAATGCAGAGCCGCCCATCATTTCCACCGGCACACTGCCCGCATAGGCGGATAAATCCAGTTCGACCGCCTGTGCGGAGCGTCCCACGTTGACTACGCACAATAATGTTTCGGTAGCGCCCAGAGCATCGGTGTGAGTGCGCAAATACGCGAGCACGCGACGATTGGTTGGATACAACAATTTCAACGCGCCGCGACTGAATGCTTTTTGGCGTTTGCGAATATCGAGCATGCGCCGCATCCAATTCAGTAATGAATGCGCATCGCTGCTTTGGGCTTCGACGTTGACCGCTTCGTAGCCGTAAAGCGCATCCATAATCGGCGGCAGCACCAAACGCGACGGATCGGCGCGCGAAAAGCCACCGTTGCGATCGGGCGACCATTGCATTGGTGTGCGAACGCCGTCGCGATCGCCCAAATAAATATTGTCGCCCATCGAAATTTCATCGCCGTAATAAATAATCGGCGTACCCGGCATCGACAACAATAATGAATTTAATAATTCGATACGACGACGATCGTGCTCCATTAATGTCGATAAACGCCGACGAATTCCGAGATTAATCCGCGCGCGTCCTTCCACCGCGTATTTTTCCCAAAGATAATCGCGCTCTTTATCGGTGACCATTTCCAGCGTTAATTCATCGTGATTACGCAGAAAAATTGCCCACTGACAATGCGCTGGAATATCCGGCGTCTGCCGTAAAATATCGGTAATCGGAAAGCGATCTTCCTGCGCCAGCGCCATGTACATACGCGGCATTAATGGAAAGTGAAACGCCATATGACATTCGTCGCCGGCGCCGAAATATTGCTGGGTATCCTCCGGCCATTGATTGGCTTCGGCCAACAACATGCGGCCGGGAAATAATGCATCGACCTCGGCGCGAATGCGCTTCAGAATTTCGTGCGTCTCCGGCAGATTTTCATTGTTGGTTCCCTCGCGCTCGACCAAATACGGCACCGCATCCAGACGTAATCCGTCGACACCGAGCTTCAACCAAAAATGCATTACGCTCAAAACCGCTTTTAATACCTGCGGATTATCGAAATTTAAATCCGGTTGATGCGAATAAAATCGATGCCAGTAATACGCATTGGCGACCGGATCCCAGGTCCAGTTCGACTGCTCGCTGTCGCAAAAAATAATGCGCGTGCCGGCATATTTTTCACTGCTGTCCGACCACACATAAAAATCGCGCGCCGCCGATCCTTCTTTAGCCAATCGTGCGCGTTGAAACCACGGGTGCTGATCGGAGGTATGGTTGATAACGAGTTCAGTAATTACGCGTAAACCGCGCTCGTGCGCTTCGGCGATAAAACGTTTTACATCGACCATCGTGCCGTAATCGGGATGCACACCGCGATAATCAGCAATATCGTAACCATCGTCGCGGCGCGGGCTTGGATAGAAAGGCAACAACCAAATGGTATTTACGCCGAGACTGACGATGTAATCGAGCTTTTGAATCAGGCCGGGGAAATCACCGATGCCATCATTATTGCTATCGAAAAAAGATTTAACGTGCACCTGATAAATAATGGCGTCTTTGTACCAAAGCGGATCGTCGGCGAATGCGATTTGACTGATATCAGGTACAGTGCGCATCGCATTTCCAGTTGGAACCATCTGGGCTACATTCATATTTTTTCTCCGCGCGGCAACGTCGAATTAGTTTCGGACGCTGATATTTTTTCTTGTGGCGCTAACTGTTTTGCCAGAGGCTCCTCTCGATCGGACTGTTGTTCGTGATGCGGCTCCTGATGAGAAGCCGCTGAATTTTTTTGCGGCAACGCGACGCGCCAAATCGCCAACGGCAACTCGTTGGGATCAAAATACCAATGCTGGTAAGCGCCACTCCAAATCATGGTTTGGCCGCGCAGTAATTCTTCGACATGCAATTCTTGGATGGCTGGTTTTTCCGCGGCTGCTGTATCTATCGCAGCACCGTGCAAATCTTCTTTTATATCTCTCGCCGGCAAATCATCTGCGAGTAACTGCAGCGGCACTTCGAGATAAGCTTCCTGAGATTGCTTGGGATCGAGACTAATCGCGATCAACAACACATTGCTGCGATCCGCCGTCGCTTTACTGAAATACAGAACTTGATCGTTGCCACTGCCTAAAAACTTCAATCCCAAATGCGTTTGTAAGGCGGCATTTTCTTTGCGAATTCGATTGAGACTGCTGATCAGTCCAATAATGTTGCCGGGCGCATTCCAATCGCGCGGTTTGATTTCGTATTTTTCCGAATGCAAATATTCTTCTTTGCCGGGCACCGGTTCCCCTTCACATAATTCGAAACCGCTGTAGACGCCCCACAGTCCCGATAATGTTGCAGCGAGTGCAGCGCGGATTTGAAAACCGCCACGGCCTGATGTCTGCAAAAAATACGGGTTAATATCGGGTGTATTAACAAAAAAATGCGGACGGAAGAAATCGCGCGGCTCACCGCTGCTTAACTCGATTAAGTAATCGGTTAATTCTTCTTTGGTCTTGCGCCAAGTGAAATAGGTGTAACTCTGCGTGAATCCAATTTTCGCCAGCTCGTACATCATCGCTGGTCGAGTAAACGCCTCGGCTAAAAAAATCGCGTCGGGATGCCGCGAACGAATATCCGCAATCAACCATTGCCAGAACGGCAGCGGTTTTGTGTGCGGATTATCGACGCGAAAAATTTTCACACCTTCATCAACCCAACTTTGCACCACATCGCGCAACGCCACCCACAGCGACGGCTGCGCTCCTTCGGCATAAAAATCAACGTTGACAATATCTTCGTATTTTTTTGGCGGATTCTCCGCATAGCGAATCGACCCGTCGGGTCGCCATGAAAACCATTCCGGGTGCTGCTGCAACCAAGGATGATCCGGCGAGCATTGCACGGCAAAATCCAGCGCAATTTCGATATCGTAGTCGGACGCCGCCGCACGCAAACGGCGGAATGCATCGATGCCGCCTAAATCCGGATGCACTGCATCGTGCCCACCCTCTTCCGACCCGATTGCATACGGGCTACCGGGATCGTCCGGCGCGGCGGTCAATTGATTATCGCGACCTTTGCGATGCGTGCGACCGATCGGATGAATCGGCGGAAAATACAACACGTCAAAACCCATTGCGTGAATCGCAGGTAAACGTGCAATCACATCGTCGAAAGTACCGTGCGTGCCATCGGCGCGCGTCTGCGAACGCGGGAACAGTTCATACCAGCTGGAAAATCCAGCAGCGGTTCGCTCCACATCCACACGCAGTAATTCGGTACGCTGTAAAAATCGGCGCTCGTCCAGTGCGCTCATAAGCTCGTGCACACCATCGGTGAGCAATAACATTTTCGTACGTTCGTCATTGGCGCTGGCCAACTGCCGCGCCAATTGATAAACCTGCCGCGCATTGGACGACTTTGCCGAAACATTTTGATCGGCGATTGCGCGCACTAAAATTCGGCCTTCCTGTATTTCAAGCGCTGTCGCCACACCGGCGCGCTCTTTCTTTTCCAGTTCATCGCGATACGTACCCCAGCGATCGCTCCACGCTTCGATAGCAAATTCATGCATACCGCTCTGCTCAGGAATAAATCCTGCGACCCAGCGATCATTTCCCATTGCACGTAATGGGGTGGTATTCCATTGTTCGACATCGACTGCGCGCCATACTATTTGCGCGGCAAGATGATCATGGCCATCCATAAAAATGGTGGCTTCAACAGGAATATGTTGGTCGACGATTCCCTTTGCGGGAAAACGTCCACCATCAACAGACGGCGAAATATGTTCGATCGCAATACGTGCTTCGGTGAGCGCGGCTAACACGGCCGCAGGCACTTGATCGTTGGTGAAATTTTGGGGGTTCACTGAAGTCATGGTTTTACACTCGTCTATGTTTGCCCTCTTCATGAGGCAAACGGCTAAGCCATCGGCAACCTAAACAGCCGGTAGACATTGAATAAAACGCGGCAAGAAAGATTTGTTAGATGTAGTCCTTCTTTAAATAACCTCTAAATTCGACCTATCCTCCACTCCACGCGTAGATGCGAGCTATGAATTGCTTATCCGCTCTTCTCACGCAAATAGAAAATTGCTCGAATTCAGCCTTGAATTTGCACCATAAAAAATGGGATGCCTTTTTCAATCGGACACCTGCAACTGGACACTCGCGCCATGCTTATAGGCGTTAACGCAAGGTGCGTTCCAATAAATAAATTCAACAATTCCGAGGAGTTGGAGATTTCTCAACACGGACACTTTGAAAATATGGGTACGCGCTGTGCACATTTTTACTTCGACTTGGCGAAATCCGAGGTGACTCTTACCATTCAAGTTTTCACTTAAATTGTTTCAGTTAAATTGAGAGGCGAGAAAGAAGACGGAAAAGAGAGCACATTTCGAAGGGGCGGCCACATCACTTCAGCTGCTGTATTTTATCGTCAATAGTTATCGCCAACAGTTGTCGCCGATAGCGGTCTTCAATAGGAATGATTAGTAAACTTCAATGACCAGGTGAGCGTTGCTCGCTCGATTGAATAATAATTATTGCAAAGCGCTTGACCCCTTTTTTAAAAAGCCAATTCGAACTTATTCTTTAACCAACTTGAAACAAAGCATGATAATTTCGACGCTGCAGCATTTTTCAAAAAATATCCGGAAATAAAAATTGTCACAAATTTTAAATCCAGCAATTGCTGCGCTGCGGCTTGTTCGATAAAGTCGATCGCGTTTATCGATTATCAACACAGCAAACGTGCATAGTATTTGCACATTTTATTCATTATTTGTGCACGCAGCAGCGCCATAATTTTTTGACCTGCCCGAATGAGTGAATGAATTTTTTGTTCAGCGTCTACGGCCCCAAAAAATATTGCGACTTAAAACAGCCCCTTAAATAATTGAGTGTCGCTAGAATTATCGAATATGCGAATTCTGATAACGAACTACACGTTGGCGACGCGCTCTGGCACTGAAACTTATGTGCGCGATCTGGCACTTGGTTTACTTGCCAAAGGTCACTCACCCATTCTTTATAGTCCACTCGGCGGGCCGCTCGCCGATGAATTGCGGGCGCTGACAATTCCAGTAGTGGACGATCTTTCAAAAATCTCCGGCTCGGTCGATTTAATTCACGGCCAGCATCGTCACGAAACCATGACAGCGCTGCTGCACTTTCCCGGCGTACCCGCTATTTTTTTTGTGCATGACTGGCATGCCTGGCAAGACATTCCGCCGTTGTTCCCGCGCATTTTGCGTTACGTAGCGGTAGATGAAACGCGTAAGGACCGTTTGATTCTTGAAAATGGAATTTCGGAATCCATCGTGCGCGTATTGCCAAACGGCGTCGATATCGAACGTTTTCAACCGCGCCCGCCGTTACCGGAACAGCCGGTACGCGGTTTGGTTTTTAGCAATTACATAAAAAATCAAACGCAACTAAACGTGTTGAAACAAGCCTGCACTAAAACTGGAATAGCGCTTGAAGTCATCGGCGCCGGCGTAAAACGTACGGAGCCCGAACCCGAGCTCATTCTGCCGCGTTACGATTTGGTATTCGCGATGGGTCGCAGCGCACTGGAAGCAATGGCGGTTGGCAGCGGCGTGGTGATTTGGGGTTTGGAGGGACTCGGCGAATTCGTGACCACAGATAATTTTGCGCGTTTGCAGCAAAACAACTTCGGCAGGCGTGCGCTGCGCCCGACTAACGTCACCGAATTGGAAACGGCAATTCGCGATTTCGATGCACACGAAGCACGCGCGGTACAGCAGCATGTGCGCACCACGCTCAATCAAGCTTCTCTGGTTGAGCGTCACCTCGATCTGTATCGAGAGGTTATTAAAGAAGCCGCATCTTGCGTCTGGAATCCGACGCAGGAATTGCGCGCAGCGGCGCACTATATGAAATGCTGCGTCCCCGAACAGCAGCAAGATGCACGACTCACTAAAGAATCACGGCGGCATGAGCGCCAAACAAATCGACTGATGGATATTGGTTGGATTTCCCTGGCGCTGTTGGTCGTGGGTTTTGGTGTGCGCGTGGAAACGCTGGCAATCAGCATGCATAACTTCGGCTTGGCGATCTCAACCGTACCGATTTGTCTGTTGATGGGCCTTGCCATTTACCTAATGCGTACACATCTGCGTGGCGGCAGCCCGTCAACGTAATAAATCCACTAACAATAAATCGCCGAAACGCTCATAGCGTTTCTACGCCCTCTCAGAACCGTTGCGTATTTCAAATAGCGAACGAACTTCGCTAAGCTGTCGCGCGCTGACACTGCTTCGCAGCCATTTACTCATCCGCTGCCCGCTCTTTATTTTGCTTTTTGTTTACTCTCAATTTTTTTAGGCGCTCTGATATTTTTAGGAAATGACTTAATGCGATTTTTGCTGACACTGATTGCGCTTATGCTAACTACCGCCGCATTGGCCGCGCCATTTCCCTTCGACGAAAACGCCAATGCGAAAGCAGATATACAGCAGACGTTATTGAACGCACAAACCGCCAAGTTACCGGTACTGATAATTTTTGGCGCCAATTGGTGTCCCGATTGCCGTGCGTTGGACGCATCGATTAAAACGGAAAAAAATGCCGAATTAATCGCCAAGACTTTTCGCATCGTGAAAGTCGATATCGGTAATTTCGATCGCAATTTAGATATCGCCGCCGCCTATGGCGATCCGCAAAAAAATGGCATTCCCGCCGCCGTTATCGTCTCGCCCAATAATGACGTGCTTTACACCTCGCGCCGCGGCGATATTTCAAGCGCTCGACGCATGAGCGATACGGCAATTTACGAATACTTTCGCGATGCCGCCGCCACGGCAAACAACACTAACGGCGCTGCTAAACAGTAGCGATAGGCCGCTACGACGCGACCGCATTTCGGTGGAATGAGCGTTCTATTCCACCCATTTTTCTACCGCACTATTCGCCCTGCTCCTGCTATTGGCTAATTCAGGGGCAGGCCCGTTATGATGGTGCCCTTCCATCGCCCTTACCGGCATGCGCGCCGCTCAATCTGTGCACGATTCAACTCTGCAAATTATTCAAACTGCGGCGGCATCGCCTTTCTAAATCGGCGGGCATTAGCGCTAGATCAACACCCGCCATTGCGGCGGCAGCATAAGAGAATGATCGAATGAGCACAGTTTCGGACGAAGGCTCTGAGTCCAATAAAGATCTGCCACGGCCTTACTTTCCCGTGGTCGGCATCGGCGCCTCTGCCGGCGGTCTGGCTACCATTCAATGCTTCTTTGAAAACATGCCGACCGATAGCGGCATGGCCTTCGTCGTCATTCTGCATTTGTCGCCCGATCACGAAAGCAATGCCGACGCAATTTTGCAGCGCTCGACCCCAATTCCGGTGATCCAGGTTACCGAGCGCGTGCCACTGCAGCCCAATCATATTTACGTTATTCCGCCGGCCCATACTTTGATTATGGAAGACGGTCATCTGGCATTGTCGGCTCGCGAAAAATCCAGGCTGCCAATCGCCATCGATTTATTTTTCCGCACCCTGGCCGAGGCGCATCGCGAGCGCGCGATTTGCATCGTGTTATCCGGCTTCGGTTCCGATGGCGCGGTGGGACTGACTCAGGTCAAAGAGCACGGCGGTGTCACCATCGCGCAATTGCCAGAGGATGCGGATTACGACGGCATGCCGCGCGCCGCAATTTCGACCACGCATGTCGACATCATATTGCCCGTCGCGGAGATACCGCAGCGTTTATTAGACCTGTGGAAAAATGCGAAGGAAATTCGGCTGCCGACGTCTGGCGACGATGAACAAGTGCTCGCGCTTGAAACCAATGCCGAGCAGAACGATGAAGCAGCACTCAACGCCATATTAAAAACCTTGCGTGAACGCACCAATCACGATTTTCGTTTTTATAAGCGCGCCACCATGTTGCGTCGGCTAGAACGTCGCTTGCAAGTTAACGCGCTGCCGAACCTTAGCGCCTACCGCGATTACCTGAATCAAAATCCTGGGGAAACATCGTTTTTATTGCAGGACATGCTGATCAGCGTGACCAATTTTTTTCGCGATCGCGACGCCTTCGAAGTCTTGGAACATCAAGTAATTCCCAGTCTCTTTTCCAATCGCGATGATCCCGATCCTATTCGCGCATGGGTTGCCGGTTGCGCCACCGGCGAAGAGGCATATTCGATCAGCATATTGCTGCGCGAATATATGGATGTGCACAGCGCCGCGACTCGCGCCCAGATTTTTGCCACCGATATCGATGAGCGCGCTATCGCCATGGCGCGCGCCGGGGTTTATCCCAGCGCGATTGCCACCGATGTTTCGCAAACGCGCTTGCAGAATTATTTTGTGGCGGACCACGATAATTTTTGTGTTGCCAAATCGGCGCGCGAGCCGGTGTTATTTGCAGCGCACAATGTGTTGCGCGATCCGCCGTTCTCGCGGCTCGATCTAATTTGCTGCCGCAATTTATTAATTTATCTGGATCGCGACGCGCAGAAAAATGTGCTCGAAACGTTTCACTTCGCGCTGAAGCCGGACGGCTATCTATTCCTCGGCAATTCCGAAACCGAAGATGCAGCGCCGAATTTGTTTACCGTCGTCGATAAAAAGAATCGTATCTACCGAGCCAATCCGCGCGCGAACAGCGTGCGCTACTTGCCCACACTGCCCAGCTCGGCATTCGACGATCGCAATAGGCTGCCACTCGCCTCCCCGCGCGAACGCCGCCGGCAATCGTTCACGCAAATCCATCAGCGCGGGCTGGAAAAAATTTCACCGCCGACGGTGTTACTCGATCGCGACTACAACATTCTGCATCTGTCGGTCGATGTTGGCCGTTATCTGCAACATCAGAGCGGCGACGCTTCGCACAACCTATTGGCTAATATTCGCCCGGAATTGCGTCTAGAGCTGCGTACAGCGCTATTTAAAGCCGTGCAATCCGAGAGTAACGTCGATACGCAGCCCATTCGCATACAGATAGATGGCGCACCGATCTCGTTGCGAATTGCCGTGCGTCATTATCGCGATCACGAATTGGCGCAGGAATTATTAATTGTTGTATTCGAAAGCATTGAAAACATTTCGATCAATGCCGAACCGATGTCGGACCCAAACGCCGAGTTACTGGTACGTCAACTCGAAAGTCAAATTGCGCGCTACAAAAGCGATTTACAAGAGACCATCGAGCGCTCGGAAGTTTCCACCGAAGAGTTAAAAGCCTCGAACGAAGAATTGCAGGCGATCAACGAGGAGTTACGTTCCGCCACCGAGGAGCTGGAAACCAGCAAAGAAGAATTGCAATCGATGAACGAGGAATTGATCACCCTCAATTACGAGCTGAAATTAAAAATCGAAGAGACCGACGCCAGCAACGACTATCTGTATAACTTAATTGCGTCGACCGATATCGCCACTATCTTCATCGATAAAGATTTACATATCGTGCGCTTTACCCCGCGTGCCACCGATATTTTTAAACTGATATTTTCCGATCACGGTCGCGCGTTGACTGATATTCGCCATCAGCTCGATTACGACGAATTGATCGACGATGCCAACGATGCCTTTCGCACGCTGCGCGGCAGCCAGCGCAAAGTCCGCGGCGCCGACGGCAAATATTATCTGGCCCGCGTACTGCCCTACCGCACCAAGGAAGACAAGATCGAAGGCGCGGTACTGACCTTTATCGATGTCACTGCACTGCACAAAGCCGAAGAGCAGGTGCGCGTCGGCGAGGAGCGTCTGAAGCTTGCCGCCGAAACTACCAAAGATTACGCCATCATCACCAGCGACGAAGCCGGCGTGATTACAACCTGGAATGCCGGCGCGGTCACCGCCTTCGGCTACACCGAAGCGGAAGCGATCGGTAAACAACTTGAATTTATTTACACGGCGGAAGATCGCTCCAGCGGAAAATATAAAAGCGAGTTGCAACGCGCCCGCGATTTTAATAAATCCGACGATGAACGCTGGTATATGCATAAAAATGGCAGCACATTTTTCGGCAGCGGCGTACTCAGCGTAATCGGCGGCGATACCGCGCAGGGCTACGTTAAAATAATACGCGACATCAGCAGCAACAAACGTCTTGAAACCGAGCGCGAGGCGCAGCTAATTCGCGAAAAAAGCGCACGGCAGAAAATTCAATTAGCCAGCGAGATGAAAGATGAATTTCTTGCCGTGCTGTCGCATGAATTGAAACATCCGCTCAATCTGATTCATGTCAATGCTGAATTATTGGCGCATTTACCAGAAGCGCGCGAATTGCCCGCTGTGGTGCGTGCCACCGACACGATTCGCCGCACGGTGTTAAGCCAAGCGAAAATTATCGATGACTTATTGGACTTGTCGCGCGCGCGCACTGGCAAACTAACGCTGACATTAACACCCAACCGTTTGAACGAACCGATAGCGACAATGGTTGAAGCCGCTGCAGCCGACGCCGCCAACAAATCGATTACCGTCGATTATTTCAGCGACGACGAAGCGCTGGTTTCAATTTGCGATCCGGTTCGGGTCGAACAGATTTTATGGAACCTGCTTAGTAATGCGATCAAATTCACACCGCCACGCGGATTAATTCAAGTGCGCTTGGTGCGCGATGAGAAATTCGCCAAATTAAGCGTGGCCGACAACGGTGAGGGTATTTCCGAAGATTACTTGACTTCGGTCTTCGAGATGTTCAATCAGGGCAGTCGTGTACGTGCGCGTCGCGATGGCGGCATGGGAATCGGCCTGGCGTTGGTAAAAGAATTCGTGTCCGCGCAACAGGGTCACGTCAAGGCCGAATCGGCAGGCTTGGGCAAAGGCTCTACATTCACGGTTTGGCTGCCACTGTGCGAAACCACGCACGCGATCGAGCACAGTAAAAAATCCAGCGCCGATTTATTAAAAGGCTTACGCATATTGGTTGTGGATGATTCGGCCGATTCGCTGGCGACCTTCGCGATGTTATTGCAAATGCTCGGCGCCACCGTGCAAACCGCCACCAGCGGCGTGCTGGCGCTCGAATATCTCGATTCCAACACCTGCGATTTATTAATTTCAGATATCGGTATGCCGGAAATGACCGGCAATGAATTAATCGTTGAAGTGCGCAAGCGCGAAAACTTAGCCACGCTGCCGGCGATTGCATTGACCGGCTATGGCCGCCCGGAAGATAAAGAACGAGCGTTGGAGCACGGCTTCAATGCGCATCTGCCGAAGCCGACCTCGCTTGAGGATTTGCAAAGAGTGATTACCGATTTGCAAAAGCAGCGCCGGCTTGCTCTTTAAGCATTCACAACGTAGGTATTAAATGGCTAGGAGCGAATAAGTAAATATAGAGCGAAATCAAAGTTTTGAATTTCACAAAATGATTTCTAAGGACTGTGTTGCCATTCCTGCGCGCGGTCTTTCCACTCCGCTATCCATTCGATCAATTCTGCCGCCGGCATGGGCCGACCGATAAAATAACCCTGCGCTAGATCGCAATCGCTGCGCCGCACCAAGTCCCAATCGTCGAGGTCCTCCACGCCTTCGGCGACGACTTCCATTCCGAGCTTTTTACCCAGACCAAGGCTGATATCGTAAATGGCGCGCGAGGTTTTATCCTGCGTGGCGTTGTGCACAAAGCTGCGATCAATTTTTAATTCATCGAAGCGAATATTGCGCAACTGCGTTAGCGATGAATGGCCGGTGCCGAAATCATCAATCGATAAACGAAAACGATTTAATTTCAACCGCGTCAATGTTTCGAGCGGCACGCGTTGATCGAGCATCAAGCGGCTTTCAGTTACTTCCAACAAAATATACTGTGGCGCGACTTGCTCGGCGTGAGCGGCATCGACCACGAAGTCGGCGAACGACAATGACATTAAATTATCCATCGAGATGTTAACGGCGACTTCCAGCGATAAGCCTTCACCCTGCCATGCCTTGATCTGCTTTATCGCGTTGACCAATACCAAACGCGTCAGATCGTCGATTAAATGATTCTCTTCCGCCAACTCGATAATTTGATCGGGAAAAATCAATCCATCTTTAGGATGGCGCCAGCGCACCAAGGCTTCGACACTGACAACAGCACCGGTCGCCACCAGTACTTTCGGTTGATAAAAATTAATCAATTCACGATTGGCGATGGCCGCCTGTAATTCCCCGGCGCTGTAAACTTTTTTAGCAGCGTGATGCGGGTGAAACGCGGGTTTCCATTTTTCCAGAGCCGCCTCCAGCTCGGGTAAAAACACCGGTTTGCTCAGCCGCCCTAACACCGGAATATCGTGCGCTTCGATTAATTTTTGTGTCATCTGCAATAAACGTTCGTCTTCACCGCTGACCAATAGCAAACTGCCCTCGAAATTATGCTCGACTAATTTGCGCACGAATTGAATGCCGTCCATACCCGGCATATGCAAATCCAATAAAATAATTTGCGGCGTGGTATCCCCAGCATCGACCCATTCGAGCGCGGACAAACCGTTATCGCAAGTATCTACCGAGGAAAATCCCAACGTAGCAAGCATATGTGCGAGCATCTTTTGCATGAAATGCTCATCGTCTAATACCAAAATCCTGATGGCTGCTTTGTTCATGCCGATTCCTTAGTATTCCATTGCGCCGCTCGACGCGCGGTATTTGCAACATCTCCAGACAATTATTAACCGCTTCGAATTCCCGTTCGAAGATTGGTAGTAATGCAGCCAGTGCTTCGGTGTCGTCGGCATCGCCGGCGGTTTCCAGCTCCTGACATAAATGTCCGAGTACTAATGCACCCACAGCGCGCGCCGATGATTTTAATTTATGCGCCTGCGCCCCGGCCTGTTGCGAATTAAATTCAGCGCAAGCCTTTTTTAAATCAAACGCGATACGCGCGGCACTGACGCGAAATTCATTTAAAAAATCGGAGGTTGTCGCCGGATCGTCACCAATTAAACTGTTAAGTATTC
The DNA here is from genome assembly GCA_028293825.1 of Verrucomicrobiaceae bacterium. Taxonomy (GTDB): domain Bacteria; phylum Pseudomonadota; class Gammaproteobacteria; order Pseudomonadales; family CAMLJR01; genus CAMLJR01. The sequence continues at coordinate 127,584 of JAQGNY010000039.1, forward strand.
TTATATCGACAGCTGGCACTACTGCGTCTAAATGCGTCGCAGCCAATTCACTATCGGAATTAATTTCTGTAGGTAATTTAATGGCGACCACAAAGGGCAACCACTGCGCCAGCATGGCTTTCAAATCGGCCAATCGCAGCGGCTTACTTAAATAATCATCCATGCCGGCAGCACGACAATGATCGGCTTCCCCCTGCAATGCGTTTGCCGTCAACGCGATAATGGTGAGATGACGCGGCTCTGGCACTGTCTGTGTTTTATTTTCTTCAGCGCGAATTTGTCGTGTCAGCTCATAGCCGTCCATTTCCGGCATATGCAGATCGCTGAGCAACAACGCATACTTTCCAGTGCGCCAACTGCGCAGTGCAGCCGTTCCATTTTTTGCGATATCCGCGGCGAATCCGAGCAACGCCAGTTGTCGCAAAATAACTTTCTGATTGGTTTCGTTATCCTCGGCCACCAAAATTAAACGACCGCTGCGCTGCGCCTCGGCGTGCGATGGCGCTTTAAATGCCGCTTCATCTTTACCAGTGGTTTGCATTTGCTCAGCTTCGATTAAACGGCCGGCGGCAATCGCGACTGCTTTGTACAAGCGCCGACGCGTCAACACGTTGCCATCGATTTGTACGAGATCGACAGATTTGGTTTGCGGTTCGCGCCGTAATCCGCGCTGAATAATCAAAAAGCGAATCTGCTGCTGCGGCAGCGCGCTGCAACTAACGCGTAATGCATCGATTTCAATTGCCGTGTGTGCCGCATCGATAATCCAAATCCACATTCCCGCAGCAAGCGGCGACATTATTTCGCAGGCCTGCGCAGCATCGGCGGCACGTTGGATATGCGCGCCACCGGCGTTTAAATAAGCGGCAATTGCAGGCGCCAATCCATGCTCGCTGCCGATAACAACACAATTAAGCATCGCTACTTCCGACAATCGTTCAGCGTATTTCACATCGCGTGTGGCGTCGCGTTGCTTTTCTTTACTTTCATTAATAACGGGAAACGGCAATTGCAAACTAAACGTAGAGCCTATTCCCAACACACTTTGCAATTGCATGTGGCCACTCATTAACTCGACCAAATGACGCGTGATAACCAGTCCTAAACCGGTACCACCAAAGCGGCGCGTGGTGGAAGCATCAGCCTGTGTGAATGCGGTAAATAAACGCGCGCTGGTTGGCTCATCCATACCGATGCCGTTATCAGCGACGATAACTTCCACCGTTGTTTTTTCATTGCCACTCTCGATCAATATCACACGCACCGAAACGCAACCCGCTTCGGCACGCCCACTCGAAAACTTAATCGCATTGCTAATTAGGTTTAGTAAAATTTGTCGCAAGCGCAACGAATCGCCGAGTACCTCCGATGGAATTGCAGGGTCGACAAATACCGTAAGCTCGACATTTTTTTTGCTGGCAAAATGATCGAGCATTGAACATGCGCGCTCGACTACATCGAGCATCGACAGCGATGCGTATTCGATATCCAAGCGCCCCGCTTCGATTTTCGAAAAATCCAATACGTCATCGATAATGGTCAACAATGAATTGGCCGAATCGCGAATTAAATCGACCATCTCCAATTGATAACCCTTGAGACTGGTTTGATGCAGCACATCGACCATGCCGATAACGCCATTCATTGGCGTGCGGATTTCATGGCTCATCGCCGCCAGAAAACTGGATTTGGCTTTATTGGCCGCATCGGCTTCGCGTCGCGCCTGTTCCAAATCGGCGGTGCGATCTATCACGCGTTGCTCCAGCGTCGCATTGAGATTTTGAATTTCTATTTCCGCCAACTTCTGTTGCGTAACATCAATGGCGATGCCACCAACTACCACGCGCCCCGATGCTTCCTGAATGGGAAATTTAATACTATTCCAATAATGCAATGTGCCGTCGGCAGCCGGAATCCACAGTGGGCTTTGAATAACTTTGGCGGTGGTGAGCACATCCCAATCGGCTTCGCGCAATTTTTCAAAAACGCCGGGAATAACGCTGCTGGAATCCATTTTATCGACACCGTCTTCTATCTCGATATCGAGCAAACGGCTCCACGCTTTGTTGGTGTAAAGAAAGCGACCATCGCTGTCTTTGATCCACGCCAGTACCGGGCTCGATTCCATAAACACGCTGAAACGCTCTTCGCTTTCACGCAACTCGGATGTGCGTATTTTTACCGCCTGCTCCATCGCCCAACTTTGATTTTGCAAAAAATCGCCAAATGCTTTTAAGCGCAATAAATTGCGCACGCGTAAACACAATTCGGAACGGTCGACCGGTTTGCTCAGAAACTCTTCGGCGCCCGCTTTGAGCGCCTCCAAGCGAGACTCACGATCGGTTTGCGCCGTCACCATGATGATTGGAATACTGGATGTTTGCGGATCAGCTTTTAACAATGCAGCTAGCGTGCAACCGTCCATATCCGGCATCAATGCATCGAGCAAAATTAAATCCGGCGGTTGTTGTGCAATTGCCACTAATGCTTCCGCGCCGCTGCCGACGCTTGCCGTTAAATAACCTTCCGGCAACAACAATACTTCCAATAATTTGCGGTCGTTGGTTTCGTCATCGACGATAAGAATGGTGGACGTTTGCGCGTTCATGGGGCTTTCTCGGAGCTAGGTGCTTTTTCCGACGCAGGTGTTTGCTCGGAAATAGAAGCCAGCCACACCCTCGGTGTTTTTTCTTTCAACAACAGAATATCTATCGCTCGATATAATTCGCGATAACGCAGCGGCTTGGCGATGTACGCATCGCAACCGGCGATTTGGCTTTTTTCCTGATCCGCTTTCATCGCCATCGCCGTCAATGCGATAACCGGAATAGACGCCGTCAGCGGATCTTGCTTCAGCAATGCGGTAGCGGCTAAACCATCAATGCCCGGCAATTGAATATCCATCAGAATTAAATCGGGTTGCCGCGACCGCGCCAACGTCAATCCAGTTTCCGCATCGATGGCGCTCAACACATAGTGGCCGGCATTATTTAATAGCAGCGACGCCAGTTTCATATTTGCCGCGTTGTCCTCAATAACCAATATTTTCGCCATGGTGCTGCTCTCCTGTACTAAAAACGCCTGCAATAACGCCTTTTGCGCGAGCACGCAGTGGCAACCACGCGGCGAACTGCGCTCCTGCTGCCTCGGCACTGGCGACGGCAACGCTGCCGCCGTGTAACTCGGCCAATTGTTTAACCATCGCCAAGCCGAGACCGGTGCCTTCGAATTTACGCGCCAAACTGCTATCGATTTGACTGAAGGCTTGAAACAATTTCGCCATGTCGACCTCCGAGATACCGATGCCGGTATCGCTAACGCAGAGCTCGAGAAATTCGGTGTATTCGTTATCCATCAATGGAAAATTATGTACCGGCCATGGGCCGGGTAATTGTCCAACCGCGTCGCGCAAAACGCGTCGCGCACGCAATACAACGCCACCGCCGTGTGCGCTAAACTTCACCGCGTTCGATAACAAGTTGTAAACGATTTGCTTGGTTTTACGCGTGTCCAACTGCAACATGCCGAGGTCGTCGCCGAATTCGAGCTCCAGCGAAATACGTTGCGCAGCGGCCTTTTCCTTCACTGTCGATAAACTATTCGCCAGCAGACTTTTTAAATCGACTGTCTCCAACTCCAGGGCCATCATGCCCGCCTCGACTTTCGATAAATCGAGAATGTCGTTGATCAGCGATAATAAATGCTGACCACTGGTAAAAATATCGCCGATATATTCGTGCTGCGTGGTGGTCATGGCGCCCATCAAGCCATCATTGAGTGCTTCGGAAAATCCAATAATTGCATTTAGCGGCGTGCGTAATTCGTGCGACATCGTTGCCAGAAATTCCGATTTCATCCGGCTGGCATGTTCCAATTCGATATTTTTTTCTTGCAGCGTGCGCTCGAACGATTTCAATTCGGTCATATCGCGCGCGGCGGCAAATACACCCTGCAGCTTGCGATCGCGGTCGTGAAAGGTCGCCGCGTTATATGAGACCACGGTCTCGTCGCCATTTTGTGCGCGTACCGTCAGTTCGTAATTGCTGACTTTATTTTCGGTGAGCACGCGTTTGATGGCTGCCTCAGCGCGCGCGGGATCGGTAAAAAAGTTCTTGCACGGCGCGCCGATTAATTCATCGCGCGTGCGTCCCGTCAGCGCGATCATCTGCTGATTCACATCCGAAATAATTCCCTGCGGATCGGTGGTCATCAGCGCATCGATATTTGATTCGATCAATGAGCGGTTATAGAATTGCTGATCGCGCAGCCGTTGATCGAGCCGCGCCTGCGCCGCTTCGACCTCTTTGCGCGCCGTGTTATCGGTACCAATCAACAAATAGCCAATGATTTTTTCCTGCGCGTCGCGCAACGCCGTAACTGAGACAATTGCAGGAAAACGACTGCCGTCTTTACGAAAATACGTCAGCTCATAAATATCTTCGATACCGCGCGACGCTTTAAATACCATCGCTTCAAATCCGGGTGTGATCGGCGTATCCAATTCCAAACTTAATGCGGCGGCGCGCAAAATTAATTCCTGCGGATCGGAAATATCAGCCGGTGTTATCGTATTCAACACGTCGCTGGCGGCGTACCCAAGCATGCGTTCGGCGCCGACGTTAAAGACTTGAATAACGCCTTTTTCATCGGTGGCTATGCTCGAAAAATTCGCGCTGTTGAAAATAGCATTCTGCAATTCGCCAGCCGTTCGCAATGCTTCTTCCGCTTCTTTGCGCGCTGTATTGTCGGTGCCAATTAACAGATAGCCGATGATGGCGTCTTGATCGTCACGCAATGCGGTGACGGACACCACCGCAGGAAAGCGGCTGCCGTCTTTGCGAATGTAGGTGAGTTCGTAAATATCTTCGATACCGCGCGACGCTTTAAAAACCAGCGCCTCGAAACCCGGCATGATGGTGGTGCCAAGCTCGGCACTTAGCTCGGCCGCGCGCGCAATAACTTCTTGTGGGTCGGAAATATCAGCAGGGGTTATTTTGTTGAGGACATCGGCGGCGACATAACCGAGCATGCGCTCAGCCCCGACATTGAAAATCTGTATGACCCCTTTTTCATCGGTCGCAATGCTGGAGAAATTCGCGCTGTTAAAAATAGCGTCCTGCAATGCGCCTGTTTTAAGTAACGTTTCTTGGCGTCTAAATTCGGTAACGCCGTCGGGACCACATTGTTTCTCGGCAAAAACTTCGTCCGATCCGACTTTAAGCATGATGACTCCCTAACTGCAAACACATCCTTAAGTAGCGAAATGCTTTATACGGCCTTCATCATTATGGTTGGGCTCGTTGTATTCGTAGCTTGCAGATAGGCGTTTTGATCGTCTGTACGTTACCGCACGTAAGCCTATGCCGTATGGAGATTAGGTTGAACGTGCTTAATTCCATTAATCGTTCGGTTTAATTAATGAAAATTAATTTCTTAACAATCCGCCGCCTATTTGATAGGCAACAAATTAAAGCAACAGATGAAAGAATCAAAACAGAATTCGGCATTGGCGCGTTTTAATAAAACCCTGCCATTAAAAACTTTAAATATAAGTTGAAATTAATTAGACCCCCCAATTATTCAATCGCGAAAGCGCGCCATTTAAGTGCGTTTATTTTTCAACACATTGTTATAAATCACTTGTAGCTGTAGCGAATCGCTGTCTGTTATTTGGCCTTATCCTTGCAGACAGTACTTACAGCTCTAATATGATTTCCGCTAGCTGGCGCTAACATATTGTTTTTACTTAGGGGCCTAGCGTGTAGTCAGTAAGAAAAATGTAAATAAAAATTTTCATCAGTAAACTTTTCCGCTGCGGGTGACCCCATTTAAGCTTTGCAGCCCGGCCATTTTTACGTTTTAAAAATATGGCAGTTAGTACTTTATACCGGCGTCTCGCCGTTGAATTAATTAATGAAAGCTCTCGAGATCAACCATGACGACTTTAAGCATTGAATGCGAACTTGAATATTCCGCCACCGACTTCGCCGACTACATTTTCAATATCGAAGCGGCCTTTCATCCTGGCCAGCAAATCATTACCGAAAAACTGCATTTTGAACCCTGCGATTTGATCACCTCGGGACTTGATCCCACGGGACGCAATCGCCTCGCTAAGATTACTAACGGTCCTGGAAAGTTGCTGGTTCAATACACGGCGCAAGTCCAGGTCAATTATCCATTGCCGCACGGCGATGAAGAGGAAATGTCGATCGCGCAATTGCCGGTCGATATCATTCCTTATATTTGGTCGAGCCGTTATTGCGAGTCGGATTCGGTGTTACAACTTGCCACCGAAATATTCGGCAATATGCCGCGCGGCTATCAACGCGTAGTTGCCATCTGCCAATGGATACGCCAAAACATCGAATATCGTATCGGCTCAACCGTCGGCACCATGTCGGCGCGCGATGTGTTGGAAGGCAAAGCCGGCGTCTGTCGCGACTTCGCGCATTTGGGTATTACGTTCTGCCGCGCGTTGAATATCCCAGCGCGCTTCGTAACGGGTTATGCGTGGTACACCGATCCGCCCCCTGACTTTCACGCTATTTTCGAAGCATATCTTGGCGGCCGTTGGATTCTATTCGATGCCACCGAATTATCGCCGGTGACGGATATCGTGCGCATTGCTACGGGTAAGGATGCAGCGGAGACTGCGTTCTCGACAATTTTCGGTCCGGTAGTTATGACGCGAATGAGTCCGAACATGCGCGTATTGGAAGAGCAAGCGCCGCTTGCACCGGTACCGCAGAGCCCGGGCGTGACCGCCAGTGTTGCCGTGAGTAACTAAATGAGCAAAGAGTTAAGGTGCGTGGATAAAGCGGTGTAAGAACCGCTATTTGCTCATTGGAAAGTTACTCGATTGAAAGTGACTCAATTGAGAGTTGATAGCACGGCGATTAAAGCAGTTTTATGTGCGCTGCTTTAATTGACAACCCTTCTTCGTCTATGCCGTGTTTCCTCAATGCCGGCTAAACCCTATGTTTTTCATCGCCACTAAAAAACCCACGTAAAAAAATCAATGCGAGTACAGTGACTTCGCACAGACTCGCACGCCGCTATAAGCGGCATTTTCTATTTCGCAGAATTTCTTGAAGGGCAACAACTTAGATGGAATCATATGGGGCGACGTTTGCTTACGATTCGAAAGGCCTAGCAACGTGCGATAGCGAACCCATCCAATACTGCGGTGCCATTCAAAGCTTCGGCTGG
>JAQGNY010000002.1 GCA_028293825.1 Verrucomicrobiaceae bacterium
GGTCTATTCGTCTCTGCTTTTGTTGAGTGCTTGTGTTGAGTGCTTCTGTGATGAACGCTTTTCTGCTCCGCACTGCTTTTCGTTTACTACTTTGTTTGCGGCTTGGCGCGCTGTCTGATTTAGCGCGCCATTATTTAGGCGTTAGATTTAGGTTGAATGCCACGCCGCACTTGGTCACCGCATACGTGGCAACCATACAACGCGCCAACGATTCGGGCCACTGGATTTAAACCAGTCGCCTCTCAAGTGATATTAAATAATCTCTCGAAGTTCGAACGCTGCAAGGTCGTGCGAATCTCCGCACTGCAATTGGCGATGTGCACATCGGCTGCATTGCCGCTGGCGTGATCGCGCAATAGCAACAACATACCGAGTGCGGATTTATCCAAATAATTCGCAGCGCTCATGTCGATACGATAACGCGCGGGCTTAACGGCGATCGATTCATAGGCCTGGCGAAACTGCTGCTGCGAACTGAAATCAAAACGACCGGCCACCATAATGGCCAGCTCACTGCCGTCGGACGAAAGACTGGACGTAATCGGCATGACTGCTTTTTCCTCGTTATTTTATGCTTCGCGCTTATCGATCATCAGATGCGGCAACCCTCGAAACTGGGGCAAAAGGGCATGGCGCCGCTTGATCGTTTAAGGCTAATACATCCATGGGTTTGAAATAGTCGCATCGATGCAGGGTCAATCACATCGAGCATCGCTCGCGAAAATCATAGTTCACAAAACTGATTCGGGAAAATTTCGCTCGCCATAAATCGCTAAAAAAAACAGCGTTGAAGAGAAGAGAGAATCTAAGACGCACTAATTTTTTGACTAAAAACGATTGCACTGCGGAGCGTTACGAAAAACTGACAGGAATTTATTTTTTATCGCGCAATAATTTTTGCACGGCGCGGTCGTCGAGTTCGCGTTGCAGCTTCTTATCGGACTCCACTGCTTCTCGTTGCAACCAGCGTTCGCGCACGTTATTCAACAACCGGCGCCGCGCGTATAAATCGATCCACTTCAACCGCGCTTGTTCGCGCTCGTGATCGCGCAGCCGAATCGCCGCTTCCTGTTGCACCTGCGCAGTTTCCAATTGGCGAAAAAACCCCTGGAAATTAAGGAAAAAATTGCGATCGACCGCCTGCCCCTTTTGCACGTACTGCTGCTGATAGTCGTGTTCGTAGTCTGACAGCTGCTGGCGTTGTTGCTTGGCGGTTTGCAAACGCCCGGCGCTCGCCGCGAGCTGACGCACCGCAGCCTGCTCTTTCATCGCGGCGAGTTTCAGCAATGCCTGTAATCGATCGGACCGTTTGCGCGCCATAGCGATTAAATAACCTCACCGATTAGCATTTGCTGTAATTGCTTAACGCTGTCCTCGAACGAAACCGAATCGCGCAAACCCTGCCTTAAAAATGCGCGGATATACGGCAGCATGCGAATCGCTTCGTCGGTTTCCGGATCGGCGCCGGCCACGTACGCGCCGACAGAAATCAAATCGCGGCTTTGCTGATAGCGCGAATACAACTGCTTCAAGCGCTGCATCAATTTCATGTGCGCCTCACTGACAACGTTAGGCATCGCGCGGCTGATCGACGCTTCGATATCGATCGCGGGGTAATGACCTTCGTCCGCGAGCACACGCGACAGCACCACGTGACCGTCAAGAATCGCACGCGCCGAATCGGCCACCGGGTCCTGCAAGTCGTCTCCTTCGGTAAGCACCGTATAAAACGCGGTGACCGAACCTCTGCCGGTGGCGTCGTTGCCAGCGCGCTCGACCAGTGCTGGTAGTTTCGCAAACACCGAAGGCGGATAGCCTTTGGTCGCCGGCGGTTCGCCGACCGCCAACGCGATTTCGCGCTGCGCCTGCGCATAGCGCGTCAACGAATCCATCAGCAGCAAAACCTGTTTGCCTTCATCGCGAAAATACTCGGCAATACGCGATGCCAAGGCTGCAGCGCGCAACCGCATCAGCGGCGCATCGTCGGCTGGCGATGCGATCACCACTGCGCGGCGCAGACCTTCCTCGTCGAGTACCTGTTCGATAAATTCTTTCACTTCGCGACCGCGCTCGCCGACCAGTCCAACTACCACTACTTCGGCTTCGGTGAAGCGCGTCATCATGCCGAGCAGCATGCTTTTACCCACGCCGGAGCCGGCGAACAAGCCGAGCCGCTGACCGCGCCCCACGGTCAGCGCCGCGTTAATGGCGCGAATGCCGACATCAAGCACTTCGCTAATCGGTTTGCGTTGCAGCGGATTGATGGTCGGGCCTTCGAAATCAATGGTATCGCGACAGCCGAGCGGCCCTTTGCCGTCGAGTGGGCGGCCTGAGCCGTCAATCACACGGCCAAGCAATTCGGGACCGACTTGAATACGGGTCGAGCGTTGCACCGGAATTACTCGCGCGCCCGGCTGCAGGCCGTCGAATTTCTCGGTCGGCATCAGGAACACGCGTTCCTCGGAAAAGCCCACTACTTCGGCTTCGATATAGCGGCCCCCGCGCATGCTGACCAGGCAACGGCTGCCGATGGCGACGCCGAGACCGACTGCTTCCAACGTCAACCCAACCATGCGCACCAAGCGTCCGGCGCGGGCGGGCTGCGGTTTCGCGTCGCGCAAACGCTCGCCGCGCTGTTGCAACGCGGCGGCGAAATTAGTCATCGAGATCGTCCAGCAAGGTGCCCGGCTCTACCAGTTCGGCGGCGGCACTGTCGGCCAGCATTTGCGCGGCAATCTGGCGGAAGCGCAATTCGATGCTGAAATCGACCAGGCTGTGTTCGGTGATGACTTTACAGCCGCCACGATCCAACCGGTTGTCGCTTTGCAGGCGCCAATTCGGCGGCCAGTCGGCGTGATCGCGGACCAGCTCTAATTGCTGCGAATTGAGAACAACGGTGATATTGCGTTCGCCGACCGGCAGCTCGCGCACGGCGCGGCGCACTATCGGCAGCAATTGTTCGGCCGGCAGAGCGGGCTCGCGATTTAACACGGCGCGGGCGATATCGAGCGACAGCTGCGTCATTGCGGTTTCGATAGCGGCGCTTTGCTCGGCAATCGGATCGAACAGGTTTTGCATGACCGTGCGCAACTCAGCGACTTGCTGGGCCAGCTCGGCACGCGCGGCGGCGCGACCTTCCTGCATACCTTGTTCATAGCCCGCGGTGCGGCCTTCTTTAACGCCGTCAGCAAAGCCCTCGCGTTGCGCCTGGGCGGTAATATCTTCGAGCTGACGCGCAGTCAATGCCCGCGCCACCACGCGATCGGCAGGATCGCGACCGCTTTGCGCAACGCCGGTTGCGGTCACCTTGCCCTGCTCGACATCGGGCAGTGACCAGTTGACGAATTCACCGGTTTGCGCCGCGGGAATACGGGTTTTTTCTATCACCAAATCACTCCGTTAGAACGTGTTGAAACCTGTGAGTAAGCGTAGCGAGCGAGGACAGGTCGTATGAGGCCGGAGCGGAGGAAGCGGAGCATACGCGTCAGTATGTGAGCATTCCGAGCACCGCCCGCGTGCGAGATGTCGAGCGCAGTAGCTTAATAACGGTTTCTAAATCATTGCCTCGCCACCGCCGCCACCCAGCACAATTTCGCCGGAATCGGCCATACGGCGCGTGATAACGAGGATTTCCTTCTGCGCGCCTTCGACATCGCTGACCCGCACCGGGCCCTTCGATTCCAAATCGTCGCGCAGTAATTCGGCCGCGCGCTTGGACATATTCTTGAAGATTTTTTCTTTCAGCTCTTCGTCCGAACCTTTCAGGGCGAGGATCAAAACCTCGGACGATACTTCGCGCAACAGCGCTTGAATACCGCGATCGTCGACCGATTTCAGATCTTCGAATACAAACATCAAATCCTGAATTTTGGTGCTGAGGTCTTCGTCGATTTCCTTGATCGAGTCCATCAGCTCGCCTTCCATCGAGCCTTCCATATTGTTCATGATTTCCGCCGCGACTTTGACGCCGCCCATCGCTTTGGTCTGCGACGCGGCGTTGCCGGAAAATTGTTTTTCCAGAATGTCGTTCAATTCCTGCAGCGCGGACGGATGCACCGAATCCAGCGAGGCGATGCGCATGATGATGTCCAGGCGCGGCTTCTCGGCCAAATTGCCGAGTACTTCGGCGGCTTGGTCGGAGTCGAGATAGGCGACCACGATGGCCTGAATTTGCGGATGTTCGTGACGAATCAAATCGGCCACCGAGCGCGGGTCCATCCATTTCAATGTGTCGAGGCCGGTGGTATTGCCGCCGAGCAGAATGCGATCGACCAGCGAATTGGCTTTATCTTCGCCGAGCGCCTCAACTAGCATGTTGCGGATGTAACTGTCGGCACCGACGCCGAGACTGGTCGACGTGCGCGCGTCGCTCAGAAACGAATTGACGATCTCCTCGACCTGCTGCTGTTCGATATTTTGCAGATGCGTCATCGCCGCGCCGATGCGCTGAACTTCTTTTGGGCCGAGGTGACGTAGCACCGCGGCCGCGTCTTTCTCGCCTAGCGACATCAACAGCACTGCGGCCTGATCGATCCGCGACATGGCCGATTTGGCTTTTGGCGTTTTACCTTGCGCTGCTTCGCTCACTCGTTGTTTCTCATCGATTACTGCTCACGGCTACTGCGATGGTTAATTGCCAATTTAATTTATTACTCGCTCGCGACCCATTTCTTGACCACCTGCGCGACCCGGCCCGGGTCTTCGGCAATCATGCCCTTGATGGCGGTTAATTGCTGGTCGTAACCATTTTCCGGGCTGGGCAGCATCATATTGTTGGCGGCCCCGCTCAACGTTACCGTTTCATTGCTCATCGGGGCGGCGCCCATATCGCCGAGCATCGCATTGCTCGTTTGGCGACCTTCGCGCGCGCCCTGGGTCAGCGATTTCATCGCCGGACGCAGAATCACAAAGATCAGCGCCAGCACCGCCAACAATGCAACTAACTGTTTAGCCAGACCTAATGCCCACGGCTGTTGCCAAATCGGCGTTTTTTCCGGGGTGATGTCTTCTTCAACCACAGCGACGAACGGCGAGTTGACCACGTTCACTACGTCGCCACGGGCGGCGTCGTAGCCGACCGCGTTCCTGACCAGTATAGCCAAGCGATCCAAAGCCTCCGCATCCATTGCTACGGTTTGATCGCCCGCTTTGCCGCCTTCCGGTGTTTTGTTATCCACGGCTACCGCTACGGTCACACGACGCAATTTGCCGACTTGATGTTTGGTGTAGCTGAGCGTGCGATCCAACTCGTAATTGCGCACCACTTGTTCGCGAGTGCGGTCGCCGCTTTTACCACCGGCGCCGGCCGGTGCTGCGGAGGAACCGGTACCTTGCGGGTTCGCCGCTTGACCGGGCTGATTCGGCTGGGCACCGGCAACTTGCTCCGGCGCACGACCATCGGTTGGCGGCTGATTGCTCAATGCACCAGGCACGCCACCGGCCGCGCTGCCGGGTTTTTGTTCTTCGATGCGCTGCTCGCTGCGAATCGCCGGAGTATCCGGGTTGTACAACTCGCCTGCTTCTTCAACGGCGGTGAAATCGACATCGGCCGCGACTTCGGCGTGAAATTTACTCTGGCCCAGCAGCGGCGTGAGAATCGAATTGATGCGATCGCGCAATTGCTGCTCGATGCGATGCGTGTATTCAAGCTGGCGATTAGCGGCGACCAGCTGCGGATCGTCGATTGCCAACTGCGACAGCAATGTGCCCTTCTGATCGACGACGGTAACGCTCTCAGGTTTCAGTTCGGAGATGCTGCTGGCGACTAAATTGATGATCGATTTAACCTGCGCCGGCTGCAGTCCGCCGCCGGGAAACAATTCGACAAACACCGACGCCGATGGCGGCCGTGCATCGCGCACGAATACCGAATCCTTCGGAATAGCCAAATGCACGCGGGCGGCGCGGACATTGGTAATGCTGGAGATCGTGCGCGCCAACTCGCCTTCGAGCGAATGGCGATAGCGCGCGGTTTCCATAAATTGGCTGGTGCCGAGCGGCTGTTGCTTGTCGAGTAATTCGAACCCGACTTTGTTGTCATTGGTGACGCCGGCATCGGCCAGCATCAACCGCGCCTGATTGATTTTGTCGGATTCGACCAGCAGCGCGCCGGTGCTGTTTTCAATTTTGTATTTGATTTGATTGGTGTCCAGCACCTGCAACACCGCCGACGAATCCAGGCGATCGAGGCTGCTGTAAAGCGGACGGTAATCGCCGCCCTGCGCCCACAACACCACCGCGACGCCAATCGCGACGCTGGCGGCCAAACCGATCAATAAGCCGAGCTGACGCAAAATGCCGAGGCCGGACATACCTTCGATCAGATCGCTTTGAATACCGCCGCGACGAGCGCCGGCTTGCGGATTAGCGGGAACGGTAGCCATGCCTTACCTCGTCGTACTTACTGGTCTGAACGTTAGAAGGTGAAACATCAGATAACCGCATCAGACCGGCATATTCATGATGTCTTTGTAGGCATCGACTAATCGGTTGCGCACCTGCGTCAACGCCTGAAACGACACGCTGGCTTTCTGCGACGCCACCATGACCTGCGCCAACGATACGCCGGGGTCGCCCTGCTCGAATGAAGTCGAAAGCGCACTCGCCTGCTGCTGCGTGTTGTTAACCGAACCGATTGCCTGCTGAAACATTTCGCCGAAACCAGGCGCTTTGCCCGCCCCGGTCGTCGCATTGGCGCCGTTGACGCCCTGCGTCAAACCCAGACCTTCGGTTCCGATCGGCGACTTAATGCCCCGCTGCTCGCTGACCTGAGTCTGCATCTGCTTCATCTGTTGCAGCAGTTGATTGATATCGGCGCGTTCTACTTTCATGTCTCTCTCACTCACAGTTAGGCAGTCAAGCTTCTGACAGGGCTGCGCAAATGCGTTGCGCCTAACGGCCCGAATTAGCGATCGCTGCGTTTTGAGGTTGCCAAGAAATTGACTTGGGCGGCAAAAACGAAGGACTCACAGGGGAAAGAGCACAAAGCGGGCCAGCGTGAATTCGGCTGGTGAGCAGACTTATTAATCATTAGCATGGCGCGTCTTTAAAAGGGCGCATTGGTCAGCTGGATTGATATCCAACCTGAACATTAACTTCTCCCGGCAAAACTGACCGCCTCTAATGGAATGAATTAACAGGATTATTCAGATGGATCGAGCACGACGCGTCATTATCATTGCCGGCCCCGCCGGAGCCGGCAAAACCATATTCGCCCGCGAATTGTTAACCCCGGATGCCGCCTGTCCCAACTTCGTCAATGCCGATTTGATCGCCGCCGGATTGGCGCCCTTTGCGCCGGCAAGCGCAGCCGCTCCGGCCTATCAGGTCATGCAGCAGGAGTTGCAGCGCCTGTTTGTCGCCGGCGAGAGTTTTGCATTCGAGACGACGCTGGCAGAGCCGGAATACCTGTCCTCGATCGAGCAATGGCAGACAGCCGGTTATCGCGTGACGCTGATTTTCCTGCAGCTCGCCAGCGCGGAATTGGCAATCGCTCGCACCGCGCAGCGCGCGGTAGTCAGCGACATCACCGTCGACGCCGCAGCGATTCGCCGCGACTGGCTGGCCGGCTTTGAAAACTTCGAGCAGGTTTACGCCCCGGCGGTCGATGACTGGGCCCTATACGACAACTCAGACATCCGGCCGATGTTATTGGACTGGCGTGAGGACGGCGCGGCGCGCGGATCGATCGAAACTGCGAGCAATCAGGATCTGCGGCTGTCGTTCGACGCGCTGCGGCGCGCCGCGCAACAGGTACATGAGATAGCCGAGCTGACCGGTACGCCCGTCATCGTGAGTCGCAATGGCGTGCTGGCGCAGCTCAGTTCGGGGCTGGAAGAGGCGACGGTCTCGATTCACGAAGCACGCGCGCCATACGGCAAATGATCGGCAGGTATTTGTGCTGAGACGCGTCAGTTCAGATTGATGGCGGGAATACTGTCGACAGCGGCGCCGGGTTCGGTTTTCAGATTCGCGAAATCGAACAGCGTGTTGTCGGCCAATTGCGATGGCACGACGTTGGTGATGGCGCCGAAGATCGATTCGATGCGGCCGGGAAATTTACGCTCCCAGTCGCGCAGCATGTCTTTGGTTGCTTGGCGCTGCAGGTTTTCCTGCGAGCCGCACAGATTGCACGGAATAATCGGAAAGCGTTTGTGTTCGGCGTAAGCAATCAGATCTTTTTCTTCGCAGTATGCGAGCGGTCGAATCACGATATTGCGTTTGTCGTCACTCAACAATTTCGGTGGCATCGCCTTCAACGAACCGCCGAAAAACATATTCAAAAATAACGTTTCGATAATGTCGTCGCGGTGATGGCCGAGCGCAATTTTGGTCGCGCCGATTTGTTGAGCAAAGTCGTACAACGTGCCGCGCCGCAAACGCGAACACAAACCGCAGGTGGTTTTGCCTTCGGGAATAATCGATTTGACGATGCTGTATGTGTCTTTTTCGACGATGTGATATTCGATGCCGAGTTTATCGAGATACGCTGGCAACACATCTTCAGGAAAGCCCGGTTGCTTCTGATCGAGATTTACTGCCACCAGATCGAATTCAATCGGCGCGCTGCGCTGCAAACTCATCAAGATATCGAGCATGCCGTAGCTGTCTTTGCCGCCCGATAAACACACCATGACTCTGTCGCCGGCTTCGATCATATTGTAATCGGCGATGGCTTCACCGGTTAAACGCCGCAGCCGCTTTTGCAGTTTGTTGAATTCGGTGCGCTCTTTTTTTGAAAGCTCGGGCACATGCTTAGCTATTTCAGGCGCGTCAGCGGGCGCTGAAGAAGCGGTATCAATGGGCGCGATATTGGAGAAAAGAGCGAGATCGGTCATGACGAATGGCTGCACAAAAATTCGGCGGGCATTCTAGCAGTTTGTCGAAATTTACGGCCAGTTTGAGCGGCGCGGCACATCACTCTTTTCCAGCTTACTGCGACCCTGTTTCGAAATTAAGGCATGTAAAAGTGGCGGGTAGAATTTACGCCATCGCCTGACTACAATGTCGCTCCACCCCGAGGCCCGAGCCCAGTTCTCGACGGCGACCTAACCCCGGTCCAGGTGACAGCGCCGTGTGCGATCCACACCCCGCAGTGACCTGCTCTAAAACCCGAACCCTTCAAAAACCAGCGAGATAGGACTTCACCATGACACAACCCGTTCGCGTTACTGTGACCGGCGCCGCCGGCCAGATTGGCTACGCCCTGTTGTTCCGCATAGCCGCCGGCAACATGCTCGGTGCAAATCAGCCCGTAATTCTGCAGCTGCTCGATATCACCCCAGCGCTCGGCGCGTTGAACGGCGTGAAGATGGAGTTGGACGATTGCGCATTCCCGCTGCTCGCTGGCGTTGTTGTCACCGACGATCCGAAAGTCGCCTTCAAAGACGCGGATTACGCGTTGCTGGTGGGCGCGCGTCCACGCGGTCCGGGCATGGAACGTAAAGACTTGCTCGAAGCCAACGCCGCGATTTTCTCGGTGCAAGGCAAAGCAATCGGCGAAGTCGCCAGCCGCGACATCAAAGTATTGGTGGTCGGCAACCCAGCCAACACCAATGCGCTGATCACACAACGCAATGCGAAAGGCATCGACCCGAAAAACTTCACCGCGATGACCCGTCTCGATCACAACCGCGCCGCCACTCAACTCGCGCAGAAAACCGGCACCACGGTTAACGACGTGACCAACATGACGATTTGGGGCAATCACTCGTCCACGCAATACCCGGATCTGTTCCAGGCGAAAGTGAAAGGCAAACCGGCGCTCGATCTGGTCGACCAGACTTGGTACAAAGAAACCTTCATTCCGACCGTGCAACAACGCGGCGCCGCGGTAATCGCAGCGCGCGGTTCGTCGTCGGCGGCGTCTGCTGCTAACGCGGCAATCGATCACGTCCGCACGTGGGCGCTCGGCACCGAAGGCGACAACTGGGTCAGCATGGGCGTGTATAGCGACGGCAGCTACGGCGTAGCCGAAGGTCTGATCTATTCGTTCCCGGTGCGTACCAAGAATGGCAAATGGGAAATCGTGCAAGGTTTGACGATTGACGCATTCAGCCAAGAAAAAATCAAAGCCACAGAAAAAGAACTTACCGAAGAACGCGATGCGGTAAAACATTTGCTGCCGTAATCGGTCAGCGGATCAGAAAAGGGGGGAACGCTCTGCGTTTCTCCCTTTTTTTCGATTTAAGTTACTGAATTGCGCGCTTAAATTTGCCGGAACGAAATCACCGCTCTACTATTTATGAAGAAAAATAGGTTATGAACAAAAGCATGGATGGCAAAAACTCATACGCAAACTAACACCTCAAAACTTACGCTCGACTTCTAAACATTACTCGCAGGCACCATGGCCCTACTTAAACAAATTCTTGCCCGACTGGGTTTGAAGTCCGCTTCAAACGGCAGCGACATGTCGGACAATTATTCGCAGCTCGAACTGTTGCAGAGTCGCCACAGTTTTATCGAGGTGAAATTCCCTCGCATCGAACAAAACTTCCAAAGCATGATTTTGGAGTTGCATCCCGACGACAGCTATTTACTGATCGACGAATTGTATCCGCCGGAAAAACGCCTGGAATTATTGGAAGGCGATTCCGCAGAAATCAGCGCACAAGCACCCGGCATTAAAATTTCATTTTTTTCAAAATTGCTCGCCCGCGAAAGTATCGAAGGCATACCCGTTTACCGCATGGAACTGCCGGAAGAAATTGGCTCCAGCCTGCGTCGACGCGCTTATCGTATTTATGTCGAGCGCGAAAATGGTTTGAACATTGATATTCGCGACAGCGATGGCCAACCGTTCGATGCGCGCATCGTCAATTTATCCAGCGACGGCATCAAGCTATCGCTGCGCGGCGATGTCAGCAAACTGCTCGACAAAAATCGACTGCTCGAAAAATGTGTGATCAAACTGCCAAATCATATTGATATCGATTGCAGTATCGAAGTCCGCAACATATACGTAATCCGCACACCGTCCCTGCACACATTGGCCGGCGCCACACTCACCGTGTCGATGCCATCGCACAGCACCAAGCTCGGTCAATATCTCGCCGCGATACAACGCAAACAACGCCGCCGTGAGGCCCGCTTAGCGTAAAAATTAAAGCGCATTTAAAACCCGCATCGGTGGCACATTAACGACATTGCGACAACCCAAATAGCCGGCCGCGCCGATTAATGCGGCACCAAAGATTGGCCCCGTAAACCAAACCCAACCGTGCAATACGAAATGCATATCCAACTGCCGCGATTCGAATTGCCACACCGCGCATTCGGCGGCACCGGCAGCGAGCAATCCTGCCAGCGCGCCCAACACCGCAAACTCGATCACCAGACTGCCGACAATCAATCGACGCCGCGCACCGAGTGCACGCAGCACTGCGTTTTCCTGCATGCGCAGATCAAGCGTCGATAATACGCTGGCAAATAACACCAACAAGCCACAGGCAACAATTAGCCACAACACCAATTCAATCGCGCGACTGACTTGATCGACGATGGTGCGCACCTGTGACAGAATTGCGTCGATTTCCAAAATCGTTACCGCAGGAAATTGCCGCACCAACTCGTTGAGAATTAATTTCTGGCCTGGCGCCAAATAAAAACTAGTGATGTATGTCGCCGGATAATCGCGCAATATTGATGGCGGAAAAATCATAAAAAAATTCGGCTGCATACTGTCCCAATTCAAGCTGCGCAAACTGGTTACAACAACGGTCAGCTGCTCATCGGCCATTTGAAATAACAATTTATCGCCGAGATGAATACCGAGCCGCTCGGCCAAGCCGGATTCTACCGACACTTCCGCACCGGCATTCGGTTCAAACCATTTGCCTTCGACAATGCGATTTTCGTGCGGCAATTGTTCGCCCCAGCTCAAATTCAACTCGCGATCGATATCGACATCACGCTCACGCTTGCCGTCTTTTTTATCGCTTTTATCTGTTGCGACTCGCACTGTTTCGCCATTTACCGCCGTTAAACGGCCGCGCACCATCGGATAAAATCCGGCACTGTGAATATTTTTCTGCGTCAATAATTGTTCGAGTGCGGCAGTTTGCGTCGGCGCAACATTGATTAAAAAATAATTCGGTGCGTTCGCAGGTAATTGCGTTTTCCATTCCGCCAGCAATGAAGTACGCACCAACGCGATAATCAGCAACAACATAATCGCCAGCGCAAAAATAACCATTTGCACGGCATTCTGCGCACGGCGTCGCTGCAATGACGCCAACGCCAAACGCCACATCGACCCGGCATGCATACCGAACGAATGTGCGCCGCGCAGCAATAACCAAGCGACCAAACCGACCGCCACTAATACCGCAGCCACACCGGCGAAAACCGTCGCGGTTAACGCCAAGCTTTCGCTGTAATACCACATCAACGCGGCGATGCTGCCAACACCGAGTACCAATGCGCCGGCACCGCGCCCGCGCCGACTTTCCAAATCGCGACGCAATACGCGCAGCGGCGGTGTTTCGCGCAGCGCCAATAACGGCGGCAACGCAAATGCCAGCACACACACCAACGCAGTTATCAGCGCCATTACAATCGGCCACCAGGTTCCCGCAGGTAATGTCTGTTGAAAAAAATTCGCCAGCCAATATAAAAATACCGCTTGCAACGCGTAGCCAATCGCCACGCCCAACACCACGCCAAGTGTCGCAATAATTAATAGATGTGAAAAATAAATCGAAAATACGCGCGCGCCGGAAGCGCCGAGACAACGCAGCATGGCGACATGATCGAAATGGCGCTCACTGTAACGACGCGCCGATAACGCGATCGCAATTCCCGCCAATGCAACGCCGAGCGCGCCTGCAAGCAATAAAAACTTTTGCGCGCGTTCGATGGCATTGCCGATCCGCGGCTGCGCTTCGCCAACGCCCTGCCACCGATGCGCCGACAATAATTGCGGTTGCAACCACGTCTGATACGTTTGCAGAACCGTATCGCTGCCGGCGAATAAATATTTGTAACGCACGCGACTGCCGGGCTGAACGATTTGCGTGGCATCGAGATCGGCGCTTGCCATCATCGCGCGCGGCGCGAAAATATCGACGCCGCTATCGGGCTCGCTAACCAGCACTGCGCCGACCCGAAAACTCGCCGCGCCAATTTCAACAGTCGCGCCAATATCGATATTCAACAGCGGCAATAATCGCGAGTCGAGCCACACCTCACCCGGCGCAGGTCCGTGCGTTGCAACTTGCGCATCGCCAAATGCGGCCTGTGCAATTTTTAATTGGCCGCGCAACGGATATTGCGGCGACACCGCTTTAATCGACGCCAACTGCGTGTTGTCGCCGGCAACCAACATCGATTGAAAGGAAACCGTTTCCGCGCGCTGCAAGCCGATTTGATCGGCATGCTCCAGCCATTGCGGTGACACCGGCCACGCACTGCTGAGTACGCGATCGGCGGCAAGAAATTGATTGCTGTTGGCATTAATCCCCAATTGCAGACGCTCGGTAAACGACGCGATGCCGACCACAATGGCCACCGCCATCGCCAACGACAGCAGCAACAAACCCAGTTCACCACCGCGCCAATCGCGCACTAATAATTTCAGCGCCAGCGACGCACGCGGATTCAACGTCATTGCGCCGCACTCGCTTCATGCAATGCCACGCTGGGATTGCGCGCACCGGTGTCGGCGACAATTTCACCCATCGCAAATTCGATACGGCGTGCACAGCGCTCGGTTAAACGCTCTTCGTGTGTGACCAAAACCAATGTCGTTTGCGCAGCGCGATTTAATTCAAACAATAAATCGATGATGGTCGCGCCGGTTGCGGTATCGAGGTTGCCGGTGGGTTCATCGGCAAAAAGAATTTTCGGCGAATTCGCAAATGCACGCGCGATGGCAACGCGCTGTTGCTCGCCACCGGATAATTGCCGTGGATAATGTTGTTGCCGCGAAGCAAGTCCGACGCGTTGCAAAAAATTTTCCGCCGCCGCGCGCGCATCGCGCTGCCCTTTTAATTCCAGCGGCAGCATTACATTTTCGAGCGCCGTTAAACTCGGCAACAATTGGAACGATTGAAAAACAAAACCGACTAACTCAGCACGCAACTGCGCGCGTTCATCTTCATCGAATGCGGTAATTTCTCGATCGGATAACCAAATTTTACCGCTGGTGGGCACGTCGAGACCGGCTAACAATCCGAGTAAGGTAGACTTGCCGGAACCCGACGCGCCGACAATCGCAACACTTTCACCGGCCTTGATCTGCAGCGTGATGCCTTTCAGGATGTGCAACGCGCCGCTCGCGGTGGTTACGGTTTTTTGTAAATTTTCGCTACGAATCATAAGGGTTCCAACGTGAGACAACTATTTCCAAAATCACCGCGTCCAACATCGCCGCATGCAAAACCACTCAGGGCAAATTTTTTGTTTTCAAAACTGCCGTCGACAATAGCGCCGTGGCGCCAATTGCTGCGCAGCAAAATGATCGCGTGGGTAATAGTTTGCGCGGCGCAACTGTTGTTTGGTGCACAGGTCCGTGCGGATACGTCCAATTTATCGGCGCCTAATTTACTGGTGCTGGGCGATAGCTTAAGCGCCGCCTATGGTATACCGCGCGAACGCGGGTGGGTGACGCTACTGCAGCAAAAATTAACAAACTTTCACGTCGTCAACGCCGGTATCAGCGGCGACACTACCGACGGCGGTCTCGCCCGTTTACCCGCGCTGCTACAAAAATATAAACCGACAATTGTTGTGATCGAACTTGGCGGTAACGACGCTTTGCGCGGCTTTCAAATTCAACGCATCCGCGACAATTTGGAACAACTGATAAAGCTTTGTCAGAATGCGGGCGCAAAAGTTTTATTGGTCGGCATGAAAATTCCGCCTAATTACGGCCTTCGCTACACTTCGGATTTTTTCGCGAACTACACCGACACCGCAAAAAAATATTCAGTGCCTCTGGTACCATTTTTTATGGAAGGCATCGCGACCCATCCCGAGCTGATGCAGGACGATGGCATTCACCCGCGCGCAGAAGCGCAGCAACAATTATTAGATAATGTATGGCCGTATTTACAGAAGTTGTTGTAGAGGAAACTCATTAAGCAGATTTTAGATAAATATCGACATTAGCTTTTTTAGCCGCTTTGCGTAAATCCTAATCGAGAGTCGCGAGCGGCAATCTTTCGCGAACGGAAAGCTCTAGATAAGCCGCATCGTAACTACTCAACTTATAAATGCGCGCTAATGATAGCGTTCTTGAGAAGGCCTGCTGTGCTGTGGCGAGATCAATACGCAGCGGCAAATTTTCGAGCTGACTGACAAAACCTTCAACTTCGCCAGCTTCGATTTCACCGCGTCTCTCCGCACTCATTAATACATTGACCACTTCCAAATGCCGTAAGCCTGGGACCACTACATCGATGTCGTTAAATGATCTCAAAACACTCTCGGCATATTTTTGATCGATGGCTTTTTCGCTTTGCAATAGCCAACGCATTGCAACCGAATGATCCAATACAAACATGCCTAACACCGCCTTCCTTCCTGCTTCATTGCATCCAACTCAGCATCCGATACGAAATGTTTTTTCATTTTCAATAGTGTCGCAACAGCGATCCTTGCTTTTTCTCGATTTCGTTCAATGATTGCTCCCGCCATAATGGAGACGCGATATGGTGCTTCCTCACGCGGCAACAAACCCATAGAATCCGCCATCGTTCTCATACTAATAATGACCTCCATGAAAAACTTTCTCGATAAATTCACCAGTGCATTTCCTCTTGTCGTAACCCTTTGCAGCGTGCTGGCGTTGTGGCACCCGCCATTATTTACATGGTTTAGCGGCTTATGGATCACACTCGGCCTGGGCGTGATCATGCTGGGCATGGGGATAACGCTAACAGCGCAGGACTTCACACGCATCGTGCAAATGCCGGGCTGGGTTTTGCCCGGTGTCATTTTGCATTACACCATCATGCCGCTGTCCGGCTGGGCGATTGCAAAACTGCTGGCATTACCGGATGCGTATGCCGTGGGATTAATTTTGGTTGCATGCTGCCCGTGTGGAACGGCTTCGAATGTGATCAGCTATTTATCGCGTGCGAATGTGGCGCTGTCGGTCACGCTAACGACATTCTCCACAATACTCGCCGTCGTGATGACGCCGTGGCTGACCTCCGCACTCGCCGGCTCGCGTATGGAAATTAACGCGTGGGGATTATTCGTATCCTGTCTTGAAGTTGTTTTAGTGCCGACCATCGCTGGGGTTTTACTGAATCGTTATTCGCCGCAATTAACAAAAAAAGCCACACGCATAAGCCCGGCAATTGCAGTCTTGGTTATCGCATTAATCGTGGCATCGGTGCTCGGTGCAGGCCGCACGCAAGTTTTGCAAGCAGGACCGCGCCTGCTGCTCGGCGTTCTAATGCTGCATGTATCGGGCTTCGGCCTGGGTTATCTATTTTCGTATTGGATCAATCGCAGCGAAACCGTCGCACGCACCATCTCGATTGAAGTGGGAATGCAGAATTCAGGACTGGGCGCACAGCTCGCGCGCGCGCACTTTCCAGCAGGCTCCGGCGTCGATGTACCGAGTGCCATTTCCGCATTAATGCATTGTATTTTGGGGAGTGTGTTGGCGGCGGTTTGGCGGCGGCGACCGCCGCAGAATTAATAATCGACTATTCAAAACTGCTTCAACAACACTTCGCGTTGTTTCCAATCCGGCATGACATGTTCGAGTAGTTGATAGAATTTTTTGCCGTGATTGAATTCGAATAAATGACACAGCTCGTGCGCGATAACGTAGTCGATTAGCGTTAATGGCAACTTAACCAACTCGACATTTAAGGTGACGCGACCGTGGCGGCTGCAACTGCCCCAGCGACGACGCATAGAGCGCAAGCGTAATTCGGGGGCGGCGAGAATGCCGGGGAAGCGCTGGCAGACAATTAATAAACGTTCGCTAAACGTGTGCTGCGCTTGATCGCGATACCAGTCGTTGAGTTGGCGCGATAGACGCGGCAAATTCCACGGATCGCGCGCGCTGACCGCGATGCTTTCCTCGCTGCACAGCACCGCCATTTCTTTTCCAGTGTTTACTTCTAATTTGCGCGGCGTACCGAGAAACCAAACCGCGGAGCCCGGTTCGATTAATGTTTGCCATTGTTGGCGTTGTTGCTGCTGATCGCGGGTTTTTATAATCCAGGCGGATTTTTTTTCGACGAAGCTAACGATATGTTTTTGATTCATCCCATGCGGTGCGCGCACTTCGACGCTGCCATCAATCAGTACATACAGCGCCAAAGTTTTGCGGGTTTGGAATTTCACCGCGTAGGAAAAATTCTCGCTCATGATATCGCCAGGTCACCTGCCTGTTCGCGGATAACGGCGAGAAAAGCCGCACCGTAATGTTCGAGCTTGGATTGACCGACGCCACTGATATGCAACAGTGCGGACTCGGTTAATGGCTGCTCGACCGCCATCAAACGCAACGTCGCATCGTGAAATACCATGAATGGTGCAATGCCCTGCTCTTCCGCAATACGTTTGCGACAATCGCGCAACGCGCGCCACAGCGGCTCCAACTCCGGCGTGACATCAACCAGACGATTGCGCGAACGCTGCGCGCGTGCATTGGTATCGACCGTATCGATGCGCAATGCCAACGCTATTTCGCCGCGCAATACCGGCCGCGATTGTTCGGTTAAACGCAAACCACCGAAACCTTGCACATCGACCTCAATAAAACCGCGAATCAATAATTGCCGAATCAGTGAGCGCCACTGCTGTTCACCCAGGCCTTTGCCGATACCGAATGTGCTGAGTTTTTCGTGGCCGTACTGCAACACTTTTTCATTACTTTTGCCGAGCAGAATATCGACGGTGTGCGCGGCGCCGAAACGCTGGCCGCTGCGATAAATACACGATAATAATTTTTGCGCAGCCTGCGTTGCATCCCAGGTTTTCGGCGGCGTTAAGCACGTATCGCAATTGCCGCAGCGACGGCCGTAATCGTCGCCGAAATACGCCAGCAATGCTTCGCGGCGGCAGTCGATCATTTCGCACCAGCCGAGCAGCGTGTCGAGCTTGTGCCGCTCCTGCCGCTTGAATTGTTCCGGCGCATCGCTGCTGGCGAGCATGTCTTTCATGCGCACCACATCTTGCAAGCCGTACAGTAATAATGCCGTGGCGGGCTCGCCGTCGCGACCGGCGCGGCCCGTTTCCTGGTAATACGCTTCCATACTTTTCGGCAGATCGAGATGCGCGACAAAACGCACGTCGGGTTTATCGATACCCATGCCGAACGCAATCGTCGCCACCATCACGATGCCGTCTTCGCGCAGAAAACGCCGCTGATTTGTTTCGCGCAAAATAGGCGACAACCCGGCGTGATACGGCAGCGCTGTGATGCCCTGCTCATTCAGCCATTCGGCGGTCGCTTCTACTTTTTTGCGCGACAGGCAATAGACAATGCCGGCTTGACCGCGATAGCTGTCGAGAAATTTCAGCAACTGTTTGCGCGCATCGACTTTCGCCGCGACCTGATAACAAATATTCGGCCGGTCGAAACCGCTGACGAACCATTCCGCATCACGTAATTGCAAACGCTCGGCAATTTCGGCGCGGGTGCGAATATCCGCTGTCGCGGTCAACGCCACACGCGGCACGTTGGGAAAGCGCTCGGAGAGCAAACTTAAACCGAGATAATCCTTGCGAAAATCGTGGCCCCATTGCGCCACGCAATGCGCTTCGTCGATGGCGAATAAAGCCAGCTCGCAGCGCTCCAGAAACTGCAGCGTGCGCGGCTGCAGCAAACGTTCGGGCGCGATGTAGAGCAGATCGAGTTCGCCGCGCAACAATTGCTGCTCGACGGCGCGCTGCGCGTCCATATCGAGGCTTGAATTTAAAAACGCGGCACGCACGCCGAGTTGATGCAGGTTATCGACCTGATCCTGCATCAGCGCAATCAGCGGCGACACGACGATGCCGACACCGGGGCGCAGCAGTGACGGGATTTGATAGCACAGCGATTTGCCGCCGCCGGTTGGCATCAACACCAACGCGTCGCGGCCCTGGCCAACGGTTTCGATAATCGCAGCCTGCTGGCCGCGAAATTGCGGATAGCCGTAAACTGTATTGAGGATGTGCAGCGCGGGGGCAGTCATGGCGGCGATTATACCTGCCCGATCGCCGCCGAGTCGCGCGCTCGGCGCCACTAAACGCGGTTGTTAGTTCGGCAGCTCGCAGATAGAGCGTGCGCGCAGATAGAAACCCCGGTCTGCATCGGCGCCGGAGAATTGCATATACTCCGCGCGACACGATTTATGCGGACATCCAAGCCATGAGCATCCCGAACGACGATAGCGCTGCGCTGCTGCAATTCGATCGCGAGCATTTGTGGCATCCGTACGCATCGATGCTCGATCCAACGCCAGTGCTGCCGGTAGTTAGCGCGCAGGGCGTGCGTTTGACGCTGGCCAATGGTCGCGAATTGATCGATGGCACCAGTTCGTGGTGGAGCGCTGTGCACGGTTACAACCATCCGGTACTCAACGCCGCTGCGCAAAAACAATTGCAGGCGATGTCGAATGTGATGTTCGGCGGACTTACACATCCTTCCGCAATCCGGCTTGGACAACTTTTGGTCGATCTCACGCCGGTGCCGCTGACTAAAGTTTTTTTCAGCGATTCCGGCTCGGTCGCGGTGGAAGTAGCAATCAAAATGGCGCTGCAATTCTGGCGCGCGCAGGATGGAAAAAAGAAACACGTCGGCCGAAAAAATAAATTGCTCACCGTGCGCGGCGGTTATCACGGCGATACTTTTATGGCGATGTCGGTGTGCGATCCGGTCGACGGCATGCATCAGTTGTTCAATGGAATTCTTACCGAACAATTTTTTGCCGATCGCCCGCAGACACGTTTCGGCGAACCGTTCGATACTGGCGATCTCGACTCGCTAAAAGAATTATTAGCGACGCATCATGACGATATTGCGGCATTAATTATCGAACCGATTTTTCAAGGCGCCGGCGGTATGCATTTTTATGCACCGGACTATTTGCAGCAGGCGCGCAAACTCTGCAACGACTACGACGTGTTATTGATTTGCGATGAAATCGCCACCGGCTTTGGCCGCACCGGCAAATTATTCGCGTGCGAACACGCCGGCATCAGCCCCGATATTATGTGCGTCGGCAAGGCCATTACCGGCGGCTATGTCACGCTGGCCGCAACGCTGTGCACCGATCGAGTTGCCGCTGGCATTTGCGCCGGCGAACCCGGCGCGTTAATGCATGGACCAACCTTTATGGCGAATGCGCTGGCCTGTGCCATCGCCTGCGCCAGCATCGAATTATTAATTTCGCAACCGTGGCAGCGCTGTGTGCGCATCATCGAAATGCATTTGCGCAGCGGCCTCGAAGCCGCGCGCGCGCTGCCCAATGTCGCCGATGTGCGTGTGCTCGGGGCGATTGGCGTCATCGAAATGCACGACGCGATCGATATCAGAAAAGCGCAGACTGCTTTTGTCGAGCGCGGCTTGTGGGTACGCCCTTTCGGAAAAATAATTTACGCGATGCCACCGTTTGTAATGAGCGACGATGATTTGCGTACATTGACTCAGGGCATGGTTGAGGTTGCAGCACTGCTGTAACGAATTTTTAATATGAATTCTATTGCTGAAATCCAGCCGGAATTTTTTTCAGATAGATTTTCATTTGTGCGCGTTTATCAAAAAATTAAGAGCACGTTTAAATCGAGCGCGCTTTAATTTGTAATTAAGTAATTTTTGATTACGTAATTTTCGATTCAACCTAATATAAATGCTGCGTTCGCGTTAAAGGGTTTTTTAAAAACCCGTATTCAATTTCGTGATTTGCACGTACGAGCCGTTCTACGTACTATCGGTCGAACCGAGTTTTGTACTCGCCATCGACTGGTCTTTCACACATGACATCAGAAAATCACATGCCCGCCACTCCCGATGTTGCGCCCCGCCCACGCCGCACGCCGCGTCGAATTGAAGTGGCGCGCATCGCAACGCTCAGTCCGCATATGGTTCGCATCACGTTTACCGGCGAGGATTTGCAGAGTTTCGTTTGGACTGGACCCGCTGCGCATATCAAATTGATTGTGCCGGAAGACGGCTCGCACGAAGCGCCGATGCCAATACCCGATGGCCCGCGCTCGCCCACCATGCGCACCTACACACCGCGTCGTTTCAATGCGTCGACCTTTGAGCTTGATGTCGATTTTATGTTGCACGACCACGGTCCCGCAGGGCGCTGGGCAATACGCGCAAAAATTGGCGATCGACTGGTGGTATTAGGCCCGGCACCGGGTTACAAAATCGATGCGGAGGCAGCATGGTTTTTATTAGCCGGCGATGGCACTGCACTGCCGGCTATAGAAACCATTCTTGCCGATTTGCCCGCAAAAATTTCCGTACGCGCGTTAATTGAAGTAACCGACGAGAATGAAATTCGCGCATTGCACAGCGCGGGAAATGTCGATATCGAATGGCTGATTCGCGGCGCCGATCCGCAACAAGCCGGCGCGCCATTGGAAGCCGCCATTCGCAAATTTATTGATCAGTTGCCAAGTGGCAACGGCCGCTTTTATGTCGGCTGCGAATCGAATGCGATGCGACGTATTCGTCGGCTGCTACTTAAAGAGCGAGGCTTCGAGCGCGGCACCATCGTTACGCGCGGTTATTGGAAATTAGGCAGTTCGAATCACCCGGACGGCGATTACGGCGACGACACCGTTTGATCGCTGAAACTTAATTAATCGGACCCGAAAATAATTGCCGGCGGAGTTATTACTGCCCCAACTTCTCGAACACGTCGGCAAAGGGCAGCACACCAATTACAGCGGAACAATTCGCCCCTGCACAAACAATCAGCGCAATCGATTTGTCTGCATTTTTTACGTGCGCATCGGCCATTGCGATAAAACCTGTTTCACCGCATTTTGGACAGGATGGTTTGATTTCGCTGTTCTCGCTCATAAGCTGCTCCGATTAATAATTTTGTGCGTACGCAAATCAGACTCTGATGAGCGCTAAAAGTGCGGTATTTGATAATCGGATGTTTGCGCGATTGATTGGAAATTATTCAATGATTAATGCGATTCGTTTAGTGCAGAGCAAAACATAAGTCGGTGTAATGATGCGGATTAATAATTGTGCGAGTAATTTTGAAAAATTTTCACGCGTTTTAACATCTAAAAATTAACTGATTTCCTGCTGCGAAAAAAATACCCGACCTATCTAAACAAGTCGGGTATTTTTTTGTTCACTACTTTGCTCGATGCTATTTTTTACGTACTTGATTAATCAACGCGCCATTGCTGTACGTATATCGCTTATAAAAGTTCACTAGTCGTGTTTCATCGCCGCGCAAAAAGCCAGATAATCCTCGCCCGATTCGCCGCCGGAGAGATTCAGCTTCATTGCCAGCAGCTGCGTTGCGGGATTGTTACAGGGCGTTTTGTTGGTGTTCGGCAGATGACCGCTTTTGATCAACAGACTCGACGTACGAGCGATAACCAATGCCATGCGCAGCGCCGCCAATAATTCGTAGTACGCCAATTCGGAAATCTTTCGGCCCAGCTCCGTTTCAAACCGTGCGATTACTTCATCGCGTTCGGGCAGTCCCGGCAAGCGCTCAACACCAAAGCTGAGCATGCCGTCGACAAAGAACCACCAGCCTAAATCAATCTCCGCTGGGCCTAATGCCGAGGCCTCGAAATCCAGCACCGCTGCCACATGGCCGTTGGTGGTGAACAAATAATTACCGGGGTTGGAATCGCCCCACAACACATCGACGTGGCGATTGTCGGGTTTGTCGCGCTGCAGAATGGTTAACGCGGCATCGATGATCGGATTTGGTTGGCCCTCCATCACTTCATCGCGCCACGCACTCAGCCAACGCAGGTACTGATCGAGCCCCGGTTCACCGAATTGTTGTTTGTCGAGAAATTCAAAACCTTGCTGCCAGTTCAAGCGGTTAATGATGGCGATGGTCGATATCGCCTCGCCCCACACCTGACTGCGTTGTTCGGCGTCGAGCTGCGTTAACAAACCTGCGACTTGATAACTGGGGTTTTGCGGCAACGACACGCCGTCGATGCGATCCATGAGCAAGAATTTTCCGCCCAGCACAGTCGCATCGGTTTCGATTGCCAATACATTTGGCGCAGGCAATCCGCGGCGACGCAGCTCGATCATCATCCGGCCTTGGCGCGCGATATCAGTATCAAGAAACACATGCTGACCCTGTTTTTCCAGGCGTAAAACCAAGTCGCGCCGCTGCGTTTCGTTATTGCGAGTGATGTCGGCCTCGATCAGTATCGTCGCTGCCGAATAACCGTTAGCCGGTACATTGACCGATATCAGCGATAGCTGACCTTGGTCTGCAAAATGTTGGCTGAGCCATTTTTCCAATTTACTAACATCAACCGGACCATTGCTTACGTTTTTATTATTCATGTAATCCTCGTTATAGCTGAGATGTAATTCGGCTCCGGCGCACCAATTAGCGTGAGTGTTGTTAAGAATATTTCACAGCACCGCACAATATTTTAAAGTTCGATTTCAAAGTTCGCGCCGCACTAATAATTTAATTTTTACCGTTCCAGCAAAATGCCGTTGCGGGCTCATAGGATCGCATTTAACGCAATTTGGCGAGAAAAATCTGTTGCCTGGATTGACGATAATCAGAACTGATTATCCGCGACCGATGCTATCGAAGCAAAACGTCACAGTACGTTAAATAGGTTTCCGCACTCATTGATGCTCTTCGTACGCTTCGTTCGTATACTTGCTCCGCATGCTTCGTGTAAAACACAGAAAAGATTTTCACCTCTCTCGGCCAGGATTATCAATGGACCCAACAGATCTGGAATCCGCCGCGCCCGCAGCGCGCCCGGCCGAACTTGATTTTTTAAAGGGCGGCGGCGAAATGGGCGCGTTGATGCGCGCGCATGACTGGAGCCAATCCTCGTTGGGATCGCCCAGTGGCTGGCCACAAGCCCTGCGAACGGTTGTCCGCCTCCTCCTCAATACGGGCCACCCGATGTACATCTGGTGGGGCGAAGATGGCGCCTGTCTGTACAACGATGCTTATCGAGAATCAATTGGTCCCGAGCGCCATCCTGGTTCGCTGGGACTACCCGCCAAACAAGTCTGGCTCGAAATATGGGATGTCATCGGTTCGCAAATCGAACACGTTCTGTCCGGCCACGGCGCCACCTGGAATGTTAACCAACTTATTCCCATTACACGGCATGGACGCAAAGAAGACGTCTACTGGACTTACAGTTACAGCCCTATCGATGATCACACGGCACCAAATCAAATTGGTGGGGTGCTCGTCATTTGTACCGAAACAACGGAAAACGTTTTGTTGGCGCGCCAGGCCACCGCGCAAAGAGATCAACTCGATCAGCTGTTCAAACAGGCGCCGAGTTTCATGGCCTTGCTGACAGGCCCCGACCACATTTTCGAGATCACTAATCTTCGCTATCAAAAATTGGTGGGGCATCGTGCCGTGGTAGGTAAAACGGTAGTCGATGCACTGCCTGAGGTCGTTGAACAGGGCTTCGTGGCGCTGCTCGACGAGGTTTATAAAACTGGGATGGCCTACTCCGCGACTGGTACAAAATTCAACCTTCAGGCAGTGCCGGGCGGTCCTATCTCGGAGCGCTATGTGGACTTCGTGTATCAACCCATCAAATCTAAAGATGGCAATGTTTCGGGAATATTTGTAGAAGGCATCGACGTTACCGACCGCGCGCGCGCCGATTCCGCCCTGCGCGCCAGTGAAGCAAATTATCGCGAACTGGCCCAAACCTTGGCTGATTCCAATCGGCTGAAGGATGAGTTCGTTGCAACGTTGGCGCACGAACTACGTAATCCGTTAGCTCCGATTCGCAATGCGCTAGAGATTCAGCGGCGTGCGCTCGACGATAAAAAAGTGATCGCCGAGACCCGTGACATGATGGAGCGCCAGGTCGGTCAGATGATGCGGCTCATCGACGATCTATTGGATTTATCGCGCTTAAGCCGCGATATGGTGGAATTGCGACGCACTCATTTTTCGCTTGCGATTGCGCTGGGAAATGCCATTGAAGCAAGTCGCCCGGTCATCGAGCAGTTCAGTCATCGCATCGTTATATCGCTGCCCGGCGAAGATTTAATTGTCGAGGCGGACGACGCTCGCATCGTACAAATTTTCACAAACCTGCTGAACAACGCCGCCAAATTCACACCGGTCGGCGGTCGTATTGAAGTGACGCTGGTACGCGAAAACGACGCAGCGATTGTTTCCATTCGCGACAACGGTATTGGCATCTCGAAACCGATGCTCAATCGCGTATTTGACCTTTTCACACAAGTCGACAGATCGTATGCAGAAGTCAGTGGCGGATTGGGAATTGGCCTAACGCTCGTTCGCCAGCTCGTTGAACGCCACGGTGGTCAGATAGAGGCACGCAGTTCAGGACTTGGCACTGGCAGTGAATTTCTCATTCGATTGCCGTTGGCACCGCAGGATAAAGACGCAATTCCTCTTCGCTCCACCAACACGAATTCTGCTCGTCCTATAAATCGCTTAAAAATATTGCTGGCGGACGACAATGTCGATGCCGCTCGCAGTCTGGGCATGATTTTGAGCATGATCGGACACGACGTACGCACTGTGCATGACGGCCAATCCGCGCTGGATATCGGCAGCGAATTTTGCCCCGATGTAATGGTGTTGGATATCGCAATGCCGCTACTCGACGGACACGCCGTTTGCCGACAAGCGCGAACTGAACAGTGGGGAAAACATGTGCTGTTTATCGCGCTCAGTGGCTGGGGACAAACCGAAGATAAATTGCAGTCACTGGAAGCGGGCTTTAATCATCACCTGATTAAACCGGTCGAACTGGAATCGCTCGAAGAATTACTCGCGCAATACACAAAAAATTCTCTGCGTTCCGAATAATTCGAGACCTAAAACTCCGACCACGAAAACGTATAGCTATGAAACACACGCGCCAAAGCGCTTGTCTATTTTAGATAACTTGTGTTCGAGATTTCGATGGAAATTTTTATTAAAGAAAAATTCGATTCCTACCCCGACCACATTCGGCCATTGCTGCTGAATCTTCGAAAAATAATTTTTGCCGCAGCCACCGAGTACGAGGTGGGAGCAATCGAAGAAACGCTAAAGTGGGGCGAAGTTAGCTATGTTGTCAAAGGCGGTAGTACGTTTCGAATTGATTGGAAACAAAAATCACCTAATCAATATTTTATGTTCTTTCACTGCCAAACCACATTGATAGAAACGTTTAAAGAAATATACGGCGACGCCTTCATCTATGAAGGTAAAAGAGCCATCGTATTTAATATTTCTGAACAAGTGCCAGTGGCTGAATTAAAACACTGCATCGCATTATCTCTTCGGTATCACCGGTTAAAAAATTTGCCGCTGCTGGGAGCGTAGCGTGCAGCAGTGATTTTTTTGCAATAAATACTCACGCCCTTAACGACAGCTACAATTCAGCAAGCAGCCGTCACACCATAATGCGACACCGCCGTAATTTGGCCGGCGCTTACACTCGTGTTGCGGTTGTTGCTGAATAAATCGGGATAAATTACCTTGCCTGGAAATTACAATGTCGTGGATGCAAACGAGCGTGACGAAAATCGGCCGTAACGACCCGTGCCCCTGCGGTAGCGGCAAGAAATACAAGCAATGTTGTCAGCGACAAAATGAATCGCAAAAAGAAGTAAAAACGGTCGAGAATCTGTCGACTCAAAATCTCATAGCGACGGCAATCGAGCATCAACGCGCCGGCCAGCTGCCACAGGCGGCGGCCATCTATCAGCAAATACTTCAGTCGGAGCCCACCAACGTCGATGCGTTGCATCTGCTGGGATTAATTGCGCAGCAGACCGGCCAGCTTGATATCGCCGTTGATTTGATCCGCGAAGCGATCCGCATAAAACCGTTGGGCCCGATGTATTACAACTTAGGCGTTACGCTGCACGCGCAGGGTGATCTCGATGCAGCGGCCGAGAGTTATCGGCACGCCATCGCACTCCATCCGCAGGACGCCAAAGTGCATAGCAATCTCGGCGCGGTACTGCAGCAGCAAGGTAATCTCGACGACGCGATTACTAGTTATCGCACAGCAATTGCGCTCAACCCGCAGGACGCCGGCGCCTATGGCAACCTCGGCGTTGCGCTGGAAATGCAGGGCGATCCGACCGCAGCCATCGACAATTATCGCCGCGCACTCGCACTCAATCCCAACGACGCCAAGACGCATAACAATTTTGGCAACGCGTTGCGCGAGCAGGAACAACTCAGCCAAGCCGTCGACAGTTTGCGCACCGCCATCGCGTTAAAACCGGACTACGCCGAGGCGCACAATAATCTCGGCAATGCATTGCAGGATTTGGGGCAGCTCGACGCTGCTATCGCCAGCGTTCGCACCGCGCTCGCGCTCAATCCCGACTATTCCGATGCGCACTGGAACGAATCGCTCGCCCTGCTGATGCAAGGCCAGTTGGAACAAGGCTGGGCCAAGCACGAATGGCGACTGCAGCAGCGCGAGCATTTCACCGACTACCGCAACCTGCTCGCGGTGCGGCCTTTGTATGCGGGCGAAAATCTAGCCGGCAAGACTATTTTGGTATGGGCCGAGCAAGGCGTCGGCGATGAAATCTTTTTCGCCGGTGTACTGCCCGATGTAATTCAGGCCGCCGGCCATTGCGTTGTCGAATGCGACGCTCGCCTCGTGCCACTCTACGCGCGCTCGTTCCCGGGCGCCGAAATCATCCCCAAATGCTATCCGCCGCACCCGCGCACGCAGCAGGCAGATATCGACTGGCAATGTCCGATCGGCAGTCTGCCGCGCTGGTTTAGGCCGACACTCGACAGCTTCCCGCGCCATCACGGCTATCTCATCCCCGATCCGCAACGAGTGGCATTCTGGAAACAGCGCTTCGACGCGCTTGGACCGGCACCGAAAATCGGTATCACTTGGCGCAGCAAGCGCCGCAGCGCAGGCCGTGATCTGCATTACACCGACCTCAATCAATGGGGCCCGATCCTGACCATCCCGGGCCTCACCTTTATCAATCTGCAATACGACGAATGCCGTGCTGAACTCGATGCGGCTCGCGAAAAATTCGCTATCGAAATTCATGACTGGGCCGATATCAATCAGATGAACGATCTGGACGATGTGGCCGCGTTGATGAGTGCGCTCGATCTGGTGATCGCACCGACTACGACGCCGAGTATCATGGCCGGAGCCGTCGGCGCCCCAGCCTGGATGCTGCTGACACGGCATATTCTGTGGAAAACACTGGGAACCGAATACATTCCGATGTTCCCGGACTTGCGCCCGATCTGGCGCCCGCGCAATACCACCTGGGATACCGTCCTCGAAACGGTTGCTGCGGAGCTTCGCGATAAGGTCGAGCGCCATCAACCCATCAGCCTATAAACCTATCAACCTATCAACCTATCCATCGATAAAACGTTGAAGCCAGATGCAAGTTAACAAGCACAATAAATTACCTTTTCGCCGCGTTCTCGTGACCGGCGCCGATGGCTTTATCGGCTCTCATTTGACCGAGGCATTGGTGCGCGCCGGCTACAACGTGCGCGCCTTTGTGCTCTACAACTCGTTCAATAGCTGGGGTTGGCTCGATCACTGCGGAGCAGACGTCAAAGGCAAGTTCGAGGTCTTCAGCGGCGATATTCGAGACCCGCACGGCGTGAAAGAGGCGATGCGCGACTGCGACGCGGTGCTGCATCTGGCGGCACTGATCGCGATTCCGTACTCGTACCACTCGCCCGATACCTACGTCGATACCAACATCAAAGGCACATTGAATGTGCTGCAAGCAGCGCGCGAGCTGCAAGTACGGCGCGTAATTCATACCTCGACCAGTGAGGTTTACGGCAGCGCGCGCTTCGTGCCGATCACGGAAGAACATCCGCTGCAGGGCCAATCGCCCTACTCCGCTACCAAAATCGCAGCAGATCAACTGGCCTATTCGTTCTACGCCTCGTTCGGTCTGCCGGTGGTGATCGCGCGGCCGTTCAACACTTACGGCCCGCGCCAATCCGCGCGTGCCGTGATTCCAACCATCATTACCCAAATCGCCAACGGTCAGCGTCAGATCAAACTCGGCGCAGTGTCGCCGACACGGGATTTCAATTTCGTGCAGGACACCGTTGCTGGATTTATTGCGGCGCTTAATTCCGATTACGGCCTGGGCGAGGTGGTTAACCTCGGCAGCAACTTCGAAATTTCCATCGGCGATACGGCGCAATTGATAGCAGAAGTAATGGGCGTCGAGATCGAAATCGTTACCGATGAAGCGCGCCTGCGCCCCGATAACTCGGAGGTGGAACGCCTGTGCGCTGCGAACGCGAAAGCCGAGCAATTGTTTGGCTGGAAACCCGTTTATGCGGGCCGCGATGGTTTCAAACGCGGCCTCGTCGAAACAGTGGAATGGTTCGCCCAGCCCGACAATCGTCGCGGCTACAAATCTGATATTTACAATTTATGACTACGGCGAGCGCAAACCTATGAATGCGACCAGCGCGCAGCGCTCACTGGCCGATCAAGTCATTGCGGCGATACGTGCCGTGGTGGGCGCGGGTCCAGTGCCATTGCATGAACCCAGTTTTGCCGGCAACGAACGCCTCTATCTGCAAGAATGCATCGATTCAACCTTCGTCTCGTCAGTCGGCAAGTTTGTCGATCGATTCGAAGCGGAACTGGCCGCTTATACCGGCGCCAAGCACGCCGTCGCACTGGTGAATGGCACGGCGGCTTTGCATATCGCGCTGAAGTTGGCGGGCGTCAAAGAAGGCGACGAAGTGCTGGTTCCGGCGCTCTCCTTTGTCGCCACCGCCAATGCGGTCACTTATTGCGGCGCCATCCCGCATTTTGTCGACAGCGAATCGCTCACGCTGGGGATGAATGCCGCCAAGCTGCGCGCTTATTTAAACGAACACACCGAACAGCGCAGCAATCAATGCATCAACCGCGCGACCGGCCGAGTTATTCGCGCCATCGTGCCGATGCATACTTTCGGTCATCCGGTCGATCTGGAAGGACTGCTGGCCATCGCGCACGATTTCAATCTGGCGCTGCTCGAAGATGCGGCCGAATCGCTCGGCAGCTACTACCGCAATCAACACACCGGCACCTTCGGCCTGATGGGAACGCTGAGCTTTAACGGCAACAAGACCATCACCACCGGCGGTGGCGGTGCCATTCTGACCAACGACAGCGCGCTGGCGCGGCGCGCCAAACATCTCACCACCACTGCCAAATTGCCGCACGCTTGGGAGTACTGGCACGACGAGATTGGCTATAACTACCGTATGCCGAATTTAAACGCCGCCCTCGGGTGTGCACAGCTGGAACAACTGCCCGCCATGCTCGATGCGAAAAGAGCTGTGTTTCACCGCTATCAAGAGGCCTTTGCGCCGCTTACTGGCCTGCGTGTCGTGGCTGAGCCCGAACATTGCCAAAGCAATTACTGGTTGCAGACGCTGCTGCTGGATACCGCGTTTGCCGAGCAACGCGATGCAATTTTAAAAGCCACTAACGATGCAGGATTTATGACCCGCCCGGCGTGGACGTTGATGCATGAGCTGACGCCCTTCAAGGATTGCCCGCGTATGGATTTGGCCGGCGCGCAGTCGCTGGTGCAACGTTTGATCAATATTCCGAGCAGCTCGAGGCTGATCGCGTGAGCAAGCCGAGCTTGATTTTAATCGGCGCCGGCGGCCATGCGCATGCGTGCATCGACGTGATCGAGCAGCAGGATCAATTCGAGATTGCCGGATTAGTGGGAACGTCGGAAGAACTCGATGCCCGACATTTTTCTTATTCCGTGATTGCGACCGACAGCGATTTGCACGCGCTCAGTAAAACTTATCGCTATGCATTTATCAGCGTGGGACAGATTCAGTCGCCAGATCTACGCACGCGTCTTTATCAAGGCGCCGTCAACGCGGGATTTCAATTGCCAATCATTCTCGCGCCTACTGCCTATGTGTCGCGGCACGCCAGTATCGGTGCCGGCAGCATCGTGATGCATGGCGCTGTTGTGAATGCGGGAGCCGCAATTGGCGTTAATTGCATCGTCAATACGCGAGCAATAATCGAGCACGACACCACGGTCGGCGACCATTGCCACATTTCAACCGGCGCTATTCTCAATGGCAATGTGACCGTCGGCGCCGGCAGTTTTATCGGCAGCGGTAGCATCGTCAAAGAAGGCGTTTCTATTGGCGCGGGCTGCATGGTCGGGATGGGATTGTCGGTGCGGCATAACCAAAATGATCACACGCGTTTTGTGGGCGCCAATAAAACATGAACCGTCGAACGCTCATCATCGCCGAAGCCGGCGTCAACCATAACGGCAGCCTGGCGCTCGCCAAGCAGTTGATCGATGTCGCGGCCGAGGCCGGCGCGGATTTCGTAAAATTCCAAACCTTTACTGCCGACCGCTTGGTCACACGTACCGCACCGAAAGCCAACTATCAAAATCAACGCACCGACAACGCTGAATCGCAGTATGAAATGTTGCGCAGCTTGGAACTCAGTCCCGAATTACATCGCGAACTTATTGCGCATTGTCGAACGCGCGGCATCGGATTTCTTTCCACCGGTTTCGATATTGCAAGCATTGATCTGCTGATGGCGCTGGGGATTAAACAGGTAAAAATTCCGTCCGGGGAAATCACCAACCTGCCCTATCTGCGCCACATCGGCGGTTTAAATAAAACCGTTATTCTTTCGACCGGTATGGCGACATTGAATGAAATCGAAGCCGCGATTGATGTGCTCGAACACGCCGGCACACCGCGCTCGACCATAACGGTATTGCACTGCACCACCGAATATCCCGCGCCGATGACCGAAGTGAACTTGCGCGCCATGCAAAGTATTCAAGCTGCGCTCGGAGTGAGCGTGGGTTACTCCGATCACACGTCGGGCATTGAAGTTGCGATTGCCGCGGTCGCGCTGGGCGCATCGATTATCGAAAAACATTTCACGCTCGATCGCAACCTGCCCGGCCCCGATCACAAAGCCAGTCTGGAGCCGGCCGAATTGAAAGCGATGGTGAACGCAATTCGCAATATTGAACTGGCGTTGGGTGACGGCACTAAACGCCCCACGCCAAGTGAAGAAAAAAATAAAGCGATTGTGCGCAAATCATTAATGGCCAGTCGCGAAATAAAAGCCGGCGATATTTTCAGCGCCGATAACATCATCACCAAGCGTCCCGGCTCCGGTATTTCACCAATGCGCTGGGATGAAATAATCGGGCAAAAAGCACCGCGCGATTTCGCCGCCGATGAGTTGATCGAACTGTGAATAGCGAAATTAAAAATCGAAAAATTTGCGTCATCACCGGCACCCGCGCCGAATACGGTTTGCTGCGTTGGGTCATGCAAGGCATCAAGGACGATCCGGCGCTCACACTGCAAATTATCGCGACCGGCATGCATTTGTCGCCCGAATTCGGCCTCACCTACCGCGCAATCGAGCTCGATGGCTTTTATATCGATCGCAAAGTTGAAATGCTGACCAGCTCGGATTCGCCGGTCGGTATCGTTAAATCAATGGGGTTGGGCCTGATCGGTTTTGCCGATGCGTTAAACGAATTGCAACCTGATTTAATCGTGGTGCTCGGTGATCGCTTCGAAATTTTCTCGGCGGTGGCGGCAGCGCTGGTCGCACGGATACCGGTTGCGCATATTCACGGCGGTGAGGCTACTGAAGGGTTAATCGACGAAGCGTTGCGTCATTCGATTACAAAAATGTCTCATCTACATTTCGTTGCAGCCGAAGAATATCGCCAGCGCGTCATTCAATTGGGCGAGCAACCCGAGCGGGTATTTTTAGTCGGCGGCTTAGGCATCGACAATATCAAGCGTTTGCCGTTGCTCACGCGCAGTGAACTTGAATCTTCGCTAGGATTTGCGCTCGGCAAAAAAAATCTGCTCATTACGTTTCATCCAGTCACGCTGGAAACGGCAACGGCCGAAATTCAAATGGCGGAATTATTAGCCACCTTAGCTGAGCAAAAAGATACGCAACTTATTTTCACGCTACCAAATGCGGATACCGACGGTCGAGCTTTAATCAAAATGATCGAGCAATTCGTCGCGCAGCACGCGCAGGCGCACGCCTTTGCCTCGCTCGGCCAACTGCGGTATTTGTCGTGCGTTTCTCAGGTAGATGGCGTGGTCGGCAATTCGTCGAGCGGTCTGACTGAGGTGCCGAGTTTTCGTAAAGGGACTGTCAATATCGGCGACAGACAACGCGGACGTTTGTGTGCGCCGAGTATCATCAACTGCGAGCCGACTCAATCAGCTATTGCAGCAGCATTGGAAGCACTTTATTCCGATGCTTTTCAATCCAGCTTGAATCAAGTAGAAAATCCTTACGGAGAAGGCGGTGCCAGCGAAAAAATTATTGCGATCCTAAAATCCATTGCGCTCGATGATTTAATTAAAAAGCGTTTTTATGATTTGGATCGACCATGCGCATAGTGTTTATTGGCGCGGTTGAATTTTCGCAACGTGCGCTTCAACGCTTATTGACGATGCAGGCAAATGTTGTCGGCGTTTGTACGTTGCAGCAATCGGAATTTCATTCCGATCATGTCGATCTTGCAGCCGATTGTAATGCCCATGGCATTCCGTACTTTTATGCGGAAAATATCAATGCAAGCGAAGCCGTGAATTGGATTCGCGACAAAATGCCTGACGTTATTTTTTGTTTCGGCTGGTCGCAATTATTGCAGCAAGAAATTCTCACGCTGGCACCGCACGGCGTGGTTGGATTTCATCCGGCGGCACTGCCGTCCAATCGTGGGCGTCATCCGCTGATTTGGGCGTTAGTGCTGGGGCTTGAGTCCACTGCTTCGACATTTTTCTTTATGGATGGCGGCGCCGACCGCGGCGATATTCTTTCGCAACGCGAAATAATTATTAATGATGAAGATAACGCGCGCGTGCTGTACGACAAAGTGACGCGAATCGCCCTGGAACAAATAGAAGAGTTTTTGCCGTTGCTAGCTTCCGGCTCGTTTCAGCGCAAGAAGCAAGATCATCGACTCGCTAATACATGGCGCAGACGCGGACGCAAAGACGGCGAAATCGATTGGCGCATGGCGGCCCAATCCATTCACAATTTGGTGCGCGGTTTAACCAAGCCATATGTCGGCGCTCATTTTACCGCTGCGGATGGAACGGAAATTAAAGTCTGGAAAACTGCGATGGTTAATGACGCGCCGAAAAATGCAGAGCCCGGAAAAATCCTGATGCAAAAAAAAGAAGGGCCTGTTGTAAAGTGTGGCGATGCAGCGATTTGTTTGTTGGAAACAGAACCTTTATTTAAGCCCGAAGTTGGTAGCTATCTATGAAAACCATCGTGATTGCTCCGCATCCTGACGACGAAGTACTCGGCGTCGGCGGAACACTATTGCGGCGTAAAGCCGAAGGCGCAACAGTCGCATGGTTGATAGTGACGAGCATTTCCACACAGGCCGGCTGGAGCAAAGAAAAAGTAAAGCAACGCGTCGACGAGATTAATCGGATTACACATTTTTTCGGCTTTGATGAAGTGTTTCAACTCAACTTTCCGTCTGCGCAGCTCGACCGCATTCCGATGAGCGATCTGGTTTCCGCAATTTCCGCCGCGTTCAAATCCTATCAGCCGAACGAAGTATTTTTACCGCATCCGGCCGATATTCACAGCGATCACCGTGTTGTGTTTGACGCCGTCGCCAGTTGCACGAAGTGGTTTCGCTATCCGTCGATTACGCGAATTCTTGCGTACGAAACGTTGTCCGAAACCGATTTCGGTTTGAGCGCGGAGCATGCTTTTCGGCCGAATGTATTTGTGAATATCGAATCATTTCTTGACAGAAAATTGCAGGCGATGGAAGTTTATAAATCGGAGCTGGGCGAATTTCCATTTCCGCGCAGTAGCGAAGCAATTAAAGCTCTTGCTGCAGTGCGCGGTGCGGCATCAGGTTTTAAAGCAGCCGAAGCATTTGAACTATTGCGCGAGCGCAATTAATTCGAAGGTGTGAAACGCATGACAGAAGCGCAACTACTTTGACTGAACAACGCTGGCGCCAAGCTATCCTCGCCGCTGATTCCATTATCGAGCAGGTGATTCACAACCTCGATCGGGTGGCGATCAAAATCGTGCTGGTCGTTAATGAGCGCGGTGAATTGGAAGGCACAATTTCCGACGGCGACGTGCGGCGCGGCTTGCTCAAGGGATTGTCGCTGGCGAGTCCGATCACCACCATCATCCATCGCAACCCGTTGGTAGTTCCGCCCGAGCTGGGACGTGAAATGGTGATGCGATTAATGGTCGCAAATAAAATTCTTCAAATTCCCATCGTCGATGAACGGCACCATATTGTCGGCCTGCATCTATGGGATGAAATCACCACCCCAATCGAACGCCCCAATTTAATGGTGATCATGGCCGGCGGCATGGGCACGCGCTTGCGTCCGCATACGGAAAATTGCCCGAAACCGTTATTGCCCGTAGCGGGCAAGCCAATGCTCGAGCACATCATCGAGCGCGCCAAGCTTGAAGGATTTAAACATTTTGTTCTGGCCGTTCATTATCTCGGGCACATGATCGAAGACCATTTTGGAAATGGCGAGCGGCTCGGTGTGCGTATCGATTACTTGCGTGAACAGACACCGCTCGGAACAGCCGGCGCATTGAGTTTATTGTCTCCAGCACCGCAGACACCGTTCGTGGTGACCAATGGCGATGTGCTAACCGATATCCACTATGGCGAACTGTTAGATTTTCACGTGCGTCACAACGCCGCCGCGACGATGGCAATTCGCGTGCATGAATGGCAGCACCCTTATGGCGTCGTGCAAACGCAGGGCGT
This sequence comes from Verrucomicrobiaceae bacterium, assembly GCA_028293825.1. Classification (GTDB taxonomy): domain Bacteria; phylum Pseudomonadota; class Gammaproteobacteria; order Pseudomonadales; family CAMLJR01; genus CAMLJR01. Next base: position 35,951 of record JAQGNY010000002.1, read on the forward strand.
AAATATTGTCGGCTTCGAAGAAAAACCAATCGCCCGCAGCCATATCAATGCGGGTGTTTACGCGCTCGCGCCAACTGCGCTCAGCGTTCTGAATACGGCGGAACATTGCGATATGCCCAGCGTATTCGCGCGCTTGCAGGAAAAGTCCGAACGCACTGTCGCCTATCCGATGCACGAACCGTGGCTGGATGTGGGACGGCCAGCGGATTTGCTATCGGCAAACGGTCAGATGGCCGAGAAAACTTCGCCCGAGCAAAAACAATGATCAATGGTAAACGCGTTATCGCAGTTATTCCGGCGCGCGGTGGCTCCAAAGGTTTACCGAAAAAAAACGTTAAAATATTGTGCGGCAAACCACTGATCAACTGGACCATTCAAATCGCGTTGAAATCAAAATTTATCGATGCATTGATTGTCAGCACTGACGATCAGGAAATCGCCGACATCGCAAAGGATGCTGGCGCATCGGTGCCTTTTTTACGTCCGGCGGCGTTGGCGGCAGACACAACACCAACCATTGATGTGATTGAACATGTGTTGGAATTTTTCAACAAAGAAGCAACGCAATCTTTCGATTATTTTATTTTGCTCGAACCGACGTCGCCGCTGCGTGAAGACGACGACATCGACAATATGCTGATTAAACTCGATGCAAACGCAGATAAATTCGATGCCATTATCAGTGTCGGCGAAGTCGGCGAGCATCCTTCGATTATGAAAAAATTGATCGGCGATGGCATCGAACCTTATTGCCCGGATCTGCAAATGGCATTGCGCAGACAAGATAATGCGCCGGCATTCTTCCCCTACGGCGTTGCGTATATTTCAAAAATAGAAACGCTGCTGGCCGAGCGAACCTTTTATCCAAAGCGCTGCACGCACTACCGCATCAAGCGCTATCAGAATTACGAGATCGACGATATTTACGATTTCCTCGCCGTTGAAAGCATCATGCGTCACGAATGGAAATTGGAATGAGAATTCTAATTATCGGATTGGGTTCGATGGGCAAGCGCCGTATTCGCAATCTGCAGGCGCTCGGCTATAAAAATATTGCAGGCTTTGATCCGCGCGCCGACCGATGTGCGGAGGCCGCCAAAAAATATGCAATAGCGGTTTATTCGGATTTTTCCCTCGCGCTTAAAAACTTCGAGCCGGAGTCGTGGATTATTTCGACGCCGCCCGAACAGCATATGACTTATGCCTGGGACGCTTTTGAGCGCGGTATTTCCTGTTTTATCGAAGCCTCCGTCGTCGATGCCGAACGAATTCTGGAACTGCATCAGCGCGCCGAAGATACTTCGATTTTGATCGCGCCATCCTGCACGATGCGGTACTACCCGGGACCAAAAAAAATCAAAGAGCTGATTCAAGCAGGCACGATCGGAAAGCCGCTGAATATCAATTATCAAACCGGACAATATCTTCCGGACTGGCATCCATGGGAAAACATTGCGGATTTTTATGTGTCGCAGCGCGCGACCGGCGGCTGCAAAGAAATCGTGCCGTTCGAATTGACCTGGCTCAACGATATATTCGGCGAGCCGGTGCCGTTAGCCTGCGTGACGTCGAAGCTGACTGATTTAAATGCCGATATCGATGATATTTATCACTGTTTGCTGCGCTATCCCGGCAATCTGCTTGCGAATCTAACCATCGAAGTTATTTCGCGTCCGCATGCGACGCGAGAATTGCGTATTCTCGGCAGTGAGGGCGAAATCGTTTTCAGCGTCGACGAAAATTGTGTTCGTTATGTAACAGCGGGCAGTAGCGAATGGCAGCGATTTAATTTATCGACCGGAGTGGTCGAGGCCGGCTACATTAATCCCGAAGAACCGTATATTGAAGAGATACGATTATTTACGGCTGCGCTGGCACAGCGCGATAAATCCATTTATCCCAATTCGTTGCTCGACGACTATCGCGTATTGAAAGTGTTGTCGCGCCTTGAACAACTTGCCGACGTGAGTTCACGATGAATTTCCAAGAACGCTTACTCAAGGTCATTCCCGGCGGCGCGCACACGTACTCGCGCGGGTTCGATCAGTATCCGTCAAATGCACCGCAAATATTGTTGCGCGGCAAAGGCGCGTATGTGTTCGATGCCGATGATCGAAAATACCTCGATTACGGCATGGCATTGCGGGCGGTAAATATCGGTTACGCGGAAGACGAAATCGATAACGCTGCGATCGAACAAATTAAAAATGGAAATAATTTAACGCGTCCATCCATGATCGAATTGGAAGCGGCAGAATTGTTGGTGGACCTGATCGATTCGGTCGACATGGTTAAGTTCACCAAAAATGGATCGACCTCGGTATCCGCTGCGGTAAAACTTGCGCGCGCGTATACAGGCCGTGAATTGGTTGCGCGCTGCGCCGAGCATTCGTTTTTTTCGTACGACGATTGGTTTATCGGCTCGACACCCGTCACGCGCGGTATTCCTCTCGAAACCCTCGATAAAACCAAGCTATTTCATTACAACGATATCGCCTCGCTGGAAAATTTAATCGCCCAGCACCCGAATCAATTTTCCTGCGTAGTGCTGGAACCGGCCGCGAATGAAATTCCGCGCGATAATTTTTTGCAGCAGGTGCAAACACTTTGTCGCAAACATGGAATTGTTTTTATCCTCGATGAAATGATTACAGGCTTTCGCTGGCATATGAAAGGCGCACAGCATGTGTATGGCGTGACGCCGGATTTGTGCACATTCGGCAAAGCGATGGCCAATGGCTTTTCAGTATCCTGCGTTGCAGGTCGACGCGAAATCATGGAGCTCGGCTCCATAGAAATCGACGGTCGCGAGCGCGTGTTTCTACTTTCCACAACACACGGTGCGGAGATGTCCGGACTTGGCGCTTTTGTCGCATCCATGAATTTTATGCGAACGCATAACGTGGTCGAACATCTGTGGAGTTACGGCAGCAAGCTCATCGCGATGATGGAACGTCAAGCGCGAGCGCATGACATCGGCCACAGTTTTAAAGTCGGCGGCGCGAGTTGTTCGCCGTTCTATCTGACACTCGATGATGCCGGCGCCAACTCGTTGCCGCTGCGTACACTGTTCGCGCAGGAAATGATTCGCCACGGCGTGCTGATGCCGTGGATTGCACTCTGCTATCGGCATGGGCCTGCGGAACTCGAAACGACTGAGCGCGCGGTCGAACAAAGTTTCGCAATCTATCGACGTGCATTGGATGAAGGCGTCGATAAATTTTTAGTCGGTCCTGCGATCAAACCGGTATTTCGAAAACATAACTGAAATAAAAATTATGCTAAACGAAAAAGTAATTGTAGTTACCGGTGGTGGCGGCTTATTAGGCGGTCATTTCTGTCGCGCGATTGCGGCTCAGGGCGGTATTGCCATTGTTGCCGATGTGAATCTCGATGCCGCGCAATCGATTGTCGCTACAATTAATACGAACAACGGTCGCGCCCAAGCAGTCGCGCTCGATATCACCGACGCGGATTCTGTTGAGCGAGTGATTGCTTCACTTCACGCCGTTTACGGTCGTATCGATGCAGTAATTAATAATGCCTATCCGCGCAATGCACGCTGGGGGAAAAAACTGGAGGAAGTGACTTACGCCGATTTCTGCGAAAACGTGGGATTGCATTTGGGCGGTTATTTTTTGGTAGCGCAAAAATTCGCGCTGTATTTTCGCGCCCATGGCGGCGGCAATATTGTGAACATGGCGTCCATTTACGGCACGCAAGCGCCACGATTCGATATTTACGCGGACACGGGCATGACCATGCCGGTGGAGTACGCCGCTATCAAAGCGGCCATCATCCAACTGACGAAATATTTTGCGCAGTATTTCAAGACCGATAACATTCGTTGCAACTCGCTTTCGCCGGGCGGAGTTCTCAATCATCAACCGGAAACATTTCTAAAAAAATACAGCGATTACTGCGGCAGTAAAGGAATGCTGGAACCCGACGACATTATTGGCGCTTTGTTATTTCTGTTGTCCGACTCAAGCCGTTATATGAATGGGCAAAACCTTATCGTTGACGATGGGTTTTGTTTATAAAGGTACATGCACGCTGAGACTGATAAAACTCGCCGGCGCGCGCTATTCCGATTTTTTAACGTGGCGCGCAAGCTGCGACTTTAACGATTTAGGAATGGCGCGAATAATTAATGTCTCGGTACTTGCGTCATACGTGATGTGACCACCTAACATAGAGGTGGAAAAACCGATGCTTAAATCATTATCGCGCCCATAGAACCGGGTGTAGCGCTTTAACTGTTTTCGATCGGCGTAAAGCGGGCTCGATGGCTCTTCGAAATGTTCGGTGTAAAAATTAAGTAATGCCTCTGGTACTTCCTCATCTACATGGCGCGACAGCGCTTTAATCTCCACAGGCTCGCCGACGCGATCCTGATCAAGACAATAGTCAATTACGCGCGCACGACAATCCTGCTCTTTTTCAGGAGGTAACGCCTCCGCATAACGCTCCATAACGGTAAGGAATTCCTCCGTTTTGGCCGATCGATCCGTGCCTTCCGCAAAACCAATGAGTTCGTTCCAGGCCACCGTTACCGGGTCTTGATTTTTCGGCGCCAAATAACTGAGATAGGTTTTTGATTGTGCACTTTGCCATTCGGTGAAACTGAGTTTGACAGCAAATTGCAAGCGGCTTGGCTGAATAGCGCTGCCCAGCGTTACGGTTTGTTGCGCAGAGATGTAGTGAATCTCTTCATGCTTTAACAAAAACAAATAAAGAACTGGACCTTCAGCGCCCGGCTCAATGATGAACCAGAGATGCCAAGGATGCGGCTTTTCACTGCTTTTCATTCCCTGCAAAATTTGCCGCGCGAATTGGAGCCCAAGTTCATCGACATCCAGTTTTTGGCTCAGATAATCGGTAGCACCCGCGCCCAATATTGCGCCTTGAGATGCGGGATCGAAAATCCCAAATTGCCGCCGAGGATGCGTATGAAAGGCAGAACGCAGCGAATCAAATAGAACTTGATGCGCATCGTCATTATTCGTATCGGGTAATGCGCTTACTATTGCCAACTCGCCGTTTGAGTCGGCAAGTTTGAATTCATAGATGCGGCTGTAATTCAATGGTAAAACTCTCTGTCGCAACGGCTAATGATGACGCGCAGTTTACCAACAGTTGAGGTAGGTGTGGTTTGACCAAGTTATTTAGCTGTCTAAAAATCGCAGCAGGCACGAGACAGGCATCAATAGATTGTTTCATCTGATATATGAAACGATTTATTGACCCGGCTCTTCATCACGCACTCTGAGCTCATTAAGTCTGTTGTAAATCGTTTTTAAACTCACTCCGAGTACAGAGGCAGCCCGTACTTTATTGCCCTCATATTCAGCCAGCGTCGCGATAATCAGCTTTCTCTCTACATCCGCTATCGACTCGCCGACACGGACAAGCAATGATGGACCTTCTTGGGTCGACTCAGTTAGTTCGCCTAACAGAGCTTTAAAATCGGGCGCATTTTGAGCTGAGAAACGCGGACGATGAGGTACATTTTTTTTGCCATACCAGCGCGGAGTTTGCATATTGCTTCCTTCATAAACGCGACGATTACGATAATTAAGAAGTAAAAATCTGCATCTCAATTAATTGAAAACTTGCGAATTATTTATTTCTTACTCACCAGACCATATATAAATAAAACAATAAATGCACCGATCGCCGCAGTCGCTATGCTCGCCAGATTCACACCGGTGATTGAACCGAATCCCACCAACGTGCCTAACCAACCACCGACAAATGCACCAACAATACCGAGAAGAATGGTAACGATCCAGCCGCCACCCTGCTTACCCGGCATCAATAATTTGCCCAGCGCACCTGCAATTAATCCGAGAATAACCCAGCTAAAAAATCCCATTTCGTGCTCCGCTTTAGTGTTAATGCAAACATTTAGTGATAATGAAAATTCTTGAGTCGCCTGGATAGGTGTCCTGCTTGGTTGATAACGAGCCTCCGCGATAGCGCGCTCAGATAACCACCGACCTATAACTAATAGGTTTTTAGCAAGTGCCGTGCCCGAAAATACCTTAGGCGGCAATAACTTCAAGCGTAATTAAATTATCGAGAAAAATAGGCTAAAACTAGCGACGAGCGAAAGAGACGTGTTGCTAACGCCTATCTGCGCTATGAGATGGGAGCACTACTCGTGTAAATATTCCAACACAGCGGTGTTATCTACATCGCCAGATCGGATGAAAAAATCATTGGAGTTGGTGTGATTCCAAGCGATTCGCCCGGAATAATAAAAATCGCTTTCACGGAACGGGTCGAGTTATTGCTTGCGCGAATTGGACCTTCTAACTATCTGGCTCGGGCATCAGGGATATTCATTCCCAACGTCAGTCTTCTGGCTCACCCTCGCGCAGTAATTGCTCGCGTATCGACTGCAGCTCTTGCAAGTGCTTTTCATCACTTTTTGGGTAACTCATTTTTAACGATTTAAATGTATCCAAAATAATTTGTGAAATGATCAGCCGTGCATTTTCCTTATCGTCAGCGGGAACGACATACCACGGCGAGGCTTTCGTGCTTGTTGCGCTCAAACAGGCTTCATAAGCCTTCATGTATTGCTTCCAGAACTTGCGCTCTTCCATATCGGCGGCACTGAATTTCCAATTTTTATCTGCGTCATCGATCCTGTCGATGAAGCGCTTACGCTGTTCGTCTTTGGAGAGGTGCAGGAAAAATTTTATGACTCGAGTGCCGTTGCGATGCAGATGTTTTTCAAAATCAACCATGGAGTCGTAGCGCTGTGTCCAAATCTTTTTCCCTTCGTGATGCTCGTCGGGTATGCCCTGACTCTGAAGAATTTCAGGGTGTACGCGAACGATTAGTACCTCTTCGTAATAGGACCGATTAAAAATTCCGATTCGCCCGCGCTCCGGCAAGCACTGCGAAGTCCGCCACATAAAATCGTGAGCCAGCTCGGTCGCACTAGGATGCTTAAAGCTAAAAACCTGGCAACCCTGCGGATTAATTCCAGACATTACGTGCTTGATCGCGCCGTCTTTTCCAGCGGCATCCATGGCCTGAAAAATCAGCAGTACCGAATATTGGTTGTGCGCAAAAAGCAATTGCTGCAGGGAACTAAGCTCCGCCACCTGTTTGTGCAGTAACTCTTGATACTGCTCTTTCGAGTGGTACACCGGAGCGACCACTGTCGGCCACTTTTTGAGATTGACTGTAGCGCCCTGCGCTACACGGAAATCTTTTGAATCGATTTTCATCTCAGTCACCCATGCCTTGCTCAGGTTTCATTCGGCGTTCAAAACCAAAAACAGCCCCAAAATTCCTTCAGCATCTTTTACCTATTTATTGCAGGTGTAAATCCCGCATTTATTATTGCGAACAACACCGATAAAAATTGATTTGTCGCGGGCGTGAATTCCTGTTGGATCAAATTGAATCGCACGCGCAATCGCCGAAGTGGATTTGGAAATTGTGAAAACAGAGGGTTGGATTAGATAGCAGGATTCGTGCGTTAAATCGCGACTGCTGGAAACTGGCCGGACTGAGCGACGTCGAGACTTAATGAATTATTTTCACGGAGATCGCAGCGCACATTACAAACGTGGCTGCTAATCGCTGAAACAAGAACAATTTGGTAGGACCGAGCGGGGTCGAACCGCTGACCTCCACCATGTCAAGGTGGCGCTCTAACCAACTGAGCTACGGTCCTAAGGGAACTTGTGGCACGGCGTGCAGCAAGGGAGCGCGATTAAAAAAGAAATGCCGAAAAATTGCAAGTCGTTTTCGCTTTTTACGGCGATTAACGCGAAAAACTTAAGCGATCCAGCGCGCGATAAAAAAGGCGGCCGTGGCTGCAATACCGCCGACAAGGGTGGTTTG
>JAQGNY010000050.1 GCA_028293825.1 Verrucomicrobiaceae bacterium
ACGTTGAACCAGCTCGGCGAAAATCTCGATATCAAAAGCATTGTTCCGCTCTCATCGACATCATTAATTAATCAGGCTGTTAGTAATGCCGGGCTGTCCGATTTTGGTGGCGGGCGCTGGTTGCAGCATTTCGAAGTGTTAATGAAAGCGGTCGATGGCGAAGCGCGCTTGCATTTAGCCGGTCGCGTGCTGACGCGCTGCGAAATGGTGTTGTATTTGGAAGCGCGGCTGCAAATTGTTGAAGCCTATAAACGCAATCCGGACATTGACGACGAGCACATCGATCAACCGGTGTTTATCACCGGCTTCGGCCGCTCCGGCACCACGATTTTATTTGAGGTGCTGGCGCAAGATCCGCAATTTCGTGTCGCTGCAAAGTGGGAGGCATTGTTTCCCTGCCCACCGCCCACTACGGATTCTTATCACAGCGATGAACGCATAGAAAAAGCCGATCGCGTTACCGAGTTGTTGGAGTCGATGACGCCGGAATTTAAAACCGCGCATAAGCTCGGTTCAAAATTGCCGGTCGAGTCATTGGAGACCGAATATTCGGCGTTTCTGTCCGACGTCTATCCGATTATTTTTCAAATTCCGTCGTACGCGAAATACCTCGCCACACAGGATTTAACCGAAACCATCGAGTGGCAAAAGAAAACGCTGAAACTGCTGCAATACAAACACAAAGCCAAGCATTGGCTGATGAAAAGCCCCTCGCACTTGCCACATCTGCGCAAAATTTTAACGGTGTTTCCCGCTATGCGCGTGATCTTCACGCATCGCGATCCGGTGGTGACGGCGGATTCGATTGTCAGCGTGATGGGCATGTTGTACTGGCTGCGCACCGATCAGCCCTGGGGCGACGGTGCCATCGAAAGCTGGTCGTTGTCGCTGGCCAAAGACCGCGCCTCGGCGTGGACCGACATCATCGCCATGATCGAATCGGGTCATCTCGCCAAAGGGCATTTCGCCAACTTTCATTACGTCGAATTTATGGCCGATCCGCTCGCGGCGATCCGCAAAATTTATCGCGAGCTCGACATGACGCTGACGCCGGAAGTCGAGCAGCGCATGCACGATTTTCTCGGCGCCAAAACGCAGGGCAAATTCGGTAAACACCACTACGAACAAACACCGGACGGCGTGGTTGATCACGAGCGCGATGCTTATGCGGACTATCAACGCTTTTTTGGGGTGCAGTCCGAAATTTAAATTTGAAATAGCCGCAGCAGCGGCATCGTTCTGCAATTTTTAAATGGGGAAATATTTATGGCGGCAACCGGAATGGACGATGCGATTAAACGCTGGCAGGCATTCTGTCAGGGGATCAGTGCGGCGGGCACGGACATTCTGCAATCGGCGCAGCAGGTCGATGACTTATCGCAGGCGGAAGGGCTGCGTTATTTAACGCGATTGTTACGCAGCGGCATCGAGAAATTTGTCGAGTACTCCGACCCCGCCGATCCGTGCCTGGCCAATGTGTACAACACGCATCTCAAATGGGGTCTCGATAATCCCGACAGTCTTTATGCGCTCGCGTATATCGACGGTCGCCGCGAATATGTGGTCACCGGCAATATCGGCACGGTGAATTATTTTAATTTCACCACCACCACAATGGCGACAACTGCCAAGTACGACATCATCGGCGTGCTCGACAGCCCCGACGTGAAAGCCGATGCCAACGGCAATTTCACCATTTATATCGGCGGCCCAAAACGCGACAGCAATTGGGTGGCGCTCAATCCGGACAGCAATTCGCTGCTGGTGCGGCAGACCTTTATCGACCGCTCGAAAGAAAAGGAAGTGACGTTCGCGATCAAGCTGGTGGCGGACGGTGCGCGCAATGCGCCGTTGAACATGCAGCAATCGCTGGCGCGATCGGAACAGGCGCAAACCTTCTTTGCGAACACCGGCAGCACTTTCGTCAAATTGACGCAAACGATTAACAGCGAAATGAATCGACTCATCCTGGTCGATCAGCAATTGATGTTATCGATGGGCGGCGATCCGAATTACGCGTATTTCTGGGGCGGTTATGACCTGCAGCCGGGCGAGGCGCTGCTGATACATTTCCCCGACGTGCCGCACACCGAAACCTGGGGCCTGTGCCTGTACAACTATTGGCTGGAGTCGCTCGATTACACCAAAGCGCGCATCAACCTGAATAAAAATCTGGCGGTGCACAACCCGGACGGCAGCTTGACGATTGTGGTCAGCGATGAAAAACCGGCGCAGGGTAATTGGCTGGATACGCTCGGGCATCGACGCGGCAGCATTATGTCGCGCTGGATCAAACCCGAGCGCGTGGTATTGCCGCTGTGCGAAGTCGTGCGTTTAGAGGGAGTCAATTGGCCGGAAAAATTGCAACGCTGGGAGCGCTGAGTCTCACCAAAAACCATTCAACGAATCACTCACACCTTCACTGACGCACCTTCACTGAATAACTTCAATAAACAGGGGTACGGACATGCGCATAGCCAGTGTTTTGAGCCTAACTACCATCGTGTCAGTCATCGCCATGCCGGCGGTGGCGCAGTCGCGCACGCCAGAAACTAAACCAGGGCAGATCGAGAATATTGTCGTTACCGCGCGACGCACCGACGAAAGCCTGCAGACGACACCCGTTGCGGTCAGCGCGTTCAATGCGGGCGCGTTGGCGCGAGCACAGGTCAGCCAAGTGGCGGATTTACAGGGCCGCGCGCCGAATCTCTCGATTGCAGTGGGCGGCACCAGTGCGCCGACGCAAGCGCAGCTCGCGATTCGCGGCGAAGCGCAGAACTCACCTGGCACCAACTCGGACCCGGCGGTCGGCATTTACGTGGATGGCGTTTATATCGCGCGGCCGATTGCCGCCAATGTCGACGTGCTGGATTTGAGCCGGGTCGAAATTCTACGCGGCCCGCAGGGCACCTTGTTTGGTCGCAATACGATTGGCGGCGCGCTGAGCCTTACCACTAAGCAACCGACTGGCGACTTTGAAGGTTTGCTGCGGCTGGGTGCCGGCAATTATTCGCAGCGTCTGGTCGAGGGCGTGATTAATGTTCCGCTGAAAGGCGAAGAGTTGGCGGTGCGCGCCGTGTTTCGCACGCAGAAGCATGATGGCTATGGTTCTTATCCTGCATTGGATGACCGCCCGGCCGGCAAAGTGCTCGACGACGATTATGGTCGCCTGGGGTTGCGCTGGGCGCCGGACAACTTGCCGATGACATTGGCGATATCGGCCGATTATTCGAAATACCGCGATACCGGCCAGCAACAAACGCTGCTCGGTTTCAACTCCGATTTTGCACTGGCGCCGGGTTTCACTATCGGCAATGCGCTGGCGCTGTTCGGTATAAATCCAGCGGATTACACCACCACCAACGCCAATTTTCGCAAGTATTACGGCTACAACACGGCTGGCAAAGCTGAGTTCGACACGCCGTATGACACCGGCACGGCCAAGGGTATTTCCGCCACTTTCGACGCCGATATCGATAGCGTGCATTTGAAATCGATCACCGCCTACCGCAAAAGCCTGATCCGCGACGCCGAGGACATCAGCGGCATACCGGCAAATTTGGTGGTCTTCGACGGTTACTTCGGGCAGAACCAGCTCAGCCAGGAACTCAATCTGTCGACCACCATCGATAAGCTCGACCTGATTGGCGGCGTCTTTTATTTCCGCGAGCGCGGGAAAGAGGTGAATCACAGCCAGTCGTTCGGCTTTCTCAATCCCGCCGGACCGGCCGCGCAAGTGGTGACGACCGGTACCGACGGCGATGTGCGCAACACCTCGAAAGCTGCCTACGCGCAAGCGAATTATCACCTTACCGAAAAACTGCGTGCGACCGCCGGCCTGCGTTATACCTGGGACGAGCGCGAAGTTGTCATCCACAGCAAATCGAATCGCGACGACCCGGAGAGTTGCACGGTCATTCGCGATATTCCCGGCGGCCCGTGCGATCAGACGCGGCAACGCAGCTTCAGTTATCCGGCATGGACGGCGGGGCTCGACTATCAGGCCACCGACTCGCTGTTCCTGTACGCAAAAACGAGCGGTGCCTCGATGGCCGGCGGATGGAATATCCGCGACAGCATCTCTCCGGCGTTTGAACCGGAAAAAGTGCGCGACGTGGAGTTGGGTTTTAAAAACGATCTGCTCGACCACCAGTTGCGCACCAATGTCGCGATTTTCTACGCCTGGTCATCGCAGGTGCAGCGCATCGTCAATGCCTACGATCCGCTGTTCAACAGCATTACCCAATACGTGCAAAACGCCGGTAAGGCTCGTACGTATGGCGCCGAGCTTGAAGCCACCGCACTGCCGTGGCAGGGCATGGAAGTTACCGCCAGCGCGGCGGTATTGCGCGCTAATTACACCGAGTTTAACGGCACTCAGTTGGTTGGCACCACGCCGGTTGAAGTGGATCGCAAGGACGAGTTGATGCCGCAATCGCCGCGGTTAACCTACAGCCTCGGCGCCACGCAAACGGTCGATACCAAGCTCGGCGATCTGTCGTTTCACGCCGACTACGCCTATGTATCGTCGCGGGCGTTTTACCAGGACACCGCATCGCCGCTGCAACCCGATGACGTGAAGGCGATTTACGATCAAGCCAATAAATTCGGTATCGTTAAGGGCTACGGACTGCTCAATGCGAAGGTCGCGTTTAACTTGCGTGAACCCAATGTGGAGCTTGCGGTGTGGGGACGAAATTTGACCGACGAGAAGTATCTTAATGTGACTTCGACGTTCTATACATCGTTTGGTCCGGCAATGGGTTTTCCTGGGGTGCCAAGAACTTACGGCGCAACGCTCACCTATAACTGGTGATGTGTGGGGTGTCGTAACAATGGCTGCACTGCCGCAAAATCGAAAGGTTAGCGGCGGTGCAGCGCTTGGTTCAGCCGTTTAAGGTCTTCATGCCGTCCGCAGTGTAGCGTTCGCCGAGCGCCGCGCCTGCCGGAAAAATCGCATCGATTTCAGCTAGATCCGCTGCGCTGAGTTTCAGCGCAACGGCGCCCATGTTTTCTTCCAGATAGCTACGCCGCTTGGTGCCGGGAATCGGCACGATGTCATCGCCCTGCGCCAATACCCACGCCAGCGCCAATTGGCCCGGGGTGGAGCGGTGCCGAGCGGCCAGCTCTTTAACCTTGTCGACCAGCAGCAAATTCTTGGTGAAGTTATCGCCTTGAAAGCGCGGCGAGTGGCGCCGGTAATCATCGGCTGCGAACTGGTTTGGATTGGTGATCGCGCCAGTCAGAAAGCCGCGTCCGAGCGGGCTATAAGGCACAAAGCCGATGCCGAGTTTGCGGCAGGTGGCCAGTACGCGTTGCTCCGGATCACGCGTCCACAACGAGTATTCGCTTTGCAATGCGGTGATCGGATGCACCCGGTGCGCGCGTTCCAGCGTTTCCGCCGATGCTTCCGACAGACCGATGTAGCGAATCTTGCCCGCAGTAACCAAATCGGCCAACGCGCCGACGGTGTCTTCGATAGGCGTTTGCGGGTCGATACGGTGTTGGTAGTACAGATCGATGGTATCGGTGCCGAGGCGTTTCAAGCTGCCTTCAACCGAGCTGCGCACGTAGTCGGGTTTGCCGCTGATACCGCGCGCGTGCGGATTGGCTGGGTCACGCAAGATGCCAAATTTGGTCGCCAGAAAAACCTGATCGCGTTTGCCCTTGATGGCTTTGCCGATCAGTTCTTCGTTAGTGTAGGGGCCGTACATATCGGCGGTATCGAGAAAGTTAATGCCCAGCTCGAGCGCGCGATGAAGGGTTGCAATGGATTCCGTGTCATCGCGATTGGCGTAGAAGTCGCTCATGCCCATGCAGCCCAAACCAATGGCGGAAACGGTTGGGCCGGTGGCGCCGAGACGACGTTTGGCGATTGGATTACTCATTGGCAATTACCTCGAAAAGTTTGCGAAGCGGCAGACGGAAAATCACTGCCGGATAAATTAATCAATAATTTTAAATGCAGGGATGGCATGTACTTACAAGCAGCTTCTCACGTCAATTACGAGCAGGAATGTTCAGTCCGCGCATCACCGCTGGGCGCGCAACGAAGGCTTCCAGCGCGCGTTTAACATGCGGAAAATCGGCGATGCCAACCAAATCGCCCGCTTCGTAAAAGCCGATTAGATTGCGTACCCACGGCAGAATTGCGATGTCGGCAATGGTGTATTCATTGCCCATGACCCAGGCGCGATCGGCCAGCCGCTCATTCAAAACGGCGAGCAAGCGTTTTGCTTCGGCGACGTAGCGATCGCGCGGTCGTTTGTCTTCGTATTCCTTGCCGGCGAATTTATGAAAGAAGCCGACCTGACCGAACATCGGGCCAATACCGCCGACCTGAAACATCAGCCACTGAATTGCTTCGTAACGACGCGCCGAGTTTTGCGGCAGGAACTTCCCGCTCTTATCGGCCAAATAAATCAAAATCGCGCCCGATTCGAACAGCGGCAACGGCTCGCCGTCAGGGCCGTTGGGATCGATGATGGCGGGGATTTTTCCGTAGGGATTAAGCGATAAAAACGCCGGCGATTTCTGATCGTCGGTGTCGAAACTGACCAGGTGCGGCTCGTACGGCAAACCGGTTTCTTCGAGCATGATCGACGCCTTCACACCGTTCGGCGTAGGCAACGAGTAGAGCTGGATGCGGTCGGGGTTCTTGGCAGGCCATTTCTTGGCAATGGGAAAAGCGGAGAGATCGGTCACTCGTGAATACCTCGAATAGTCAAATTGAAGCGTAAACGGCTTCATCGAGTTAAGGGGAGAGTGCAGGTGTGATGGAACTCCGACACACAAATGTCGCGTTTATTAGGGTGATCCAACGCTTATTTTAAACAGACTTCAATTTGTAAGGCCGCGTTGAGTGGAGGCAGCACTATTCCTCTATTCAGGTCGTCACGATTACTCGGTGTCCTCGATGAAATTCAAATAAGGCTGCAAAGCGGAAAGAAATTGCCGCATACCGGCAATGGCTTGCAGCATTGCCGCCGATTTTAAAAGCCAACTCGGGTTAAACGCCCGTAAATGCAGGCTTTGCGGCAAACCAAAAGCTGGTTCGCTTCTTGCCCATACCTCCTGCATCGGAATTGATCGGTCGTATTGGAGGTGTCATGAGCGTGATCGGTGGTATCGGATATTCCACGGCGATACAGGTGGCGGGCGGGGCGGCAGTTGGGGCCGCCAAAATTGCGACCGCTTCGGCGAAGGCGGCTTGGGCGCCATTCGCGAATTTGATCAGCGGGCAAGCTGCCACAACGTCCAGTCAATCCACCGCAGTATCGCCATCCCTGCTGGCGAAAGCGGCGCTAGCGGTTACGCCGTCGTCCTCTGGTTCAAAGTCATCGGCTGCGAATGAATTCCAGAAATACATGGAAATGACGCCAGCGGAGAAAATTCGTTACAACACGCTGTCGCAGATGGGATTAACCGAAGACGATCTGAAGGCGCTGCCGCCCGAACAGCAAGAAAAAATAGAAAATACCATCGCCGAAAGAATTAAAGATCAGGCCCAATCGACCGCGTTGGCCAAGTCGAATGCCGCAGGCCAACCGCAAACGAGCGGGGCGGTGGCGTTGTTCAATGCGATTCAGGGCAGTAATACCAACAACCATTCGCTCGATATTTATTCGTAAGTTTTTTGCTGTCGTCACTTTTTTTCACCATTTCCGCACATCCGTCGTACCCGCTCACTCCACTGCTGGGCGATAGCGGCGTGAGCGGGAGGTTCTCGTTGTCCACGTGATCAGCCCTTCGTCTTTGCTAACTCTCTGTCTCTGTCTCGATAGTCCAGGAGCTAAATTTAAGTTCTCTAATTAAAACCATTACATCGAATTACCGTATTTGGTATTTGACGATGGTGGATCTATATCTTAAGATATGTTTTTAATCCTATCTTGAGAGCAAGGAGAGTATCATGCGTATTTTCTTCCATCGCCTGCATGAAGCGGTTCATCGCCATCACCACCACCATCATATGAGCCGGCGCGGCCGGGGTTTTGCAGGCTTCGGCGGTCGCGGTGGTTTTGGTGACGGCCCATCCGGCGCCGGTTTCGACGGCTTCAACGGCGGACGCAAACTAGGTTCGGCCGATTTGCAGTTGTTATTGCTGACACTGCTGGCCGAGCGTCCCAGCCACGGTTATGAGTTGATCAAAATTCTGGAGGAGCGCTCCAACGGTTACTACGTGCCCAGCCCCGGTATGGTGTATCCAGCGCTGACTTATTTAGAGGAGCTCGGCCACGCCAGCGTCGAACAACAGGGCTCGAAAAAGCTGTACCGCGTCACCGATACCGGCCTGACTTACTTAGAAGGTCGACGCGCCGAGATTGACGCATTGCTCGAACAACTCGCCTATATCGGGCAGCGCATGGAAGACGTGCGCCGGGCGATGGGTCGCGGCGATGTGGCCGATGATGCCGCCGATTTCGACGCGCCGCAGACATTTGATGGGCGCGGTCGTCATGCCGCAGGGGCGCCTGAAGTGCGGGCCGCGCGCCGCAACTTGAAGTCTGCGCTGATCGCTAAATCGGGTGCTTCGCTGGACGAGCAGCGCCGCATCGCGTTAATCCTCGAGCGCGCCGCTGCGGAAATTCGCGATGCTGCCGACAACAAATAAACCAGTTAGGAGTTATGCAATGAAGGAGCTTCAACGATGAATGCTGTGCCGCCCGCTAACGCGAAACCAGCGCCGCGCTCATTCGCGGCGCTGCGTCATCCCGGCTTTCGCGCTTTTATCGCGACCTACATGTTGGCAATGATGGCCGACAATATCGAGCACGTGATCAGCTACTGGGTCATGTATCAAAAATTCCACTCATCCGCACTCGGCGGTTTCGCGGTGCTGTCGCACTGGCTGCCGTTTCTCGCGTTCTCGGTGCCGGTCGGCGCATTGGCCGATCGGTTCGATCCGCGCCGTATTATTCAGTGTGGTATGGGACTCTTTATTACCGCGTCAGTGGGTTGGGGCTATTTCTTCATCACCGACTCGCTGCAGATGTGGCACGCGATGTTATTGCTGGTGATTCACGGTTGCGCCGGCGTGTTATGGCAGACCTCAAGTCAGCTTTTATTACACGACATCGTGCCGGCCACCGAGCTGCAAAGTGCGGTGCGACTCAACGCCACCGCTCGTTATCTCGGTGTGTTGGTCGGTCCTGCCGTCGGTGGTTTGATCATGCTGGCGCTCGGCCCATCGCACGGCATTTTGCTGAATACCGTGTTTTATTTACCGCTGGTGTTATGGCTATGGAAGGCGCCGTACGGGCCGCGGTTTCGAGCAGGAAAGCCCGCACCGAAACGCGCTGTGCGTGGTTTTGCCGATATCACGCAGACGATTCGCGATATTGCCAATCAACCCGTGCTTATAGCGATGATCGTGCTCGCCGGTGCGGTTTCGTTCTTTATCGGCAACAGCTACCAGGCACAAATGCCGGCTTTTGCATTGGATCTGGGGCACGGCAATCCGGGTATTTCGTACAGCATGTTGTTGGCGGCGGATGCGGCTGGCGCACTCGCGGCCGGTTTTCTGCTCGAAAGCTCTGGGTTGCTAACGCCGAATGCGCGCACGGCATTAATGTTGGCGATGGTTTGGTGTGTGGCGCTGGTGAGTTTTGCTATGGCGCGAAATTATCCGCTCGCGCTGCTGTTGTTGTTTATTGCCGGCTTCTTCGAATTATCGTTCAGCAGTATGGCGCAGACATTGGTGCAGATAAATGCGCCAGCCGATATTCGCGGCCGCGTTATCGGTCTTTTTAATATGTCCGCATTGGGTCTGCGCGCATTTAGTGGCATTACTGTCGGCCTGATGGGCACATTGATCGGTGTGCACAATTCATTGGCGGGATCGGCGTTGGTGCTATTGGCATTGATCGCCTGGCTGCTACTGCGCTCATCGAGATCTGCCGCGCTCGCCAGAGACAATTGACACCATTTCGTTTTTAAATACATTCATTTTTAAAATAAATGATGCAACTTGCAGAATGGTGTTTACTGCCAAAGGCTTCGGTAATAAACCTCTGCGATTGGCGCAGCGTTGATGCTCTGCCTTGCATTAATAAAAGTGTATTAATAAAACTGCATTAATAAATTTGTATCGTGCGTTAATCATTGCGGCGGGAAATTAGCGAGAAAATATGCAGCGCGCACGAGCTTCACTTTCTATTTTCTCTATTGTTTTCGCGGCTATAAATCTCGCCATTAACGCGACAGCCGATGAAGCGCCGGATAAATCCATCGACTTCAAATTATTGTCATCCTTCTATCAGGTTTCCGACGGCAATCACGCCAACGATATTAATTTGCGCGCCAAGACCGACAATCAAACCGGCTGGGTCGGAATTTACCGCGACCATAATGGCTTTCAACAGGAACGCGTCGGTTATGAAAATACGCAAGCTTTCGACCACTTTCACGTTACGTTATCGCCCGAGCTGGCTTCCGGCGGCTATATCGGCGGCTCGATAGAAACGGAGTGGGGCGACGATACCTACCTCATCGCCGGTTGGAGTCGCACTAATTTAAAACCTTTTTACAATTTGAATTTCGATCCCGGCGATGCGTTGACGCTTGGCATTGGCTCAAAAGCGTTTGCGCGAACCGAACTTTCGCTCTACCACATTTGGGATGATCGACTGGGCACCGAGCAACAGGTAACGCATGCAGTGGCACGTTATGAAATTTCTCCAGATCAACACTGCGCGGTGGACATGGCATACAAGCGCGGCTTTTCCGATACTGGGAAATTCGTCGAAGGTTACTCGATGATGTTAAGTTACGATTACGACAGTTATTTCGTTCGTATCGGCCGCGATCAGTATGTGAATTTTTCTCACGTGATGCAGAATACTTTCGCGCTGGGGAAGAATTTTTAATGTAACGAGCGCAGTATGAGCTTCACCACGTGCATTTAGAATTGTTCGATAAGCGGTTAAATTTCATCTTGCCGGTAGCTAATACGTTGGAGAAAAATATGAGTCAGCATCGCGACCTTGAATTGTTTCCACCGGTTAATGCGATCGATCACTTGCTCGGTCCAGAACACGCGCCGGTCACACTGGTGGAATACGGTGATTTCGAATGTCCCAACTGCAAGCAGGCCGCGCCTGCGGTTAAATTGGCGCTGGAGCAATTTCCTGCGCGCGTGCATGCCGTTTTTCGCCATTTCCCGCTTGAGGAAGTTCATCCACACGCGCTAATCGCGGCCCAGGCAGCGGAATGCGCGGGCGCGCAAAATAAATTTTGGGAAATGCACGATCTGTTGTTCGACCATCAAAGCCATTTAACGCGTGACGATTTGCGCAAGTATGCCGATCGTTTGCAGCTCGATTTAGTTCGCTTCGATGCTGAGTTGGGCGACGAAATTTATTTGCAGCGCGTCCGCGAGCATATCGAAAGTGGCAAACGCAGCGGCGTTCGCGGTACGCCCGCGTTTTATCTCAACGGACAATTTGTGGATGTGTCGTTCGGTCTGCAGGCATTATCGGCAGGAATCAAGGCGATTTTAGAAAACAGCTGAATGCCAAGGCTAAGGCGCCGTGCACAGCTTGAAGTGCGGCATAAATTATCGGTACTGATAATTTAATTTTTTCGAAAGCGCCCTTAAATCCTAAAATTATTTCATCTTTTTTTGCGACGATTTAATTTTTGCGTTGGTTAAATTATTTTCCACACAATGACGGTTTGCGTAAACCGGGGGGCACTTTGGTTTTGTCGGTGCCGCAAGCATTGTCCAACCGTTCCTGCGTAATGCCGAGAGCGCCGGTTAAATCCGCATCGGATAAATTGTTGTTTAACCAGCCCCATGCTTTCAGATTCGCGCCGCTCAGATTGGCGCCGACGAAATTGGTCTGACGAAGGTCAGCGCCGGAAAAATTGGCGCCTTTCAGTTGGGCGCCGGATAAATCCGCAGTGCCAAGCCGCGCGTTCGCGAAGTCGGCACCATTTAATTTTGCGCCACGTAAATTAACCCCTTCCAAATTGATATAGCCGAGCGAGACGCCGCTGTGCACCAATTCTTCCAGTGCTTCTATACGACCGCCGCTGGCTTGCGAGTCGTGCACGCTGTTAATGACCTGCCAGGCGCGATAAATTCCTTCGCGGCGGCGATCGCCCGCTTCCAGTACATATGTCACCGCGACCACCACAATTGAAACGCGCGACAATTGATCCAAAAACGCCAGCAGCGAGGATGCACGCAAGGCTTTAACCAGCCGGCCAAATCGCGTATCGATTTTGGTTAAGGATTGCTGAACTTCCACCGTTATCTCCTTTTTGAGTGTGTGCAATGCCGAGTTGTGAGTATGAGTGTGAGCGCGAGTGCCAGCATAAAAAAATAATTCGGCAAGCGCCATATCCGCTCGGGTATTCAATGCGCTCGTATTTTAACAACGGTTAACTAAGGTGTAATTTGCGCCGCAGTCGCAACTTACTATCATAATGGCCACGCGTGCCGCTGATGGATGATATGAGTGAGCCGATATGAGTGAAAGGTGCAAATAAAAATGGTGAATGACGCCTCTTATCCTGAAGTCATCTTTGAGCGACTTTCCGAAAAATTACCGGACGCGCATCGGTCATTGCTGTCGTCATCGCGCTATCGTCAATATGTATTTTTGTACGCGGGCAAAGGCATCGCCCGTTTCGATGGCCGTATCGAGCAGTTGGTGCCGGGCACAGTGCTGTCCATTCCATCGCAGGCAAAATGCGATCTTCAATTCGACAAAAAAGTAGATGGCGTTTGGATCGCGCTGTTGGAGGAATTTCAAATCTCGTTGGTTATCCCCGCATTACCGAACATGCTCAAACCGCGCAGTCCGTTTTGGACCCTGTATTACAAAGTGTCGATGCGTACAGAAATGACAGGCGCCGCGCAGCGAAAGGTTCGAATGCAGGTGATGAACGATTTACTCTCCGCGCGTTTCAAATTGGAGCTTGGCGCTGATCCCGTTGTGGTCGGCTATATGCAGGTCGCGTTATTTGCGCCTTCGCTCGGCGCGTTGAACGAAACCCAGTCGCCGACTGAAGATACATTTCAGCGTGCCGACGTAAATGATTTAGTGCTCGCTTTCCGGCAATTGATCGAAAAACATTTTCGCGAGCAATGGAGTGTCGAGAAATATTGCAAAGCGCTCGGCATTACGCCGCGGCGACTCTCGTTTGCGTGTAAGCACGTAGCGGGTAAGTCTTCGCAGGATCTGCTGCATGAACGTCTAATGCGCGAGGCGCGGGCGAATCTGACGTACTCCAATAAATCGATCTCCGAAATTGCGTATGCGCTCGGCTTTAAAAGCGCCGCTTATTTCAGTCACTTTCATAAACGCAACACCGGTATCAGCCCCCGCCAGTATCTGCAGCAGCTCACCAGCGCCAAATAAGTTTTACCGAAAAACGCAACAAGTCGGCCTTTAAACGCATTTACACGCCGTGCTCGCAGCTGCACGATAATGGCGCGATAGCTTCTAAAAATTAAATGGAGCGCTGGTTAAGTTCGACGACATTATTTTTTTTAGTTTCTGTCGTATAGGTGTCGGATGTTGGTCTGCACCGCCACTACTCTCGCAAAAAAGTATCACCAATTTTTTATTTAAAATTCCTAGATGGACTCCAACCATGAACGATAACCCGCGTGAAAATTCCGATTCGATTAAGCGTGGTCTCGCTATTGCAAAAAAGATGGTGGGCGAAACAGTCGCGAGCGCAATTGAAGGCAGCATCGGCTCGACGCAGTTTGGCGCGTATCGCGGTGAAATGGCCGTTGATTTTGTGTTCGGAAAATTGTGGTCGCGACCCGAATTGGACATGCGTGCGCGCAGTTTAGTGACGCTGGGTATTCTGATTGCGCTGGGGCAATTGGGCGAATTGAAAATTCATTTCATGGCAGCTATTCGCAACGGCTGCACCGTGAGAGAAATTGAAGAAGTGTTATATCACTCGGCCGCCTATGCAGGTTTTCCTGCATCGAATTCGGCATCGCATGTGGCAACGGAAGTATTTAGGGAAGCGGGTTTGATCGATTAAAAAAACAGCGATATATCGACTGGTTGCATGGATTCGTCGCATGGATTTGTGGCGCTGCTTCGCCGCAGTGCGTTTCAAATATTGCGGATAATAACTCTAAATTTTATGGCTAACGATATGAGTAGGGCGCGCCACCAGAGTTATGTAAAACAGCGCATCACCTCAATGCTATTCGGAGAAAAACGATGAACGAAGCACAAATGTGCTGGTGGCCGGAAATGTCTTTGGCTGTAGTCGTTGGTGCGGGTGGCATGGGCATGGCGATAGCGCGCCGGCTCGGCCAGCAGCATCGCTTATTGCTGACCGATGTAAATGGCGAGCGACTTGAAATGGTTGCCGCGACCTTGCGCGACGAAGGTCTGTCGGTTACCACCGTTGTCTGCGATATCACTGATGTGCAATCGGTTGCAGGTCTTGCAACGGCAGTTGCTGCACAAGGGCCGCTGCGGGTGCTTGCGCATGTCGCCGGTTTGTCGCCAAGCATGGCAGGCTGGCAGCAAATTATGAAAGTGAATTTGATCGGCCCACGCCTGGTTGCTGATGCGTTATTGCCGCTCGCGCAAGCCGGTACCGCTGCGATTTTTATCGCATCGCTGGCGGCGCATGTCATGCCGGTTTCTGAAAAAGTGCAGGCGGTTTTAGCTGATCCGCTGGCGCCGAATTTCATCGAGCGTTTGGTCGAAGCACATGGCGAAGAATTAACGCCAACGCTGAGTTATGTTTTTTCGAAAAATGAACTGGTGCGGATATGTCAGCGCGATGCGTGGGCATGGGGTCAGCGCAAGGCGCGCATCGTTTCGTTATCGCCCGGCTTAATTGCCACGCCGATGGGGGCGCTCGAATTTAAAAATCAGCCGGCGAAATTCGACATGTTGGCGAAGACGCCGTTGGCGCGGCAGGGCGGCATGCTGGAAATTGCAGACGCGGTCGAATTTCTCGCGTCGGACCGCGCCTCTTTTATCAGTGGTATCGATTTATTGGTCGATGGCGGACTGAACGCGGCTTCACGCCATCCGCAATCTTCTCAGTAATTATTTAGTCGATCGGCCATTTGCCAATAGTGGAGACAACGATGAGCACGGTATTAAATTTTAACGACGAATATTCGGACTTCGATCCGTTCTCGATGGCGTTTCGCAATAATCCGCACGCCTATTACGATGATCTTTTGCAAAACTCGCCCGGTTTTATGTTGCTCGAAGGCATACCTTCCGCTTATGTCGCCCGTCATGATCAAGTCTTGGCGGTGCTGCGCGATCCGGCTAAATTTTCGAGTTTGAAACCGAAAAATCTACCGGGCATGGAGCGGGTTGATTTTTTCAACAGCAAGCCGGTAATGAATTATTCCGATCCGCCCGAGCACGGTCGTCTGCGTAAAGTGACGCAACCGGTATTTACGCCGCGCCGCATGCAGGAAGCGAGTACCGAAATGGCGCGGATGATTACTGAAATTCTCGATGGTGTCGGCCAGGGCGAAACCATCGAAGTGGTATCGGCAATTACCAAGAAGCTGGCGGTGGAATTATTACTCACACATTTTCTGGGCGTCGAAGAAAAAGATCAGCACATCTTTTTTAATTATGTGAAAACGCTTTCATCGCTCGACAAAATGCGGCCTGGCGATCCGAAGCCGAAAGAGTTTCTTGATGCATGGGATGAAGGCACCGCGTATTGCCGCGAAGCATTGAAACGCGCCGCGCAGGAGCAGAGTGATAATGCGATCGGTTTGATTTATCAAGCGATGCAAGGCGATGTGCTGTCCGATGATGAAGTGATGGCCATGATGATCACGCTGCTCATTGGTGGTGTCAGTACGATGGCGTCATCGGCAACTTCCGCGTTGTATCACATGGCGGCAAATCCAGAATTAGCGCAGCGTATTCGCAAGGACCCGGCCCTAGCGAAAATTCAATGCGAAGAGGCATTTCGTTACGATCCACCGGTGACTTTGGTTATGCGCTTTGCGATGGAAGATGTTGAAATCGGCGGCAAACTTATTCGCAAAGGGATGCCAGTGTATACGATGATTGCCGTAGCTAATCGCGATCCGGCGGTATTCCCGGAGCCGGATCGTTTCAGTCTGGATCGCGAAAATATGCGCCAGCTGTCGTTTGGTTTCGGCATTCACAATTGCATCGGCAACGCTATCACGCGCGCCACAGTGCCGTTGTTAGTGGTGGAAGTGGCCAATCGCTATCCCAATTTAAGTATCGATCCTACACGCGGCATCGATTGGGAAACATCGCCGCGCTCACGCCATATCGGCGCAATGACGCTCCGTACTTAATTGGTAAGAAATAAATTATTAAGAAATAATTAGTAAGAAATGAATTGTTAAAAAATAAAGTATTTGAAGAAAATTATTTAAGGAAAACGTGTTTAATAAAAAGGCGTTTAAGAGACATTGATAGCAGTAACCCACGATTGGGAGCTTACGGCCCGGAACTGTGAGTTAGGGCCGTGGAGTTTTTTTTGAATCACCGGCTTCGTTTGATCAACCCGAGCGCTATCTCGTTAAGACGAGCGTTTAATAATGATATGCGGCGCATCGATTTGTTTCTGCAAAAATGCATCGAAATCAGTGGCGCGTTCGATTAATAAATCGCGTACCTGCGGATGTGTGAATAGCATAAATTTATTGGTGCGGATTGCATCGACCACCATGTCGCCGACGCTATCGGGCTCGATTAAATCGAATTGAGGTCCAGGCCCGCGTACATCCAGATCGCTGCTGAATATTCGCGTCGTACTCATAATATTTGTTTTTACCGGGCCGGGGCACAGGCAGGTCACGCCGATCCCTTGCGGGCGCAAATACAATGCAAGCCCTTCCGAAATTTGCACGATAGCGGCTTTCGCCGCCGCGTAGGGCAGGCGATCGAAGGCATAGGTAAGAAGCCCTGCAAACGAACTGGTGTTAACGATATGTCCCGAACCTTTGGCAATTAATAGCGGCAGAAAAACGGCGTTGCTGCGTATCACCGATAACAGATTGACCTGAAAAATACGCTCCCATTCTGTCACCGGCAGTTCATCGGGGCGCCCGCTGGTTAACACGCCGACATTATTCATCACGATATCGATGCGGCCGAATCGATCGAAGACAACATCTTTCAATTTCTCGAAGGCATCGACTGTTGCTACATCGCAGCGCACGCCAAATGCCGCGCCGTCAGTGCTATTAATTTTCGCCGCGACTTTTGCCGCGCCGGCTTCATCGATATCCGCAGCAATAATCGATACACCAGCGCGCGCCAGCGAAATTGCGGTGCTGCGGCCTATACCACTTGCTGCGCCGGTGATGATCGCCACGGTACCTTGCAGTTGTTCCATATAATTTCAATTCCAAAAATAAATTGTGTTGAGCGGCTCAAAGCTTTTTCCGTGTTTGAGTTTCGTTATGCCTGCAGTTTGAGTCGCGGGTTTAGAGTCATTGTTATGTCAACCGGATTAAATCAATTAAGTGCGCGAGGCTGCGCTAGTTCGAGCGGACAGCCGTCTCAAGCTTTCGCACTGCGCGCTTAATATTTTTTGCTGACGCTTTTTAGTTCTGCATGGAAGAAAGTTCAGTGTGGAGAAATCGCTGGAATTGTTAAATGCGATTTCCGACTTTTTGCTGTCACTTTCTCGCGCTTTTTTCTATTTATAGGTACGACTATTTATAGGTACGACTATTATTGCCAAGAGCGCTGGTGTTTAAAGCGACGCGCTGCTTTGCGAATTCGGTAACTGCGCGATGCGGCAACGCCAGCGCGTCAGACCGACCGCATAGGTGACGTAATAACCTGCAAGTAAACTAAATATCGCGAGAGTGGACATGCTCTGGCCCAAGTCATTCATGTTATGTACGGCAGTGGGATTGAGCACAAACATATCGACGACGCGATAAATAATGCGGCCGATAAATGCCAGCGACAGCGCAATGCCAAGGTGCGCATTAGGTGTATAGAACAGGCCTTTTTCGCTGGCCTCGAAACGCGTTTTATTCAATCCGAATAAGCCCAATAACGTGCCCACACTCAAGCCGCCTGCGATCCACGCAAATCGTTCCGTAGTCATTGGCGCGGCGGTGCCGAGAAAAACAATCAAGAGCGGAAAAGCGATCATTGTGATCCACGGACGAATTGCGGAGAGCTGCTGGCGCCCGACCAAGCGACGAAAGCGCGAATAGATTCGCCATAAAAATAGCGGTAGCAAAATAAGCACTGTGGCGATGGGTGAAGGCAATGCATACATGGTTGCGGGCCACCAAGAGCGTTCGGATAAAACTAATAAGCGCGGGATGCGCGATGCATCATGTTATCAATTCGTTTGAGTGCATGGAGGTAATCGACGCACTCGAGCGCATCTTGCTTTTTCTTTACATACTTTAGATTGTTTACACACCCAGATTTCGCTGGCTTAGCGCATTTCAGCGGCCAGCTGATTTAAGCAGTCAGCTATACAAACGCTCGCGTAATTTATACGTGCGTCTTAACCGCAACGGATGGCCGACAGATGCCAAAAACGATAGCGATAAGGTAATCTCCAGCGGACTTGAATTGGGAACGCGCGTTATGAGCATCGATACTCAGTCGGCAGCGAATTGGTCGGCGCCGCGCCGGGATTTTCTTGCCGGCGGTGGTGAAATGGGCGCGCGCATCCGGGCGTTTGATTGGGCCGCGACACCGCTGGGCTCGCCCGAGGCATGGCCGCAATCGTTAAAAACAATTGTCCGTGTGATGCTCGACTCACGGTACGCAATGTGGATGCTGTGGGGACCGGAGTTCACTTTTTTTTGTAACGACGCGTATCTGCCGACGGTCGGTATCAAGCGCGATTGGGTGCTGGGCGCGCGCGCGGACATCGTGTGGGAAGAAATTTGGTCAGAGGTCGGGCCGCGTATCGACCAGGTTCTCGATGGCGGCGAAGCGACGTGGGACGAAGGGCTGCTGCTGTTTTTGGAGCGCAGCGGTTTTACCGAAGAAACCTACCACACGTTTTCTTACAGCCCTGTATCCGACGACGAGAACCGTATTGCCGGCATGTTATGCGTAGTCACGGAAGTAACCGATCGCGTGATTGGCGAGCGCCGACTGCATGTATTGCGCGATCTTGCCGCCCGTTCGGCCGCTACCGCGAGCACCGAAGAAGCGTGTCGACGGGTCTGCGATGTATTCGCGGACTATGCCTACGATATCGGTTTTGCCGCTCTTTATATGATCGATGCGCACACGCAACAGGCGCAGCGATTTGGCGCTATCGAGTCGCTGGCGATATTGCCGCCAACCTTAGCGCTGCAAGAAAACAATTTACCGTGGCCGCTGGCAGCATTGCTCGCCACCGAAGACGTGCAGGAAGTCGCGCTCGCTGCGACGGGAATCCATATCGCAGGCAGCGCCTGGTCCGATCCAATCGAGCGCGCGCTGCTGTTGCCGCTTAAGGGCGCGGGGCAGGAGGGTCTGGCTGGCTTTTTAATTATTGGCGCCAGCCCGCGGCAACCGCTTAACGATTCTTATCGCGCCTTTCTCAATCTGGCGGCGGGGCAGGTCGGTGCTGCGCTCGCCGATGCGCAGGCGCATGAGACCGAACGTAAACGCCTGCAGGCGCTGGCTGAGCTCGACCGCGCCAAGACCGCGTTCTTCTCCAATGTCAGTCATGAATTTCGCACGCCGCTAACGTTGATGCTCGGCCCAGTCGAGGAAATTCTCACCGCCGTCGATACGCCGCCGCAGATTCGCGCGCAGCTCGAACTGGCGCACCGCAATTCGCTGCGATTGTTGAAGTTGGTTAATTCGCTGCTCGATTTCTCACGTATCGAAGCGGGGCGCGAGCTGGCTTTCTATGAACCCACCGATCTGTCCGCGTTTACGCGCGATCTCGCCAGCACGTTTCGCTCGGCGATCGAGCGTGCGGGTTTAGTGTTCGATGTGGATTGCGCCGGCATCGACCAGCCGGTTTATATCGATCGCGAGATGTGGGAAAAAATCGTCCTCAATTTGCTGTCGAACGCATTCAAATTCACGCTACACGGTTACATCGCGGTGCGCTTGCGTGTGGAAAACAATCGCGCAGTGTTCGAGGTTGTCGACACTGGTGTCGGTGTGCCCGCCGCCGAATTGCCGAAATTATTCGAGCGTTTTCATCGCGTCGAAAAAACGCAGGGCCGCACCCATGAAGGATCGGGCATCGGCCTGGCGCTGGTGCACGAATTGATTAAATTGCACGGCGCCACCATCGCGGTTAGCAGCGAGTTGGACGTCGGCACGCGTTTTCGCATCGAGATTCCGTTCGGTAACGAACATCTGCCGGCAGAGCGGGTGAGTTCAGCGCAGGCGTTTACGTCGACACCGCATTCTGTGCCGCACAACGCGCAGACTTTTGTCGAGGAAGCCGTGCGCTGGTTGCCCGATGCCGAAGCTGAAACGCCGGCGCGTTTGCAATCGGCAGCGCCGCGTTCGAAACTCGACCGCCGTTTCGAGGCAACGTTCGGCTCGCGCATTGTGTTGGCCGACGACAACGCCGATATGCGTGCGTACGTGCGCGATTTGTTGGCGCCGTTTTACGAGGTCGAATGCGTGGCCGACGGTGCGCAGGCATTGCTCGCCGCGCGCGCTCGTCATCCCGATCTGGTGCTGTCGGATGTGATGATGCCGCAGCTCGATGGTTTCGGTTTGCTCAATGCGCTGCGGGCCGACGACGAATTGAGAGATGTGCCGATTATTTTGTTATCGGCACGTGCCGGCGAAGATGCGCGTATCGAAGGGCTCGACGCCGGCGCCGATGATTATTTGGCGAAACCTTTTTCGGCGCGCGAATTATTGGCGCGGGTCGGTGCGCTATTGGAATTGACGCAGATGCGCGGCGAAAACGAAGAGCGCCTGCATCTGGCGCTATCGAGTATTCAAGATCAGTTTTATGTGCTGGATAACGAGTGGCGCTATACGCTGGTCAATCCACGCGTCATCGCGTTGAGCGGTCGTACCGAAAACGAATTGTTGGGGCAATCGATTTTCGATCTGTATCCCGATTTAAGAGATACCGTGTTCGCTGCCGAACTTGTCGCCACTGCGCAGACGCGCACGCCGCGTCGTTTTGAAATTTTTTATGAGCCGTGGGGCTTGTGGATGGAAAGCAGTACCTATCCTGCGGCCGAAGGCGTCGCCGTTTTGGTCACGGATATTTCCGAACGCAAACGCGCGCAGGAGGCATTTCGTTTGCGCACCGCGCAGTACGAAACACTGCTGACCGCAGCGCCGCTCGGCGTTTATTTAATCGATGCGGATTTTAAAGTGCGCGAGGTCAATCCGATTGCACGCGCGGTGTTTGGCGATATCGACGAATTGGTTGGGCGCGATTTCGAGCAAGTCATTCAAATTTTGTGGCCGCCCGCGTATGCGACTGAGCTGGTGTATCGCTTCAGACATACCCTGGCCACCGGCGAGCCGTATTTTACGCAGGAGGTGGTCGAAGAGCGGCGTGATCGCGAAGTCACGGAATATTATGAATGGCAGGTGCACCGTATTCCGCTGCCCGATGGTCGCAACGGCGTCGTGTGTTATTTCCGCGATATTGCCGCGCAAATTCACGCCCGCTCGGCATTGCTTGAACAACAGCATCGACTCGAAACGGCGGATCGGCAGAAAGATAAGTTTCTCGCGATGCTCGCGCACGAGTTGCGCAATCCATTGGCGCCGATTCGCAATGCCAGCGAATTGCTGACGCGCTTGGTGCCGGCGGATTCCACCGCGCAACCGGCGATCGGCATGATCAAACGACAGATTTCGCAGATGACGCGTTGGGTCGATGATCTGCTCGACGTATCGCGTATCACGCAGGGCCGTATCGAACTCAAATTAGCGAATGTCGATGTCGCGCAGGTAATAACGCAGGCGATGGAAACAGTGGAGCCGCTGCTGTTGGACAAGCAGCAAAAAGTGGCGCTGACATCCAGCTATCAGCAACCGCTGCGCGTGCACGGCGATTTCGCGCGGTTGGTGCAATGCGTGGTTAATCTGTTGACCAATGCGATTAAATACACCGACGCGGGCGGAGAAATTGGTATTCATACCCGCGCCGAAGCGGGCACAGCGACTATCGAAGTGGCGGACAATGGCGTTGGCATAACGCCGGAATTATTGCCGCTGGTATTCGATTTATTTGTACAGAGCGATCGCACGCTCGATCGTTCGCAAGGCGGTCTGGGTATAGGGCTTTCGGTGGTAAAAGGTTTAATCGAAATGCACGAAGGCGAGATCATCGCGCACAGCGCTGGTTTGGATCGCGGTTCGACATTCACGATACGCCTGCCGTTGGTGGAGCGCGTGCAAGCAGCGACGAGCCGTATGCTGGCCACTAAAACAGCGCCGAAACGAATATTGATTGTCGACGACAATATCGACGCGGCCAATTCGCTGGCGGCGTTGCTCGCACTGGACGGTCACACAACGCAGGCGGCATACGATGGCCACCATGCGCTGGCAGCGCTGACTACGTTTGTAGCGGAAGTGGCATTGCTCGATATCGGTTTGCCAGAGATGAACGGGTACGAGCTAGCGGCAAAAATTCGCGAGTTGCCAGGGCTCGCTCAAATACGCCTTATTGCGTTGACCGGTTACGGCCAGGCGGAGGATCGAGAGCGTGCCTTTACCGCTGGCTTCGATGCACATTTAGTGAAGCCGGTTGATTTCAGCGCGCTGCGGCAGACGATCGACACGCAATCGATTAAATAAAGCGATAAGTGTTATTCGTACATTATTTTTTGAAGTAATAATCAGTTTGATGTTTTAATTTTTGGAGTTTTTTTGTTGCAGACTTTTGCGGTTATCGATTTTGAAACCACTGGACTTTCACCGGCACATGGTGCGCGTCCCACTGAAGTCGCCGCCGTATTAGTGCGCAATGGTCAGATTTACGATCAGTATCACAGCTTGATGAATGCCGGTGTTTATGTGCCGCCGATGATCGAAGCGCTCACCGGAATTAGCAACGCAATGGTTCGCTCCGCGCCCAACGTAAATGTTGTGATGGGAGAGGTGGCCGAATTTGTCGGACGCTATCCGCTCGTTGCACACAATGCGGCATTCGACTGTAAATTTTGGGATGCGGAGTTCCAACGTCTCAAACTCAAGCGTCAGCAGGAATTTATCTGTTCGCTGCTATTGGCGCGTCGCGTTTATCCCGGCGCCTATAGTCACAAATTAAATGTTCTCGCCAAATATCTCGGCTTGCCGGCAGCGGAGCGTTATCACCGCGCCCTGGCCGATGCCCAAGTCACCGCGCATTTGTTGTTGGATATTAAAGAGAATTTAAAGCGGCGCTTCGCGTTGTCGCAGGTCACTTCCGATCTGTTGTTGACGCTGCAAAAAACACCGGCGAAAAAAATGGCAGGGCATATCGAAAAATATTCGGCGGCAATAAATTCATCGGCCTAATTTCACTTATTAAAATTCGATATGAAATTCGCGCAAAAAATATACGTCTAAAAAATTTTAAAAAATAAAGCCAAATAATTTTAAGGCGTCGATGGCGCGCGCGACGGATGTAAT
Source organism: Verrucomicrobiaceae bacterium (assembly GCA_028293825.1). Taxonomy (GTDB): domain Bacteria; phylum Pseudomonadota; class Gammaproteobacteria; order Pseudomonadales; family CAMLJR01; genus CAMLJR01. Next base: position 23,541 of record JAQGNY010000050.1, read on the forward strand.
ACCAAACCTTCGGCCTCCACATCGACGCGCGCTTCGCCATAAATGCTGAGCACGAGTTTTAGTTTTTCGAGAAAACGCGGATGGAAATGATGGCGGTTGCGATACGAGGTGCCGAAGCAAGCGTCGAGATCGTCCCATGACACGCGCTCGGTTGCGCGCATCACGGGCAGTCGATACGCCAGCCAAAAATAAATATCCAAGCCGAGCGATTGATTGCTGAGTTGCGACAGTGCAGTGACAGGAATGCGGGTCGGATGATTTTTAATTTCACTGTAAAGCTCGGCGCTGAGTCGCACCATATTGCGTTTGCTCGGATCGGGACGCGCGCCGCGAGGCACCGGATCGGGACGCATACCGTTGATGCAGAATTGATCCCAGGTTGCACCCTCGTAACCATTGCCGCCAAACGTCGTGAGAAAATGATTGCTGAATAAACGCAACTCTTGATCCTGAAACGCCGCATACGTTTTACCGCCAATCGATAAACCGAAACGTTCGGCCCAGCGGTTTAAAGAAATACCGCCGCGATCGATTTCAAAGCTGTCGCTATCGGCACTCCAGGTAATTAAATACGCAAATAGCATACGTGCGCGCGGACCGAACGGAACGCCGAAAGCCTGACCCACTTTATCGCTGTGTAAAAACAGTCGGCCCGGTTCGATGATCAACGAAAAGCTGCCGAAATCCTTTATCCACACTTCGTGGCTGCGTTGCGCGCGATGCGGCAGCGTAATCATATAGGCGATCGCGCGGGGGATGCCGCGCATGATCGGATTCGCGTCGAACAAGCTGCGTAGAATGGCGACGGGTTCGTCTTGCGGCGCGTGTGCGATACACGTTGGTGTGCGCACTATTGAAAGATCGGCTGCCATCGATTATCCGTTATCTGTCTTTTTATTAAGGACTGCTATTAAGGGTTGTTAAGTTTTTTTATTGAGTTTTGTTATCGAACTTAATTGTTGGAATGTGCTGCTTTTATATTCGCGCTGCGAGCGGACCGAATGCTTAAAGGCTGTATTGCCCCGGTATTTTGCGTTTGATTTTGCCCGAGCCGCTACACCTTATTGGTTAATTCAGCCTCGATCAAGCGCACGCTGCGCGCATTTATGGCAACGGGCTGGATGTAGGTTCGGCGCCAGCGCGAAAGTTTTTTTGGTCCAATCCAATTATTTCGCACGATCGGCGGCATTTGTATAAATAAATTTAGCTTAATCAGTAGACTACGCGCTTGTCGGATTATATCTAGACGCGTTTCGCACGTTAGTAACGGCACTAATATTCGCGATTAATCTTATGACCGCGCGAGTATTTTTTCAGTGCTCGAATTAATTTTTAATTTGTCGAGTTATCAAATTAGCAGTTGAAAAAGGTTTATAAGGATTTGCCCGCGCAAAACGATTGCTCTGTTTATCTCGGTATTTAGCACTAAAAGCCGCGCTGAATTGTTCTTCAACAAAAAGTTCCGGTAGTTACGAGCGGTTTTCTCGAATACGCATTAGCAATCGCACTTATTAAATGATCGTCGTTATTCGATTGGAGTTTTGCGATCAGCCATGCCATTGATCTAAATCCCGCCTGCAGTAAAGTGCGCTGCACGGCTCAATTAATTATTCGAATAACAATGTTTTACACGGCGATATAAATGAGTTCGGCGCGGGCCATTTGCGCCGTTCGCCGCAATCGGAATAACCTGAGCAGGACCTAACGCATCGCTAAACAATTAAGCGGTGGCAGCCTGGGTCACACGAATAATAAATAACGGAGAAATACCATGACTAATGCACAGACCGCAGCTACTGCTGCGTCGACCAGCGAATCCCCCGAACGACGCAATATCACCGCGTGGATCGAAAAAAATATCGGCGGCAAAGTCACACATATCGAACTGTTGCGCCGTTGGCGCCCGATTTGGCACGTCAGTCTTGAGAAAGACGGCAAAGCCAGACAGGTACTCGTTAAAGGCATCCGGCCCTGGGACAGCATTCCGTATTCGCTGGAACACGAAATGGTTTCAATGCAGGTGTTGGAGAAGAACGACATTCTCGTTCCACATGTTTACGGAATGATCCCGGACCCCGAAGCGTTCGTGATGGATTGGGTCGATGCCGACATTCGCGATGCGGGTCTGGTGCAGCAGGGCATCGAGCACACCTCGACGATGAGCCCGGAGCGCTGGGCGGCAAGTCTGAAATACATGGAATCGCTGGCGCGCATCCACAAGATTCCCACCGAGCAATTTGTCGGCAAGGAATTGAGCCAGCCGGTTGGCGCGGCGCAAGTCGCGCTGACGCACTTCGAGCGCTATCTGAAGATGCTCGAAGACACCGATGGCATCGATGCCACGATGGAATTCTTCGCGGTTTGGTTGCGTCGCAATGTGCCGCAGCACCGCACGCGTCCGTCCTATATCACCGGCGATTGCGGACAGTTCCTCAATAAAGGCGAAGAGCTGGTGGCGATTATCGATGTTGAGATCGGCCATCTCGGCGATCCGATGCACGATCTGGCCTGCTTCCGCGGCCGCCATCCGGTCGAAAACATGGGCGATCTGCCGGCGCTGTATCGCCATTATGAGAAGGCATCCGGCGAGCCATTGGATTTACCAACGCTGGCGTATCATACCGTGGTGTTTCAGGCGATGGCGACGATTGCGCCGATCCTGGCAATTCGCGAGCGTCATCCCGGCGGCGATTGGGTGGAAGGTGCGGTGCAGATACCGTTTATCGGCCGGCGTGCATTCGAGGCCATGGCCGAGTGTCTCGGCGTTGAGCTCGACGACTCGATCAAACTTCCCGCCGCGCATGTGGCGCCGCTGGAAGAGTTGGCCGTCGACAAATTGCTCGCGGAAATCAACCGGCTGCCACTGTCGGAAGACTTTCCTGTCTGGCAGCGCGGTGTGCTCGCATCGCTGCCGCAGTTTCTGCTGACACAAGTTCGCTACGGTGGCTGGCTCGAAGAAGAAGAACTGAATGCTATCGGCGAATTGTTGGGCAAGCGTCCGGCCAATTTGGTCGAGGGTGACAAGGTGCTCAAGGCCTTCGTGCAAAAGGCTGGGCCCGATCAGGATGTCACGTTGCTGAAACTGTTTTACCGGCGCCTTCTGCGCATGTGTCTCGCCTACGCCGGCCCGAATCCACCGGCAAACCATCTGCTGCTGATGAAGGTTGAGCCGATTATGAACATGCAGCGCTAACGCTAAAACCCTTTCCCGCCTAACTGCATTTGATCGCAGCACTCGCCCAGCACATGGGCGATTTGCCGCGAGGGGCGGGACTTCGTCTGTAGTTTTTCAAAAATATATCCGTGAAGGTTTCCGACTATGAAATTGTTAACGAACGCTGCCTGTGGTCTCGCTGCAACATTCGCCTTGCCGCCGCTGATGAACGTGGCTTTTGCCGCAGATGCGCGTGTCAATGTGATTGAAGAAGTGGTAGTGAATGCGCGCAAGCGCGAAGAAAATTTGCAGACGACCCCGGTAGCGGTGACCGCCACCACCGAAAAAGGCCTTGAGCTAAAGCAAATTCTCAATGTCTCGGATATTCAACGCACCGCCCCTAATTTGGGTATCTCATCGGGCGCGACAGCCGGCTCGAAATTCGTATTCGTGAGCCTGCGCGGCCAGCAGAATTTGCAATCGGGCGTCGGCAATGATCCGGCGGTCGGTATTTATGTCGACGGCGTTTATATGGCGCGGCCATCGACGGGCGTGATGGATTTGAATGACGTGCAGCGCGTGGAAGTATTGCGTGGACCGCAGGGCACATTGTTTGGTCGCAATACGATTGGCGGCGCGGTCAGCATTATCACCAACGAGCCCACCGATAAACTCGAAGGCAAGGTTTCGGTCGATATCGGCCAATACCAAACCAAAGATATTTCCGGTGTGATCAATGTGCCGATTTCGAACGACCTCGATGTGCGCGTATCGGGTCACCATAAAAGCCACATCGGTTACGGTGAAAACCGCACGCTGAATCAGGATGCCGCCGATCTGGATCACGACGATTTCGTAAGGTTCGGCGCGCGCTATCAAATCAACGACGATTGGAATGCAAAATTTTCCGCCGACTGGAATGAAATCGAAGACAAGGGCGTGTTGAACGGTTTGGCCGCCTGGAACGACACCACCGGATTACTCGGCGCTAATGGGATTTCACTCGATCCGTATCTGCACACCGGCTCCGACTGGTACAAAAGTTATGGCAGCGCAAAAACCGACGTTGATAAAAAATACACGCCGTCCGATATGGTCCGCAGTTCGGGCTTCAGTCTGAAATTCAACGGCGATTTGGGCTGGAGCGATTTCAGTTCGATCACGGCTTGGCGCACCAGCTCCAGCAAGTCCTATCAGGATCTCGACGCTACCCCGATCGATATTCTGCAGGTTTACAGCACCTTTGATTCGCAGGCGTTTTCGCAGGAATTGCAATTGTCCGGCAGCTGGGACGCGCTCAGCTGGACTGGCGGTCTGTTTTATTTTCGCGAGTTGGGTCAAGAGACCAGCGAAGCGCAATCGTTCGGGTTTCTCGGCACCGGATTTTTCGAAAACTTTTCCGATGTCGAAAACGTTTCGTACGCCGCGTTTTTGCAGACCTATTACCAGTTCACCGACAAAGTCCGCGGTGTAGCCGGTTTCCGCTATACCAAGGATGAACGTAACGCGGTTCTCCATCACACCAATGTCGTTAACGATCCATCGACGTGTAATGTAGCGATTCCTGATGGCGGCGCTTTCCCGCCGTGTAATCAGACGTTAAAAGCCGACTTCGAATACCCGGCATGGGTGCTCGGTCTCGATTATCAAATGACCGACGAAATATTCCTGTACGCGAAAACCAGCGGCGCCTCGATGGCTGGCGGTTGGAATCTGCGCACCGGTGCCGAGCCCGCATTCAATCCGCAAGATGTGGTCGATGTCGAATTCGGCGTGAAGGCAGATTGGCTCGATGGTCGCCTGCGCACCAACCTTGCGGCCTTTCATATGTGGCAATCGGATATTCAGCGCAACGTGTCTACCGTAGTCAATAATCGGACCACGCAATACGTGCGCAATTCCGGCGATTCGCAGATCGACGGTGTCGAATTCGAAGGCACTGCATTGCCGTGGGACGGCATGGAGCTGACCGCAACGCTGGGCTGGATGCACGGCACTTACGATAGCGGCACGTATACCGAGGAGCAGGCCGTGCCAACGGTGACGACACCGACCCCCGGCTGCACGCCGATCGCCGGCGGCGCTTATACGTGCGCGGTCGATCGCAGTGGTGAAAAACTGCTGCAATTGCCCGAGTTCACCTACAGCCTGGGCGCGACGCAAAGCTGGCCGTTGGATATCGGCACATTGCGTGTCCACCTCGATTACTCATTTATCGACGATCAGACTTTCTTCCAACAGACCGCATCGCAGTATCAATCGGCAGCCACTAAAGCTGCGTTTGCTAAGTCGAATCAATTGGGTCGACTCGATGGCTACGGCTTAGTGAACGGCAATGTCACGCTCGATATGGAGAAACCTGGCGTAACGTTGACGCTATGGGCGCGCAATCTGACCGATAAAAAATATGTGCAGATGAATTTTGCCGATCTGTATACCAGCCTCGGTACATCGATTGATTATGTCGGCGAGCCGCGTATTGTCGGGTTGACGGCATCGTATCGGTTTCAATAGTTAACGGATGCGGCGACGCGATAATTGCGTCGTTCGCTTTTTTTCTTTCTCTTTTAATTTCGTAAAAAAAATCTTCTGCGCAGGAAATCATCATGAATAATTTTTCTTCCGCGTTGCTGCTAACCGCCGTTGGCGATGTGATGGTGGCGCGTCACGACGAAACGCTATTGGATTTGGTGTCTGCACAATTGCAATCCTCCGATATCGTGTTCGGCAATTGCGAATGGCCGTATTCGGAAGAGCCGGGCGACACGCATCCGGTGGAGGCGCATCTCAACGACGGTGTCGACGACATCGATTTATTCGTGCCGGGAAAACCGGAAAGCATAAGTATGTTGGCGAAGGCGGGCTTCGATGTGATGTCGTTCGCGAATAACCACTGCCTGCATTCGGGCTATCGCGTATTTCAGCGCACGCTGACATTGCTGCGCGAAGCTGCGATTGCACCGGTCGGTGCCGGCAATAATATTGCCGAGGCATTGCAGCCGGTAATTATCGAACGCGTCGGCACACGCATCGCTTTTATCGCCTGCGCGTCGGCGTTATTGCCGGGCACCGAAGCGGGTCGGCGCACGCCGGGAATTGCGCCGTTGCGCCGCCATAGCTATTTCGAAAATCCGGCGTGGGAAATGCTCGGTATCGATCCGAAAATTAAAACGCTGGTTAATCGCGACGATTTAGCCGCGCTGTGCGAAAGCATTCGAGCGGCGCGCAAAATTGCCGATGTGGTGATCATCAGCTGCCATTGGGGAATTCTCGAACACCGTTCGGCGATTGGCGATTATCAGCGCGAAGCCGCGCATGCATTTATCGATTGCGGCGCCGATTTAATTCTCGGTCACGGTCCGCTCGTTACCAAAGGCATCGAGGTGTATCGCGGCAAAACTATTTTTTATTCGCTCGGTAAATTTTTGATGAAAGGTCCGGTAGAAACCGGACAAATTCCGGTCGGCATGTCAGTGCCTTTCGGCGACGAAAGTCGCAAAGGAATTGCGGCGCTGGTGGAGATCGAGCACAAACAAATAGTTCGCACCGGGTTCACACCGTGTTACGCCGATGAACAATCGCGTCCGCGTTTGCTCGAAGCGGATGACGCCATGTTCGGTGAAATTGCCGAAGACATTCGGCGTATCAGTAGTGAAGCGGGGTTGGGCGCGCTGCGCTTGGAAAATAGTGGCGACCGTGTAGTGGTCAGCTCGACCTCTGAGTAAATTGCTATGCGACGCTGCGACTGTTGCTGATGCAGCAGCTTTGCAACAGCATATTTTTTAAAAGCCTTTTGGTTTGCGAGGATTTCTTGATTTAAGAACTTTGGTGTTCGGCGATTCCATTTATGATTTTGGTGAGTCGGCGAACGCGCAGAAAATAATTTTTGTTTGCAGCCGCAACAATAATAGCGACCACGTTCTTTTCGTCCGATCAATATGCAATAGTGACGACCTTCCTCACTTGCATGACGAATCCAATTATGGCGCGTACTTCCGAATCGTCACCGCAGCCGTTTGTGCCGGCGAATCTTGCTCCCGCTGAATTTACCTTCAGAGCCCTGTTGCTCGGTGTCGTGCTCGGTGCCGTGTTCGGCGCGTCGTCGCTTTATCTCGTACTCAAAGTCGGTTTGACCGTTAGCGCCTCGATACCGGTAGCGGTTATCGCGATCACGTTTTTTCGGCTGTACGCGAAAATGGGCGGCCGCGATGCCAGCATTCTGGAAAATAATATTGTCGCAACGGCGGGTTCGGCGGGCGAATCCATCGCCTTCGGTCTCGGCGTAACGATGCCGGCGATTTTAATTCTCGGTTTCGATCTCGAAATAAGCCGTGTTTTGCTGGTGGCAGTGCTCGGCGGATTACTCGGTATTTTGATGATGATTCCGTTGCGACGCACGCTGATCGTGGCGCGTCACAAGGAATTGAAATACCCCGAAGGCACTGCGTGCGCGCAAGTGTTGATAGCCGCCGAGTTGTCGAAAGATTCCGCAGCGGGCGACAGTGCGGAAAACTCAAAACGCGCTGCCGTTATTTTTGGCGGATTTTTTATCGGCCTGATTTATAAAATCGGCAACACCGTATTTAAAGGCTGGAAAGAAGTGCCGTCGGTATTATTTGGCGCGCCGTTGAAAGGCGGTTCGATTGCGGCGGAAATATCGCCGGAGCTGCTCGGTGTCGGTTACATCATCGGCCCGCGTATCGCTTCGATCATGTGCGCGGGCGGGGTGCTCGCGTATCTGTTATTAATTCCGCTGATTAAATTCTTTGGCGATGGCTTACTCGAACCATTGCTGCCCGCCAGTAAATTAATTAAAGACATGAGCGCCGGCGATATTCGCGGTGCGTACATTTTGTATATCGGCGCCGGCGCAGTGGCGACAGGCGGCGTAATCAGTTTAGTGCGCGCGCTGCCGACCATCTGGCGCAGCATGCGCGAAGGCTTGAATGGTTTCGGCGATCGCGGCAACGCGCAGTTGCGCACCGAGCGCGACATTTCGATGCGCTGGGTCTTGCTCGGTTGCGCGGCGGTTATTGCTGCGATCACCGCCGCGCCATCGCTGCACATGAATATTTTTGGCGCGATTCTGATTTTATTGTGCGGATTTTTATTCGTTACCGTGTCGTCGCGTTTAACCGGTGAAATTGGATCGTCGAGCAATCCGGTGTCGGGAATGACGATTGCGACGTTGTTGCTGACTTGTTTTATTTTTTTGCTGTTGGGCTGGACCTCGCCGCCGTATTACGTGACGGCTCTATCGGTCGGCGCCATTGTTTGTATCGCCTGTGCGAACGGCGGTTCTACCTCGCAGGATTTAAAAACGGGTTTTCTGGTCGGCGCAACACCGCGCCTGCAGCAGTACGCGATTATTTGCGGCGCGTTGATTTCAGCCTTGGCGCTGGGACCAATCTTGTTGAAGTTAAATGCGGCGGCGACGGTGTACGTGCCCATCGAAAAAATAGCAACAGGGCTGCATACCGATGTTAATACGCTAACACAGGTGACGCATTTGGAAGGCCCGCAAGCCGCGAGCGATGCCAGCGAATATCGTATCTGGCAAAAAAATGATTCGATCAAAGCACCGGCCGGAAAATATTTGGTGAACGCAACCGGCGATGCTGTTTACTTCGTCGATCCCGGTATCAATGGCACTTATACGATGCGCCCTGATGGCAGCGAGGTGCGCAAATTCGATGCGCCGAAAGCCGTACTGGTGTCGTATATCATCAAGGGAATTCTCGACCGCGAGTTGCCGTGGGCGCTGGTTTTATTCGGCGTCATCATCGCGTTGGTGCTGGAGATGAGTGGCGTATCTTCGTTGCCGTTTGCAGTCGGCGTGTATTTGCCGCTGTCGTCATCGGCGCCGATTTTTGTCGGCGGCTTGGTGCGTTGGTGGGTTGATCGTCAGCGTAATGCCAGTGCGCAATTGGCTGCGTTGAGCGATGAAGAAAAATCGGCTGAAAGCGATCGGTCGCCCGGGGTATTGCTGGCGTCGGGTTACATTGCCGGCGGTGCATTGGCGGGAATCGTGATTGCGTTCAGTGCGGGCGTGCTATCGAATTTCGCTAAGGCTGTCGATATCTGGTCGAGCTCGAATAATCCATTTTATGCAGGCAATTATTCCAGCGCGTTGTCGCTGTTGCCGTGGTTGGTTTTAGTGATCGCATTAATCGCGGTTAACAAAAGCAAGCAACAAAAAAACAAACAAGTCGCAAACTAAACAGATTGCAAAATAAGTAAATCGACAATCAACGAAAGCGGAAAATAGAAAAAAGCGGCACGAGTAAATTACCGCGCCTTGTTTAATTTATTTGTGCTGCGCGTCGAGGCTTTGCCCGGTTACACCCAGACTGTCCGGCCCGATCAAATATAAATACACGGGCATGATTTGTTCGGGGCTGGGATTGGTCGCCGGACTTTCCGCCGGATAGGCAACGCGGCGCATCGCCGTGTTGGTGGCGCCGGGGTTAATGCAATTGACGCGAATGCCGGTGGTAGTATCGAGTTCATCGGCAAGCACCTGCGCCAAACCTTCGACACCGAATTTCGATACCGCGTATGCGCCCCAAAATGCACGGCCCTTGCGACCGACACCGGACGATGTAAATACAATCGAAGCATCGCTGCTTCGCTGCAATAGCGGCAGCAATGCTTTGGTGAGCATGAAGTTCGCCGTCAAATTCACATTCAACACGTCGTTCCAATCCGCAACGCTGCTGTCGAGAATACTTTTGCGTTGTCCGAGAATTCCCGCGTTATGCAACAAACCATCGAGACGGCCGAATTCGCGTTCGATCGTTTCGCGCAGTGTGTGATATTCCTCCAGCGTGGCGCCGCCGAGCTTCAGCGGATAAATCGCCGGCTGCGTAAAGCCCGCCTGCTCGATTTCGTCGTAAACCGCTTCTAATTTTTTGATGGTTTTGCCGAGTAAAATCACGGTGGCGCCGTGCGCTGCAAAACTCAATGCAGCGGCGCGGCCGATG
>JAQGNY010000037.1 GCA_028293825.1 Verrucomicrobiaceae bacterium
GCAATTGAATAGCGCGATCAAGATCAGGCACCGAGGTAATTTCATCATCGTTCGGCGCCTGCCCGAGACCATCGAGCGCATAACCGGTATAGCGTTCGGACCCGTGCGCCATATGTTCGAGATGCGCAATCGGCACTACCTTCGCCTTTGGAATACCGTGAATATCGACATAGGCACCGATGCAATATTTCACGCCTTTTTCACGCAGCTGCTGTTGCAGTGCTTGCACTTCCGCTTTGGATTTCATCGACAGCTACCCCTAATGCGTATTCGCAAAACTTAAATTTAATCGCAGGAAATTATTGGGCTATTCCACGTCTTCGACATCGTCGCCGACGCGCGCCATCCGAATCATATGCGGGCGAATTTGCGCTTCATCGTCATCCTCCACTTTTGGCGGATGAATCAATGCCTCCAATCGCGCTTTGGTAGCGAGAAATTCAGGCGACGTAATTTGCATAAAATTGCGTGGACGCGGAACTGGTACTTCGATTAACTCCTGCACTTCGCCGGGATGCGCTTTCAACACCAAAATACGGTCGGCGAGGAAAATTGCTTCGTCGAGATCGTGCGTAATAAATAAAATAGTGATGTCGATATTTTTCCAAATTTCCAACAAGTGCGATTGCATCTTGGCGCGCGTCTGCGCATCGAGTGCGCCGAACGGCTCGTCCATTAATAGAATGCGTGGCTGATTCGCCAGCGCGCGTGCAATCGCGACGCGCTGCTTCATACCGCCGGACAATTGATGCGGATAGGCATCGGCAAATTTACTAAGGCCGACCAATTCCAGCCATTGCAACGCTTCGCGCTCGGCAGTGGTTTTACTGTGATCGTTCATTTCCAAGCCGAACATCACGTTTTTCTTAACCGTCAGCCACGGAAATAACGTGTAGCCCTGAAACACCATGCCGCGCTGCGCGCACGCGCCAACAATCGGCTCGCCGTCGAGCAATGCTTCGCCAGAGGTATACGATTCAAGCCCGGCTAAAATCCGAATCAATGTCGACTTGCCGCAGCCGGAAGGGCCGATCACGCACACAAATTCGCGCCGATGCGTTTTGAAATTAATATCTTTCAACGCCGTCACGGTGCCCTGCGCTGACGTGAATTGTTTGCCGAGATGTTTTACTTCGAGAATGACCTCGCGTTGCTTCAAGCGGGTGAAGCGATCGCGCACTGCTGCCGATTGCAGCAGATGGCTTGGTAAAGACGGTGGGTTGTTCATGGCGAATGTCCTCGCGGCGCTCAAGCTTTATTTGGCGAACGTTCCCAGCGGAACAACCATTTTCCCAATGCCGCCAACAATAAATCGGTGACGAGCCCGATGATGCCGATGATGATGATGGCGGCGTAAACGTTTTCGAAATTCTTGTAACGCGCCTGTTGTGTAATAAACCAAGTGATACCGGAGCTGGTGCCAATTAATTCGGCGACGATTAAATACGTCCAGGCCCACCCCAATAAAATGCGTTGATCGCGGTATAAATCCGGCAAGATGCCTGGGATTACCACACGAAATAATAATTGGATTTTTTTTGCGCCCAACGTTAGCGCGGCTTCAAGCAGGGCGATATCGAGCTTGCGCGTGGTATTCGCGACGATTAATACCTGCTGAAAAAAAGTTCCGATAAAAATAATCGCAATTTTAGGACCGTCATAAATGCCCAGAATCGCTACCGCCAATGCACCGAATGCAGGCGCCGGCAAATAGCGGAAAAACTCGATGAACGGTTCGGTTAAGCGCGACAGGACATTGTAGGTTCCGCACAAAATACCGAGCGGCACACCAATTACCGATGACGCTAAAAAACCCCAGAAAATAATTTGCACACTGTGCCATAAACTTTCGTGCAGCCACTGTCCGTCTTTGCGTTCCGGCGCCGTGGTAAATGCGGTGTACAAGGCTTTCGCAACTTGATGCGGCGCTGGCAAATAAATGGGATTAGCACCGCTACCCTGCGGCAATGCGGTGCCATTTTGTTTTGCGGTTTTTGTTTCATCGCGGAATACATCCTTGTCCACCAGCATATCCGGCGCAAAATAACTGACACTGCCCGGATCGCTGATGCGCATCATCGGATGCCACACAAACGGCAAATAACTGAACGCACACCAAATTAATATCGGCAACAAAAACGAGCCGACAATTAACGCCACGCGACTGCGCGGCGTTAATTCCTTGCGCACCGCAAACCAGGAATCGGTCCAGCCCGGTTTTGCCACAACAGCCTTCGGTGCGATTGGAATTACTGTGCTATTCATGCGCCGCTCCCAACTTCGTTACAGCCCGGATGTAAACGACGGATCGATATACGAGTCGATCGCCTGCGGTGTTTTGTACACCTCGTATTTCACATTGAAGTCGTCAACAAGTTTCGACGAGCCATAAATCGATTTGAAACTGGTTCCTTTTTGATACGCGGTTTTGGCTTCATCGATTTTCAAAATTTTAGTGCCGCCCATCAACGCGCCATATTCCGCCGCCGGCACGCCAACACGCGACGCCATTATTTTCACGGCATCATCATGTGTTTTCGGATCGTAGATATAATCCACGACGCGGTACCACACCTTCACCACTTTCTGCCATTCCGCTTTGTGCGCAGCAATGCTGCTCGGATTAACGGCGAGCACGTCGTAAATCAAACCGGGTTCATCGGCCGAGGTATAAATCGGTTTAGAGCCGGGCACTAACTTCAACGCCATGCCGGAATTCGGCTGCCATGCGCCGATTGCATCGACGCCGCCGGATGCAAGTACTTGCGGCGTTTCGTTGGTCGGCGAATTCACCAGCGTCACATCGGATTCTTTCATGCCGGCTTTTTCAAGGCCGTTCAACAACAACAAATGATCGACGAAACCCATTTCGACGCCGACTTTTTTTCCTTTCAAATCTTTCAGGCTTTTGATGCCGGGTTTGCCGACAATCATGTCGTTACCGTTCGAATAATCGTTGATTAAAATCATTACGCTTTTGGCGCCGTTGGCACCGGTGACTAACGCATCGCCATTGGTGACGGTAACCGCGTCGAGCTTGCCCGCTGCGTACGCGTCCATCGATGCGACGTAATCGAACCACTCGAATTGCACATCGACACCCGCTTCTTTAAACCAGCCTTTTTCGATCGCAACCTGCCACGCCACCCACCCCGGCCAATCGCTATAACCAACTTTTAATGGTGCCGCAGCAGCTGGAAGTGCGGCACTCAACGCCAACGGCAGCGCGAGGCGATGCAGCCAGTGCTTGCAAATGCTCGATATCGATTGCTTCATTGCCAGTCTCCTAATGATGAGTATTACGATTTGATCTTGCCGTAATACCGGTTTTAGCAACCGTTATGCCATCGGAGAAAATGTGTGTGCGCTCAATATCTCAGCGATTTTCGTCGCTGAATAATTCGATAGATGCACATCGAAATCGCACCAGATAAATGCAGCGCGCTTCGTTTTGGCGCGAAAAATTTATTTGCAATTAAAAAATTCGCGCGCTAGCCTTCGCACAGCTCGGTGGAAAATTTGCCGGGCAATGGATAACTAGGGTTCCGGTTTTTTGTCGTTAATTTTTGTTATTATTTTTTTATTATTGAATAAAGCGAAAAATAATTCAGAAAATGTCTGGTCCGAGAGTTATCGACCTCACTGATCGATCTTGCCAATTTCGTTCATGCGTGGGGTTACACGGCGGGATAAAAGCCCGGGAGAGTACAAAATTTCTCTGTGCTTTTTTCGACAGTCTTGCGCTGTCGTCGTGTAATCGTTACGCGTCGGTTTTATTCCGACCAATGATTTTGGAGCTAGACGATGTCTATAGAAGTTTCTCAACCCGCGTATTTATCCGGCCATATTATTTACGGCGACACTATTCCTGGCGGCGCGCATTGGTCGTTCGTCATTAAGCGCAATTATGTATTGCGCTTAATCGACATCGAAGGCGGCGCCAATGTCGGCATGTTGTTTTATAACCCGACCAATCCGCTCGAACGCTACAACGCACCCGACACATTAAAATGCCAGCACACGTTCAAACTGACGCGCGGTCATTGTTTGTATTCGGATATGGGACGCATTTTTTGTTCGATAGTCGGCGACAGCTGCGGCTGGCACGACACAATTTCCGGCACCACGAATAAAGCGGCAATCAACAAACGCTGGGGCGAACACAATTATCAACAATACCGCAACGAGCGCTATCAAAATGGCTATGACAGTTTTCTTGTCGAGCTGGCGAAATACGGTCTCGGCCGCAAAGACATGGCCGCGAATATTAATTGGTTCAGCAAAGTCGCCGCCGACGATAATGGCAATCTGAATTATTACAGCGACAACAGCACAGCGGGCGCCAGCGTCGATCTGCGTTTCGAAATGGATACGCTGGTTATATTTAATACCTGTCCGCATCCGCTAAATCCAACGCTCGAATATCCGAAAAAACCGCTGCGCTATGAATTGTATCGCGCGTCCGAGCGCACGCACGACGACACCTGCGAACATTCCTGCCTTGAAAACGAGCGCGGCTTTAAAAATAATGCGCTGTATCAGCTCGCCGCGTGTGGAGAACAATCATGATCGTCGCCAGCGCATTAAAAAAATCCGACGCCGCATTTAGCGAAATAGTTTTAGCCGGCGATTATTGGATGCAGGAAATTAAACGCGGACAAGTGCTGCGTATTCTCGATCTGGAAGGCAATCAAGCCGCCGATACTTTATTTTATTCCGCCGCCGATCCCGGCGAGCGCTACTCGGCAATGGATACGATTCGCGAACAGGGCAATGTCTATTTATCGGCGGGCACTACTCTGCTGTCGAACGAAGGCAATGCGATGCTCGAAATTGTCGCCGATACGTGCGGCCGCCACGACACGCTCGGCGGCGCTTGTGCGACCGAGTCGAACACGGTGCGTTATGCATTGGAAAAGAAGTGCATGCACGCCTGTCGCGACTCCTGGATGCTCGCCGTCGCCGAGAACGAAAAATTCGGCATGACCAAGCGCGACATCACCCACAACATTAATTTTTTTATGAATGTGCCGGTAACTCCCGATGGCGGCCTCACTTTTGCCGATGGCATTTCCGAAGCGGGAAAATATGTCGAACTGAAAGCGTTGATGGAGGTCATTGTGCTGATATCGAATTGCCCGCAATTAAACAATCCGTGCAACGCCTACAACCCGACACCGATTGAATTGATTGTGTGGGATTAACCGGGAATCTGGTACGCAATAATCCTCTTTAATTAAAGGGGCTAGGGGAGGATTTTCGATCTAGCCAAATCCCCCTCAATCCCCCTTTTTCAAAGGGGGCGGCTACACCGCCAATCAACTAATGGCTCTGGAATTTAGCTATGTTCGAAAAAATATTAATCGCCAATCGCGGTGCCATTGCCTGCCGAGTTATTCGCACATTAAAGGTAATGAATATTCGCGCCATCGCAGTTTATGCACAAGCCGACGCCGATTCGCGCCACGTGCTCGAAGCCGATGAGGCGCATTGTCTGGGCGATGGCAATGCCGCGCAAACTTATCTCGATCAAGATAAATTATTCGCAATTGCACGCACGACTGGCGCGCAGGCGATTCATCCGGGTTACGGATTTCTCAGTGAAAACGCCGAATTCGCGCGCCGCTGCGCCCGCGAAAATATTGTGTTTCTGGGCCCGACGCCGGAGCAAATGGAAGCATTCGGGCTTAAGCATACAGCGCGACAATTAGCGACCGATAATGCACTGCCGCTACTGCCGGGTAGCGGCTTAGTGGAAACGTTAGACGAAGCGCTTAACGCAGCGCACGCAGTCGGTCTGCCGGTAATGCTCAAATCCACCGCCGGCGGCGGCGGTATCGGCATGCAGTTGTGTCACAGCGAGGATGAATTGCGCGATGCGTACGATTCGGTGCGACGCTTAAGCGCAAATAATTTTTCCAACAGTGGTGTGTTTATCGAAAAATACGTCACCAACGCACGCCATATCGAAGTGCAAATATTCGGTGACGGCATCGGTGGCGCCATTGCGCTGGGCGAACGCGATTGCTCCAGTCAACGTCGCAATCAAAAAGTGATCGAAGAAACACCGGCACCTAATCTTCCCGATAATGTGCGTCAGCAGTTGCAGGAAGTGTCTGTGCGTCTTGCCAAAGCGGTTAATTATCGCAGCGCCGGCACCATCGAATTTATTTACGATGCGCAACAGCAGCAGGTTTATTTCCTTGAAGTAAACACCCGCCTGCAAGTCGAGCACGGCGTCACCGAACAAATATACGGTGTCGATCTGGTTCGCTGGATTATCGAGGTCGGAGCCATCGAATTTCCGGCACTCGAATCGATTGCACAACAATTAAAACCGCGCGGCCACGCGATTCAAGTGCGCGTGTACGCCGAAGATCCCGGCAAGCAATTTCAACCGAGCGCGGGTTTACTCAGCGCGGTGCAATTTCCAGAAGCAGACGGTCGCTCATTGCGCATTGATCACTGGATCGACGCCGGCCTTGAAGTCTCGCCATTTTTCGATCCGATGCTGGCGAAAATAATTGCGTGGGGCGATACACGCGAACAGGCGATTGCGCAGCTGGATAATGCCCTCGCGCAAACCGTTGTTTACGGCGTCGAAACCAATATCGATTATTGCCGTGCAGTTTTGCGCAGCGAGATTTTTTTGCGCGGTGACATGCACACGCGTTTTTTAAATAGCTTTACGCATCACTCGCCGCGCATCGATGTATTGCGCGCCGGCACCATGACCACGTTGCAAGATTTCCCCGGCCGCAGCGGTTACTGGGATGTCGGCGTACCGCCATCGGGACCGTTCGATGACTGGTCGTTTCGACTTGGCAATCGTTTGCTCAATAACGCGGAATCCGTCGCGGGTTTGGAAATCACGTTGGGCGGACCGACGCTGCAATTTCGCACTGCCACGCAAATCGTGCTGGCCGGTGCGGAACTCGAAGCAACACTCGACGGTGTAGCGATTTCATTCTGGACAGTAATCGATGTCGCCGCGGGCAGCGTGCTCAGTATCGGCAAATGTATCGACGCTGGCGCACGCGCTTATCTGCTCGTGAAAAACGGCATTCAATGTCCGACTTATCTCGGCGCGAAATCGACATTCACGCTCGGCCAATTCGGCGGTCATAACGGCCGCGCGTTGCGCGTCGGCGATGTATTGCATATCGAACCGCTCGCGCAAAAAAATGCGCTAATTAATTTAATGCCGGCGTTGCGACCGGCAATGCAACGCGATTGGAATATTGCGGTGATGTACGGCCCGCACGGCGCGCCCGATTTTTTTACGGCGGACGATATCGATAAATTTTTCGCGGCCGAATGGGAAGTACATTACAACTCAAGCCGTACCGGCGTACGTTTAATCGGCCCGAAACCGGAATGGGCGCGCAGCGACGGCGGCGAAGCCGGCATGCATCCGTCGAATATTCACGACAACGCCTATGCGCTGGGCGCCATCGATTTCACCGGCGATATGCCGGTTATTCTCGGGCCGGATGGCCCTTCGCTCGGCGGCTTCGTCTGCCCCGCTACGGTAATTCGCGCCGAGCGTTGGAAAATCGGCCAATTAAAAGCGGGCGACCGTGTGCGTTTTATTCCAGTGGATATCGCACAGGCCGTCGCCATCGAGCAGGCACAAAACAGCGCGCTAATTTCTCTGCAAGCGCCGCCGGCAACAAACGAATTAAATAGTGTGCGCGTCGATCCGATTGTTGGATCGCTGGCGGCGAGTGCGCATGGCGTCGATGTTATTTATCGCTGCGCTGGCGATAAATTTTTATTGGTCGAATACGGCGAACAAAAACTCGATATCGCCCTGCGCTTTCGCGTGCACGCACTGATGCTGCAATTGCAAAAACAAAAGCCAATGGGCGTATTCGAATTGACGCCGGGTATTCGCTCGCTGCAAGTGCACTACGACAATTTGCAAACTGCGCTGCCGCAATTATTGGAATGGCTGCAAACAGCGGAAGCACAGCTCGGTGATATCGACGCACTGGAAGTGCCCGCGCGCGTCGTGCATATACCGCTGTCGTGGGATGACGCTGCATGTCGTTTGGCGATTGAAAAATACATGCAGTCGGTGCGCAAAGACGCGCCGTGGTGTCCGAGCAATATCGAATTTATTCGCCGCATTAACGGCCTCGATTCTATCGACGAGGTTAAGCGCATCGTGTTCGATGCCAGCTATGCGGTGATGGGTCTTGGCGATGTGTATCTCGGCGCGCCAGTGGCAACGCCGCTCGATCCGCGTCATCGCTTAGTGACAACAAAATACAATCCGGCGCGCACATGGACCGCGGAAAATTCGGTCGGCATCGGTGGTTCGTATATGTGCGTGTATGGCATGGAAGGCCCGGGCGGTTATCAATTTGTCGGGCGCACGCTGCAAATGTGGAATCGCCATCGCCGCACCACGGAATTCACGCAGCCGTGGCTGTTGCGTTTTTTCGATCAGATTCGATTTTACGAAGTCAGCGCCGAAGAGCTGGTGCAAATTCGCCAGGATTTTCCGCGCGGTCAATATCCGCTGCGCATCGAGGAAACTACATTCAAGTTGCGCGAGTATCAGCGCTATCTCGATACGCACGCGCATGAAATTTCCGAATTCACTCAAGTTCGTGAAGCGGCATTTGCACAGGAATTGCAGCACTGGCGCGACAGCGGGCAATTTCATTTCGATAGCGCACCGCTCGACGCCACCGATGATGCCGCTGCGCAAGCGCTGCCGGCAGGTTGCAGCGCGGTTGAAAGCCATGTCGCCGGTAATATCTGGAAACTCCTGGTGCAGCCCGGCGATAGCGTGCACAGCGGACAAACACTGGCCATTCTGGAATCGATGAAAATGGAAATCGAATTGCATGCCACCGTCGACGGCAGCATTGAAAGTATTCAGCGCAGCGAAGGCAGCCAGATCAGCGCCGGTCAAACGTTAATGATTATTCGCGAGGCACAGGCATGACCATCGCATTCGAGCAAATCGATCTAACCATTGCCGGTTTGCGCGCGCATTACGCGCGCGGCGATTTCACGCCACGCGAATTAGTCGAATTATTAAGCGAGCGTGCCGATAGCTATGTCGATCGCAATATCTGGATTTATCGGTTGAGCGCCGAAGAATTAGCGCCTTATCTGGCCGCGCTCGACACGCGCTCGCCAGCGAATGCGTCGCTGTACGGAATTCCATTTGCGATCAAGGACAATATCGATCTTGCGGATATTCCTACCACGGCAGCATGTGCCGCATACGCCTATACGCCGCCAATCAGCGCGACCGTGGTGGAAAATTTAATTGCGGCCGGCGCGATTCCGCTCGGTAAAACTAACCTCGATCAATTCGCCACTGGCCTCGTCGGCGTGCGTTCGCCCGAACCCTGGGGCGCGTGTCGCAACAGTTTTAATCCCGATTATATTTCCGGTGGCTCCAGCTCCGGCTCCGCCGTTGCGGTGGCATTGGGACTCGCCAGTTTTTCGATCGGCACCGATACCGCCGGCTCTGGCCGAATTCCCGCCGCGTTTAATAATATTGTCGGCTGGAAACCGACACGTGGCTTGCTCAGTATTCGCGGCGTAGTGCCGGCGTGCAAAAGTATCGATTGCGCCAGCGTATTCGCCACCACTGCCGCCGATATTAATTCGGTATTTTCAGTGGCAGTCACCTTCGACGACAACGATCCGTTTTCACGCCATAACCCCGCGCATAACAGTGCTGGCGCGTTCGGTTCGATCGCCGCCGGTGCGTTTAAATTCGGCGTACCGCGTGCGGAGCAATTGGAATTTTTTGGCGACGCCACCAGCGCGCACGCATTCGAGGCCGCCATCGCGTTGCTCGAAAGTATCGGCGGTATAAAAACCGAAATCGATTTCTCACCATTTCTTGCCGCCGCGCGTTTGCTGTACGAAGGCCCTTGGATTGCCGAACGCTACTGGGCGATAAAACCGCTACTCGAATCAAATCCATCGGCGTTGTTGCCGGTGACAGCAAAAATTATTTCCGCTGGACGCGATAAAACGGCAGCCGATACTTTCGATGCGATGTATCAAATGCAGGTGCTGCGACGTATTGCCGAAAAAACATTGCGCGATATTGAATTTGTGGTGACGCCAACGGCTGGCACTATCTTCACGCAGCAACAATTAATCGAAGAGCCGATTTTATGTAACTCGCAACTTGGCTATTACACCAACTTTATGAATCTGCTGGATCTCTCTGCCATTGCTGTTCCGACTGCAATGCTGTCGAGCGGTTTACCGTTTGGTATTACGCTGTTCGCCGATCGCTTCACCGATTTGAATTTGCTAAGTTATGCGCAGCGCATCCAACAAGCCACTCAATTAACTTTGGGGGCCACCTCAAAAATATTACCGGCGATAACATTGAATGCGCGCCAAGATGTGGCGAAAGTCCGCGTCGTTGTGTGCGGTGCACACATGTCGGGCCTGCCGTTTAATCCGCAATTACTTGTACGCCGCGCAACCCTGATCGAAGCGACCACCACCTCGGCCGCGTATCGCTTTTATGCACTGCCAGGCGGCGTCGTAAAACGCCCAGGATTAATTCGCGACGAAAAAGGCGGCGCGAAAATAGCGGTCGAAGTATGGGAAATGCCGGCCGAAGAATTCGGCTCATTCGTCGCATTAATTCCCAAACCACTCGGCATCGGCAAAGTGGAATTAATCAATGGCAAATGGCTGTCGGGATTTTTATGTGAAAGTTACGCGCTGGAAGGTGCGGAGGATATTACCGCGCGGGGTGATTGGCGTGCGTATATTGCAAATAGCCGCTGAATAATCAACACGGCCTGCATCCAATACAGGTCGTCTTTTATTAATGATTATTTAACCCAATTAAAAATTAAAAAAATACGATCGGTTAATCGATTGCGCTTAGCCAATGCATTAAATGCTCGCGCCATTTACGTAGCCCGCCAAAACATCGCAATGGTCAATACGAAACCTAGTACGGCGATGCACACACGCAGAATTTTTTCATTCACACGATTCAACGCGTAGGCGCCGAGTTGACCGCCGGCGATAGCTGCTACCGCGACCAGCAAGGTCTGCTTCCATGCGACGTCATGTGAGAACAAAAAAATCAGCACGGCCGATGCGTTCATCACGCCGGCCAGTACATTTTTGGTAGCGCCGGCATTGCGCACCGCTTGGCCGAAAATTGTTAACGACGCCAGCATTAAAATACCGATGCCGCCGCCGAAATAGCCGCCGTAAATGGCGATAACAAACTGCGCAAAACCTGCAACAAGCGGAGTCGGCGGATGCGGATTATCGACCGGCTTGCGAAAAAAACTGCCCCACACGAAAACCAGCGTGGCAAATAAAATCAACCACGGTACCAACCCGGTAAACACCGAAACTGGCGTCGCCAGTAATAACAGGGCGCCCAATGCGCCGCCAATCAAGCTGATAATAAATAGCGCGCGAAAACTCAGCGTCGGCAAGCCGGCCACCGAGGTTCTGCCGGCGTAGCCGGTAGCGATTTGACCGGGAAACAATGCAACGGTGGATGTGATATTCGCCGCGCGCGGATCAAGACCCGTCAGCAGCAATGCGGGGAACGTGAGGAACGACCCGCCACCCGCCAGCGCGTTTTGGGCGCCGGCCAAAAATGCCGCGATAAAAAGCACTGCGAATACGAGCATGGTATCTCCGCGCGAACCGAGCGAAAGCGAACGACAGCTAAGCCCGTTGCGTTAAATATAAGCGTATTACGTTAAATAATGGTGGGCAGTTTAGCGATGATAACGCGGTGAATACCATTGCGCTCCATTTGCGAGCGCCGCTCTAATTTATTCAACTGCACGCAATGTAAGTGCAGCATTGGAATACGCTGTTGAAATTCGCGCAGATCGCCTTTCATTAACACCGGCAAAAAAGGATTGTCCGGCGGACGCCGCTCATTAATTACACGCAGCGCGGCCTGTAACATGATGACGCGAGATTTGCGCGCATCGCCGCTTTTATACGGCACGGTCAAATACAAACCGGTTTTGCCGACCACTTCGCCGGGCACGATATTCATACCGGTTTTTACCACGGCTCTCTCGGGAATATTTTGGAAAGTATCGTGAAATGCATACGGTTCCGGCAGAATCACCATACGGCGATGCTCTTCTTCCGGAAAATAAATGTTGTAATTGGTATAGAGCTGTTCGACAGAAGCGGAATAAACACAGAGTTTATTTTCAAAACGCTTGATGAAATCTGCCGCGAGCTGACGCGCTCGAAAGCCATCGAGATCCCAGATCAGGTCCTTGTTGTCGTCACTGTCACTCATCGCCACGCACTGAAAAATTCAAACGCCTTCAGTCTAGCGTTTTTACCAAAAAGCGTTGGTTAAAAAAACTCAATGATTCTTCGAGCAAACAATAATCAAAAAAAAGACGCACCGTCCGATACGCCTATTTAAACCCTTCTGCTGTTCGAAAATAATGGCAGCTGTTTACTATCAATAACGTCAGCTAGCAGAAATATCAGACATAAACGTAAGTTATCAGAAGCGATAGGCAACGCCGAGGTTCAACACCGGCCACCATTTATAATCGGAAACCTTGTCGTTCAAATCTTTTTCTTCCGCCGCGACATCGCCGACCAGCTTGGCGCAGTTGACCGGATCTTGCGCTGCGTAAGCTGTGGTGCAACTGCCGTGCAATTTCACATCGGGGCTGCCCTGGAACTCAACGCCGATATCCGCCACAAAATGGAAGTTACCCTGCTTGCCCACTACATTGCCCCAACCGATACCCACGTAAGGCACGGTCGATTTAAATTTAACCTCACCATTTAATTTACCGAAATCGCTGGCCAAGTAAGCGTGATCATTGATCGTAACAGTTTGATCGAGCTTGGCATCGACATCGATTTTATTGCGACTGAAAACTACACCGCCAGTCACACGAAACGAGCCGTTAAAAGGATGCCAATCGAGCAAGGCTTCGGCGCCGCCCAATTTGAATTTGGCTTTGTAATCCACATCGGTATCGGAAATATCTTTATCGAAATTGTAAGTCGTGTAGCCCAGGCGCGCGTTGATGGAATCGGTAATGCCGATACCTACGCCGCCACCAAAACCTAACGTGCCGCCTTTCGCGTAAATGCCGACATCGGCTTGAGCCAACAACGGCGCACACAGCGCGGCGGCACAGAACAGTTTTACAGTGGGTTTCAATAACATAATGGCGCTCCCTTTGTAGGAAATTCAATTGCGGGGATGGCGAGCAATTATTTGCCTAACAACTGTAGCCGGTAGTGCCCGGGCGTCAAATTGAGCGCAGCCGCGTACGCTACTGCGAACAGAACAGCTGCGCCGCTGAATGAATTAGTTAGAAAGAAAGTAACCCGGAAAGAGAGAAGTTATGAAATGACTGAATGGATATTCTTAAACGGTCGAGCGCGCGCTATCGCGCACCCGACCAATCGGTTTAGAGGCCGACGAGCAAACCACCGCCAATCACTGTTAGCAAGGTGCCCAGCGCGCGATAAATAGTTTTGCTATCGCGCGGCATCCGCGCGGCGATAAATAATCCAGCACCGTGCAATAACGCTGTAGCGGCCAAAAATCCTACCGTGGTAGCCAACGGCAACGGACCGGATAATTCGATGCCGTGCGCCAATCCGTGCAGCATGGCAAATGCAGCAATGATCGCGATTTGAACGCCGCGCGGCATCGCAGCTTGCCACGCAAGCAAAACGCCGAGTGCAATTAAGCCGGCGGCGATACCGCTTTCAACACCGCCAAAAACCAAACCATTCGCACCCAGCAACCAACCTGCGGTCATCGCACTTAAAAATGTTAATGGCAATTGCCAGCGTGCGGCACCGCCGATTCGCCCCGCCCAAACACCGACACATAACATCATCAACAAATGGTCGATGCCGGTAAACGGATGTGCGAATGCCGGCAAAAAACCGCCGCCATGACCAGGATGCGCGAAGGCAATCGACGGCAATAACGCAGCGACCAGCGCCAACCACAATTTTCTTTTCATCGATGTTTCCTTTTCTATC
Organism: Verrucomicrobiaceae bacterium; assembly: GCA_028293825.1. Classification (GTDB taxonomy): domain Bacteria; phylum Pseudomonadota; class Gammaproteobacteria; order Pseudomonadales; family CAMLJR01; genus CAMLJR01. The sequence goes on from JAQGNY010000037.1 coordinate 14,023, forward strand.
AGCAGTTCATGTTTGCAACTATTTTTAACGATTACTTTCTATCCGCTTATCTTTTGCTTGCATCAAACTGTATTAGCAATATTTAAAGTATCGTCGTCAATAATTAAATAATTAGCTAGTTAAACAATTCGAAAACTCAATGTTTCATCAATCCACGTGTTTCGATAAAACGCACCACGTCTTCCAAACCTTGGCCGGTTTTTAAATTGCTGAATAAAAATGGCCGCTCGCCGCGCATGCGTTTGGCATCGCGATCCATTACTTCAAGCGAGGCACCAACCATTGGCGCCAAATCGATTTTATTAATGATTAACAAATCCGATTTAGTAATACCGGGACCGCCTTTACGCGGAATTTTTTCACCGGCGGAAACATCGATGACGTACAGCGTCAAGTCTGATAATTCGGGGCTGAATGTCGCTGCCAAATTATCGCCGCCGCTTTCGACAAAAACTATATCGAGGCCTTCGAAGCGAGCACACAGTTGTGCCACTGCTTCCAGATTCATCGACGCATCTTCGCGGATGGCCGTATGCGGACAGCCGCCAGTTTCAACACCGATAATACGATCCGGTGTCAGCGCTTCGTTGCGCGTTAAAAACTCCGCATCTTCTTTCGTATAAATATCGTTGGTGACCACTGCAATGTTGTATTCGTCGCGCAGTCGTTTGCACAACGATAACGTCAACGCGGTTTTTCCCGAACCGACCGGACCACCGATGCCGATACGTAAAGGCTCATTGCTATTCATGCCTACTCCTAAATTTCATACCGACCTTAAATGTCGCACTATTTCTAAATGTCACACCAACTCTAAATTTCATAACGACTTTAAATGTCACTCCAACTCTTTAATGGCACCGTCAACCTCCCCCTTTAATTAAAGGGGGAATGAGGGGGATTTAGATATTGGCAAATTCCCATAGCCCCTTTTCAAAACGGGGAATTATCAAGACCTAAATAAACGACTGTATTGCGTTTCATGACGGCTGCCGGCAATCGATAAACCCGGCGCAAAGTTGCTGAGTGCTTCGTCTTCCAACTCGCATGCTTTATTTACCGCCTGCGGAATTTGAGCACCGATTTCCAACAGCATCCGCTGCCCCGCCATTTGCCCGAGTGGAATTGTTTTCATCGCAGCGCTGACTTGATTTTCCGCCCACGACCATACGTAGGCATGCAAACAACTGCGCGCGGGAATATTCCACACCGAAGTCGCGCACGAATACGCCAGCGGAAAACTCACCGGCACAAAGCGCGCTAACGTCATCACCGCCCCCGTATCGAGATCGAGACCATCGAGCAGACGCACCAGCGAATAACCCATTTGCAATGTTTCCGCGCGCGCCTCCGCCGTATCGCGACCCGCGCAATAAAATTCGTTCCAGTGTTTTAATGCGTGAATATTTTCCGCATCCCACGCGCGACGCATACGAAACAACACCGGCAATTCGAAGCGACATAAATAAATTTCGATCGCGTCGGTAATCCATTGCGCCGCTGTTTCCGGTGTAACTACCGCGCCGGATTCAATCGCCCATTCCAATCCCTGTGAATAACTGTATGCGCCGACCGGCAACATGGGACTCGCGAGTTGCAATAGGCGGCTAAGTTCGAGCTGACCGCCGTCATTAATCTGTGCTGCCGAATTAATGTTCATGATGATGGTGA
>JAQGNY010000030.1 GCA_028293825.1 Verrucomicrobiaceae bacterium
CTAATTTCTGAGCTAAATACTTGCGCTCATCGCCTAATAAACGAAATCGCAGGAAATAACGCGCGCTGGCATAGATGCTGCTCTCACCATTGAAGGTTTAGCTGCAACTGTATGCAACGTATTACTAACGCGTAGTGAAGCTTGCAGTGGTGAACTTAATTTAAAACAAAAGTTAATTTTAAAAAAACAGGCTCCTCATGCACAAAAAATTATTGCCACATTATTTCGTTTCGCGCCTCGCCGTTGCGATTGCTGCGCTGTCCGCGATTGGCTTCATGACCGAAGCCAACGCCACCAACGGCTATTTTTCGCATGGCTACGGTATTAAAGCGAAGGGATTGGCTGGCGCAGGTATCGCGTTGCCGCAAGATGCGTTCGCTATCGCAACTAATCCTGCAGGGTTAGTTGATGTGGTCGATCAATTCAGCATCGGCGTCGATTGGTTTCGGCCAGATCGCGGCGCGGAAATAAATGGCAATGCGTTCGGTGCGGATCAGCACTTCGATGGCAACAACACCAAAGATTTTTCTATCCCCGAGATCGGTTACAGCCACCGCATTAACGAACAGCTGAGCAGCGGCATCGCTATTTACGGCAATGGCGGTATGAATACCGATTACAGCGATAATCCGTACGCGCGCTTTGGCGGCCACGGCAGCGCTGGTGTCGATTTGTCACAACTATTTATTTCGCCGGCTCTCGCTTATCGAATTACCGATTCGCAAAGCATCGGCGCCGCCGTGAATTTTGCGTATCAGCGCTTTAAAGCACACGGCATCGGCGTGTTCGCGCCGTTCTCGTTGGACCCGGAACATCTTTCCAATAAAGGTTACGACACTTCAACCGGCTGGGGCGTGCGTCTGGGCTGGAACGGAAAATTTGGCGACTTCTTAACGGTGGGCGCAACCTGGCAATCGAAAACACGCACCGAAGAATTTAAAAAATATCGCGGCCTGTTCGCCGAGCAAGGCAGTTTCGACATCCCGGAAAATTATGGTTTCGGCCTTGCTATAAAGCCCAATCAACAATTAGCAATCGCGCTCGATTGGCAAAAAATTAAATACAGTCAAGTCGATTCCGTCGGCAACAGCATCGCTAATTTATTCGCAGGCAATGCCTTAGGTAGCAATAACGGCGGCGGTTTCGGTTGGGATGACAGCACCGTGGTGAAATTAGGCGCCAGCTATCAAGTAAACGACGCCTTAACCGTGCGTGCCGGTTATAGTCACACCGATCAACCGGTTCCCGACGCGGAAACTTTTTTCAATATTCTTGCGCCCGGCGTTGTCAGTAAGCACGCCACTGTGGGAGCAACCTGGGCCGTCGATAAAAAATCGGAAGTCAGCGCTTCCTACATGCATGGCTTCAAAGAAACGGTGCACGGCGCCAACTCCATACCGGCCGGCTTTCCGCCAGCAGGACTGGGCGGTGGCAACGCGGATATCCATCTTGAAGAAAATTCGCTCGGTGTCGGCTATACCTACAAATACTAAATTTGGCGGCGACACACGATGCATATCGATTGGGAATTATTCACACCCGAAACTGCACTCACGGGCGGGGCAATACTGGGTGTTGCAGTCGCGATATTACTATTGCTGAATGGCGAAATTGCCGGTATTAGCGGCATCGTCGCGGGATTATTGCGCAGAAATAATGCGCCGGCCGATATTCAATGGCGCCTCGCTTTTATCGCAGGACTTATTGCGGCGCCCGTTATTTACTCTGCTATTTATTTTCGACCCTCGATTAATTTAACCAACAATTTGTGGCTGCTCACCAGCGCGGGATTACTTACCGGCGTCGGCACCGGTTTAGCATCCGGCTGCACCAGCGGACATGGCGTGTGTGGTTTAGCGCGGCTGTCGCCACGCTCGTTATTTGCAACCCTGAGTTTTATGGCAACCGGATTTATTACAGTCTTTATAGTTCGGCATTTGTTAGCGAGTACATCGCTATGAAATCTATCAGCGCATTTATTTCCGGTTTGATTTTCGGCATCGGCCTTATCGTTGCCGGGATGGCGAACCCGGCGAAAGTACTCGGCTTTCTCGATATCGCCGGCAGATGGGATCCGTCGCTCGCATTCGTCATGCTCGGCGCCATCGGCATCAGCTTTTTTGCGTTTCGACTGGCGCGGCGCAATCGCTTCTCCGTATTGAACGGGTTGATTAAATTACCCGCTAAAACTGAAATCGATTGGAAACTGATTGGCGGTAGCCTGTTATTTGGCATCGGCTGGGGTCTAGCAGGAATCTGCCCAGGGCCATCGCTGGTGTTGCTCGGCGCCGGAGAAATACGAATTTTGTCTTTCATCGCGGCAATGCTGCTAGGGTTTTTCTTCGTCAACCAACTTAATGCAAGAATAAATTCACAGTAAGTCGCGTCATCTACCCGATCAATAAATTTTTCCTATTTTTTTAATTGCTGCCACGAACAACAGCAGTGATAGCTTGTCTACTATCACGCGCGATATTTTAACTCTTTAATTTTCTAACTCTTTAATTTTCTAACTCTTTAATTTTCGATATTCCCGCCAACACTATCCTTGCATCAATAAAATACTTCAGTTAATCGACGCGACAATTTATTGTGCAGGACATTTAAATTCTCGACACCTATTGTCGATCTCCCTGCGAAGCAGCGTGATTAAACTTTATGAAAAGCACCGAAGCCGTTAGCGGCATTATCGAATACCTGAATCAACGTGATCTTAAAAACGCCGATGCCGCTGCGCATCACGATCGACCTCTTTATATTGGCAATCAGGGTATTTACGCAAATTATGCAGGATTTAGCTTGGGCAGCCTGTTTCAACCCATCGTTACTTTAAATGATGAATCGATACCAATTGCCGTCGCCTACGAAGCTTTATTAGCGGCGCACACGTCGAAAGGCTCTTTAGGTTTGGGTAGCGCGCTTTCACCGGAAGCAATTTTTTCTCTGCAAAATGGCAATACCGAAATCACTACGCTGGACCGACTCGCGCGGACACTGCATACGCTGAATTTTTTATTGCAGGACTTCACCGGCGCACTGCATCTGAACGTACATCCGAATCATCTGCTCGCGGTCAGCGCCGATCACGGCCAGGTATTCGAAAGGATTTTACGTCAATGCGGACTTGATCCAAGCTCAATCGTGTTGGAAATACCCGAATACAGCATCCGCGAAAAAAATCGACTGCGCGACGCCATGCGGCACTGGCAATCGCGCGGTTATAAAATCGCCATCGATCAACTGGGTTACGGCCATACACAATTCGAGCGCGTGCTCGAACTTAAACCCGATGCGATAAAAATTGCGCGCCCGTTAGTTCAAGATGCCGTTGCCAAACAACGCGAGCACGACACCTTATTTAAATTGATTGAAAAATCGAAAAAGCACGGTGTTTCTATTATTGCTAGCGGAATAGAAACGCTTGAACAACAGTCTCTGTTAATAGAGCTGGGCGTAACGCAATTACAGGGATATTTATATGGGCTGCCGACACCGCAGTGCGCTGCGCCACTCGATGTAAATGACATACGCGCCGAAGCAGTCGGCGCATAGCAGTTACGCTAAATAAATTCCGGAAATTTACGCTGGGAAATTTAAACTAGATGCGCATGCGCTGATGCTATTCATTCAGCGCATGCTCAGCGATTTATAGCTTTAGAATCCAATCGATCACCAACTTCAAATTCTCATCAGATACTTTGCTTGGGCCGTTCGGTTGCATCGGAATATCGCCCCACACGCCCTCTCCGCCTTCACGTACCTTATCAAACAAGACTGCCGGTGCGTCTTTGTCTGCTTTGTATTTAGCCCCAACTGATTTAAAGGATGGACCTATCAACTTTTGATCGACACGATGACAGGAGATGCAGCCGGCTTTCTCCATCAATTGCTCACCACCACTCACTTCAGCAGCCGCTCTTTCACTAAAAACTGCAGACGCCGCGATAACACCATTTAATACCGCCGCAAACAATACCGTTAATTTCAATATTCCCCCTCACCGAGCCTGGTAACAATCAAAGATAAAAATTAAGCGAAACAGATTGCTGAATTTTATGCACTGCTCGTCAACCAGCAGTCCATAGGCATTTACTGCTGCGCAACAAGCAATTTTCCGAAAAATTCAGCCGCAACCAAACATTAAAGCGCATTACGCAGCAATTGAGCTGGGTGTGAAACTTGCTCTATTTGTGCGCCGCCGCCATTACGCAGCGACTCGATACCCCTCCAAACATGGCAAGTAATCTAAAACAAAACAGGATTTCACTATGAATAAGCGTTCCGTTTTTCTTACCGCATTGCTTTCGGTTTCAACACTCGCTATCGCACAGCAAGCAGCCGCGCAAAGCGGCAATGCCCCAACCACGAATGCAACAACCACGCCTAACGCAGCAGCTAAGCCGCAACCACCACTGAGCTTTTTTATTACCAGTGAAGGAATCGGCAAAGTCGCTGATTTAGGCGGCTTGGTTGGGGCGGATAAACATTGCCAGCAGTTGGCAACTGCTGTGGGCAGCAAGAAAACCTGGCACGCGTATCTGAGCACCCAAGCAGCTGATGGCAAACCTGCAATCAATGCGCGTGATCGCATCGGCTCTGGACCTTGGTACAACGCGGCCGGTGCAGCTGTCGCTAAAGATGTGGCCGACCTGCATGGCGATACGCTCGAGGCGGCACGGCTCGGCAACAATCTCAGCAGACGCAGCGCGCTGACGGAAAAAAACGAGCTGGTTAAAAGTTCGACCGATACGCCCAATCAGCACGACATCCTGACTGGCTCAAAACCCGATGGCACCGCGTTTGCCGATGCCGCCGATCATACCTGCAGCAACTACACCAGCGGTGCGGCTGAAGGCTCGGCACAAGTAGGCCATTTCGATCGCACTGGCGGTGGCAACACATCATGGAATTCAGCACATCCCAGCAAAGGTTGCGGTCAGGAAAATCTCGTTAGCACCGGTGGTGCTGCTCTGCTTTATTGCTTCGCAATTAACTAATTCGAATGCCCGCTTAAAAACAGTCCGCGCTAGCGGGCTGTTTCATCAACAAGCGACAAACAGAAATTGTGTTTGAAAAAGCAGTCTACTGTTGGCACCGCAACAATTTGATCGTTGAGCAGCAGGTTCGGCACTTCATGTATTGGTATTAATTCATTGCCAAAAACTGGGGAGAACATTTTTTTTAAAAAAAATTTCAATAAAATAAAAATTATTTAATTATTAATGAACAACTTAAACCGATGCAAACGAGATATGGGCAACCAGTTATAACCTAATTCCTCTTTATTTTTCTATTTGGTCTTTCAATTGCAAATACCGCTCTTCTCGTTTAGCTCGGAGCCTTTAGCAACATGAAAACTATAGAAATAACCCTTTCTTTACCGCGACAGCCGCGCGCTGATAAAAGCTTTTTTAGGCTGTCGCCTATCGCTGCTTTTGTAACCGGTGTGACTCTATCGCTGGCGAACCCAGTGCATGCCGCCGATACACGTACTGCCGCTGAAATTCAATCGGAAGTCACTCGGTTAAAACAACAACTAGAACAGGAAGAACAAGCGCTGGCAGAGAAAACCAATACCTCAAGTCAAGCAAGTAAAACCCCTGAAAAAGCGAAACCTGAAGAAGCGACACAGCTGAATAAAGTAGTAGTGCGCGCACGTAATCGTATCGAACGTCTGCAAGATGTGCCGCTCTCTGTTTCCGTGGTAACCGGCAAAGAATTGGAACGTCTGCAAGCGCAGGATTTTGGTGCGATCACCAAACGCGCTGCGAATATTTCCTGGAACCAAGGCAACCAACGTACAAGCTCTATTTCAATTCGCGGTATCGGTAAAGTCGGCCAAACCGAAGCACAAGATCCAAGCGTCGGAATTATCGTCGACGGCGTGAATTACGCGTATAACCCGTTATCGTCCAGCTTCGATTTCACCGATGTTGAAGCGGTTGAAGTAACACGCGGCCCGCAGGGTACGTTGCAAGGCAAAAACTCCAGCCTCGGCGTCGTAAACATTATTACCAAGCGTCCGTCATTTACACCCAGCGCCGATTGGGCCTTGTCGTATGGTGAAAACGATACCGTACGTGCGCGCTTTGCTGGTGGCGGACCAGTGATCGAAGACTTACTAGCATGGCGTACCGCGTTAAGCGTCAGCAAAGGCCAGGGCGATCTTAAAAATCAATTCAATCCCGACAACACCTATCAAAACACCGATCGCGTATCTGGCCGGCTGCAATTTTTGTTGACGCCAAGCGAAGACTTTAGCGCTCGCCTTGCGCTCGACGCACAACCACGCGCCGGCGAAAACACTAACGACCGGATGTTCTTCACGCAAACACCAGCGACCTACTCGAACGGCTCCGAAGTAAAAATGTTCAACGATGCATCAGGTAAGCTGCAGCGACGCTGGTTTACACAACAAACATCCTATACATATGCCGGAGATTATTTAGCTCAACGTATTAACAACGATTCGCAGGAACCGGTTACCACCGGTAGCAATGGCGCATCGCTGGAGCTGAACAAATCATTGGGCGATTACAATTTAGTGTCGATATCCGCTTACAAGGATTATCACTTCAACGCGCACAATAACGACGAAGGTACGCCGTTCGATATCCGCAGTAGCTCCGGCCAAACCATCGATTATCGTCAGTTCAGTCAGGAATTTCGCGTCAGTTCGCAAATCGAAAATCTGGTCGACTGGCAGGCCGGTACATTCTTGATGAAAACGAGCACCAATATTCGCCGCAACGTAATTTATGGGGCAGATGCAGGTGCATGGTTCGCGACGGGGGGGCCGACAGGTCAGTACGCGACGCTCGATACCGACAACAACGGTCGCTATTTAATGCAGAATTCATTAAACGGTGTGTGGAAAAACGAAAACCGCCAATACATCGAGAACGAAAGCGCAGCGATTTTCGGTCAGGCCAATTGGCACATCACCGACCCACTGACTGTGACCACCGGTCTACGCCTTTCCTATGAGCATCGTGAAAACCCTGGCAGCAGTTTAATTTTCGATAATGGTTATGGTGCGGAGCTGAATCCTGCAAGTGTAAATAATGTGCAGTTAGGCGGCTTCGCTACTGATGCATCGGGCGCGTTAACCGCCGGTGCTAACTCTGCAGCACAACTTTCATTGGCTAACTCTGCGGCGAGCAAATACTTTGGCGTTGCCAATTATGGCTCGTTGAGCGCTGCTCAGTTAAAACAGATCGCAGCGGCTAAAGCGATTCGCGCATCGACCTTAGGTGTGTTGTGGAATTATGCCGAGCCAGAGCGATTTGAAGGCTTGTTGCCTGCATTTGTTATCAGTCCAAGCTACAAAATCAACGAGAACCTGACCAGCTATGTATCCTGGCAATACGGCGAAAAAGCGGGCGTTGCGCAACAGGTGAACGGTAATTCGTACTTGGCCGATCCAGAAAAATCGAGCTCTTATGAACTTGGTTTAAAATCGGCACTGTTTGAAAACAAATTAATTTTAAACGCCGATATATTTTTGACCGATATCAAAAACTATCAGCAGGCAGTACAGGTTTTAGATCAATACACCACGAACCTGAAACACGATGGATCCCAGTATTTTACGTCGACGACAGGCAATGCGAAAAAAGTCCAGGTTGATGGTCTGGAAATCGACGGTGTGTATGCGGGTATTCCAAATACCACGCTGCGTTTTTCAGGTGCTTATAATCATGCTATTTATAAGGACTTCAAAAATTCACCACAACCGGTCGAAACCACTTATACCGGTGCGCCGGCAAATGCAGACCTGACCGGAGAAACGCTCGCAGGAGCGCCGAAATATACGTTTAATATCGGCGGTGATTACCATATTCCAGTATCACTTGGCATATTCGGGCAAAAGGAATTTCACACCGACTTCAACTGGGCATTTACCAGTTCATATAATTCGGACGTTACTTTGTCGAGCTACGGTGGAATTCCGTCGTACAGTTTGGTTGATTATTCGATTGGCTTGAGTACGCTGGATCATAAATTCGACGTGAATATCATCGTTAAAAATCTGTTCGACAACGATACTTACAACCAGGTCGGCACCACCACCGCAGCTTGGAACAGCTACAGTCCGGCAATTCCCCGCTGGGTCGGTATCGAGTTCTCCGGCAAGTTGTAATTTCCTGAAAAATATAACCGGGGCCAAGTGCCCCGGTTTTTTTATCCAAAAAAATGCTCGAAAAATAGTACCGATAAAATCAATTTGAGTATCCCCTGTCCTCTAGCCAGCATATTTTTTGAAATTTCTTAGAGAAAATTAAGCGAAATAAGTAAATAACTTTTTAAAAAATATTTAAATCAACGAGTTATATTTTTAAATAAAAAATACAAAGTATTAACCCTATTATTTTTAAATGGCATAACGATTGCGGATAGCCCATTGCTTTTAAATTTCAAACAGGGCTAGTTAGCATGAATTCAAAAAACACAGAATTTTTAGACGCAACAAAAAAACAGCAATTACAAGCACGAAAATTTAAACAAAAAACGCTTACCGCAATTATCGCCAGTCTCACCGTAATCGCCTCTGGTTACAGCTACGCTCAACAGAAAAGTGTCGATGAATTGCGCGCGGAAAGTTCGCGCCTGAAAGAGTTGTTGGAAAAAAATGAGCAACAGCTTAACGAGGCTGAAAAAAACCAACAATCGAATGCGGTGATTGCGGAAAAATCGGCCGCCGACACCAAACTCGGTCGAGTAGTCGTGCGTAGTGCGCGTACTCGCCTAGTAGCGGAGCACGACGTTCCGCAATCGTCTTCAGTGGTAACGGGTGTTGAACTCAATCGCGAATTAAGCCTTGATTTAGGTGCGATAACACGCCGCGCCTCTAACATTCAATTCAACCAAAACAATACGCGCGGCGGTTCGCTCTCCATTCGCGGCTTGGGCAAACGCGCCTTTACCGAAACACAAGACCCCAGCGTTGGCCTGATCGTCGACAACGTTCCATACGGGCTGACTGAATTAGGAAATTTCGATTTTTACGATATCGATTCGGTCGATATTTTGCGCGGACCGCGCGGCACCGAAGGCGGGCTTAGCGCCAGCGCCGGTGTAGTAAACCTCAACACTAAGCGCCCCTCGTTCACACCGAGTTCGGATTTTCAATTGGTATACGGACAACGCGATGCAGTCATTGCGAAAGCAAACCTCGGCGGCACCGTAATCGATGATCTGCTCGCTTGGCGCGGTTCATTTATCGCCGATCATGGACGCGGCTTTTACTCAAGCGGCTATGACAGCAACAATAGTTTTTATAATCACAACCGCATTGCCGGGCGCGTGCAATTTTTATTAACGCCGACCAATGCTTTATCGGCGCGCTTAATTGTCGATTTGGAACCGAAAGCACCGCAATTGGAAAATGGCCTCACGCGCTTTCACGATCAGCCTTATCAATTTGCCAATGGCTTTTTGACCGATCCGAACGGCACCACGGCTCACGCGAAACTGGCCGGCTTTATCGACAAACTTGGACCGACCGGTGTATTTACGCCGGGCCGCGATTTACTGCTCAATCGTACTTACGCGTCCAATCGCGCCATCAGCAATCCGTACACGCTGGCTGATTACAACAGCAATCAATTATTGCAAAACGAAAACCAGGGTCAGACTGTATCCAATAAAGGCGCATCGCTTGAAGTCGATTACGACACCGGCGCCGGTTCACTCGCGTCGATTACCGCCTGGCATACATTCACATTCGACGCGCACAACGACGAAGGCACGCCATTCGATATCAGTAAAAACGGCGGTGGCGGTGTTTACTACAAACAATACAGCCAGGAGTTTCGCTTCGATTCGAAAGTGGGCAACCTACTCGACTATCGCGTCGGCGCAATATTTTTAGGCACCGAAGATACGATTGAATCGAGAACCGGCTGGGGCTCCGACGCCGGCGCATGGTTTGCTACTAATGCGCAATACACCACGCTGGAACGCATTGCCGGTACGAATCGCGGCTCTGGTATCGCGCTGTTGAGCGACTCGCTGAACGATGCTTACACCTACGGCGCGAGCTTAGTCGATACGTCGAGCAGTTCGGTGTACAGCAAACTCACCTGGCATTTAACAGACCGCGCAAATGTCGATACGGGCTTGCGCTTCACGCACGAAAATCGCTCGACGAAAGACATCAAATATATCGCCGCTAATGGCACCGCGGCCAACCTTGATCCTGTAGCCGTACGCGGCGTTGCCACCGGCGGGTTTGCCTCCGACGCGTCGGGCAAGCTGCTGACTACCAACACACCTTATCAATTAGCGCTTGCCGATGCCGTTGCGAAGAAATATTACGGCGTAGCGGATTACGCGGCGTTAAGCGACGGCCAAAAATCGCAGGTGGCGGCAGCGAAAGCATTGCGCGCCGGTCAACTTGGCGTGCTTAGCAATGGCATCACGAGCTATTACGACGATAATTTATTTACCGCGCTGGTGAGCCCAAGCTACAAAATAACCGATGACGAAACTGCCTATGTGTCGTGGCAATACGGCGAAAAATCGGGCTCGGCACTTAACGTCAATTTCGCCAGCGCCAAAGTGAAGCCGGAAAAAACCAACTCGTTTGAACTCGGATTGAAATCCAATTTGTTAAATCAGACGTTAATCCTCAACACCGATATCTACTACATGGATATCCGCGACTATCAATCGGCAGTGCGTGTGGTTGATGATTTCACTACCGCAACAAATATCGGAAATGGACAATTAATTCCTGTTGCCTATGTGACGGCGCAAGGCAACGTCAAACGCGTTAGCGGTAAAGGCTGGGAAAACGATCTGTTCTATTCGGGAATTCCATTTACCACGTTGCGCGTCTCTGCCGCTTACACCGACGCGCATTATGTCGACTTCAAAAACGCAGCGTTCCCCGACGAGCAAGCGTATTTATCGACACCGGAAAAACCCTACACCGATCAAAGCGGAAAACAGTTACCCGGCGTTTCGCGTTGGACCGGTAATTTGAGTGCAGAATACCGACATCCGATCTTCGACGATAAATCGTTTCATAGTAGCTTTAGCACCAACTTTTTTTCGCGCTACAACAACACCGACAATTTATCGGATTACGGCTGGCTTGGCGGCGGCTCGCAGAGCGATGCGTCCATCGGACTCACAACCAAAAGCGATTTCGATATCAGTCTGATTGCAAAAAATTTATTCGACAATCGCAAGCATGAGACCGGCTGGAATAGCTATTCTCCCTACCCTTACCCGCGCTGGCTCGGAATCAGTTTGAGCGGAAAGCTCTAGCAAAATGCGAAGTACAATTTCAATTAGCACTGTTAAATAAAAAAGGCGCGAATATTTTTTATTCGCGCCTTTTTTAATCCACTACATAAAATTAACTACAGCTTAAATGTCGCCGTTGCTCCCACCCAACGCGGATAGCTTGGAATAAACGTGTTCCAATTCGACAGATAACCATAATCAACATCGAACAAGTTCTTGACCACGAGATTCAGATCGAAAAACCCATCCTTGCGACCGAGGCCAACGCCAAAATCGGTCAATCCATACGAGTCGACCACCGCATAGCGCGATAGCGACGGATCGGCATTAAATTCACCTGTGTAGTGATAATTAATATTCGTGTGAGCTTCCCAGTTCTGTGAAATCGAATGAACAAATTCGCCGGAAAGATTGAACGTCAAACGCGGAGAGTTCGGCAACATTTTTCCGGTCGCATCGAAGTACGGAGTGCCGACGCCATCATTCAGCTCTGCCGGTTTCGCGAGGAACTCGAAATCCTTGTATCTGGCTTCGTTGTACGCGCCGGCAAAACGCAGTGTCGTAAATGGAATACCGGAATAACCGACATCCAATTCAAAACCCTTAATTTGAACCTTCGGCACATTACCCAAACCGGCGCTATACGCCGCTCTATTATCAGCGTTAGCGATCGTTTGTGCTTCGTCATAAAAATACATCGACTGCTGAAAATCTTTGATGTTATTGACGAACACATCGGCATTGATAACTAAGGTTCTATCCAGCAACACGGTTTTTAAACCGAGTTCGTAGGCATCGCTTTTTTCCGGTTTCACCAGCAACGATTTACCGCCATTGATAGTGGCACCGATAATCTGCGACCCGCCGGATTTTTCACCGTGACGCCACGACAGATAACCCGTGTAATTGTCATTGAATTTATAGCTGGGAATAATATTAAACGTCGGCAACACTTTATTGAACGATTCGGCATCGATGTTTTGATACAGCGTGCCAAGTTGCGCCAAGCGAATCGTCTTCGCATCCGCGACCTGACGCTTCTGCACGGCGCTGAGTGCTGCGTAATTGGCCGCGCCAAAATATTTTTTTGCAACGCTATCGGCCAGCGCTAGTTGCTCGGCATTATTGATCGCGAGATTGCCAGTAGCATCGTTATTAAATCCGCCGAGCTGCACATTATTAACCGCTGCTGGATTTAGATCCGAGCCATAACCCTGATCGACAACAAAACTCTGCGAGTTATTATCGTGGCGAATTTCCTGTGTCAGTCTCAGGCCGGTACTGACAGTGAACGGATCGGTGAAATGCCAGTTAATATTTCCGTATACCGCGGGACTGGTGCTGGTGAAATTATCGGTACGGCGAGTGATTAACCGCTCCAATGAATTTTGCATAATCACTTGCCCGCTGGTGGTCGTATCCAGGCGCGCGTACTGCGTGTCGTTGGCATAGTACGCGCCGGCGTCAGAGCCCTTCTCACCCGCTTCACTTTGATAATCGGAATCGGTCTTCAGGAAATATAAGCCCGCTTGGTAATCGATAAAATTACCGAGCGGCGAATTGATGCGGAATTCCTGACTCAACTGGGTGTAGTCGACAATCGCGCAACTCGACCCGCGGCGATTGATATTAAACACCGTGACCTCTCCGTTTTCGCATTCCCATGTGTAGTTTTTGTAAGCAGAAATAGAAGTCAGCGTGAAATTATCGACATCCCACGTCAAATTAGCGGAAGCACCTTTGGTTCCAAAATTTGAACGCAGCTGAAGATTGCGATTGATTTCATCGGCCAGATAATCCGTGGTGTTGTAATTGGCTTCACGCGTAAACCAGCGCCGACTTAATTTACCGACAGGTTGATTGGCCTGATTGACCGCTTTACCCGTATCGTAATAGTCGGGCGTCGCACGGTTGTAATTTAAATAGGTATCGGACAGCTCTCGACCAACCGGCGCATAATCCAAACTGATGCGCGCGCTGAAATTGGTGGTGGGCGTCGCTAAAAATTGCAAACGTCCGTACGTTAAATCCCGGTTTTGATACGTGTAGTTTTTGTTGTAGATATTTTTATACGGGCCGTCTTCTTGGTCGCGATAAAACGTACCGCGCCACGCGAGCTTATCTTCGATAATCGGGCCGCCGAACACTGCTTTGGTATCGAGCGTATTCCAATCGCCATAGGTGACCGAAGCCCAGGCTTCGGGTGTGAAGCTCGGTGATTTGGTGACGATATTAATTCCGCCTAAATTTGAGTTCTTACCGCCCAATGTTCCCAACGGACCGCGTGTCACTTCCACCGATTCCAGATCAATTAAATTAATGCCAGTCGCAAATGAAGGCGATGCGTAACTGACACCATCCGCCGTGATGCCCACGCTAGGATCGATGGCATCGCCTGACGCCACCGAGAGACCGACGCCACGAATCGCCAAACTGAATGTGCGCGGGTTACCGGGCGATTGGTTAACATTCCCCAACCGCTTCAAAATGCTCGGTAAGTTAACGGACTCTAATGCTTGTAATTCATCGCCACTAACGGCGGAAATCGATAACGGCGTGTCTTGATAACCTTCTAATTCATTGCGACGCCGCGCTTTAACAACAACTTTCCCAAGACTAGTCGCCTCGTTTTTAGAACGCGCGGTCTCAGCGATGGGCTCCTGTATTTTAGTAGCGGAGGGCTGTGGTTCGGCGACCGTTTTACCGGATCGCAAGAACTCGACTTCTTGCTTCAAGCGAATAACTTCAGCTTGCAACTCCGCGTTGGTCTTCGGATCATCGGCAGCATGCAATGGAGCGGACGCGAATACGGAAACGCCGCCAAGAATGCTAAGCGCGAGAGCCGATGGGCGAAGAGTTAGTGCACGCTGTCGTGCATTGAAATTAGAAATATTTAAACGATAAAATATATTGCTCATTATAATTCCTCAGGCATTAGCAAATAACAAATTGCAATGCCTGATGGCAAAAAACACGCCATACATTTTTAAATAAAGTTATTCCTCCCCGTAGTTAAAAATCATCGTAAATAATGCATCAAATAAAAAATAGCACCCTTTAAACAAATTAAAATTTGTTAGAATCTTGCTGATTTAAAGGCACTAAAAAAACTATTGTTACTAACCTGCGTGCAATCGGTCAGTATAAAAACTTACTACCTTTTCTGCTCAACAAGTATTTTTAGTTATCCAAAATTAACTCAGTGTGAGATAGCCGCTATTGAGCTCCATACTTGTTACCATAGTTAGAAATACATTCCAGGAGCGTGCCCATGATCCGCAACACTATTTTCGCCGCGAGTATTTTCTTAGCGGCAAATATTACTTTCGCTGCCGATGCTGAACAAACGCCAGCAGCGCAACGCTATACATTTTCTTGGTCGCTAACCGCAGATCAGGTAAAGCCACGCGGCGGTACTACTCATGGCGCTGACGTGACACTCGATACCAGCGAGTCGCCGGCATGGATAGCGTTGCAAGAAGTGGGGATTAGTGACCTTGAACGCGATCGCCGCGCGATCCTGGCCATGGCTGGGACTTATCGTGTGACATTCGATTTCCTGGAAACCATTCCATTCGTGGCGCTCGACAAACCTAACGCACCGTATCAATCCTGGGGTACTGAAAAAATTTACGTCGATATCGATGACGGCAAATTTATCAGCCTGCTGCATATCTTGGAAATGCACATGGTTGAAGCGGACGGTAAACCAAGTGAGCCTATTGTCGTTAAACACTGGCGGCAAGATTGGCGTTTTGAACCGAAAGATATTGTGGAGTATGTAGGCAATGATCGCTGGGCAAAACGCTCGTTAAATACGGAAAAAAATCTATGGTCGCAAACGGTTTATCAAGTTGACGAATCGCCACGTTACGCTGGTGTCGGTCGATGGGAACACAGCGCCGCATTTTCATCGTGGCTCAGTAACGATACTGCGCGCCCTCTGCCACGACGCGAATGGAGCGTGCGTAAGGATTATCAAGTTTTGCGCGGCACTAATCGCCACACCATCGTGCCGAGCGGATGGGTACAGGAAGAAAATAATTTAAAGACCGTGCTTAACGCGCAGCGTCAACTCGATACGACTCGCCCTTATCTTGCTCGTGAATACGGTGTGGGTCGTTACGAGCGTATTCGCGATGAAGGCTTTGCGGAGGCAGATACTTATTTCGAGCGTACTCGAAGTTTCTGGAAAGAAGTCCGCACGACTTGGGCGGAAAAATTTAAAAAATACACATCGATTACGTTACGCGGTCCCGTCGATCAACTGGGATTATTCGAACCATTGTTTACGCAAGCAGATCAGTTGGCGGAAAACCCTAGTGCGGGCGCCGAAAAGAATGCTGATGTGATTCACTCCGCATTGAGCAATATGGGCGCACCGAATTGATTCGGCTCTCGTTAATTAGTATTCATTAATCCAAAGAAAAAGGCGCATTAAGCGCCTTTTTCTTTTTTCAGATAAAACACCTTACTATTAATTTGATGCCGTCTTTTCTCCAATCGCTTCCTGCAAATCGGCAAGCTTAACTACACCGGGTCCGTGCAATGCAGCAATCTGATTCACATCCAGTTTCAGGCGGCGAATATTGTCGTAAAGATTAACCGAGTAAGGATTTACTGAAGCCGGTCGTGGTGCATTGGCTGCCAGCGGTGTGTACGCATCGGCTTCGGATAATATTTTCTGCGCCGGCAAATAAACCAACGCGAAGGCATCGTCATGACCGCTGCCGGCAATCTGGTGCACTTCGATCGGACGCGCTGCATCTTTCAGTACATATTTATCGGTAAAGGTTTCGAACTTAGCTGGACGCTTGGAAGCGGCCAACCGATCGGGATTAATCGTGCGCGGCGCCGCCCAAATTTTTTCGTAATACGGTTTGTTGAGTTCGTGCGTGACGATTGTCGCGCCTTCATCGACATAGGTGCGCAGGCCGCCGGAATGATCGAAGTGTTGATGCGTATTTATTAAATAGGTGATGGGTTTGCCGGGGATTAATTCTTTGGCTTTTGCAATAACAGCCGCAGAGCGCTCTTCGTTAAGCGGAGCCTCCACCACAACGATGTGATCTTGTTGATCGATTACTAGACTGTGGTGAGTGCCACCGCGCAAATAAAACACACCGGGCGCCAACTCCTCAGAAGCTACCACAACCTTCGGCGCTTCCGCTTGACTGATCTCCGCGGGCACAGGAATATCCGCGCCCACATTCGCTTTAACTGCCGCCACGTTTAAATCCAGTACCGGATAGCCACCCTGCTTACGCAAAATATGCGCGGGAAATGAAACACCACCGAAATCTTTGTAATCGCTGTACGTGTACTCGATCAAGGTGTCACCCAACACCGGCGTATCGATCCAGGTTTTAACTTGATCGATTTTATTCTTAGCATTAACCGAACCTTCGTAGTGAATTTTTCCCACGTTGAATTCAATCGTGGCGCCGCCACCCTCGATCGATTTCTGCGTCGCGTTATTGGCCAGCGCGGCTTTGATAAAGCCCTGCGGTGTAGTCCAAATTTCAGTAATGCGCTCATCCACTGCCGCCGGTTGTATTTGCGCGGTAGGCGCGGTGCCGGCTGGAGCACCTGCCGGTGGTGCGAGATTCCACGCCAATGCGCCGCTTACATATTGATCCGGCTTCTGCTCGACCGGAGCGGGTCGTACGCGGCCGGCCTCAATGGTTTGCAGTCGAGTGATCTGCACATGTGCCGCTGGATTTTCGTAATTTATTGTCGCTGTGTAATTACTCACATCAAATTGTGGCCATGCGGAAGTCGGGCTCGGCGCTTGTCCGAATTGATACCAATGACCGCTACCGGAAAACTCGATCGACTTTAATTCCGTGACGCTTAATGTCTTTGCCGACGCGTGTAATGCATCGCCATCGCGGCTGCATGCGGATATAACGGCAACCGCCGAAATTGCGGCAACAGCAAGCGCCAATCGGCGCACGACAAAATAGGGGTTTAGTGAAAAGCTATTTTTAGTGCTCATGTATTCTTCCTCTGAAAATAATTAATTACGCGAACGGGTTAAGTTGTCACTGCGTCGAAGAAAGGTGAAATTGATTTAACTCCGGTGGTATTACTGCTTTTTCTGAATGTGTTGTTCCGGCTGGCGCCCAGTCGTACGGCACGGGCTGGCCGCGATAGAGCTGGCGGTTGTAACTGGGGCGTCCATTGAGCGGATCTTTGCCGGCACGACCGTATGGATTTACGTACTCCCAAACAATTTCGCCTTCATGTGTTACTTGAAATAGACGGCCGCTTTGACCTTCATCAATAAACGTATTGCCATTCGGTAAGCGCCGTGCAGCACTGATATGCGTGCTGCGAAATGACCAAGCCGGCCCACCGGAATCCTCACCGCTGTATTGCCATACAACTTCTTTTTTAATCGGATCGATTTCCAGCACGCGTGAGCCACCAGTAGTCGGCAATACCGCCGGCGGATATCCAGCCTGCCCCTGGTTATCGAATACCAATAAATTGCCGGCACCAGGTAAACCCTCGGGGATAATTTGCGCATCGTGTTGACCGGAAATTTGATCGACCGCTCGCGGCACTTTGCGGCGCTGTGCATTAGTTATCGGTGCGTAATTAGGGCCTAACGTCCATACGACCTTGCTGGTTTTTCTATCGATAATGGCGATGAAATTAGCATTACGCGCATCGAATAATAAGTTGTCCGGATGAAAGCGTTTATCGCCTGCGCTGTACCAACGGTTCTGTCCGACGACTTTCAAATTATTGACGTGCAGATAATCGGCTTCGTCCGATTCACGCACTAATTTTAATTGGTCAGCTGTAAAACCAAATTCTTCAAGATGGTCTGAGGCAACCCATGTCCAAACCACTTCGCCTTTAGGATTTACTTCGTAAACAACATCGTCGAGCAACTGTGGCTGTTTAAAGCCGGCAACGGCATGAACCAAATTAGCCAGCACCACCGTATTACCGTTCGGCAAGCGCGCCCAATCGTGATGTTGTTGCGCCAAACCGCCTGGCGCTTTCTCGCCGAATGACCAAACCGTTTTACCGTCCCAATCGAGTTCACCAATTGTTTGTGCGACTGTCGCAGCGACTCGGCCGGGAATCAAATCCGTGCCGCGTCCGTCGACTGTGGAAAGCGTGACAAATACATGCCCACGCTTGCCACCAATTAAATTCGGATTAATAAAAGTGCTATGTGCTGCAGCATCTTTCCATTCGTGCACGGTGTTCCCGTTTAAGTCGATTAAACGAGCGACGTTATCGCCTCCGGTAAACAATACGAATGAGCTATAGGCTTTGGCCGGATCGTAAAACGTGGTGCCCGTCGGATAAACACTGGGGCCAGCATGAGCTGCTAGCGCAGAAGTCAGCAATGCCACAGCACAAAATGTAAATTTCATGTTAAAAATATTATTCGCTAAATAATCTATTTTTTGTTTAGCTGAAATTCTAATTTTTATCAGGCTCATATTTTTGTTCTCTTGCTGTTTATATTTTTAGTAGATACTTTTCTGTTTTTATTTTAGCAGTTAGCGTGCCAAATTTTAAAATTCAAAAATCACAGAAAATTTCGCTTAAAAGCCGATTTTTTGATTTAAAAATTAAATTTAATGCGCGGTAATTAGTTCGACGAAAATCAACGAGTGTGAGGTGTTGATATAGAGGCAGCCTGCGTGCACTCAACAGGAAATCCAACAGCTTTAGCGGACCAATTTATATCGGGTATTTTTAAAAAACCGGAGGGTAAATCTCAAAGCGAGTATGTCGAGGAAGTTTAGAAGCGGCCTTAGACACAAAGTCTACGGGCCGCTCTACCAATCAATTACGGTTTCAGTTGACCGCGAATTTCACCAGGCTTGTGTTCCGCGCTGTGAACATTCACATAGAGGTTGCCCGCTTTAAAGCTCGCGAATTGCTCATCGGTGAGTTTTGCATCGGCCGGTATATTCCACACGCCATCGGCACCTTTCGTCAGCGTGATAACGGGTGGACCACTTTGCCCAACTGGCGCCAAGTGAATATGTGCAGCTGTGCCTTCAATCCCTGTGGTTTTAACTGTGCCGGAAACTGCATGATCCGCGGCAATTGTGAACTTAGCGCTGCCTGTTGCAGAGGTGACGACAGCCGGTGTTTCTTCAGCGCCGGTTAGTGTTACTTTAACGTCTTCGGCGAAAGCCGATCCAGCGACAGCAATAGCAGCTGCGGCGAACAGCGTACGAACTGCCTGTGTTTTAGAAAAGATACTTGTCATTATTTATCTCCGAGATTTAAGTTATTCGAAATCGCCCGCTGTATTATCAGCTAACACGTTTACTTTTTCTAAAACCCTTTGGCTATTTGAATAGATGAAATATCGAAGATAATACGGCCGGCTAAATCGGAGGTTTTTATTAAATTATTATTTCCGGTGAAGATATCAGAGACCTGAAATATAAAAACACAGCGCTTCCAGTTCGCGTTCGCTCAACGATTTAGCGATCGTATTCATGACGCCTCCTGCGCTGTTGGTTCGCTCGCCCAGCGCCCAATTAACCATCTGTGCGCGCAAATATTTGCGATGCTGTCCACCGATAGCTGGATAAGCAACGCCGTTGGCCGCTTGCCCCTTGCCGCTGTTGCCGTGACAAGAGGCACACGGAAGAATATTTCGCTTCACATCGCCGTTAATAAATAGATTTTTAGCCAGCGCACTAGCGTCGATAGGCTCGCCATGCATTATCGGAATGCTGGAAAAATAAGCGGCAATATCGGCTAAATTTGATTCAGGTAAATCCGCCGCCATCACACTCATGATTTCATGCTTGCGCGCACCGGATTTAAAATCGTTCAGTTGTTTGAAAATATACTCGGCGTGCTGCCCGGAGAGTTTTGGAATGACGGGATTATCGTTTATTTCTTCGCTATGACAACCCTGACAGCGCTCAACTTCGGCGAGGATTTTTCCGTTCTCGGCATTGCCGAGGAAGAATTGCGAAGGAGTTTTTTCCGCTGACTCGGCAGTCGCTGCTGAGGAATTATGCGCAAAGACTAACGCCGTGGAAATAAAGGCAATGTGGAAAAAAACAGCAATAAAATGTTTGAATAAAATGCGCATCCAAGCGACGTGCATTTTATATGACGCTATAAAACGAGCCGCGAGTCGTATGCGCAAGGCACACACGGCTCGCATTACCTTTATTTAGCAGCGACAAGTTTCTGTACTGCTTCAAGCGTTTTCTCAACGTTTTCAGCGGCAGCCAAACCACCGATAGTTGCGGCAATTTTCCCGTTCGGCGTCACAATGAATGTCGTGCGCTCGGCAAAACCGTGATTAATATCGACACCACGCGCATCTTTTTTGCCGGCCGATGCTTCGCGTACGGCAAGATCGTACGACTTAGCAATTTTGCCGTCAGCATCGGAAGCAACCGGTAATTTACCTGCGCAATATTGTGGGTCGGCAGAGAAATCATTTAAGCGCTCGATGCTGTCGAGCGAAACACCGACGACAGTCGCGCCGGCAGCAGCGAATTTTTCGCTGTTTTCTGCAAACTCATGCGCCTGAATATTGCAGCCGCCGGTATAGGCCGATGGATAAAAATAAACAACGACCGGGCCTTTTTTCAACGAATCTTTCAACGAAAAATTAAATGCCTTACCGGCCAACGATGCCTGTGTTTTGAAATCAGGCGCGGTATCGCCTTCTTTCAACGCGGCAGTAGCGGGCAATGCAATGGCGCCCGACAACAAACATCCTATTAAGAATCGATTCATACAGTAACTCCTGATTACATGAATTTTCTCGACGCAGTAGCGTAAACCCAACTACTTAGTCAACGGCTTATACAGATCGTGGCAAGCGCGGCAATTTTTAGTCAGATCGCGCGCGGAGGCAGCGGCTTTATCAAAATCATTCGCCGACATAGATGCCAGAATCGCCGTGATGTGCTGCTGCCCTTCCTGCGCCAGCTTCACCGCATCGTCGGTGTTGCCCTTGTGGACGAAATATTCTTCGGTCCACTTTAGGCCTTGCCGAAGAATTTCGACACCCTCTGTCGCATTTTTCACGTTTTTAGCGGTGATGTCCGGCTCCAAAAATTTATTGGTGTCGTCCATAGTTCGCATTACATCGTCATCGAAATCGCTGAGATCAATTTCCGCCACTACCAAACTTGCCGATACAGCTAAACAAATTCCCAAAACAGCAACCAGCTTACGCATTCAGAACAAGACCTTTAAACAACGATAAAACGCTTAAGGAAAATCGCGCATTAAAATGATATTTACAGAAAACACTATTCACGGAAAACAGTTATTCACAGAAACTAAGCGCACCGATAACGGTGCGCTAAAAATCATACGGGGAAGATACTACGCGCGATAAAAAAACCCGAAAGATTTTCTTTCGGGTTCTATATAACAACTAACTATTTACTACGCGATAAGCTCTTTAATCACTTCGCCATAAACCACTGTCGGACGTTCAGAACGGCCGTGATTCAGGAAGGTGACCTTAAGGTGATCCAAGCCCATTAAATTCAACACCGTTGCGTGCAGATCATACGTATCGACTTTTTTACCGACCGATTGCAAACCGATTTCATCGGTCTGACCGAATGTGAAGCCAGCATTGGCGCCACCACCTGCCATCCATTGCGTGTAGCCCCATGGATTGTGATCGCGACCCGAACCGCTTTGGCCGTAGGAAGTGCGCGAGAACTCGGAAGTCCACACTACCAATGTCGATTCCAACAAGCCGCGCGATTTCAAATCGGCGAGCAAACCGGCAATGGGTTTATCGACCGCTTTAGCGTGCGTGCTGTGATTTTGCTCGAGATCCTGGTGCGCATCCCAGTCGCGGCTATCACCATTGATATCCAGAGTGCCGGACACAACTTGAATGAAGCGCACACCGCGCTCGACCAGACGACGCGCACGCAGCATTTGCGTACCGTAATCTTTCGTCGCCTCGTCATCGAGACCATACAGCGCTTTCGTTGCTGCGGTTTCTTTGCTGAGATCAACGGCTTCCGGTGCAGTGGTCTCCATGCGATACGCCAGTTCGTACGAACGCATACGCGCCTGCAATTCGGTATCTTCCGGATAACGTGCGCCGCGTTGCTCGTTCAAACGTTTTAACAAATCGAAGCTATCGCGTTGCTGCGCTGCATCGACCAACTCGGGGCGATCCAAATGCAGAATCGGCGATGCGCCCGGACGGAACGCTACACCTTGATAAACCGCCGGCAAAAAGCCCGATGCCCAATTCACGCCACCACCGCGCGGCTCGCGCTTACCTGCGTACAACACCACGTACGGCGGCAGATCTGGATTTGCAGAACCGAGCGCGTAAGAAACCCACGAACCGAGTGTTGGCCGGCCCGGGTTCAAATCGCCAGTGTTTAATTTCATGATCGAAATATCGTGCGTAGCGCCAATCGTGGTGCTGGATTTAATAAACGCCAGCTTGTCGGCATGTTGTGCAAGATTCGGCAGCAGGTCGGAGAACCACGCGCCGCTGTCGCCGTGTTGATTCCACGTGCGCTTGGACGCAAACAATTTACCCACACCACCTTGCGTGCTGGTCTTGATCCCTTTCAAAAACGACGGCGGCACTTCTTGGCCGGCGAGTTTGATCAAGTCCGGCTTGTAGTCGTACAAATCGACAGTCGCCGGAGCACCACTCATGTGCAGCCAAATAACCGATTTAGCTTTCGCTGGAAATTGCGGTTGTTTCGGTGCCAGTGGATCGATCAGTTCAGATGCATACGCAGCACCGAAGCCAGTTCCGAGAGCAGGTAACATACCGCTCAGTGCCAAACCACCTACGCCATATCCGGTCGACTTCAAAAAATCCCGGCGCGATTTCGTTGTCATGATTCAGTTTCCTTTTCTAAAACGTGAAAGTTGAGAATTAGTTTCTGTACGCAAATTCATTCGAATTCGCGACGGTATGCACCAGATCAACAAAAGCAGACGCGCGTATCGGATCTTTCAACTGCTTGTCCTCTTTCACGCCAATTGGCACGGCGATCGCAAACTTGCCGCTTTCCGCTTTATCTTTAATTGTTTTTTCGTGACCCGCTAAAAACTTCAACAGCGTGTCTTTTTCGGCCTTATCAGGGTTACGCGCAAACAGGATCTGGAACAGACGATCCAACTCGGCGCCTTGATCATTACCGGCCTCGTTAATTACACGTCCCGCCAAGTTCTGCGACCACTCGTAAACCACATCGCTGTTAGCGAGCGCCAATGCTTGCAATGGCGTTGTCGTTACCGAGCGCTTGCTGTGTACCTGCTGTGGCGACGCCATGTCGAACGTTTCCAACAGCGGATAAGCAACACTGCGACGGGTGAATACATACAAGCTACGACGGTTGAAATCCTGCGTATCGGTGGAGACTTCCCACAAATTGCCGGCGCCTAAGTTTTTCGGCACTGGCGGGAACACGCTCGGACCACCAACGGTGTCGTTGAGTTTGCCAGCAGCAACCAACAGCGAATCGCGAATCTGCTCTGCATCCAAACGCTTACGCGGGAACACAGCTAGCAAGCGATTTTCCGGGTCCGCTTTAAACGCATCGGCACGGCTTCCAGACGACTGACGATAAACGCTCGACAACAGAATCTCGCGATGCAGCTTCTTAACGCTCCAGCCTTCTTTAACAAAGTTATCGGCCAAATAATCGAGCAGCTCCGGGTGAGTCGGTTTTTCACCGGCTTTACCGAAATCGCTCACGGTCGACACGATGCCTTTGCCGAAATACTCGTTCCATACCCGGTTAACGTAAACACGCGCCGTTAATGGATTCTTCGAGCTGGCAATCCAGTTAGCCAATGCCGTACGACGGCCCGACGATGTAGCGGTCGGAACGATTACCGGTTTTTCACCGTTGGCAATTGCAGCGGGGAAATCAGGCTGAACTTCTTCCAGCGGACGCTCGTGATCGCCGGCAAAGAATTTAAACGTGGCCGGCGCTTCCGGATGACCCAGTTCAGTCATCGCGGTAATTTTGTCCGAACCTTTAGCCGGTTTCAGTTTGTCGAATTTTTTCAGATCTTCGCCGAGCTTTTTATAACGCTCATATTTCTCGGTTAATTTCGGATCGTATTCGGTACTTTCTTTTTGCGTACCGGCTACATCCAAATAAGCAGCGATATCTTCTTCAGTGGTGACGTTATCAAGACGATGGTTAATCCAGCGATCGTGCGGGTTCCATTCGCTTTCTGGCTTAACGATAGAAACGCGACTGTCGGTTAAATAGCGTTCGCGATAATACTTAAGACCTTTCTCGCGCACTGGGTCGAGAATGGCTTTGCGTTCAGCGCGAATATCTTTGGTCGCTTCCTGGTACTTCGCCAGCTGTTTGCGGTATTCGATTTCCTGCGCGCCAACTGGAGCGGGAATATCCATGATCTCGCTGGTGTTAGCCAAGAACGCCTGCAGTTGGAAATATTCCTTCTCGGAAATCTTGTCGAACTTATGGTCGTGGCAAC
The DNA here is from genome assembly GCA_028293825.1 of Verrucomicrobiaceae bacterium. Classification (GTDB taxonomy): domain Bacteria; phylum Pseudomonadota; class Gammaproteobacteria; order Pseudomonadales; family CAMLJR01; genus CAMLJR01. Next base: position 24,730 of record JAQGNY010000030.1, read on the forward strand.
GGGCGCACGCAACCGATTGCGCTAAAAATACTTCGCCGATGGTATCGGTGTTATCGGTGGTGATTTGATATTTGCGTTGTACCAGATCGCGCGAGTTGTAGTTGTCTGGATAGCCCGCTAAAAATCCAGTCGCAACAATAACGTTCGGATCAGTCGGTGCGATTTCATCGCCAGCCAATTGTTCTTTAATAAAGGTGTCGTACGGTTTGTCTTGATTAAAAGAGTTGATCACGTAATCGCGATAGCGATACATGTTTGGACGCGTGGTGTCGTTTTGAAAACCGGTGCTGTCGGCATAGCGCGCCAAGTCCAACCAGCGACGCGCTTGGCGCTCGCCGTAATGTGGCGATGCGAGCAGACGATCAACCAACTTTTCGTAAGCTTGCGGCGAGCGATCCGCGACAAAACTTTTCACTTCTTCCGGCGTTGGGATAATGCCCCATGCATCGAGCGTAGCGCGGCGAATAAATGCAGCGCGGTCGGCTTCCGGCGATGGTTTCAGATTTTTTTCTTCGAGCTTAGCTAAAACAAACGCATCGATTGGCGTGCGCACCCATTGTTTTTGCTTAACCGTGGGAACGTCTTGCGCCTGCACTGGCTGGTATGCCCACCAAGGTTTAATAGCGAGCTTTGCCGGTGCTTTACTCGCTGGCTTGTCATCGGCGACAGCTGCAGGCGCAGCGGTGGCCGCGGCGTCAGTGGCTGGCGCGGGCTTCTCATCCGCAGCCATCACGGTCATTGCCGAAATGCCCAGCAATATTGCGAGATTTGCCTGCTTGATAAATTTGGTCATTGGCTTCATTCGTTCATTCCTGTGTTAACTACTGCGAAATACACCACCGCGTTGATCATCGATTTTTTTCCGCATCGTTGCAGTTGCTATCGATTATTCATTGCGACTTTTCGTTCGTGACACCCGCCGAAAACACGCTCGGCAGCAATAAAAAATTAGCTATTCCCGGAACATAAGAGCAACTAGTGGGCCAATCCAAAACTAGCCAGTTCACGCCTGCGAAAATTTCCATTCAACTAACGCAAGCGCCTGTTTAATTTAAATTTTTAAAAAAATTTAAAATTAAATGCGCGGCAAGAAAGAAAATGAATTAAGTGGCCACAAACTTTCAATGCTGAAATACCAGCAACCCGAAACATTTACTGTTGTTACGGCAACAAGCGTGAAGCAAAAACGCAGTAAAAAAGCAGTCACTTACGCAGCAGAAATGGCGCTAGTAGGAAACGTCCGTCGCGGGAATCGGTGCGTGTAAAACGACCCAGGCCAACCCGACGGCAAACACGACCACCAGCAATGCAGCAAGCCATGTGCGCGACGAATGGACCGCGTCGGTGTGATCGACATGGTGATGCGGTTTATGACCCGTGATCATTGCCTTGATCAGGTTTTCACGCTTGGACAGGCTGTGCGCTAACACTGCAATTACATGAATTGCGATTGCACCTAAAATCCAATAAAACAATTGCCGATGCAGCGAAGTGAGCTGCAGGCTGAATTCATTGCTGATGTAGCCGTACAGCGGCCCCACATTGAAAATTTCATCGTTGCCGAACAAACCCGTTACTGCCTGCACGAGCACAGCCACCAGCAGCGCAATAACCATTAGAGCGCCCAGCGGATTGTGGCCTGCGTAACGCTGCTCGCGCCCGCGCGCCAAACCGCGCGCATAGCGCAACGTAGTAATTGGTCCGCGCACGAAATTCCAGAAACGCGCGTGGCGCGTGCCGATTATTCCCCACACGATACGAAATGCCACCAACACGATGACCGTGTAGCCACACCAAACGTGATAGCGAAAATAAGCGACGCCCATTTTGTTGGTCACGTATGCTGCGACAATCGCAACAATCAGCGTCCAATGAAATATGCGAACTGGCAAGTCCCACACCAGAAACGATTTAGGGGCCGCCGACTGCTTCGAGTCGTCATCGCTAGCCATTTAAAAAACCTCTAAAAAAAAGACAACACTCCCAGCTCTGAACCGGGAATGTTGTGTGCTCAACCGATATTCATCGAAAACAAAACTGAACCTAAATTCATTTCACCTTGAAGGCTTCGTGACAGCCTTTGCAATCCTGACCGACCGCAGCTGCAGCTGCCTTAAACGCATCGGAAGCAGTTGTTTCTTTCGCACTTACCTGCGCCAATGTGGCAGCGTGCTCGCGGAATTCTTTTACCTTCTTGTCGAAGCTAGCGCGATCTGTCCAAATTTCCGCCTTGGCTTTGGTATCTGGCAATCCAGTGTTCGAGGCATCAGGAAAACCCTCGCCCACTAACTCGGAAAGAAACGCAACGCGCGCGGTGCGCTTTTGAATTTCCGCCGCATCGTATTGCGCCTTACCTTGCAACACCTCGCCAACCGGCTTGAAGTTATTCGCAATCAACGTAAATACCGCTTTGCGCACTTCAATCGCCTGCCGCGATGGCGATGGACCGGGTGGCGCTGTCTGCGCGTCGGCGGAAACCGCAAATCCCGCACCCAGAATTAAAATAAAACTCGCACTGAATATTAACGACACGCCAAACTGCTTTACCCGTTCGGTCGCCAGTAGCGGCTGATTCATGAACCCCATCCCCTCTTTCCAGCATCAAATAAAAAAACCTGAATTCGCAACGTCGATAAATGCAGCCGACTTCATACAACGCAAACGATTCAGGCGCTCGATCTACAACCCCCAAATATCTGATAGCAACTAGCAAGCCAGCTTAAAATGCAGGTGAAATCGCATAAGCTCAGAATCGTTTTGCCTGGTTTTGCAGTTAAATAAACCCTCAACTCAAGTAAAACGCCCCACTCCTTCAGTGACGTAACTAAGTTGCCGAAAAAGTAAGCGCAGAAATTTTCTCTCTTCGAAATCATGTGCTGCAAAAACAACACACCAACAACAGCGCGTTGCTTCTAATCGCACATGAAAATTATGTGTTTAGAAAAAAAGCGGTGTCGTTTAAAGAAAACAGCCCGCACAGCCGCTTTATCCACACATTTTTCAATGGCACACAGCGTGCATCGCTGTGCCGATGGAGTTGATAGAGCGATCAAGTCGGCAGCAATGCCGATCAACGGCACGCGTCGCTCACGACACCGTTTCTTTTCAACAATTTATTCACCAAACCTATTCACCTGCTCACCAAGGGAAGTGCAATGAAGATTAAGCATCTAGTTATTGGCTGCAGCGTATTGCTGTCAGCTCATAGCGCAATGGCGCAACAAAAACCGGAAGATGTTATTCGTAACAGACAGGCAACTTTCAATGTTATTGCCGCGAATGTCGGTCGCATCAAAGCGAATCTCGATGGCGATTACAAAAAAGATCAGGTGGTTAAGGCAGCGGCCGTCATTCAGGCTATAGCTAATGCTGGGCTTAATTCGCTCTTCGTCGCCGGCACCGATAAAGGCGTGGGTTATCATGAATCGCAAGCGAAAGCCGAGTTGTTCGATCCAGCCAACAGCAAAAAAGTTGATGAGGTCGTCGACAATTTTAATGAGCAGGCTAACCAACTGGCATTGCTGACCACTATTGGCGACAAAGCGGCGGTACAAGCTCAATTCGGCAAATTCCGCGCAACCTGCAAAGCGTGCCACGATAGCTTCCGCGTAGATTCGACCGCAGCCACTCCGGCTCCGGCACCTGCGAAGTAATAATTTTTATAGCTTGATCGGATACGTTGTGAAATAAAAAAAGGAAGCCGCTAACCGGCTTCCTTTTTTATTGTTCGCTTTCTGTGACTATTTTCTAAAACTGCACTGATTGTAAATCTCTACTTCGACGTTATTAACCGCGTACCTTAAAGCTTACGCGCGCAGGTGTGCGTTAAAAAAAGCGACAGTGCGCTGCCAGGCTAATTTCGCCGCAGCTTCGTCGTAGCGCGGCGTAGTGTCGTTATTAAAGCCATGCTGCACGCCTGCGTAGACAAACGCTTCATATTTAACCCCGGCTGCCTTTAAAGCGGTTTCATAAGCAGGCCAACCGCTATTGATGCGCTCGTCATCGCCGGCATAGTGAATCAGCAAAGGGGCTTTTATTTTCGCGGTGTCCTCGGCATTAGGCTGCGCGCCGTAAAACGGCACCGCTGCCGCAAGATCGGGAATACGCGTGGCGAGGAAATTGGTAACGCCACCGCCGTAACAAAAACCGGTGGCGCCGACTTTACCGTTACCTTCAGGCAACGCTTTTAAGTATGCCGCCGCCGCTAAAAAATCTTCACGGGTTTTAGTCTGGTCCAGCTTAGGAAACAATTCACGGGCTTTATCTTCATCGCCGGGATAACCGCCGAGGGGAAATAATGCATCCGGCGCGAACGCGATGAAATTATCCAGCGCGAGACGACGTGCGATATCGGCGATATGCGGATTCAAACCGCGGTTTTCATGAATCACCAATACTGTCGGCAATTTACCTTTTGCCTTTGCCGGCTTCACTAAATAGCCGCGCAATGTGCCATAACCCTGTGGCGATGGAATTTCGATATAGCGCGCGACGATACGCGGATCGCTATCGGCAACCTGTTCTGCTTCTGCGAACTGTGGGCTCAACGCCGATAGCAATCCAGCTGCGGTAATACCGCCAACTGCAAACTTAGTCGCACCATCTAAAAATCCGCGCCGGCTTAATTGCCCATGCAAGTATTTATCGAATAATTTCAGCACTTCCGGATCAAAATCTTTTGCCGTTTTACGCGTCATGTCACTGTATCCCCGCATCCATTTTTTGAAAGAGTGTGTGGCGTTACTTTAACGCCTGAAATAAATTTAGCGATTTTTGAACAGAATAAAATGCTGACAGAGTGAAAGGTTTTAATCTGCATTAAATAAAGAGAAATCAGGGCTATTGAACTTCGTGAATACGTCTTGCATTTCTGCCAATCAAGAAGCAACGTGCTCGTGTGCTTTCACCTGCTCGATCGCCGGCTCTATAACTAAACCAGTTTCGTTTTGCTTTTGCACAAGCTTGTCGTCACCGATATTCGCCTTAAATCCTTTAATCGCGGAGCCGAGGTCACTGCCGAAATCCTTTAAGCGGCGAGATCCAAACAATAAAAACACGATGGCTAAAACCACTAACAATTCGCCAAGCCTGCCCATAAACCGTTCTCCACTGAACTATTTTTCGAGTTCGATTAATAGCCTTTTTTTGGAAGTGCCGCGCTCATAGCGAAACAGCGACGCCTATGTAATTACTTAATTGTTGAGTAGCGCCCGAATTCTTGAGTAGCCACTTATTTTTATGCAACCAATTAACCCTTGAGTAACAATTTAATTAAAGAAGGAGTAATGAGCCTCAGCGCATTACTCCTTCATCGATACCCTTTCTTCTTCCGAATTCGAGTAGAAAATTATTTAACGTAGATTTGATCGAAGATACCGCCATCGGCAAAATGTGCTGCTGTTGCTTTCGGCCACGAACCGAACACTTCATCCAGTGTAAACAGTGGGAATTTTTTCAAGCGGGCGAGATCAGCCTTGTCGGCAAACTCAGGCTTGATTGGACGATAGAAGTTTTGCGCCGCGATTTTCTGTGCTTCTGGCGAATACAGATATTCGAGATACGCTTTCGCTTCAACTTCGGTGCCGTGCGCTTTGGCATTGGCATCAACTACCGCTACCGGAGGTTCGGCCAAAATACTGATCGATGGAATCACGATATCGAATTTTTCAGCGCCGAACTCTTTCAGCGATAAAAACGCTTCGTTTTCCCAAGCGATCAATACATCGCCTTGACCGCGTTCAGCAAAAGTAACTGTTGAGCCGCGAGCACCTGAATCCAATACCGGAACATGTTTGTATAAATCGGAAATATAGGCCTGCGCTTTTTTCTGCGCCGCTACTACTTTCGGATCGTTTGGATTCTTAAGCGCGCCAAGATCGCCTAATTCATGTTTCAGCGCCCAGCCCCATGCCGCCAGATAATTCCAGCGTGCACCACCGGATGTTTTTGGGTTCGCAGTAATTACAGATACGTCCGGCTTAACCAGGTCGCCCCAATCCTTGATGTTTTTCGGATTGCCTTTGCGAACAAGAAACACAATTGTCGACGTATACGGTGCACTGTTATTCGGCAATTTAGATTGCCAATCGGCTGGGATTTTTTTGCTTATGTTAGCGATGGCATTAATATCGTCAGCCAATGCCAGCGTTACTACATCGGCACCCAAACCATCGATAACCGAGCGTGCTTGCTTGCCGGAACCACCGTGCGATTGATTTACCTTAACGGTGTCGCCTGTTTTGGCTTTCCAGTAAGTGGCAAACGCCGGGTTGTAAGCTTCGTACAATTCGCGAGTCGGATCGTAAGAGACGTTCAGCAATGTAACGTCTTTCGCCGTAGCAACACCGCTACCGGCGATTGCACCCCAGAGAACTACAGCAGAAATAATATTTTTTTTAAATGTTACGGACATTATATTTCCTCTAGTCGTTTCAAAAATTTCACATGACAAAACCGTTAACCAGAAAAGGTTAACGGATTGACCCGAAATTAAATTAGCGCACAAATGTTAAAGAATTATTTCTTTCCGATACTAATTCAGGCTGCGAATTTAATTCGGATTGGTAAGAACCGATAAGCGACTAACACCAGCGCGCTCGATCGCTGCCATTACTTTTGCGACGGAACCATAAGGCACCGTGTCGTCTGCCTGCAGATTTAATGTCAGCTCGGCATTTTCCGCCTTCAACGATCGCAATTGCGGCTCGACTGCTTCCTGCGCAATCAACTCTCGGTTGAGATAAACCAAGCCCTGCGCATCGAGACTGATCGTCACCGCTTTAATATCATTGGGCGGCGCGGTCGCTGCAGTTTTCGGCAAATTGACGTGCACCGCATTGCTCATCGCTGGCGCCGTAACAATAAATGCGACGAGCAGTACCAGCATCACATCGACCAGCGGCGTGATATTAATTTCGCTTAATACGCCGTCGCTGTCGCCAGAAGTATTAAAGGCCATTACGCAAACACCTCGCCGTTATTTGAAACACCTTTCACTGCGCCGCTTTCTTTACCCGACGCGCCATTTTGCACGGCACTGCCTTTCTGCAGGCGGAATTGGCTGCGCTGCGCAAGGTTCACTAATTCGGTGGCAAAATCTTCGAGATCCGCGCCGATTAATTTCAAGCGACGAATAAAGAAGTTGTACGCGAGTACCGCTGGCACCGCCACGGCAATACCGATACCGGTGGCGATAAGCGCATCACCAATCGGGCCGGCAACCACGTCGAGACTGGCCGAACCTTTTTGACCGATATCGTGCAGCGCATGCATGATGCCCCACACCGTGCCGAACAGACCGACAAACGGCGCGGTGCTGCCAATACTGGCGAGAATGGCAAGGCCGCTATCCAACGAATGACGCTCGCGCTGTAATTGCTGGCGCAAGTAACGTTCGAGAACATCCTGACGCTCACCGCTGTGCTCGAGGTCATTAGCTACGTCTGCTTCGCGCAGCGCACCGAAACCAACTTTAGCTAAACGACTTGCAGGACTATCACCTTCATCTACTGCAACAGCGGCATTTAAATTAGCTGCACCCCAAAATGCTTTTTTGTAACGATTATTAGCCGCTTTAACGCGCGTTTGCTGAACCCCTTTCACCAAAATTAATAACCACGTGGCAATAGAGAATAAACCCAGCAGCCATAACGTCCCGTTGTGAATCAGTGCAGTAGAATTATCAAACATAACAACAACCTCAAGTTTCTAAGTTAAATTCAATTGGAAAACTTACCCATCCCTCGATTGGATCATCGCCCCGCTTCGCGGGTACGAATTTCCATCCCTGCACAGCGGCCAGCGCTGCATCGTCCAGCACTTTTTTACCACTGCTCTTTTCAAGCGTAATCGTCGCTGGCCGTCCGTCCGGCTGCACCAGCACGCGCAAATGAACGGTGCCTTGCCAACCTTGACGCAACGCCACAGCCGGATACGTCGGCGGTGGATTATTTAAATAACTCGCATCGGCGCGCGCTGCGGTTACTTTCTCGCTCACCACCGGAGCCGGTGGCGGGCCTTCCTGCACAGCAACAACATTGGTGGTATCACTGACTGTTTGCGGGACAACGTTTTGAACCACTGGAATCGTTGGTGCTTTAACTATCTTCTGCACGACCGGTTTAGGCGGCTCAATTTTAGGAGGCGGTGGCGGCGGCGGCGGTGTCGAAAAAACGATTTCAACCGGCTCAGGTTTCGGTGGAGCGATTATTTGAGAGGGCGGTAGATGTGCCAGAGTCCACGCTGCCACCAAATGAATCCCGATTGCTGCGATACCGAAAATAGCGAATTCGATACGCTTTTTCGGCGGCTCCAACACATCGTGATCGCGAAAATAATCCGAAGGAACTACAACCGGCGCCTCGACTTTCATCGGCGTAACTAATTTTAACTTGGCTTTGCTCGCGGCCTTATCTTGACGGATAGCCTGACGGTGCCGCCTAGAGTCGTGTGCTAAAGAATCCTGCCAAGAAGAGTGCAAACTCATCGCCCTTTCCCCCAATTTAAAAATCAATGTGGAGTACCTAGAGCAGGCGGCATACCAACAAATGCAAACAGCTAATTCTAAAAAGATTTTCTATTTTTATTAGCGATGACCGATAAGCCAACTGTCTCTTAAGCAACAATTTATCGGAAATCATTGCTGGCTCAGAGTCACAAAACTGTTCGGAGAGGCCCAGCTTTAAAATTATTTTTCTGATTTTATTAAAATCTTTATACGGCGGAGAACCAAAACACGCTCGTTATCCATTAACACTAAAAAACCGCAACACATTGTGTAATAAGCTAATTACTTTTTTGAAAACCCAATCGCCGATAAAACATGCTGATCAACCAACATCGAATCAACAGAAAGTGCTGGAATTTCAGCAGCAATTGTTGATTTGTATTCATAGCCCGCACACACCGGCACTAACCATGTGGTGCATTTATTGCTCAGGGTCATCCTCCTGCTTTTCTCTAAACCTATTGCGCTTTTCGCAATGGGACGATTCGTTACTGGACTGTTCGTAATCGAGCGATTCATCACAGAGAAAGCATCGACAATCAATTTCTTATTTTTTAAACCTAGCGTGTCGACATTAAATAAATCGACTGCGCGTATTGATAGCGAAACATGTGGATCGTCAATATCGCCCTGCGGCGCCCGTACACCTTTATCGTGGCGGCGTTGCTCATTCTTCTATCTATGCCATATGTGTTGCGCAATATGGCCACGGATATATTTCCCTCTATTAATATCCCCGTCGTCGTGCAGCTGTGGGAATACAAAGGATTAACCGCAAAAGAATTATCCGATCGAATTACCGGGCAGGCAGAACGCGAGTTATCTCAAGCCGTCGATGGCATCGAGCACACCGAATCGATTTCGTTGGCTGGGCTCTCCATCGTTAAGATTTTTTTCCAACCCGGCTCCGACATTCGCACCGCGATGAATCAAGTGACGATGAGCGTCAATGCGGCGTGGCGCTCGATGCCGACCGGGACGCAGCCGGGGCGAGTCAGACAATACTCAGCCACCGACTTGCCGTTGCTGCAAATTGGAATTTCCAGCAATACCTTATCGGATACAGAAATTGGCGATCTCGCCAATACCGTGGTGCGCCCGATAATTACGTCAAAAAACGGCATTACGTTAACCGCGCCGTATGGCGCCAAATACCGCCAGGTGTCAGTCGATTTAAATGCCGACGCCTTGCTCGCGAATAATTTAAAACCCGCCGATATCGTCACGGCGATGGGCGAACAAAATTTAATTTTGCCGACCGGCACCATCAAGGTTGCCGATAGCGAGTACGACATCGCGCTCAATGGCGCGGTGCCGACCATCGCTGAGATTGGTGACATTCCGATTCATACGATTAATGGCCGTACCGTTTTAATTCGCGACGTTGCCAACGTGCACGATGGCTTTTCACCGGCAACCACCATTGCGCGGCAGAACGGCGAACGCAGCGTATTGAATTCGGTGCTTAAAGTCGGCGGCGTATCGACGCTGGATGTAGTCGATCAAGTCAAAAATTCGGTGCCAATATTAAAAGAGAAATTACCGCCCGGTACCGACATTAAATTAATGTTCGATCAATCTTTATTCGTGCGCGGTGCAGTGCGCAATGTATTGCACGAAGCACTGATCGCGGCTGCACTGACTGCCGCAATGATTTTGCTGTTTCTCGGCAACTGGCGCAGCACCTGCATTATCGCGGTGTCGATTCCGCTGTCGATCATGGCGTCGCTGATCATTCTTTATTTAATCGGCGAAACGATTAATTTGATGACGCTGGGCGGTCTTGCTCTCGCTGTCGGTATTCTCGTCGACGATGCCACGGTCGAAATCGAAAATATCGAACGTCAGTTGGCGCTCGGTAAAAATCCGGTGCAAGCCATTCTCGCTGGCGCTGCGGAAATCGCCGTGCCGGCATTCGTTTCCACGCTTTGTATTTGTATCGTGTTCGTGCCGATGTTTTTTCTGACCGGCGTCGCGCGCTATTTATTTGTACCGCTGGCCGAAGCGGTGGTGTTCGCGATGCTCGCCTCGTACGTATTATCGCGCACGCTGGTGCCGACCCTGGTGATGTACATGATGGCCGGCCATCACACACGTGCCGAGAAAACCAGCAGCAATAAATTCGCCGCACAATTCGAGCGCCTGCATCAGCGCTTTAACGATGCTTTCGAAAAATTGCGCGGCCATTACGTAGTTTTGCTCGCCAGTCTTCTGCAACATCGCAAACGCTTCGGCGCGGCATTTCTCGGCTTCTGTGTGCTCTCGCTCGGGATTTATCCGCTGCTCGGCCAGGATTTATTCCCAGCCACCGATACCGGTCAATTGCGTCTGCATGTACGCGCACCCAGCGGAACACGATTGGAGCAAATGCCGAAGCTGATCGATCAGATCGAAAAAATAATTCGCCAGCGCATTCCCGTCGATCAAATGGGCGATATTCTCGACATCATCGGCGGACCGTACAGCACCATGAATACGGTGTACGGAAACTCCGGCACCGTCGAAGCGTCCGATAGCGAAATTATGATTTCGATGAAACGCGGGCGGCTCAGCAGCGCCGACGTCACCATTGATTTGCGTAGCGAATTGACGCATCGCTTCCCCAACGTGGAATTCTTTTTTCAACCTGCCGATCAGGTGAGTCAGACCCTGAACTTCGGTATCCCCGCGCCCATCGATGTGCAATTTATCGGCGGCAAGCCGAATGAAATTATTCCGCTCGCGATAGAGCTTAATAATGAATTGCGAAAAATTCCCGGCATCGTCGATGCGCACATTTATCAACGCTGGAATAAACCGTTGCTGTCGCTGCAAATGAATCGCACGCAATTACAGCAGCTCGGGTTATCGGCGCGCGATGTCGCCGAGAACATGCTGATATCGCTCAGTGGCAGCATGCAGACCACGCCGACGTATTGGCTCAATCAAACGAACGGCAATACCTACAACGTCGGTGCGCGCAGCTTGGAGGCCGATCTCGATAGCATCGACTCGTTGATGCACATTCCGGTCGGTATCGATGGCGGCGGCACGCAACAATTGCTCGGCAACGTGGTGACGTATAAACGCGGTACCCAACCGTCGTCGGTCACGCATTACAACCTGAGCAATATGATCAACCTTTACGCCAATGTGCAGGGTCGCGATTTGGGCTCGGTCAGTCGCGACTTGGATAAAGCGTTAGACAAGATGCGAGCGAAATTACCGCGCGGTGCCGATCTGGTGGTGCGCGGACAAATTCAAACGCTGAAAACCTCGTTCGTCGGTTTGGCAATCGGGCTCGCCGTCGCCATCTTGCTGGTGTACTTGCTGATCGTCGTTAATTTCCAATCATGGCTGGACCCACTCATTATTATCAGCGCGTTGCCGGCCGCCTTAGCCGGTATCGGCTGGACGTTATTTCTGTGGGGCACGACGTTAAGCGTGCCGGCGCTCACCGGCATGATCATGACAATGGGCGTCGCCACCGCGAACAGTATTTTGCTGGTCTCATTTGCCCGCACACGTCTGCGCGAAGGCGTGCCGCCGATCACTGCTGCACTGGAGGCCGCTTCGACGCGACTGCGCCCGGTATTGATGACTGCATTCGCGATGATTGCCGGCATGTTGCCGATGGCGATCGGGCTCGGCGAAGGCGCAGAACAAAATGCGCCATTGGGACAGGCCGTTATCGGCGGCTTAATTTTCGCAACATTTTCGACGCTGTTATTTGTGCCTGTTGTCTTTGCCAGTATTCATCGCATGTTGGAACGTCGACGCAACCACACTCACGGCATGGCTACATTTTTTGAGCGATACGCCCATGACTAATTTAAAGGTTCCGCCTATCGCGGCATTTTCCGGCAATTCAATCGATGCCAATAGCAATGCCAGTGCCTCCTCATTCGATGCGCATCCGACCAGTGGGCATAGCGTTGCCGAATCGCATAAACACACATTGAAATATGCGAAAGGCACTGCGTTAGTTGCGTTGATTTTATTAATCGTTGCGGTCGGTATTCGCGCTCTGGTCAATTACAACAGCAGTGAAGCGCTAGAAGCGCACAACAGCGCCAGCCTGTTGCGCACGGTAATTATCGCGCATGCTGCACCGGGTGAATTGGTGCGCAATGTCGCGCTGCCGACAACATTGCGCGGCTATACCGAAACGTCAATTTACGCGCGCAGCAATGGCTATCTCACTGCGTGGCATAAAAGCATTGGCGACTTCGTGAAAAAAGGTGAATTGCTCGCGACCATCGATGCACCCGAGCAAGAGCAAGAATTAGCGCAATTAAAAGCGGCACAACAACAAATTTCAGCGCGCCTCGATTTATCGCGACTGACACTGAAGCGCTGGGAATCGCTGCGCATACGCGATGGCGTATCGCAGCAGGAACTCGAAGAAAAACGCAGCGAAGTTATTCAAGCGCAAGCGGATTTAAATGCGGCTAACGCCAATGTAAAACGCGTCGAACAGCTCGAAGGATTTCGCCGCATCGTCGCGCCGTTTAACGGCGTAATTACGCGACGCGGCGTTGAAGTAGGCGATCTGGTCAGTGCCGGCGGTAAAGAATTATTCGCGCTGACGCAGACCGATCCGCTGCGCCTGTCTATTTGGGTGCCGCAGGTTTATGCCAGCGATGTAAAAATTGGTGAACACGTCGCCATTGCGCTTAACGAATTACCTAACGCGCAACTCACCGCTACCATCGAACGTGTCGCCGGCGGCATCGACGCGCAAACTCGCTCGCGTCAGGTCGATTTAATTCTGCCCAATCCCGACGCTACGTTATTGCCCGGCGCCTACGCCGAAGTGAACATTAAATTATCGAGCGGCGTTGAAGCATTGATCGCACCGGCCAGCACATTAATGTCCACCGATGAAGGATTTCGTGTAGCCGTGGTGGATGCCAATAATCAAATCGCGTTTCGCCCGATTAAGCTGGGCCGCGATCTCGGTCGCGAGGTGGAAATACTGTCCGGCATCGCGCCAACCGATACGCTGGTCGTTAGCCCTTCGGATTTACTCGTCGAAGGCGAAACCGTTAAAACATTAGCCTGGGAAGGTAAAACGAGCGGCGACCAAGGCAGGAAAAATAAAGAGACAAAAACCAGAGTCGAAAAAAAGAACGAGCAAGTACCTAACGACGAAAAAACCGGCGCCGCTAAAACGGCGGTCGGCGATAAACGCCTATCGGCAATTCAATAATGCAAATAACGAATAGAAAAAAGCGTTCGCCATTTTTAATGTTGACGTGTTCGGCGCTGCTACTGCCTTTTATTATTTTAACTGGTTGCGCAGTCGGGCCGGATTATCAAAAACCATCATTGCAAGCACCGCTGCAATGGAGCGAAGCATCGACCGGCGATGCAATCTGGAAGCCGGCAACGCCGGTCGATGGAAAAACCAAAGGCGAGTGGTGGGAAATATTCGGCGACGCGCAACTAAACGTGTTAGAACAACAAGCGCTGGCAAATAATTTAAATTTGCAGGCGGCAGTAGCGAGACTCGATCAAGCACGTGCGCTGGCGCAAATAGCACGCGGTGGTTTATTGCCTACGCTGAGCCTCGACGGCAATAGCACGCGCACGCGAACCTCCGCCAATCGTCCGAACTCCGGCAACGACAACAGCGTTCGCTCAACGCTGAAAAATGATAATTCATTGGCGCTCACGGCTAATTACGAATTGGATTTTTTTGGACGCGTACGCCGCGATATCGAAGCCGGAAAAGCGGGCGAACAACAAGTCGCCGCCGATTTTGAAAACGTGAAATTACTATTGGCAGCAGATGTAGCCGCTGGCTATTTTAATTCGCGCTCATTGCAAGCCGAACTTGCCATTCTTAAAGAATCAATTTCGATACAAAGTCATATTCTCGATGTTGTGCGCGCGCGCCACGAAGACGGGGTCGCCAACGGTATTGATTTAGCGCAGCAGGAATTAATCGTCAGCAACAACCGCTCGCAATACCAACAATTGTTGCGGCAATATTCAGAGCAGCAACACGCCCTTGCCACATTGCTGGGTGTGAATGCCGCCGATTTTTCTCTGACCGATGCATCGTTACCGGCGCAATTGCCGCAAATCCCTACGCTATTGCCTGGCGAATTACTGCAACGTCGACCCGATATTGCCAGCGCGGAGCGCGCCGTCGCGGTCGCTAATGCACAAATTGGCATCGCCCGCACGGCTTGGTTTCCCGGTTTTAATTTAAGCGCCGCCGATGGTTTTGAAAGTACGCACTTGAATGCCTTATTCGATGCACCCAGCGCCGCGTGGTCAATGGGTCTCGCTTTCTCACAAACCATTTTTGACGCTGGCCGTACCAGCGGGCGTGAGAAATACGCTGTTGCCGCACATCAACAAGCCAGCGCCAGCTATCGCAATGCGGTGTTATCGGCGTGGCAGGAAGTCGAAGATAATTTATCGAGCGCTCGCACATTAAAGGCCGCGCATGCTGATGCAGAAAATGCCAGCCGCGCGGCCACACAAGTTGCCGACATCACCGAAGATCGCTATCAGGCTGGCCTTTCTTCCGCGATAGAGCGCTACACCGCACAACAAAATGCGCTCACCGCAAAACGTCAGCAACAACAACTCGATGGCCAACAGTGGATTAATGCAGTGCTGTTAGTGAAATCACTCGGTGGTGGATGGAGCGCGGACAAGTTGGCAATTAATGGTCCGTAAAATAGAAGCGCTGTAATCAAAAACCTTTAGAAATTAAAGCGGCGCGCCGAAAAATAAAACAGTAAACCGCGATACAACCTCAACAAAGAGAAAGAGAAAGAGAAAGAATTAATCGCAAACTTTTAACTGAGCAGCTTGCCCAAATTGAGCGATCGCTCGGCGTAGCCTAACTCCTCGTAAAGAGTTAGAGCCCGCGCATTGAAACTCCAGACATGAATTCTCATCTCAAAAGCATCGCGCCGCCGAGACCAATCCTCAGAAAGCGCCATTAACTTTCGTCCGATCCCTTGACCTCGAAAACGCTCGGCAACACTAACAGTGCCGATGCGCGCGTAACGCAATGGCTGCAACATCGGGTTTACATCTTTATTAACGCTGACGGTGGCAAACGCTATAGGAAGTCCTTCGAGGCACGCAACAAATGTTGTCGCAGTATCGCCGCCGACATAGCCGCGCCAATATTCCATGTCGCGATTGGGCTCGCCGGTAGCGGCAAAAATATGGGGTATCGCCTCATGGTGAATCATATTTACCGCGTCACCCAATGTACAGATAGCGGAAAGATCTTCTAGTGTGGCTTCGCGGTATTGCGGCATCCGTCGCTCCATTTAAATCAATTTTATTTACCGAACATCCATCGAAACAAAGAAGGTAAATGATCAAGAACTAGGTATAAAGAATTTTCGGCCTCGGCGAAGGCGCACACAAAGTGCAGCTTCAAAAAAGAGTCCAATTGCGAAAAATATTCCGCTACCGGTTCCAAATCCAGCGACGTAACAAATAATCGCAGCTAACACACAACTCAATGTTATTAAGTGATAACTCATAGATTCTCCCAACATCAGCTGCCCCTAATATTCATGCATTTTTAAAGTATCGATCGGCGTTATCGTCGACTATTTATATAAACTCTCGCCAAATCTATCGAACCGTGGCAACCAATTATCCGTGATCGCTGCAGAAACCAAAACGCATTCAGCGCGACCGATTAGTAAATCACGCGGCACCAAGCCGATAAATCGAGAGTCGGCGCTATTATCGCGGTTGTCGCCCAGCATAAGAAATTGGTCAGCGGGAATAGTGATTGGGCCGAAATTCGATGCGCTCGCAATTCCTGAAAACCATTGCACCCGATAGGAATGAGCGCCGAGCTTCTCGGTAACACGGGTGGCGGGCAGCACATATTCGCCGGCACGGTCCGTGGAAAAATCCGATACAACATAGTCGGCCGGATGCCCATTGATTAGGAGGCGCTTGTCACGCATCGCAATGGAATCGGCTGGCAATCCAATAACGCGCTCGATCAGGCGAACGCCATCTTTCGGTGATGAAAACGTAACGATATCTCCGCGAGCCGGATCACCCAGACGGGACAGCACAATATCGGTCAGAGGAAGCTTTAAGTTGTAAGCGAGTCGATTTACAAGAACGACATCGCCCTCAAGAATTGTCGGATGCATCGACCCGGATGGGATCGGATTGTAATCGGCGATGGCGGTACGAATTAGACCAAAAGTCAGCAAAAAATTAAGAAGCCCCGATTTTTTCGGATCAGTAAACGAACATCGAACATGTCGATTCCCTTTGAGATGATGGATCCATAGACCGTGCGATGTATTTATAAGTTCAGGGAGCGAGACAAACGGAAAAAAGGAAAATTCGTTCGCGCAGAAACGCGTCCGCGCGAACGTGACTTTGTATGTGCGATCAGTCGTATTTAACAGAACATCCGTAGGGCTTAGTGCTGGAATTTGCAATTTTTCTGCCTGCTGCTATATCGCCTAGCGCTGCTACCACATAATTGTCGGCTTTGGCGATATCAGCTTTATCGGCGGAAGGAATACTGTCGATACCACCTTTGTAAACGAGCTGACCTTGCGCATTAACAATAAAAATATGCGGTGTGGTCTGCGCGCCATAGAGCTTGCCAATTTTTCCATCGGCATCCAATACAGTCGCCGTCGGCTGCGCATTGCGGTATTTATTTAGTTGAATGGCGGCGGGACCTTCGACATAACCTTGCTTGCCCGGTGCCGATGAAATTACTTGCAACCACACCACACCCTTAGCCGTTGCCTCCTGTTGCAGCTTCGGAATGTTGCCGCTCTCGTAATGTTTTTTCACGAACGGGCAGTCGGCATTGGTCCACTCCAGCACCACGGTTTTCCCTCGATAAGAATCGAGACTGACTGTCTTTCCATCTGCACCTGTTGCTGAAAAAGCCGGAGCTGGTTGATCGACATTAGCCGTAGCGAATACAGCCAGCGACGACATTACCAAGGTCAAACCCAACAATGTTCTCGTTAATTTTTTGTGCAACATGGGGACTCTCCTTAGAAAATTAATTTAGGGTTTTTGCAGGAAGGTAACAGCAGCGGTTGTAGCAGGTGCAGAAGCAATTGCGGACAACACAATTTCCGGGGTAAGAATTTGCGGCAGCACTATCGGCTCGCTGCCAATACCTTGCGGAAAATAAATATAAAGCGGCACACCGCTGCGCCCGAACTCGGCGAGCTTGGTGGAGATTTCGCGGTCCTGATTGGTCCAGTCACCCTTAAGATAAGTAACGCCGTGTTGACTGAATCCGTCGATCACAGAGCGCTGACTCAACGCAACGCGATCGTTTACCAAACAACTGATACACCACGCAGCCGTGAAATTAATAAATATAGGCTTGCCCGATTCACGCAAACTTTTAAGACGCTGTGCTGAATAGCTCTCCCAGTTTTTATCGGCGCTACTAACACTTTCAGTCTGCAGTGTTGATGTATTCGCAACGCCGGAATAGCCACCGCTAATGGCCAGCACAATGGCGACCAGCGCAATAGCCGCACCGAAGCGTTGCACGGCTGTTTTAGCTGCGCGCGTGTTCTGATAAATCCATGCGGAAAACGCTATTACCACCATTCCGCCCAGCGCAAACACAATCGCATTCGGCCCGGCCTGTTGCGCCAACACCCAAACCAACCACACCGCAGCGGCGTACATCGGAAAAGCCAATGCCTGCTTGAGCCACTCCATCCACTGCCCCGGTCGCGGCAAGCGCCGTTGCAAAGGCGGCCACAGCGTCAGCAATAGGTACGGCAGTGCCAACCCAAAACCTAAACTTAAAAACACCGTAATTAATTGCAGCGGTGGCTTCGCTAACGCGTACCCGATAGCCGCGCCCATAAAAGGCGCCGTGCACGGTGTCGCCACAATCGCTGCCAGAACACCGGTAAAAAAACTGCCGGCGTATCCAGATTTTTCGGCAAGCGCTGAACCCACTCCAGTAACCGATGTGCCGAACTCAAACACGCCGGATAAGCTCAACCCGACCGCAAACATCAAATAAGCAACGAGCAATACGAATACCGGCGACTGGTATTGAAAACCCCACCCGATTTGCGTGCCGCCCGCTTTTAAAACAATTAACAGCACAGCGAGGAATACAAAACTCGCCAACACGCCGCCGGTATACGACAGGCCATGTAAGCGATTTTGCGCGGGTGAATGATTGGAATGCTTGAGCAGCGATAGCGCTTTAATCGACAGTACCGGAAATACGCAGGGCATCAAATTTAAAACGATGCCGCCGAGCAGTGCGAACAATGCCGCTGACAATAATTCAAAAGCTGATGCCGCGCTCGATAACTCCGCCGCAGTACCGGCAGTCGACGGTGCAGCGCCGACAATAAAACCAGTGCGAGTTTTTTGATCGCCGGTATTTTCCGAAATAACTAAAACACCAGACAAGGATTCGTTATCTGCTAATTTTTTTTCGCCTGCGGTTAATTCAACGATGACGTCGTCATTATCAATACGATGGGGCTGTTCGGCAGTGTGCTCCACCCTGCCCCATTCATTGGCGAAAAAAGTGATGTCTTCCGCGCGGGACAATTGTTTCTCGGCGCCACTAATGCGCAGCGTTAAATGATTGTCGCGGCGTTCGGTCCGAACCGGCCAGAGGCTGGGTTGTGGCAACTGCGCCAGCGCTCGCTCAATTGCAACATTGTGCGAATCGCTAGACGCGGCAGAGCTTGCAGCAGCGATCGGTAACGTCAGCGCAAGATCGACTTTTTGCGGAATGCAGATTTCTTCACACACCAGCCAATCGACTTGCGCGGCAATCGAAAAATTTTCACCTGGCTTAACCGTGGCCGGAATGTCCACCGACGTTAACAATGTCACTTCATCGGAGTAGCCGTAATTAGTAATGGTGCCTAAATTAAATCGCGTTGGATTAGGCCACTGAATATTACTGGCTTTAGCGCCTGTCGGTAACTGCCAAGAAATTTTTGTCGGCAGCCCGGAGTCGCCCGGATTAATCCAGTATGTGTGCCAATGCGGAATAATTTTCTGTTGCACGCCAAGCCAGATTTTTTCACCCGGATGCACAGCGGTAACGGAAGATAATAATTGTGCGGAGACCTGCTCGGTAGCGGCTCGATCAGATGCCGCCCGAGCAGTCAGGCTAAAACATAACAAACTTAAACAAAGGATTGCCCAGTGTTTCATTACTTAATTTTTTTCTGTTATGCGTAGACCTCAATAATCGAGGTCTCGCCATCGGATTAATTAGCTGCAGTAG
>JAQGNY010000032.1 GCA_028293825.1 Verrucomicrobiaceae bacterium
GACTGCTGCACAATCGGGCGCGCACTCGGGATTTTTCGTTAAGCGCTGCTCCAACTCGTCGAGCAAATACTGCGGCGGAAATTCCTGCGCGAACACATTCGGCGTATGCGCCACCATGCCGATCGCAATCAAGGCGAACAATGCTGTAGCGACTGATGTATCGCTGCGCCCATTTATTTTCTCGGCGCGGCTCGCATCCCAAAATGCACGCAGTAATGCAAACGCGAGCGCGGCGGAAATAATTACGTTCAAAAATTTGAGCACGCGCGTCAACCACGGCCCCGATAAATATAAATGCAATGAATCTTGCGCATTCACCGGCCCACTCCATTGCAAGGTCGCCGAATGCCAGGACCACGCCGGCACACCGGGGCCGGTTTGCACATTATTGGTCGGTTGGTAACGGCGTTTGCTGATTGGTGCATAACTGGATGCCACATCTTGTGCTGGCGCAGGCGACTCAAGCATTTTGCCTTCGATGGTGGCGTTAGCTGCTCGCACTGTGCCAATAGGTACCGTCTTCGCCGAAAGTTCACTCGCTGATTCCGCATAAATTTCTCCGCTTATTTCAAGCTGCGGATAAATCGCGGTGCGAATTTGCGCCACAGCAAAAACCAGCAGCACAGCAATTAACGCCAATGCAAAAACATAACCGCAACGCGTAACGAAAAAACGCAATTTTGAAATTGTCAGCACACGCAATAACGCGATGGCAATTAATACCGGGATATAAAACAACGCGAGCGAGTTGGCCTCATGATAGGTCAACGCGACGGCCGCAAATGCAACGGCCGCCCAGCGCCAGTCGAGCAAACGAAAAATTGCGCCGACCAGCAGTAACGCCAGAAAAATATTCCATAAATTCCACTGCGCCACCCACGAGCCATACACAATGTCTGGACCAGACGCATGCCACAGCTTCCAACCGGGCGGCAACTGCAGTGACAGGCGGGAATTACTGAACTCGCTCTGCCATCCGGCTGCGGATAAATGCTGCAACGACTCGACGCGGCTCAATGCATCGACATTAACGTTGGCATCGCGAATTTCCACGCCCCCATTATCGTCTTTACTCAGGCGCGTAATTAATTGCGGTTCGGCATTGACGGTGACCCGTCCCAACGCAACGCCGGGCGCGGCTTGCAAACGCCAGCCTTGAAACATTTGGCCGCGAATAATATCGCGCACGGTGGCACCACCGCCGTCGAAATCGAGCCACAGCGTTTTATCCAAACTTAATTCATTCGCCGCTGGTGTGGCATCGCCGCGATATTGTTGCTCGAGAACGAGCTCGGTATCCGGTTCGATTAAATACGTGGGAAGACTTTCAAAACCATCCGGCAAATCCAGCTGCGATGGATCGACCGTAGCAGCGCCGGAAACCTTGGCGCGACGCAGCGATTGATTGGCGGCAAAACTCCAAATCTCCTGCGCCGGCCATTGCGTGTCGAGCTTTTCCATACGCAGCCGATTTATATCGCCGACAAAACGCGAGTGCTGCACGATGGTCCATTCACCGGCACGCGCCTGAATACGCAGCCGACCGTCTTCTTCGATACGCGCGGGCAATGGCGAATCGAAATTCAACGGTTCTAAATCTTTTAATAGAAATCGGCCCAGCACTAATTCACGCGCTTTACCGGAGACGGACAGATGCAATACCGTGGTTAATTCACGCGGCAAGCTGTCGTCGATTTTTCTGAAAACTTCGAGCTTTAATGTATCGCTACTGCCGCTCTGCGTGACCGCATTATTGCGCAGCCAAATTCGATTGTTGGCGTCCGGTGTCGGTATCGTAGTTTTATTATCGCGCTGCAATTCAAACAGCGCCGTGTCGGCAGGCACTGCTAAAAATTGCGGGGCACTGCTCCAATTAAAATTACCGCGCAATAAATAATTGCCCGGCTCTAACCACAGCTGCGGCAATTCGTCGCGCTCCATCACCGCAGCAGCCTTGCCGTTTAAAGTGACCTGCAATGGCCATTGCGTTTTATCGCCAGGCAATGCAATCCAGGTAGCGCCGCTAATTTGCCAACTCTGCTCGAATGACGCGCCGCTGTCGCTCACGGTCAGTTGCAATTTTCCCGGCCACGCACAGCGGCGCTGATCCGATTGTGTGGCAATACGCGGGCAATCGATATCGGGATGTTTATCCCGCAGCCAACCCTTCCAATTATCAAGTGCGACGGGCGCGGCGAAAGCACCTGCGACAAAGCACTGCAACATTAAACCTGCGATTATTTTTCGCATTTTGTTTTCCCTGTTTGTTTGTTATTTTCGAAAAACACCGCGCACGCCGCCGGAAATTAATTTAGTGACCGCGAATAAAACCGATGCGATGGAAAGTCCGGGCGGCGATGCCAGATAACGCGGCCGCCAAACCGGATCGAATTTATCTTTGTAATTAAATAAGCCTTCGAAATTATAGAATTCCGCGCCGAAGCGAAATACCGTATTGCCGAGCTTATGCCACAACGGGGCGAGACGATGCTGCTCCAATCCCGACAGCGGTGCCATGCCAAGATTGAACCACTGATACCCTTCACCTTTGCCCCACAACATGACCGACAGCGTCAGATATTCCATCACGCCGTTGGGAGCGCCGATGTCATAGCGCATCAGATCAATCGACAGTTCATTTTTTGAATCGAGCATCCACAAGTTGGCAAACGCCACAATACGGCCTTCGATTCGCACCACCGCCACATCGCAGCGCTGCAAATAATCACGTTTAAAACCACCCAAGGAAAAAGATTTTTCCTTGGATTTTTTATGCGCCATCCACTGCGTGGACACATGGTATAAATCGTCCAGCACCGCACCGACCGCTGCCGCTGGAATTATTTCGAATTGCGCAGCATCGCGCTGCACTTTGTTAAACGAGTGGCGCAATTTCGACCGCTGCTTTCCTTCAAGCCCAAACGTGGTCAAATCGACTCTGGCCTCTTCGCCCAATTTGGTCAGCGCCAAACCGAGGTCGAGATACAGCGGTAAATCCTGTGTGCCGACTTGATAAAACGCTAACCGCGCCGCGTGTTGATCGGACAGCTCGCGTAATTTCCACACAAGATCGGCGTGCTCTTGTGCATCGCCCACCGGATCGCCCATCACAATCCAGAATTTGCGCGTGATACCAAACATCAAAAAGCTGTTGCCCGAATCACTCCACAACAAATATTTATCGCCCATTAGCGCAAGATGCGCGGGCGTGTCGTTAGCGCGACGTACCAGAACACGGGCACGCTCAAGCTCTTCAGCGCTGGGCAACGTCAATGCCGCTGGGACATGGGTCAACAATCGGTAAACGATAAATATTAGTACGATAAATATCAGCGCAAACAACGAGCGCAGAAAGCGTGACGCGTCGCTGTGGAAAGAAAACTGCCACCATAAATCCTGCGAATATTCGACATGCTGGTAAGAGAAAAAGCCGAGCCATACCCACGCTAGTAAAATCATGCCGATCAACAGCAACCACTCGCCGGACAAATCAAATTGCAACAACGCCGACTTACGATAGAAATGGCGTTTTGTCGGCAGAAATGCCGCGAGCATCGCAATTAATATCAAGGCCTCTTCGTAATCGAAACCTTTCGCCAACGACGCCACGATACCGACGCACAACATTGCGATAGAGCCGAAATACGCGGCATCGATTCGATTGCGCACCGCGCGCGATAAAAACAACAACAGCAGGCCAGCGACGCTGCCCATCAAATGGGAAAATTCCAACAGCGGCAGCGGTAGGAAAAAACGCAGCCAATGCATGCGTTCTTGCAACGCCGGGGTCGCGCCGGAAAACAACAAAATGGCACCGGCCAGCAGCAGCAACAGAGAAAATACCTGCGGAATGCTGCGCTCGATGACGCTGTACGCGGAGCGCATTGGCGGCGTGCGCAACCAGCGACTGGCGCGCAGCTCATACACAACCAATAGCAGTGCTGCCAGCAACAATGGCACCAGGTAATAAACGACGCGGTAACAGATCAATGCCGCCAGCACTTGCGACGATGGAAAGCGGTCCTCCATTAAAAACAAAAAACTGCCTTCGAAAATCCCAATGCCGCCCGGCACCTGGCTAATTAAACCGGTGAGCTGCGCCAATAAAAACAATGAAAGAAAAACCGGATACGGCAAATCAATCTGTTGCGACAGCGGAACGTACAGAACCAGCGACGCAATCAAAATATCGAGCGCGCCGGTCAACATTTGCCGCAGTGCTAATGTTGGCGTGGGTAGCGTCAGCGAAAAACCGCGCACATTTATTTCGCCACGCCAGAATAAAACCGCGGCCCACCACCCCGCCAATACCACTCCGGACACTACAGCGAGCAGCAAAATAGTTTCGCGCGGTAATTTATCGGTGATCGTTAATTGCGTGGGATTAAACGCATAGGTCACCAACAATAAAAATGTCGCGCCGAGAAAATAAGTCAGCGACAAAAATAACAACACTCGCGCCACCGAGCTGTTCTTAATATTCCAGCCGTTGTAGAGCCGATAGCGCATCGAGCCGCCGGAAATCATCGCGTGACCGACGTTATTGCTAATCGCATAACTGAGAAATGAAACCAGCGCGACCTTGCCGTACATCAAACGTTCGTTCGCGTATTCCAGCGCCAGCCAATCGTAATAACTCAATACCGCGTAACTACACAGCGTGAATACCAAAGCCAGCCCCAATCGCAGCGGCGCAATATTCATTAGCGCTTGTTTAATTTGCCACCAATGGTATTGCTCGATTTCGCGATGCACGAAATACAGCGCCACCGCGAATAAAAAAATACCGATCAGCGGCGTGAAGCGACCTAACGTAGAGCCGAGCTTTTGTAGGTTGGTAGTTAATCCAGATTGATTCGTCATAATCCCAATTAATAGCGTGCTGCGAGCAGAGGCCGCTCAAGCGCCGACCACTCGAACACATTCGAATGAATCAGCTCTATCACGCTCTCGTGCTCGATTTCAGTTGAAGAGGAGTCCAATGTCGATTGCGCGCCGGGCAATTGATTCACACCGAGCACACCGTTTTCCGCATTGAAAATGTATACGCCCTGATCGGTTTGCAGTACCGCTTTTAAGCGATCGACCACAACACCACTGAGCAATGTCATCAATTGTTGGAAATTAAATCGCGTGCTTGCGGCAAAGCGCCAGCCACAACTGTAAAAACCATCACCGTGATTTTCACGCCGTGCGAATGCTTCGCCCTCTCGCAACGCGATCGGTTTCGTTATCTGCGGCGCCAGTTGCAGCAAATTATTTTTTCGAGGCGGAGCAAGCGGCGTCAGCCGCTGTTGGCCGTGCGGCAAATCGAACCAACCCAACTCGAAGCGTCCGTGTGACACCCAACCAATCGTGCGATCCGCTGGTGGCAAGCACTCGACATAATGTTGAAAGTTTTCTCGATCCACTGCCGCACTTAAATCGATTTTATTAGCCACGACGACATCGGCAATTTGCAATTGATCATTAAATGTTTGATTGCCGGTATAACGCGAATTCGCTAACTTGCGCGGATCGACCAACGTTATCACCGCGCGCATATCCAGCACATCGCGATAATATTCACCGCTCAACGTGTCGATAATTTCCTGCGGATGACCTAAGCCGCTCGGCTCGATCAGTAACCGGTCAGGCTTTGCGCGGGTAATTAAATTATTTAGCGCAATCTTCATCGGTAGATCGGCGACGCAACACATGCAGCCGCCGGGTACTTCGCGAATCTCCGCCCCACGGCCTGAAAGAATCGCGCCGTCGATACCGATCTCACCGAATTCGTTGACTAATACTGCCCACTTTTCGGCAGCTGGCTTACGCGCTAAGACGTCGAGAATCGCGGTAGTTTTACCCGCACCGAGAAATCCGGTAATAACATTGGTGGGAATACGTTTTTGCATAATCGACTGCAACAAAAGGGGCCAACAATGGCCCACGATTATCACCGCCGCCCTGCCTCGACGCAATTTTAATTACGGTCTTATCTGCGACGATTAATGCGCTTTTATGGAACAACGAAAGTAGACGCAAAAAAATGAATGGGGTTGTATGACAAGTAACGGATCGAGCGGCTTGCGTGTGGCGCTGCATCAAAATTTTGCAATTACCGCAGAAAATCATTGCCCAATTTATGGGCCGCTGAGCGGTAGTCGCGCCGTAGCGATCGCAACCATTTACAGCAGTGCGGATAAGCGCACATCGGCGCCAAGCACTCGCAGCAATTGACCATTCGGACCGAATACCGGTGCCGATACGGTAAAACAAAATGCATCTGTCGCTGCCGAGCGATACACCGGCGACACATAACTCGCGCTGGTTTCGATGACGTTACGAAACCAGGGCCGCTGCGACCAATTCATACCGCGTCGCGATCCACTCTGCGCTTGCTGCACGTCGACCGCCGCAATATTCTCGCTGACTTGGCGGCCGTCGCTGCCGACCAAATACAACAATTCGAAACGCGCATCGGCGCCCAACGCACGCTGCATCGCCACCTCGGCGTGCTCAGTCGAGCCGGCCAACTCTTTTTGTGCGGCGAGACGTTCGAGCGCCTGCTGCGCATCGTTGTGTAAATTGAGCCGAAAACCGCCGAGCGCTTCGAGCAGGCTGTCACCATCTGCGCGTACCGCTTCACCGTGTTTACGCACCCGCACTGATTTACTTAATAAATCGGTAGCCACTTGTGCCACACGATGCACATCGTTATTGACGCTGCGCACCGCTACACCAATTTGCTCCGTACTCGAAGCGATCACATCGACTCGCTCATCAAGCTGATTCATCGATTGCGATACGCCGTGTAATTCTTCGCCCATGCGACCGATGCCGTCGCGCCCCGCTGCGACCACGCGACTCAATACTTCGCTGGCCGAACTCAGGTGCGCTACATCGCCGCGAAATCCTTCGACAATCCCGTACACGCGATCGGTCGCATCGGTAGTGTGATGCGCGAGCTTGCGCACTTCATCGGCTACCACAGCAAAGCCACGCCCCTGGTTGCCCGCACGCGCCGCTTCGATTGCTGCATTCAGCGCGAGCAAATTAATTTGTTTGGAAATATTGGCAATGACGCCGATTACTTCGACTACATCTTCCAATTGATTTTCGAGGCGTCGAATTGCATTAGTTAATTCACCTTCGCTTTCATTAATCGCTTCGACTTGTTGCAGTACTGCTTTGCCTTCGGCTTCGCAGTGGCGAATCGCCGCCGCTACTTCGTTAGATAATTGTGCAACTTGTGCGGCGCGCGGAATTAACTCGGCCTCTAACGTCGTCGTCACTTCTTCGCTGGCGCTCGCAATTAATGCGGAGGTTTCCGCAAGCTCAGCACCGCCACGTTCGGTATCGGCAGCAATCTGCACGAGTTGCGGCGCATGTGCCGCAATTGCTACCGCTGCCGCAACACTGCCATTTACGCGAGTTTGCAGCGATGTCAAAAAAACGTTGAAGTGATTGAGATTGCGCTGCTCGGAAAGACGAAACGTCAAATTCATTTCGTTTAATGCCTTGCGAAATTGCACATCTTCCGCACTGCTGCGAGTTTTAATTTTATTAAACCAAGCCAACGCACACCTCCACAGAAACCTGGAAAAAAGGTGTGCAATTCAAATGCCACGAAAAAGTGCATTTTCAGCGATGAAATTGCAACATTTTAAAACTTAGCGCACTGAAAGTGTACTCGCTGCCAAATGACGCGCTGAAATCAATCAGCAGTGAGTATTTATAAACAGGAAAATATTTTGAGCGAGTCCGATTTAATTTTGATGGGCTCAACTTCTGAGAGTATTGCAAAAGCCGATTGCGATTTTTCGCAAATCCTCCTTCACACAGCTTTAAATAAAAATCGCGCAGCGACAACTTAAATAAATCGCTGGCGATCCAGTAGAAGTAGTTTATTCGAAAGCATCAACAGCCGATTTTACCGTCCAAACTATTAGCTGTGGCCAAGAACAGGATGCGGCTTATAAGGTTCTTCAAGCAGCACTAATTCTTCGCTCGATAATTTCACGTCGACCGCTGCAACTGCCGCTTCGATTTGTGCGACCTTGCTTGCGCCGACAATTGGCGCGGTGACGCCGCGGTGCAAAAGCCACGAATATGCGAGCGTGGCATTCGACTCACCGCGTTGTTGCGCTAATTCGCTGAGCCGCGCGACTACCGCGAAATCGTCGTCGCGGTAATACAGTTTTTGCGCGTAATCGTCGGTCGTCGCACGCGTTGTTGCACCCGCTTCGCTGTCTTTTTGCGTGCGATTACCGGCGAGAAAACCGCGTGCTAACGGACTCCACGGAATTAGCGCGACACCTTGATCGATACATTGCGGAATCATTTCGCGCTCTTCTTCGCGATAAATTAAGTTGTAATGATTTTGCATCGAGACGAAACGTGTCCAGCCATTGCTGTCCGCGATGTGTTGCGCCTTGGCGAATTGCCACGCCCACATGCTCGACGCGCCGATGTAGCGAACCTTGCCCGCTTTAACGATATCGTGCAGCGCCGACATGGTTTCCGCGATCGGCGTAGTTGGGTCCCAGCGATGAATTTGATACAGATCGATGTGATCGGTGCCGAGACGGCGCAACGAGGCGTCAACCGCATCAAAAATATGTTTGCGCGAAAGACCGGTGCGGTTGCTGCTATGGCTCGGACTCACACCGCCGCCGGGATTATTGATATCTACCGGAAAATACACTTTCGTCGCGATGACCATATCTTCGCGCGGCAATACCTCGCGCAATAATTTGCCGGTGACTTCCTCGGAAATGCCGGCCGAATACATATCGGCGGTATCGAAAAAATTCACGCCCAATTCCACCGCGCGATGGACGATGGGACGCGCGGCATCTTCATCCAATATCCACGGCCGCCAGCGCGATGTGCCGTACGTCATCATGCCGAGACAAATGCGTGAAACCTTTAAACCGGTATTGCCGAGATTGGTGTATTTCATAGCGTTCTCCATTAGCTAGAAACAAAAAAGGCGGGGTCATCGCCCGCCTTTCTTTTTGTCAGTTATTACTTATCGATTCATTGTGTTGATGTCTTACATGTACGCCTGTGTGCGATCGGTGTGATCGGTGACATCACGCACACCTTTCAACTGCGGAATTTGCTCCAGCAGTGATTTCTCGACGCCTTGCTTCAATGTGACATCGACCATACCGCAGCCCTGACACCCGCCGCCGAACTTCAAAATGGCCACTTCGTCGCTGGTGATCTCAACCAAACTCACTTCGCCGCCATGTGCCGCCAGAGAGGGATTCACTTCGTTGTACAACAAATAGTTCACGCGATCTTCAAGCGGGCTGTCATCGCCGACTCGGGGTAATTTTGCATTCGGCGCTTTGATCGTGAGCTGACCGCCCATGCGATCTTTGGCAAAATCGACGAAAGCCTCTTCCAAAAACGGCAGACTGCGGCGCTCGAAATAAGCCATGAATTTTGGAAACGTCTGCAACAGATCGTCAGGCTTGTTATCGCCATCGCGGCAATAGGCGATGCACGTTTCAGCTTTCGGAGTGCCCGGCTGATTGACGAACATGCGCACGCCGAGCACGCCTTCGTCTTGTTTGCCGAGCAATTCCGCCAGATATTCCTGCGCGGATTCGGTGATGGTTAAATTCGGGGTCTTAGTGCTATCTGTCATGCGATTATCCCGGCCAGAAGCCACACGGTGCGGCTGCGGCGCAGCGCGGCATCGGAAAAATTGGATTGAGATTGGGTGACGGTATCGAGCGAGCGCCCAATTTAGCACAGGCTATGACCTACTGTCACACTCAGGTATTTCGACCGCCTGGCGCCGAAGTAATTCTATATCAAAATATTTCAATATAGATTTCCTACCTCTATACTATGCGCTCGACACCATGCACTCGATGCGCTGACCTTAATCGGCGCTCGACACAATTTGTGGGTGCCAGGCTTGCTTTTCAATGCCCGCCCAACTTGATATGCGTTTGGAGAATCCATGAATATCGACCGCGACCGTCGCCTTGCCACGCTGAAACAGGCCTTGCAGCAGCGCATCCTGATTCTTGATGGCGCGATGGGCACGATGATCCAGACCTACGGCTTGCAGGAAGCCGATTATCGCGGCGAGCGTTTTGCGGACTACCACCGCGATATCAAAGGCAACAATGATCTGCTGGCGCTGACCAAACCGGAAGTCATCGCCGGCATCCATACCGCCTACTTAGAGGCCGGTGCCGATATTCTCGAGACCAATACGTTCAATTCGACGCGCGTTTCACAGGCCGATTACGGTCTCGAAGACATCGTTTACGAATTGAATGTGGCCGGCGCGCGTCTCGCGCGCCAGTGCGCCGACCAGATGACGGCCAAAACGCCGGATCGTCCGCGCTATGTCGCCGGCGTGCTCGGGCCGACCAGTCGCACCGCGACCATTTCGCCAGACGTCAACGATCCGGGTTTTCGCAATATCACCTTCGACGGCTTAGTGACGGATTATCGCGAGGCAGCATTCGGTTTGATCGAAGGCGGCGCCGACATTCTGATGATCGAAACCGTGTTCGATACGCTGAACGCCAAAGCCGCTATTTTTGCGGTGAAAAGTGTCTTCGACGAACTTGGCTACGAATTGCCGATCATGATTTCCGGCACCATTACCGATGCCAGTGGCCGCACATTGTCAGGCCAAACTACCGAAGCATTTTGGTATTCGGTCGCGCATGCGGAGCCGCTCAGCGTTGGCCTCAACTGTGCGCTCGGCGCCGATCAACTGCGCGCCTATGTGTATGCGTTAGCACAATCCGCCGATACATTGGTATCCGCGCACCCCAATGCCGGATTGCCGAATGAATTCGGCGAATACGATCAAACGCCGGAAGAAATGGCCGCCATCGTTGGCGAGTTCGCGCAAAGCGGCCTCGTCAATATTGTCGGCGGTTGTTGCGGCAGTACGCCGGATCACATTCGTGCGATTGCACAAGCCGTGGCTGCATTGCCGCCACGCGTCATTCCCGACATACCGAAAGCGTGCCGCCTGAGCGGGCTTGAGCCTTTTATCATCGACGAAGCGTCGCTGTTCGTTAACGTCGGCGAGCGCACCAACATCACCGGCTCCGCCAGATTTGCGAAATTAATTCGCGACGAGGACTATACGACCGCACTCGAAGTTGCACTGCAGCAAGTGCAAAGCGGCGCGCAGATCATCGACATCAACATGGATGAAGGCATGCTCGATTCGCAGAAAGCGATGGTGCGCTTTCTCCACTTAATCGCTGGCGAGCCCGATATTTGTCGGGTGCCGATCATGATCGATTCGTCGAAATGGGATGTGATCGAAGCCGGCTTGAAATGCGTGCAAGGTAAATGCATCGTCAACTCCATCAGCATGAAGGAAGGCGAAACCGAATTTATCGAACGCGCGAAATTATGCCGTCGCTATGGCGCCGCCATTATCGTAATGGCGTTCGACGAAAAAGGTCAGGCCGATACCGAGCAGCGCAAAACCGAAATCTGTAAACGCAGTTACGATTTACTGGTCAATGTGGTCGGCTTTCCGCCGGAAGATATTATTTTCGATCCGAATGTGTTCGCGGTCGCCACTGGTATCGACGAGCACAATAATTACGGCGTCGATTTTATTAATGCATGTACCTACATTCGCCGCGAATTGCCGTTTGCGAAAATTTCCGGCGGCATCAGTAACGTGTCGTTTTCGTTTCGCGGCAATAATCCCGTGCGCGAAGCCATTCACGCCGTGTTTTTGTATCACGCCATTCGCGCCGGCTTGACGATGGGCATCGTCAATGCAGGACAGCTCGCCATTTACGAAGATATTCCGCTCGAACTGCGCGAGCGTGTCGAAGATGTGATTCTCAATCGTCGCAACGACGGCACCGAACGCTTGCTTGAAGTCGCCGCAAAATATTCCGGCGATGGCGCGAAGCGCATCGAAGAAAATCTCGAATGGCGTGAATGGCCCGTTAATAAACGCATGGAGCACGCGCTAGTAAAAGGCATCACCGCATTTATCGAAGAAGATACCGAAGCCGCACGCGTGGCTTCGAAGCGCCCGATCGATGTCATCGAAGGTCCGTTAATGGACGGCATGAATGTGGTCGGCGATTTATTCGGTCAGGGCAAAATGTTTTTGCCGCAGGTGGTTAAAAGCGCGCGCGTAATGAAACAGGCGGTCGCCTATTTAACGCCTTATATCGAAGCCGCGAAAGAAGTTGGCGCCAAACCGAACGGCCGTATTTTAATGGCGACGGTGAAAGGCGATGTGCACGATATCGGCAAAAATATTGTTGGCGTCGTACTGCAATGCAACAACTACGAGGTGATCGATCTCGGCGTGATGGTGTCGTGTGAGGAAATTCTGCGCGTCGCGCGCGAAAAAAATGTCGACATCATCGGCTTGAGCGGTTTGATTACACCGTCGCTCGATGAAATGGTGCACGTCGCTCGCGAAATGCAGCGTCTGAATTTCAACTTGCCGTTAATGATCGGCGGCGCGACGACATCGAAAGCGCACACGGCGGTAAAAATCGAACCGCAATTTAAAAATGATGCGGTGGTTTATGTGCCGGATGCTTCGCGCAGCGTGTCGGTTGCATCGAGCTTACTCAGCGATGAATTAAAACCTGCATTTGTCGAAGCGCGCCGCAGCGAATATGCGGTCGTGCGCGAACGCAATGCGAATCGCCAACCAAAATCGAAACCGATCAGCTATCCGGAAGCGATTGCGCGCGGTGCGCAATTGGATTGGGATAATTACACGCCGCCAAAGCCTGAGTTTCTCGGCGTGAAAGTATTCGATGATTACTCGCTGGAAAAGCTGATCGACGTAATCGACTGGACACCGTTTTTTATCAGCTGGGACTTGGCGGGAAAATACCCGGATATTCTCAGCGATGAAACGGTTGGCGAAGCGGCGCGCAGTTTATTCGACGATGCAAAAGCGATCCTGAAGCGCATCATCGACGAAAAATTAATTAAGGCTCGTGCGGTAATCGGCTTCTGGCCAGCGGCGCGAATTAATGGCGACGACATCGAGCTGTATGAAGATGAAAGTCGCGCCAAACCGTTTACAACGTTGCACCATTTGCGGCAGCAAATTGAAAAACCCAACGGCAAACCCAATTTCAGTTTGGCGGATTTTATCGCGCCGAAAAAATCAGGCGTTAAGGATTACGTCGGTGCATTTGTCGTAACCGCAGGTATCGGCGTGGACGAGTTATCGCAGCAATTTCTCGATAAGCACGACGACTACAACAGCATCATGGTTAAAGCATTGGCGGATCGCTTAGCGGAAGCGTTAGCCGAGCATATGCATTTGCGCGTGCGTCGTGAATTTTGGAAATATGCGGCGGATGAAAACCTCGACAACGATGCGCTGATCAAAGAACGCTATCGCGGTATTCGCCCTGCTCCCGGCTATCCCGCGTGCCCTGACCATACCGAAAAGGCAACGCTGTTTCGTCTATTAAATGCAGAGCAAATCGGCGTGGAATTGACTGAGCACTTTGCAATGACACCGGCTTCGAGCGTCAGTGGATTTTATTATTCGCATCCGCAATCGGAATATTTCGGGCTCGGCAAAATTCAGCGCGATCAAGTCGAAAGCATTGCTGCGCGCAAGGGCATGGATATCGCGGAAATGGAGCGCTGGTTAGCGCCCGTGCTAGGCTACGACCCCGTCGTTGCCACCACGACCGCAGCCGCCTAAGGACATACGTATGAGCGCAGAAAAACCGCCCGCTGAGCAGAAACCGCCCGGGCTACTGCAAATTGTTGCCAGCGTATTTTCCGCAGCGGTCGGTATTCAAACGAAAAAAAATCAGGAGCGCGATTTCAAACACGGCAAGGCGCGCGTCTTCATCATCAGTGGAATCGTATTTACGTTGTTATTTATCTTGACGGTGTTTTCGATAGTTCGACTGGTGTTAGCGAGTCATTCGTAAATAGATTGCGGAATTAATAGCTATCGATTGCTTCGACTACTCAACGGGACAGCTTGATTGCAATGGGAGATGGATCCCCCTCTTCCATTGCAATCAACGCGACTTACATGCTTTTCAACCAAAATGAGACCGTGGTGACGATCAGCGCGATGATCGCAATCGCGGCGAACGCATCGACTAAGCCGTCTTCTTCTTTGTGTGCAGGAACGTTTGATTGTTGTTCGGACATGTGTTGATCGGACATGGCGTATCACCTACGTTGATTGATGCTGTGAATCATAGCTAAGAAAGCTGACAGAACGCATTGGAAGGCTCGCATTATAGCAACAAACCCTTTCGCTCCAGCCAGCCGTGTAACGGCGATAGCGTAGATTCCGCATAGGCTTTGCGCTTCTTTGGTTATAGATTTTTCGTATATTTTTGTAGCATGTAACCCCGTTTTGATTACCCCCCAAATCTGCTAAGGTACGCGCCCGCCCCAGGCTTGCAGATTTATTATTCGAGTCCGATACCAATGTATCAATACAACAAACAAGACCAGCTGCTGGTCAATGAACGCGCGCAACAATTTCGTGGCCAAGCTGAGCGATTTCTCGCCGGCGAACTAACGCCACAACAATTTTTGCCGCTGCGCTTACAAAATGGCTTATACAAGCAACGTCTCGCGTACATGTTGCGTATCGCCATTCCGTACGGCACGTTAAATTCTCGGCAATTGCGCAAGCTCGCGGATATCAGCCGCCGCTTCGATAAAGGCTTCGGTCATTTCAGTACGCGTCAAAATCTGCAGCTGAACTGGCCGGAACTGGAAGACGTGCCGCAGATTCTGGAAGAGTTGGCGAGCGTCGAAATGCACGCGATTCAAACCAGCGGCAATTGCATTCGCAACACCACCGCCGACCATTTCTCCGGTGTTGCGGCCGATGAAATCGAAGATGCACGTCCCTACTGCGAAATTATTCGGCAATGGTCGACCTTCCATCCCGAGTTTGCGTTTCTGCCGCGCAAATTCAAAATCGCGGTGTGCGGCTCGCAACAAGATCGCGCCGCCATGCATGTACACGATGTCGGCGTTGAAATTGTGCACAACGCACAGGGCGAATCGGGCTTTAAAATTCTCGTTGGCGGCGGACTCGGTCGTACGCCGGTTATCGGTGAAGTGATCAATGAGTTTTTGCCGAAACAACATTTGCTGACCTATCTTGAAGCCGTGCTGCGCGTATACAACCAGCTCGGCCGTCGCGATAACAAATTCAAAGCGCGGATCAAAATTTTAGTGCGCGCCATGGGACCGGATGCGTTCCGTGAAAAGGTTGAAGCGGAATGGGTTTATTTAAAAGATGGCCCTAATACACTCACCGCTGAGGCAATCGCGCACGCGCAGTCGTTTTTCCAAAAACCGCCCTACGAAGTGCTCGATGACACCATCGAAGAGTCGACATTGCAACAACAGGCTTTGGCCGATGCTGCATTTGCGCGCTGGCTGAAATACAACACCTCGCGCCACAAACAAGCCGGTCACGCCATCGTCACGCTGTCGCTTAAAACAACCGGTTATGCGCCGGGCGATGCCACCGCCGAGCAAATGGAAGTAGTCGCCGATCTTGCCGACCGTTATAGCTTTGGTGAAATTCGCAGCAGCCATCAGCAAAATTTAATTCTGCCCGATGTGCGCAAACGCGATTTAAAAGCAGTGTGGGAAGCGGCTACGGCGATTGGATTCGCCACGCCCAATATCGGCCATCTCACCGATATTATTTGCTGTCCCGGTGGCGATTACTGCTCGCTGGCAAATGCCAAATCGATTCCGGTAGCGGAAGCGATTCAACGTAAATTCGACGACCTCGATTACATTTACGATCTCGGCGAACTCGATTTAAATATTTCCGGCTGCATGAATGCGTGCGGACATCACCACGTCGGCCATATCGGTATTCTTGGCGTCGATAAAAAAGGCGCCGAGTTTTATCAGATTTCATTGGGCGGCAATCAGGGCAAAGATGCCTCGCTGGGAGAAATCCTCGGCCCATCATTTTCTCAGGTAGACGTTCCCAGCGTGATCGAAAAAGTTTTGCAGACTTATTTGGATAAACGCATCGACGGCGAAGTTTTTCTCGGGACATTTCGACGTATTGGAATCGAACCGTTCAAGGAGCGCGTGTATGCCTAAGCTCATCAAGGATCGCGCAGTCATCGACGATGACTGGCAATTACTGCGCGAGATTCCCGCAGAAGAAGGCTTGCCTGCCGGCAAAATTATCGTGCCGCTCGATTACTGGCTGGAGCAGCGCGATGCGTTACTGGCGCGTGGCGATGTCGGCGTGTGGCTGAGCAGCGATCAAGCGCCAACACCGCTTGCGCCGGATTTGGAAACGCTGCCAGTGATTGCCATCGATTTTCCACTATTCACGGATGGGCGCGGTTTTTCGTACGGACGCACATTGCGCGAGCATCACGGCTACAAAGGGGAAGTGCGCGCGATTGGACAATTCATTCGCGATCAATTGTTCTATTTAAGCCGTTGCGGCTTCGATGCATTCGCGATTGAAACCGCCGACCCGGAAAGAGCGCTCGCCAGCTTCGATGACTTTTCCGATGCGTATTCGGCCGGCATCGATCAGCCCGTACCGTGGTTTCGTCGACACAATCAATAAAGCCAAAACCACAGAATAAATTTCGACAATAAAAAAGCCGGCCTAGCCGGCTTTTTTATTTAGCGCGAAATTACAGCGCTTTTTCGAGTTCCGGAACGGCCTGGAACAGATCGGCAACAAGACCGTAATCGGCGACTTGAAAGATCGGCGCATCGCCGTCCTTGTTAATCGCAACGATGGTTTTGCTGTCTTTCATGCCGGCCAAATGCTGAATGGCACCGGAGATACCGACCGCAATGTACAAGTCCGGCGCGACGATTTTGCCGGTCTGACCGACTTGCAAATCGTTCGGCACGAAGCCGGCATCGACCGCAGCGCGCGATGCGCCAACCGCAGCACCGAGCTTGTCGGCCAGCGCATACAACAGCTTGAAGTTGTCGCCGTTCTGCATGCCACGGCCACCGGAAACAACAATTTTTGCACCCGCCAGCTCAGGACGGTCGCTCTTCACCAACTCTTCTTTGACGAAAGTCGACACGCCCGCATCTTGCGCGAACGCAACATTCTCGATAGCGGCACTACCACCCGTTGCAGCAACAGGATCGAAGCCAGTGGTGCGCACACTGATGACTTTGATCGGATCGGTCGATTGCACAGTCGCAATCACGTTACCGGCATAAATCGGACGCTTGAACGTATCGGCAGACACAACTTCCGTGATTTCGGAAATCTGCGATACGTCGAGCAGCGCCGCAGCGCGCGGCAAAAAGTTCTTGCCGTTCGCGGTTGCAGCGGCCAATACGTATTGAAAGCTCTTGCCCACTTCGGCGATAAGCAGGCCGAGGTTTTCAGCAAGCTGATGCGCATATGCGGCGTTATCGGCAACCAGCACTTTGCTGACGCCGGCAATTTTCGATGCTGCTTCGGCAGCGGCGGCTACGCCTTGGCCTGCAACCAATACGGTGATATCACCGCCAATTTTTTGCGCGGCAGCAACGGTATTTAAAGTAGCGCCCTTGATGCTGGCGTTATCGTGTTCGGCAACGACTAAAATGCTCATCAGATCACCTTCGCCTCGTTCTTCAGTTTTTCGACCAGATCGGCCACCGTCGCAACTTTGATACCGGCTTTGCGCTCGGCTGGCGGTTCAACTTTGATGGTTTTAACGCGCGGCGCCGCATCGACACCCAGCTCGGCCGGGGTGAACGTATCCAGCTGCTTTTTCTTGGCTTTCATGATGTTCGGCAGCGACGCGTAGCGCGGCTCGTTCAAGCGCAGATCGGTGGTAAGGATCAACGGTAGTTTCAGCGTCAGCGTTTGCAGACCACCATCGACTTCGCGAATTACGCTGGCAGAGTCGCCTTCAACGGTGATTTGCGAAGCAAACGTACCTTGCGCATAACCTGTCAGCGCAGCCAGCATTTGACCGGTCTGGTTGTTGTCGCCGTCGATGGACTGCTTGCCGAGAATAACGATTTGCGGCTGCTCTTTATCGACCACGGCTTTCAGTAATTTGGCGATGGCCAGCGGCTGCAGCTCTTCGCTGGTCTCAACCAGAATGCCACGATCCGCACCCAGCGCGAGCGCGGTGCGAATTTGTTCCTGGCTGCTCTTGTCGCCGACCGACACGGCCACAATCTCGGTAGCGATGCCTTTCTCTTTCAGGCGGATGGCTTCTTCGACTGCGATCTCACAGAACGGATTAATCGCCATTTTGACATTGGCGAGATCTACGCCAGAGCCATCGGATTTCGGACGCACTTTGACGTTGTAGTCAACGACGCGTTTAACAGCAACCAGAATCTTCATGGATTCCCCATTTAGCTAGTGGTAGGACAGGATATTTAAGTCACTAGTGACCGTGTTTAAGTTACCAATGACTTTATGTAGCGAGAGGTAAAACCAGCATTTTCGCGGCAGATACGCGCGTAAAAAAGCGGAGCGTATGTTGACGCGTCTAGCCTGCCAGGTCAATAACTACGCGGCAAAAACCGTGGTTAAGCCGTGGTCTTTTGGGGCTGCAACTTTTATACTTGCACGCCTTTTCGGTGTCCCTAGAAAAACACCGACAACCTTTTTTTACCACGACAGGAGACCGCTTGTGGAACGCGAAGCGATGGAATTTGACGTTGTCATTGTCGGCGCAGGACCCGCTGGTCTCGCTACGGCGTGCCGATTGCGCCAACTGAGCATCGAAACCGGTAAGGATGTCAGTGTCTGCGTCGTCGAGAAGGGTTCCGAAGTCGGAGCACATATTCTCTCGGGTGCGGTATTCGAACCGACCGCGCTGAACGAACTGTTTCCGGATTGGAAAGAAAAAGGCGCGCCGCTGCATACGCCCGTTAAAGACGATCACATTTATTACCTGTTCAACCAGCAATCTGGCATCAAAGTACCAAACGTTTTTGTTCCGAAAACCATGCATAACCATGGCAATTACATCGTCAGCCTCGGCAATCTGTGTCGGTGGCTGGCCGATCAAGCCATGGAAATGGGTGCCGAGGTTTACCCCGGTTTCGCTGCTGCGGAAGTGCTCTACCACGAAGATGGCCGCGTCAAAGGAATCGCCACTGGCGATATGGGTGTATCGCACGACGGTACCCACAAAGACAGTTATCAGCCCGGCATGGAGCTGCACGCAAAGTACACGATCTTCGCCGAAGGCTGTCGCGGCAATCTCGGCAAACAATTAATTCAGCATTTCAAATTGGACGCTGGTCGCGATCCACAGCATTACGGCATCGGCATCAAAGAAATCTGGGAAATCGATCCGAACAAGCATCAGCCGGGTTTGGTTGTGCATTCCGCCGGCTGGCCTCTGGCCGAAAGCGGCTCCGCCGGCGGCGCATTTTTATATCACGCCGATAACAACCAAGTTTACGTCGGGCTGATTACCGATCTGAGCTACGACAATCCTCACGTCAGCCCATTTGAAGAGTTCCAGCGTTATAAACTGCATCCGATAGTGAAAAAGCATCTCGAAGGCGGCAAGCGTTTGGTATACGGCGCGCGCGCAATTGCGAAAGGCGGTTTGCAATCGCTGCCGAAAATGACTTTCCCCGGCGGTCTGTTAATCGGTTGCGATGCCGGAACGTTGAACTTCGCCAAAATCAAAGGCAGCCACACCGCGATGAAATCCGGTTTGGTCGCTGCGGAAGTGCTGCACGAGGCGCTAACCGCGCAAGACAAAACCGGCGAGGAACTGACCGTTTACACCGAGCGCTTCCAAAATAGCTGGGCCTACAAAGAGCTGCATACGCAACGCAATTTCGGACCGGCACAGCATAAACTCGGCAATCTCATCGGCTCGGCATACGCATTTGTCGATCTCAATTTATTCAACGGCGGCCTGCCGTGGACGTTGCGCGATCCTGTTCCCGATTACGCGCAAATGAAATTGGCCTCCGCCTGCAATCGCATTAATTATCCTAAGCCGGATGGCAAACTATCATTTGATCGTCTTTCATCGGTGTTTTTATCCAATACCAATCACGAAGAAGATCAGCCCTGCCATTTGCAATTAAAAGACCCGAGTATTCCGATTGCGAAAAACCTGCCGCTTTACGACGAACCCGCTCAGCGCTATTGCCCGGCTGGCGTCTATGAAGTTGTCGAAGATGCCAGCGGCAAGCGCTTTCAGATCAATGCGCAGAACTGCGTGCATTGCAAAACCTGCGATATTAAAGATCCTGCACAGAACATCGTTTGGGTAACGCCAGAAGGCTCGGGCGGACCGAATTACCCAAATATGTAATCCACAACAATATTAATAATTAAGGCGGCCATTAGCCGCCTTAATTATTTGTGGGCTAAAAAATTAGCGCCGGTAAATATCCAGTAATTTCAAATTTAGGCAGTGGCTTTTCAAGCGAGCACCACTCAAGGAAAGCATTGCTAGCAGCGCAGAAGGTTTTTAGAAAAAAGAAAGAAATAGCAGATGCGATTAACGCAATATTTTAAGCAGCACCCAAAGAAAACCACTCACCGTTGCTGCTGACTCCAGGCAAGTCATTACGCGTCTCAAGGATATCAGCAAGCCGATAGAACGCAGCTGTCGTCAATTTCGCACTCAAGCCGTTATCCAATTGAATGTATGGCCGCGCATCGATACCGCCGCCGACAGCCACCTTTAGCGGATGTTCTGCACTCACTTCGATTAATTCGCCCGTGTTCAAACGGAATATTAATCGCTGCGCCGTATTCGCTTCGCGCACGATTTCCATATCGACCGCAAGCAGCGGCGTATCCTCGACAGCGATACGCCATTTCTCTACCGGTGTTACCAAATAATAATCACCGTCGCCCTCGCGCCGCAGAATCGATGCAAATAAATTAACAAGTGGCTGACGCTGAATGCGGGTACCTTCGTGATACCAATCACCGCGGCCATCGATACGAATATCAATATCGCCCGACAACTCGGGATGCCATTTATCGAGCGGCGGTTTACGCGGCTGATCACGCAGTATATCTTCGATAGCAGACAGCTCCGGCATCACCGACTCTCCGCGCCGGTAATATCGATCGCAATTCGGCTAAATGCTTTTTGCAAACGCGCCGCGCTGTCGCCCTCGCCAATAAAGCTATTTTTGATCGAGATATTAATTCGATCGACGATCGAGTGATCGGTATTAATGGCGACGGTAATGACGTACTGAAAGTTGGAGCGGTCGCACGGCTTATCACCATTAATACAAATCGGCGCACCAATTGGCTGCACGTAAAATAAATAAGTCGAACCGGGACAGGGTGAAGTCGCAACTGCGCGCAAATAATCCAGCGGCTGATTTTCGACGCCGACCGCAACAAAATAGCCGTTGAATCCAGCCTGGATGATGCGCAGCAAATTTGAATTGTCAGTGGCGGTATCTGCGTCGCCAACCAGACAAATTTGCGCCTGGCGCGACAACAAACGCTGATTGGTGCGCTGTATATCCACAGCATCGAGAAGCCGCGCCTGCGTCGCTAACTCTTTACCTTTTTGCTGAGTAAATTCCGGCGTACATGCACCGATTAGGGCGACGACTACCAAAAAGAAACCGGCTTTGAGCAAACGCATAGATGCCTCCGACAAGCCGCGAACAAATAAACCGGACAGCTGAATTCGTTAGCGAATCAGCCGTACATTAACGACGCCGCTAATTTCGCGCATGCGCTGCAAAAATTCAGCGCTCGGCTCGGTGGCGACGTCGATCAGATTATAGGCCACATCGTCGCGGCTCTTGTTGAGCATATCGATCACATTGATATCGGCATCCGCAAGGATGGATAACAATTGCCCCAACATTTTCGGTACATTGCGATTGGTTATCGCGAGCCGTACTCCGCCGCTGCGATCGAGCGCCAGCGATGGAAAATTTACCGAGTTGCTAATGTTGCCGAATTCCAAAAAATTGCGCAGTTGATCGGCGGCCATTATCGCGCAATTCTCTTCAGCTTCATCCGTACTAGCACCGATATGCGGCATCAGGATCACATCGTCGCGCCCAATTAAATCCGGTGCCGGAAAATCGGTAATGTACTTGAACATTTTTTTTGCATCGAGCGCGCCAATCACTGCGCTCAA
The DNA here is from genome assembly GCA_028293825.1 of Verrucomicrobiaceae bacterium. Lineage (GTDB taxonomy): Bacteria > Pseudomonadota > Gammaproteobacteria > Pseudomonadales > CAMLJR01 > CAMLJR01. The sequence goes on from JAQGNY010000032.1 coordinate 22,086, forward strand.
ATCGACAATTTCTTCGCGCGAAAAATTCAGCAGACGTAAATCGGATTTGCAATGCGCTAACAATTCACTATTAATCAAATCGCGGGTCGAATCGAGAACGGGCAGATGCAGCGTGATGTAGTCGGCCTTCGCAAATACCGAAACCAAATTATCGATTTTTTTAACTTCGCGCGGTAACCGCCATGCTGCATCGACAGAAATGGCCGGGTCATACCCAATCACGTCCATGCCCAACTGCAGAGCAACATCGGCAACCATCGAACCGATTGCGCCTAGCCCGACCACGCCGAGCGTTTTGCCGGAGAGCTCATTACCTTTGAAACGCGATTTTTCTTTTTCGAGCAACTTACCCATTTCGGCCGCGTCGGTCATGCTCGTCAATGTCTGCACGTAACGCATACCATCGAGAATACCGCGCGACCCTAACACTAATGCGCCGACGATTAATTCTTTCACTGCATTCGCATTAGCGCCGGGCGTGTTAAAAACAGGAATACCACGCTCCGTGCAGGCGTCGACCGGAATATTATTCACTCCGGCGCCGGCACGTGCGACGGCTTTAACCGACAGCCCAATATCGGCAGCTTGCAATTTATGGCTGCGCAATAAAATTGCATCAGGCTCATTCAACTCGCTGGCGATCTCATAGCGATCGCGCGGCAATCGCTCTAGCCCTTTAGCTGAAATCTTATTTAACGAAAGCACTTTAAGCACGACGCTATCTCCTATTTTTATTGATTTTTTTATCAATTTCTTAGTGACGCTTTATGTCAGCGTGAGAGCGCAAATTCTCCATCAATCCAGCGAAACTCGCCGTGCCAAAACTTTGCTGTAATTGCATTAACAACGCGGAGCGTTGTGTTGCGTTGATGCTGTCGCTGGCGTCTTCAGTCACATCCTGCAATTGCACAAGGGCGATATCGCCGTTACTCAACGCAACCGTGTCCACAGGCAATGGCTGATCCTTTACCGGGCGCGCAATACTAAAGGCAGCGCGCAATAATTCAGGTGTCGACGCACCATTACCGCGTGCGGCTTTCTCCACAACCTTGGCCATGTAACCACGTTGCGTCGCTAATTTCTCCAAGCCCTCACCTTGCTGCAAACTGTGCGACAACTCCTGCGCGATATCTTTTGCGGCGAGCGCTGCGCGCTCTTGTTTGATGGTCGCAACGATCGTTGATTTCACATCATCCAACGGCTTTGGCGCGGCAACTTCATGCTGCTTAGCGCGAAACACGACAAAATGATCCGGTGCCAACTCAATCACTTCGCTGTTATTTCCTTCTTTTAAAACTTCGGGCGCAAAAGCAGCAGCAATTATTTTAGGATTTCCGAATAAAGGGTCCGCACTTTTGCGGTCGATCCATGCACCCTCTTTCAATGACAATTTCAATTCCTGAGCAGGTCCAGTCAGCCCTTCGGAATTGAATACAAGGTCACGCAATCTCTCGACCGCTTTTTGCAGTTCAGGCTGCGCTTTTAGCTGTTGCAGATGGATGGCAATGTCGGCCTTACGCTGCTCGTAGGTGGGCTTTTCTTTAACCTGTGCGTCCAGTAATTTAATAATGTGATATCCGGATTCCGACTTCACCGGCGCCGATACGGCCCCGACTTGCAGTTGACTGAGCGCCTGCTCAAAGATGGGAGGAAATGTGTCACCGCTGCTGCTGCCCAAATCGCCGCCGGTATTTTTCGAACCGACATCATCGGAATATTGCGTCGCCAATTTCGCGAAATCTTCGCCAGCGATAGCTTTCGCACGTACCGACTCGATCAGTGATTTAGCCTGTTCATCACTGCGCTTATCGTTTACTTCAATAAGAATATGCGCCGCGTGCCGTTCGGTCGAAGGTTTGAAGTCGGCAATTTCACGATCGTATTCCGCTTTCAATGCAGCATCGTCAACTGGCAGAAAATAATCTTCGATACGAAGCTCTATGTACTCTGGTTTGATGCGCTCTTCGCTCAGGAACTGATCTTTGTGCTCGTCGTAATACGATTGGATATCGCTTGGATTAATGGAAACCTTTTCTTGCAAGCTCGCGACCGGGATCGTCACATACGCAAATGTGCGTTGCTGCTGCAGCAATCCTGACACGCGTTTCAATTCGTCGGGGGTAACAAAATCGGAATCAACAACACCGCTGTGCAATTGATTGACGACCAGCTCTTGTTGCAGTGCCTGCTTGAAATAAGCTGGCGTGTAACCTTGATTGCGCAGCAACATTTGATAACGTTCGGTAGAAAACTTGCCGTTATCCTGAAATGCTGCCATCGATAAAATAGTTTGATCAACTGCCTGGGGCGAAACACCAAGCTTCAAATCCGCAGCGCCCTGCTGCAATAAATGCTGTGTAATTAACGCGTCGAGGGCCGGTCCGCGCAGCGCGGTATCTTCAAGCATATTCGGCTGAATGTTGTCGCCCATCATTGCCAACAACTGACGCTTCTGAATACTTATTGCCTGCTGCAATTCAACTTCGGAAATTTTTTCACCGTTCACTTTGGCCGCATCGTTAGAACCGCCGCCGCCGATTAACGACTCAATACCAAATATCGCAAAAGGGACGATGATGATGGCAATAATGACCTTCGCCACAAGGCCCTGAACGTTGTTCCGAATATTTTGCAGCATCGTTTCTTCCTAAGCTCTTTTTATCAAAGCGCGCGCATCGCGAACAATGTCGTAAATCAAAAATGATAATTCGCGCGAGCAATTCTCAACGCTATTGAAGGACTTGACCTACGACATATAAAAAAAGGCACACCCGAGGATGCGCCTTTAACAAATTTTACTACGAATAACGACGGCCATATTCGACGGACATGGCCGTTACGTCATCAATTAGTTAACTGCATCTTTCAAAGCTTTACCCGGACGGAAGCTCGGGATTTTAGCCGCTGCGATTTCGATTGGATTACCGGTTTGCGGATTACGACCTGTACGTGCAGCACGATCTTTAACAGCAAATGTGCCGAAACCCACTAACACTACTTGATCATTATTTTTCAGTGCTGATGTAATAGCATCAACCACTGCATCGAGAGCACGCCCTGCGGCCGCCTTCGGCAGATCAGCAGACGCGGCAATCGCTTCGATAAGCTCGGTTTTATTCACGCTTTTCCCCTTAAAAGTATTCAGTTAGCCAATTCAATAAGATGTGCTGGATTTTCAACCAGTCGGTATCGCGAACACATGGTATCGCCGCGGAGGGGCGATTTTACACCATGTGCAACGCGACCGGTCAAGGCGAGTAGTCAGTGTGCGTTGATTCGACCCTGATCATTTTTATCATTTTGCTGATCTACAGCCGCTTTATCTGCGGGTGTTTTTTCTAAATAATCTTCATCGGATAACGGTTCTGGCATTTTCTCCAGTGCTATTTGCAGTACTTCATCAATCCACTTAACCGGCTTGATTTGCATATCCGCTTTAATATTATCGGGAATTTCTTTCAGGTCCGGTTCGTTTTCATCGGGAATAATGACGGTTTTTATACCGCCGCGATGCGCTGCCAACAATTTTTCTTTCAGACCGCCGATACGCAAAACCTGACCGCGCAGTGTTATTTCACCAGTCATTGCGACATCAGATTTAACTGCGATTCCAGTCATTACCGAAACTAATGCAGTGCACATTCCCACCCCTGCGCTCGGACCATCTTTTGGCGTTGCACCTTCTGGGACGTGAATATGCAAATCATGGGTTTCGTGATAACTCGCGCGAATTCCAAGTCGTTGCGAACGACTGCGCACAACAGTCAACGCAGCTTGAATTGACTCTTGCATCACATCGCCAAGCGAACCGGTTTTGACCTGACGCCCTTTCCCTGCCACAGCGACTGCTTCGATTGTTAAAAGCTCGCCGCCCACTTGCGTCCAGGCAAGTCCCGTAACTTGTCCAACCTGATTTTTTTCTTCCGCCACGCCGAAACTAAATTTCCGTACGCCGCAGTAATCTTCGAGCTCAGCGGCCGCAACGACAATTGGCGCCGCTTTTTTACCGAGCGAAAACTCTTTCACTACTTTCCGGCAAATTTTTGCCATTTCGCGCTCTAAACTCCGAACGCCTGCTTCTCGCGTGTAATAACGAATTAAATCGCGAATTGCGGAATCTTCAATAACAAGCTCCTGCTCAAGCAGCCCGTTATTGCGCATTTGTTTGGGTCTCAAATAGCG
>JAQGNY010000035.1 GCA_028293825.1 Verrucomicrobiaceae bacterium
ACCCTCAGAAAACCACTGGCTCGGCACTGATACCACGGGTCGCGATGTGCTCGCTCGCTTACTATACGGATTTCGCATCGCAATCGCGTTCTCTGCTGCGCTATTACTCTTTGAATATTTAATCGGCATTACTATTGGTTGCTTGATGGGTTATTGGGGCGGCGCGTTCGATTTAATTTTTCAGCGCATTATCGAGGTGTGGTCCAACGTTCCGACGCTCTATGTGATCATGATCGTCGCATCGATTGTGCCGCCCGGATTTTGGACATTACTGTTCATCATGATTGCTTTCAGCTGGACCAACATGACGTGGTATATGCGCACTGCTACTTACCGCGAAAACACCCGTGATTATGTACTTGCTGCTCAAGCAATCGGCGCAAGAAGTGGTCGAATTATTTTCCGTCATATTTTGCCGAACAGTATTTCAACCGTCGTTACATTTATTCCCTTCTCTGTCGCGGCTGGCGTGACCGCTTTAACTGCTCTTGATTATCTCGGCTTCGGATTACCACCGCCCACACCAAGCTGGGGTGAGCTATTGAAGCAAGGCACAGACAACCTCGAATCGCCATGGATAGTAACCAGCGTCGTCATTGCCATGACTGCTGTTTTAATGCTCGTGACATTTATCGGTGAAGCGATTCGCGAAGCATTTGATCCGAAGGTATTTCGTATTTATGAGTAAGTGGGTGAAATTATTTTTTTCCGGCTGCCTGATGTTTCTGCCTTTTTTAGCGCGAGCCGAAGCACCAACGCTTCCCGCTAATTTGCAATGGCAAACCAACGATACCGACCCCGTGTTCGCCGACCCCAACGCAAAGCGCGGTGGTCGATTTCGAACCGTGATGCTGAGCTTTCCGCCGACGCTACGAATGGTAGGTCCCGACGCGTCAAATGCATTTTCGGGTTTCCTTCGCGAAAACACGATGTCGCTCGTGGGGCAGCATCCCACAACATTGAATCCTATTCCCGGCTTAGCAACGCACTGGGCTTTCGGTGCCGATGGCAAAAGCGTTTATTTTAAGCTTGATCCGGATGCGCGCTGGTCCGATGGCGTGCGCATCACTGCAGACGATTATCTATTTGTACTGGAGTTCATGCGCTCGAAATTTATCGTTGACCCGTGGTACAACAATTATTATTCAGAAGTGATAACAGACATTATTAAATTTGACGATTACACGATCGGTGTCATTGGGGCAAACTCAAGACCGCCTACTGAATTATTATTTGAACTAAATCTGCAACCGGAACCCAAGCATTTCCACAAACTGGACGAAAACTGGGTCGATAATTACAACTGGAAAATAGAACCAAATACCGGCCCCTATGCCATCGATAGTATTCGCAAAGGAAAATATGTCGAATTCAAAAGAAAAGCAGACTGGTGGGCTAACAACAAACGCTATTTTGCGCACCGATTTAATCCGGATTACGTTCGCGTCAAAGTGATACGCGATATGAATGTCGCGTATCAGAACTTTACTAAAGGCGAGCTCGACAGTTTTGGCTTAACCCTTCCCAGACTCTGGTACAAAAAAGCCAACGGCGTTCCGTACGATTCCGGCTACATCGGAAAAATTAAATTCTTTAACGACGTACCTCAATCGCCGCAGGGATTTTTTCTGAATGAAGATGATCCGATACTGGCGGACCCAAATGTACGCTACGGAATAGCTTATTCGCTGAACTTTGCGAAACTGTTAAAAACAGTGTTACGCGGAGATTACGAGCGCCTGCAAACAATGAACGATGGCTACGGCGATTACACTAATCACGATATCAAACCGCGCGAATTCGATTTGGCGAAAGCAAACCATTTCTTCGAACAGGCAGGATGGAATCGACGCGGCGGCGATGGAGTTCGAATTAAAAATGGACAACGGCTCTCGCTACGAATCAGTTACGGCAATGGCGAATCGACCGATAGATTAATTTTACTCAAACAAGAAGCAGCCAATGCCGGGTTGGAATTGACGTTGCAACTATTGGACGGCACTGCGGCGTTCAAACAAATCTCAGAAAAAAAGCACCAGATCGCATGGCTTGCTTTTGGCAGTGGCGGCGGCGCAGCACCATCTTCGTATTGGGAGTTTTTTCATTCCGTAAACGCGCATAAGCCGCAGACCAACAACATAACCAATACGGACAATAAAACGCTCGACAACAAAATCGACGCCTACAAAGCTGCAACCGATTTACAACAGCGTATAAAGCTGGCGCATGAAATTGAGCAGTTGATTTACGAGGATTGCGGATTTATCCCCGGCTACAAAGTCCCCTACAGTAGACAAGCGTTTTGGCGCTGGTTAAAACTACCTGCTGCGCTGGGTACGAAATCCTCAGAGGATTTATTCGATCCGTTCGGCGGTAACGTCATCGCAGATTCTTTCGGCGGCAGTGGCGGCCTATTCTGGATCGACGAAGCCGAGAAAGAAAAAGTGCAAAAAGCGCGAATACTTGGCGAGAAATTTCCGCCGATTAATATCGTCGATGAAACCTGGCGAGTGAAACCGCAATGACCGCACTGCGTATTGAAAATCTCAGTGTGTCGGTTGCCAGCGGTAAGCAGGATCAGGTGCGTTGGCCGGTACTGCACAACATTTCATTGGAATTAAAAAGCGGTGAAATGCTCGGCCTGGTTGGTGAATCCGGCTGCGGCAAAAGTGTCACTGCACTTTCCGTCTTGCGCTTATTACCGCAACCGACACTGCGCGTAGACAGCGGTGCCATTATTTTTAACGAAACTAATTTGCTCGCGCTAGACCCAAAGCAACTGCGCCAATTACGCGGCAATAATGTCGCGATGATTTTTCAAGATCCGATGACCGCATTGAATCCAGTGCAAACCATCGGCAAGCAAGTCGAAGAAGTTTTACTACTGCATCGCCCGCAGTGGAGTAAGCAACAACGGCGGCAGCGCATTATTGAACTGCTCGAGCGCGTACGCATTCCCGCGCCTAGCGAACGCTTAAATGCCTATCCGCACCAACTGTCGGGAGGTATGCGCCAGCGCGTGATGATTGCGATGGCGCTGGCGTGCGAGCCGCAATTATTAATTGCCGACGAGCCCACCACTGCATTAGATGTCACGGTGCAGGCACAGGTACTCGATTTAATTAGAGAGTTGCAGCGCGAATCGAATATGGCGGTGTTGTTGATCACACACGATCTCGGTGTAATTGCCGAGACCTGTCAGCGCGTTGCGGTGATGTACGCCGGACGCATCGTGGAGCAGGCATCGGTCGAAGAGTTATTCGAGCAACCTCGACATCCGTACACACAAGGTTTGCTGGCATCGCTACCGGCTCGCGCTGCGCAACCGCAAACGCCGCTCGCCACTATCGGAGGACAAGTGCCGGATATCGATGCGCGACCGCCCGGCTGCGCATTCTCCAATCGCTGTGCATGGCGTAGCGATATTTGCAGTGAAGTACCGGTGCTTGAAGGCGAAAGTCACGCCGTCGCCTGTTTTCACTGGCAGCATATTGCGACGGAGAATGCGCAATGAGCGACGCATTGATTCAAGTACGCAATTTGCGCAAATATTTTTTGCAGCGCAGTGGATTGTTAAAGCAACACAAAAATTATTTGCATGCCGTCGATGGCGTTAGCTTCAATATCGAGCGCGGCGAAACGCTGGGCCTGGTCGGAGAATCCGGCTGCGGTAAATCGACGCTCGGAAAAGCGTTGCTGCGCTTATATGAACCGGATGAGGGTGAAATTATTTTCGACGGCGCCGACATTCGCACGCTGTCACGTGCGGATATGCGCACTACGCGCCGTCGTATGCAGATGGTATTTCAAGATCCGTACGACTCATTGAATGCGCGCCATACGGTTGGAACAATTGTCGAAGAGCCATTGGTTGTGCATAACCTCGGCGGTAATAGCAACCAGCGTCGCGAGCAAGTACAACAATTACTGAAACAGGTCGGCCTACCTACCAACAGTATCGATCGCTACCCGCACGAATTTTCCGGCGGACAACGACAGCGCATCGGTATCGCGCGCGCGATTGCCCTACAGCCAGAATTTATCGTTTGCGATGAGCCGCTTTCGGCACTCGACGTTTCGGTACAGGCGCAGATAATTAATTTGCTGCTAGAGCTGCGCGCTTCGATGAATTTATCGCTGCTGTTTATTTCGCATGATCTGTCCGTGGTGCGGCATATTAGCGATCGTGTGGCGGTTATGTATCTGGGTGAAATTGTCGAGCTGGCACCAGCGGCAACAATTTATAACGAAGCGCGGCATCCTTACACGCAATATTTAATCGCGTCGATTCCTAAACCCGTGCCCGGTGCGCGTCGTCAACACCATGCGCTGCTAACTGGCGAAGTGCCCAGCCCGATCAATCCACCGAGCGGGTGTCGCTTTCATACGCGCTGCCCCAAAGCGGAATCAATCTGTAAGGTCGAAAAGCCGGCATTCGATATGATCGCAAACGATGAGCAACATCGAGTCGCGTGTCATTTTGCAGAAAAATAAAAACGAAAATCGAAAGCGCTGAATGGAAAAAACAGAAGGAAGCGGCTGCAACAATTAATTTGCAGCGCTTTAATTAAGCTGCGTTAAACCAATACAAACAGACAATAGCAATGCAGACGCCCGCACCCCACAACTCGAACAACAAACGCAGCGGTAGCGGCGCGTGCTTTAGCTCCATGAAATTTAAACCCACCAGTCTCACTTTAAAAAGCGCTACCAGAAACATGAATACCGTCGCCAGTTGCGGCCCTTTCGAATATTGAATGGAGGCTGAGGAATGCCCCAACCACCATGAAAAACCGGTCAACAGAACTAAAACCACCCAGACGACCGTAGTGTAACTGCGCAACAATTGGCTCATAACAGCGCTCATTAGTTAGCGAATAGTTAAACGTCACTTCATTAAATACAGCAGCGGAAATAGAACAATCCACAGCACGTCGACCATGTGCCAATAACTGGCGCCACCTTCCAAAATCGCAAGATCGCTCGGCTTGGAAATACCCCGCCGCGCGATCACGCAAAGAACAGCCAGCGCTACCATGCCGATCAATACATGAAAAAAATGCAGCCCGGTAAGGATGAAGTAAAACATGTAAAAGTCGTTGGTGGTCAGCCCTATTCCAGCGTGTATTTTTTCGGAGTATTCGATTACTTTCACCGAAATAAAACCGGCACCGCACAACATTGCCAGCAACAATAATTTGAACGCCAGCCCATTCAGATTTTTCCGCGCCGCGTTAATACCGAGCACGACCAACCACGAACTGGTCAGCAGAAAAATCGTGTTCAACGCACCGTAATTGCTATTCAGTGTGGCTTGCGACTGCATAAACAATTCGGGATTCTGCGCGCGATAAAACACGAATACCGAAAAGAACAAACCGAATACCAGCATATCGCCGAGAACAAAAATCCAGAGACCAAGCTCGCCCGGTATATGCCGAGTGGAAACGGGCTTGGCCTCTATAACCCGTGCATTCACCGCAGTACACCTACATCCGGTTGGCGTTTAATCGCTTTCAACAAGGTTATGAACATCACGTTGAACCAAATCGCAAACACGACTAGCGGCATCCAAAACGCGAGTAAACCATTCCAGGCAAACGGGCCGGTTTTGAAAAACGTCATCAGGCCGGCCGGCAACAATAAAAATGCCACCCAGAAATTTAAATAACCCACCCAACGCGGAAAAATTGGCGGCTGATTTTTATCGCCAAGAATGGCAAGACCGATAGCTACGTTTTGAATAACGGCCGGCGAAAAAGTCATCGCAATAATCAACCACGACGCATCGTTCAACAGCAAAATAAGTTCGGGATTACGCTCGGGTCGAAACGCTGCGGTCGTCCACAACATGGCGGGGATCAAGATAATTGCGATACTCATCGCGCCACCCAGTAACTGCGTATACGCCAATACCGGTGGGCTGCCTTCGATACGCTGAATTTGGGCGGAAATAACGGCGATAAACGGGGCAAATAAACCGGCACCCGCCACCAATAAAATCATTCCGACGCGAATGCCATTGGTATTTTGTCGAAATAACTCTGCAATTTCGGCAGCACCGGAACTCGGTAACGGTGGTGGTACAAACTTCGCCAACAACCACCAACCGATGGTCACCATAACTCCCATCAACGGTGCGGCCCAAAGACAGATCAACTGTGAACGCTTGTTCATTTCACTCTCCTTATTGTTATTGAATCGAATGTATTTGCCGCCCATTGTAATTGAGATAAATAAGCGCGCGACAGCTGTTGTTGGACTGCGGGTAAAACGGTGAGGTAATTGATCAAGCGAATCGAGCTGATCGCCGTGCTTAATTAATATCTGTTAATAAACTTGATTTAACATCGGTTCAAATCCCAATGCCGAAGTCAGTGGCAACGAAACAGGGAGCATTATTTTTTTGGAGTCGACATATAAACAATCAGTGCTGCGTAATCGGTATCGGTGCAGTCGAAACACATTCCCTTCGGCGGCATCGCGTTTATACCGCGTTTAGCGCTGAGCAATAATTGCTGTGGACCCTTGGCCAGACGCGGCTTCCAATCCGCTTCTACAAACGATCGCGGCGCGCCTGCGGCACCGGACGCATGGCACGATATGCAGGAGCGATTGTAATGGTCAATAACGTCTTGATCGGTCGCTGCCGCCGCCATCGACAACAGCATTAATGAAAAACTTAAAACGCCTGCCAATACATTTTTCACGAATGTCACCCAACTGTTTGGTTTAACGCGATCGCTCTCAGCGCAATTTACGTTAGCGCTAAAACATGTCGGCGACAATTTTATCACTGATCGGCTTTTTCGATGCTTTAGTTGCGCGTGATTATTCGGGAAATGGTGCCGCATTTTTCTCGCAGGTTTTTTTGTAAATCTTCTCAGGAAGACCCAACCAGCGATTCACGGCGGGAATTTGGCTGAACAAAAACTTTTCCAGTACAAACACTACAGCTACCGAAGCGCCAAACAGCGGTAAATAAATAGCCAGTCCGGCTACTACGACAACTAAACCAAAAGAAAAACGTGGCTGCTGTAACGGTATCGGCGCGCCCAATAAACCTGTCGCACGGCGACGCCACCATAGAACGACAGCGCTGACACTAAGCAGAACTAAACCGAGCGCGGTGAACAAGCCGAGCAATTGATTGAACCAACCGAACAATTGTCCTTCATGCGCTGCGACACCGGTGCCGATAATGCGATCGATTAAATGGCGTTGATTGAAATTTTCACGGCGAACTATTTCCCCCGATGCGCCATTGACCAGTAAATCGGCGCGCAATAGTCGATTCTGTGCATCGGATTTTGCTGCCCATAAATCGGCTGTACTGGTCGACGGACTGATCCGCACCGGCGGCGCAAGCTGAAGCGCACTCACCACCGCGACAACGCGATTGATCTGCGCATAATTGGTTGAAAAATTATTTGTCGATTTTTGCATTGCGGAATGATCGTGGCCAACATGCTCCTGCGATGCGCCCTGCTCCAAAGTTTTTCCGCTGGATTGTTTGTCGGCATTTTCACGCCCCACTGTCCAATCCTGCGCTGCGACCGCAGTACCTGTCAGCGTTCGCAACGCCTTAAAATAACTTCCCCAAACGTTGGCCCACGGCAAACCACTCAGTAATAACACTAATGCAAAAGCAGAAATCCAAATTCCCGTTACCGCGTGAATATCGCGCCAGAACGTGCGCTGACCGCGACCTATGCGCGGAAATAACAAACCCGCTAAACCTTGAACCTGGCGCGGCCACCACAAATAAATTCCGCTCACTACCATAACAATCGCCCAGGACGCCGCCAACTCGACCAAAATCGATCCGACATTCCCGATTAGCAACTCGCCATGAATCGTGCGCACGACCTGCATAAATCGATCTTCTTCGCGCACTGTTTTTAATATCTGCAACGTTTGTGGATGCACGTAAACGCGCACCGTCGCACCCTCGCTTTTCACAAAAACCCGCACCGCCGCGTTATCAGCCGGCGGTAATTCGTAAGCGATAAATTGTGCGCCTGCGACTGCGTTTAACGCGGCTGCTATCTGTGCATCCGCGTCGGCACGATGTGCAATCGGCGTCAAATTATCGAGCGGCACATCGATCCATGCCTCCACCTGCGGCTTGAATAGATAAATGGCACCACTGATCGACAATAAAATAACAAAAGGAATACAAAATAAACCTGCGTAAAAATGCCAGCGCCACACTGCGCGATAATCCGGCCACGATTTTTTTGTGTTTTTATTTTTCATAAATAATCTCTGTCAGCGCTATGCGCCGATCATTTCAACTCAAAATTTCAAGCGGACGCCCGTTGTCAGCGTGCGGGGTTGACCGGCCCAAATCGAGCCGGACGCTGCTTCCAAATTTGCCGATGGATTTTGCAAGCCGGTCGTCGCGCTGATCGTGTCGGAAATATTCGAAGCCGATGCCACGTAGCGGCGGTTAAACATATTGCGAATCTCGAAGAATAAATGCAGATCGTCGATGACGCTTCCATTCAACTTGGTATCGTAATGCGCGTTGAAGTTATACAGCGAATAACCCGGAATTTTCAGCAGATTCGCGTTATCCATGTACGCGGCTTCACGATAATCCGACTCGATAAAACCGCCGAGCCCTTGCAACAAGCCCGCTTTCTGATCGTAGCCAATACGCAAGTGCAACGTCTGTGGAGCGACGCCGGGAATTTTATTGCCCGAGCGATCAAACGCCGTCGATTGCGTACCGGCGCTGAGGCGCTCGCTATATTTGTCGTAGTACTGATCGTTGCGCAAATACGCTGCGGCCAAATACGCGTCCGGCAAAAAGTCGGCAAACGGTCGCCAGTGAATTCCTGCCTCAATACCGCGATGTATCGAGCGCGGCGCGTTAAACGTGTACGTTTGCAAACTGGCGCCGGGCGATTGCGATACTAATTCATCGCGAAAGCGTTCATAAAATGCCGTCACGCTGGCATTAAAAAATGGCGTGGGCGACCACATTGCACCGATATCCAAACCGGTATTGCGCTGCGGATCGAGCTGCGTGTTATTGCCCGCAACACCGGCCGAGGTCACAAATAAATTGGTGGCCTGCGGTGTACCGTAACCGGTGGCAACGCGTGCATGTAAACGCCACGATGCAATGGGCTCGAAAATAACGCTGACTTCCGGCGCGACATTGGTGTAATCACGTCGACCGACCACGCTGGTGGTAGTCGGCGCCGCCGCCGTCGGATAACCGAATGCCATTGAAGTAGCATCGAGCAATGTGCGCTCGACGCCGATACCAGCAACACCACTCCACTGCGCATTAAATTGCAATTCTTCGCGCGCCCGCGCGCCGTAGTTAAAATGGCTGCCATTGACGGTTTGCGTCAAACCGCCCTGCACTGCTTTATCACCGGGACCTTTATTACCGCCCGGCGCGACGTTGTAAGTATTCGAATTAATATTTTCGTAATTCGCGAACACGCCGACAAAATGCGTCGCTTTAAATCCGAGCAATTCATCGTCAATCGTGACATCGCTAATAATATTGAACGAGGGAAATGTGCCGACCGAACTACTCGAATTGGTAGGCTGTTTAATATCGCGGTTGTCGAACACAAATTGCGTGCGCCACATCGTTTCAGCATCGAACGCATGCTCCCAACGCGCGGCGGCGATAGTGCGACGATCGTGGCGACCGATGCCCGCATCATCGGCACTCAAGCTAACACGCGGACCATTGAAACCATTCGCGAGCAATGCAACCGGCGCGCAACCGCTGACTGCAATATTGTCGCAACCTTTTTGATAGGGGTTTTGTTTGTATTGATTTAACGACAATCGCACCGATACGTCGGCATCCATATTGTTGTTTACAAATTTAAACGTGAATTTATCGCTGTCGGTGGGCGTGTACGTCGCCAATAAATTCACTGTGTCGGTATCGAAACCGCTGTGATTGGTAAAACCGTCACCGGCAACATAACTGGCAAAGGCGCTGTATTCGAAGCTATCGGTTTTTTTGCCGAGCGTGACGTAGTGATTGCGATAGCCGAAGCGACCAATATCGGTGCCGACTTCCACACCGTTGATATCTGCGCCACGACGCGATTTGAAATTGATCATGCCGCCGGTGGCGTAGTTACCGTACAGCGCCGAACCCGGTCCTTGAAACACATCAATGCCGGTGTATACGTGCGGATCAATTAAATCGGTACGCGCCAAGCCATCGGGCTGCGTCACCGGAAAACTGTCTTCGAAAACCTGCACGTTGCGAACACCGAATGTCTGCCGTGCATTCGAACCGCGTACCGATATCGACACATCGCGCGGACCATTGCCCTGCGCGACGGTCACACCCGGTGTTAGCACCATTAATTCGCCGATCGTAAACGCGCCCGAATTTTTAAATTGCTCGCGATCGATGGCGGTTACCGTTTGCCCTTTCGGCTGACTGAAAATCTCGCGGTGTCCGGTAACGAAAACTTCGCTTAACGATAATTCTTCCTGAGCAAGCGATGCCGATTTTTTATGCAGCAGCGCGGTATCGACTGGTGCAGCCGCCTGCGCATCTAAATCAGCAAGCTGCGCTTTTATTGCATCCATCTGCCGCAATAAATCAGCGCGCTGTTTTGCAATCACAGCCGCGTCGGCAGCAAAACTCAACGACGAATAAGCGATTAAGACTGCTGCAGCAGTGACCGCCGCAATTAACGAAAGCGGGAAGTTAATTATCGAAAGAAGGGATTTTTGCACCGAGGTATTCCAGCTTTAATTCGGCGCGTATTGTAGAAAGCCAAACTGAAAGCCGGAATGTGACTAATTGTCGCAGGCGAGTATTTTCAACTGAGCCAGCGGATTAATACTTCCGTCAACTGGCGAATATTAATCGGTTTGGTGATGTGTCCATTCATGCCGGCCGCAAAGCAGCGATCGCGATCCTCGGACATCACATCCGCCGTCATCGCCACGATGGGCAACTCCGCGGCATCTTTTAAATGGCGAATTTCTCGGGTAGCTGCGAACCCATCCATCACCGGCATTTGAATATCCATCAATACCAGCCGGTAATAGTTGCTGCCATTCGCCCTCACCAAATCGAGCGCTTCCTGTCCGTTCGCAGCAACTTCGGCATTGACGCCGAGGTAATTTAAAATCGCGCGTGCGACCTGTTGATTCAATTCGCTGTCTTCGACCAGTAGCACGCGTGCGCCGGCGAATTTAAGCAATTCGCCATTGGTATCCGCCGCCCGCGCGACCGCAGGCACTGCCGTTTTTGCACGTTCGAGTGGAATCACAAAACTGAAATTGCTGCCCTGCCCAGGCGTGCTGACGACATCGATATCGCCGCCCATCATGCCCGCCAAACGTTTGCAAATGGCGAGGCCCAGACCGCTGCCACCATAGCGCCGCGTGGTCGAGGCATCGCCCTGCCGGAAAACTTCAAACAATATGCCGCGCTGCTCGGCGCTCAAACCAATACCAGTGTCCTGCACTGAAAATCGCAGCTGTACATCGCCTGGATTAATTGCTTCTGCGCGGACCGTGATCGTGACCGAACCGCTGTCGGTAAATTTAATGGCGTTACCGCCGAGATTCACCAAAATCTGTTTGATGCGCAATGAATCGCCGCGCAGATCGAGCGGTATGTCGGCAGAAAAATCAGTGCGCAAATGCAGGTGCTTTTCGTCGGCCTTCGCTTGCAAAATCATCGCTACATTTTGCAATAACGCATCGAGTCGGAAATCCACCGACTCCAATTCCAGCTTGCCGGCTTCTATTTTCGACAGATCGAGAATGTCGTTCAATATCGCCAACAAAAACTCGGCGGCGCTTTCGGTCTTTTCCGCATACTCCATTTGAATCGTGGACAGCGGTGTTTTTTGCAGCAAAAAATTTAGACCGAGAATTGCATTTAACGGCGTGCGAATTTCGTGACTCATATTGGCGAGGAACGCGCTTTTCGCCATATTCGCCGCTTCTGCAACTTCCTTCGCAGCCAGCAGTTCTTCGTTGAGTCGTTTGCGCTCGGTGATATCTTCTTTCACCGCGACGTAATGAGTAATTTTGCCGTGGGCATCGCTAACCGGCGCTATGGCAGAGCTTTCCCAAAATTCTTCGCCGGATTTTTTTCGATTGTGAAATTCGCCGCGCCAGATTTCGCCTTCCACGAGATTTTTCCATAACCCCGTATAGACATCGTCCGCCATTTTGCCGGATTTAAGCAGACGTGGATTTTCGCCCAGCACTTCATCCTGCACGTAGCCAGTCGCATCGGTGAATTGTGGATTTACATATTCGATATCGCCGCTGGCATCCGTAATCATCACGCTGGCGGGTGAATGCTCGACCGCGCTCGATAATTGCCGCAATTTTTCCTGATAATCTTTGCGCTCGATAAACCGGATTAATTCGCTATTCGTTTGCTCGAATAGAAAATTCCAACACTGACGGTCGAGCATTTTGGTTGGATGCAAAAATAGAAATCCCGCGCGCAATCGACCGGAAATAACAATCGGCATCCAATAACCAAAATGGATTGGGCCGCGATAAAAGCCCGATTGCACAACACGGCGCAGCGCCACTTCGTCCAACCAATCGGCTTCGGATCGACTTTGCAGATCTTTAAAAATTGCGCTGAGCGCACTGTCGTTGTCCGCAGCCAGAATCAATTCATCATCGGCGAAGGTGGCAACAATTTGCGCGCTGTGTTGACGCGTGCCTTTAAACGAACTCGCGGCGGCCCAATGCCAGCCGCCGCAACGCGCCAGCAGGTCGAGTGCGGAAGCCAATAATTCCGGCACCAGCGAACTGGCTTCGGCTGCCAACGCCAATTCGTCGACAAGGCGTTTGGTGAGCTCTCGCACGGCGAGATGCTCGGTGCTTTCTTGAATTTGAGTTTGTAAAAGAGCGTTATCTTGAATTTGCGCCCGCAACTCTTCATGGGCTTGGCGCTGCGATTTATGTCGCTCCAACGCCATTTGAATAGTCGCGTGTAATTCACGTTCGGAAAAAGGTTTTAATAAATAGCCGTACGGTTTGGTGGCACGCGCACGCATGAGCGTGGCTTCTTCGGAGTAGGCCGTCAGAAATACGACCGGCGTATCGGCCGTTTCACCGATACGAGCGGCAGTTTCGATGCCGTCGAAATCACCTTCGATATTAATATCCATCAGGACAATATCGGGCTGACCGTGTTCGACATTGTTCAGCGCTTGCGCGCCGCTTGCGCAAATTACCGGCACATCGTATCCAAGCTTGACCAAACGCTGCTGCAAATTCAGTGCAACGATACGTTCATCTTCAACAACCAATACCTTGGTGGCTGACATTTTCTTGCTCCTATTTGCTTAGCGTAATAGCCCGCCTGGCGCTATAACGAAAACCGCAGCGAAAAGCGCGTGGGATTCGCACGCTTAATTTCTAACTTACCGCCGATCTGTTCGGCCAACAAATTAATTAACTGTAAGCCCAACGTGCCGGTTAAACCCAAATCGATATGCTCCGCAATGCCGATGCCGTCATCGACAACGCTTAGTTCGACCATATCACCAATCGCGATGAATGAAATTGAAATTGACCCACGGCTTCGACCGACAAAGGCATGCTTTAATGAATTCGTCACTAATTCATTAACAATTAACCCACACGGAATCGCTTTAT
Source organism: Verrucomicrobiaceae bacterium (assembly GCA_028293825.1). Taxonomy (GTDB): domain Bacteria; phylum Pseudomonadota; class Gammaproteobacteria; order Pseudomonadales; family CAMLJR01; genus CAMLJR01. The sequence continues at coordinate 13,642 of JAQGNY010000035.1, forward strand.
TAATCGACAGCGGAATATCCATGGCATCGAAGCTTAATTGAATGTGTCCGTCATCGACGCCATAAGAGGCCAATAACGAATTCCCAATAAGATCGAGCACATTCTTGAACTCAATCGCTGCAAAATCTTTCGATTGATATAAGGTCTGGTGAATGATCGCCATCGAGCGAATGCGGTTTTGGCTGTCTTTTAACATATCGCGCACAACCGGATCCGCGATTTGCGTGCACTGTAAATCGAGCAAACTGTGCACGATCTGCAAATTATTTTTTACGCGGTGATGAATTTCACCAAGCAGAATATCTTTCTCCGCCAATGCTTTTTTAATGCTTTCTTCTTTTTGTTTACGGTCGGAAATATCGACAATCGCCGATAGCACCATAGGCCCCTGCTCAGTTTCGATCGGATTTAAACCGATCTCGACTGGGAATTCGCTGCCGTCTTTACGTAGCCCGAATAAATCGCGCCCGGCGCCCATTGGCCGCGATTGCGGATCGCTGTAAAACGATTTCCGCATCTGCGGATGATGCTTACGAAAACGCTCGGGCACCAACATTTCTACAGCGCGCCCCAATAACTCCGAGCGTGAATAACCGAATACGCGCTCAGCCTGGGCGTTTACCATTTCGATTTTGCCGCTTTCATTAATCATCACCATCGCGCTGGGCGCGGACTCCACCACCAGCCGAAAGCGCTCGTCCATTTGTTTGCGCGTGGAAATATCGCGGGTTACGACGGCAAATCCGCGCGGCTCATTGGCGTCATCGAACAACAAAGTAATAACAACCTGTGCGTAGAAGCGCGAGCCATCGCTGCGCAAGCGCCAACCTTCGGTGACGTAATTACCGTGCACGCGGGTGGCGGCAAGTTCACGCTGCGGTAAGCTGCCGGTAATATCATCGGGTGTGTAAAAGATGGAAGAGTGGTGACCGACGACTTCGTCGGCGCTGTAGCCGGTCATGCGTTCGGCACCGATATTCCAGTTAGCGACGTGGCCGCGAATATCGAGCAGACAAATTGAGTAATCCTGTACAGAAGAAACGAGCAGCCGGAAATTTTCTTCGCTGTCGTGTAATGCGCGGGCTGTCGTCACCTCAGCGTGAACTTCGGATTTACGGACCTTGCTATCCATAAAAGCAGCCGCCATAAAAATGTCCGCGCACAAAAAAGCGGAATAACAATTCCAGACGGGGTTGTTGCTGACCGAATCCACACGCAAAACAGCTCATTGCGACTGGCATCCTCTGCTTGTTATTTATAAATGCTTTGCAGTACCGCCTTAAACATTAAACAAACGTTCAATTAACATGCAAAACACGGGCTAATATGCATAAAGAGGAACTTGTCAAAAGACTTTAGCGTAATGCATCACACATGAGACAATATAATTAAAACGAATTCGCTATAACTATGACCACACCTACAACTTTCAGTAACGCCTTCGGCACTTTCGACATCTATCGACGACCGGCACGCCACGATAAGTCGTTGCAGGCATGGGATGCGGCCGACGATTATTTGCTCGAAACACTTAAAACTAAAAATTTACATGTCGACGACGTATTGATCGTTAACGATCAGTTCGGCGCACTCGGCATCGCCTTGAATGCATACACTATTTGCAGCTGGAGCGATTCGCGCACGGCGCATTTGGCACTTTCTGACAATATTAAACACAATCGCTTAGCTGCGTTTTTCACTCCGGAGCTATTGCCGGGGACACAGCGACCAGAGCGGACATTCGATGCAGTGCTTTGGCGAATTCCAAAAACATTGGCGCTATTTGACCAACAGTTAAATGCATTAAAACTTTGTACCAATGCCGATACATTGGTGCTAGCGGCGGGAATGCTTAAACATTTACCCGACCGAATTTTCGAATCGCTGCAGCGTCTCGGCGATACTGTCGCGTTACCGGCGCAGAAAAAAGCGCGCGTCTTTCATATAACTCCGCATCCGCAGCACACTGAAACTGCACCGGCAATTTCTGTTTGCGCAGAACCGTCACTCACTATTCCCGACTATCAACTAACGCTGAGCGCCGGCCCCAATGTATTCGCGCGCGATAAATTCGATATCGGCGCGCGCTTTTTTATCGAACAATTTAAGCAACTGCCGCGCAGTGCACGTATCGCTGATCTCGGCTGCGGCAACGGTATTCTCGGCATGCTGGCAAAACGTATGCAACCGTCGTCTGCTGTAGCATTTTTTGACGATTCGTATCAGGCCGTCGCAGCGGCCGAACTTAACTATCGGTACAACGGCTTTGACGATCTATTTCCGGCCGCAACATTTCAGGTCGACGATGTATTCAGCAATTACAACGGCGCAGCGTTTGATTTGATTTTATGTAATCCACCCTTTCATCAAGGTCATGTGGTCGGCGATCAGATCGCATGGCAAATGTTTAAACAAAGCCGCGATTTACTTACGCCACAGGGCGAACTTTGGATCGTGGGCAATCGGCATTTGCAGTATCAATCGATGTTAAAAAAGATTTTCGGCAACTGCCGACAAATCGCCGCCAACACTAAGTTCGTGGTGCTGGCCGCGCGCGCTTGAAAACACTCGACAAGCGGTTGCAACGCCCGCAATAATCAAGCGCCATTCCCATTCCCATCCATTTCTCACAACGGAGTCTGTGATATGAAAAATATTGCAATAGTTGTAGCAACACTCGCATTTGTAGCAGCGCCGGCATTTGCCGCTAAACCATGCGATGAATTGAAAACCGAAATCGCTGCGAAACTCGATGCCAAAGGCGTGGTCGGTTACACGCTCGATATCGTCGATACAGCTCAGATTGCTGATCAGAATGTCATCGGCAGTTGCGATGGCGGTACCAAGAAAATTACTTACTCTCGCGGCGGTATGAAAGTCGCGAAAGAACCAGCTCCAGCTCCGCAATAATAGTTGCAGCCGGCGCATTCCTCATTGAGTGCGCCGGCTGAACTTACTTTATTTCCGCGCCAAACAAACAACCGCTTCGCTATGTCCGGTCTGCGGAAACATCTCGACCAACGCTGCATGCTGTAGAACAAATCCACCCTTCGCCAAAATTTCGATATCGCGCGTCAGCGTCTGCGGGTTGCACGACACGTAAACAATGCGTTGCACTGATTTTAACGTTGCCAATGTTTCGCAGAGCAATTTCGCGCCCGCGCGCGGCGGATCAAGCAGTATCTTATTCTCGGTCAGCGTAAATTCAGCAATCGGCTCGAATAGATCGAGCACTTCAAACCGCGCATTGCCGATATTTTGCGCCATCGCATTAGCGCGAGCGCGCGCAACCATCGCCGCGCTGACCTCATAACCGACCGCAGTTTTTGCTCGGCGAGCCAGCGGCAACGTGAAATTACCGAGCCCACAAAAAAAATCGGCGACACTGTCTTCCGCAGTCGGCGCCAACCAGTCAATTACGCGCGCGGCCAACTGATCGTTGATCGCGGGGTTCACCTGAGTGAAATCGTTAGGCGTAAAAGCAATGGAGGTCGCCTGACTCGGCACCGCGTAATTCAGCTGCGCACCATCGCCGCACAACACATTGGCCGCGCGACACAACGCTTCCAATTTATCGGCATCCGCTTTGGGAAACGCGCGCTGCGCATGCCACGCCACCGCAATGTTGTTGCCGCTATCAACCGCCACCAGAATCTCTTCGATACGACGCCACTGCGGCAATTGCTCCAGCCATTGCGGCAATAATTGCAGCAGCGGCTGCAGGCGCGTATCGAGAATCGGACAGCTCGATACGGCCAGCACATGATGACTATTCGCCGCACGAAAACCCACAATGGGTTTACCGTCCTGCTCCGCCACAGCAAGACGCGCGCGATGACGGTAATACCACGGCTGTGCCGACAAAGTTGGCTGCCAAACGCTGCTGTCTTCCGATACGAACCCGCGCAATAACCGCTGCAACGATTGCTGTTTGTGCGCGATCTGCTCATCGGCACCGAGCATTTGCAACTGGCAGCCGCCGCAACGACCGAACAACTCGCATGGAGGAATTTGTCGTTGCGGCGCGGGTGTCAGCACCTCCAGCAATTGCGCTTCGGCAAACTCGCGCTTGTCATTGACGATGCATGCCCGCACCGTTTCACCGGGCAACGCATAGGGAACGAACACTGGCTTACGGTCACGAAAGGCCATGCCGCGACCTTCGGCGCTCAACCGTTCGATATTCAACTCAATGGAGGTGTTAGAGGATAAGCCCGCCGGATTTTTTTCCGCTTTACGCGCAGGCGCTTTATAAAATAATGGGCCTGATCTTTTTTGCGCCATCAGTCGTTCAATTCCAGCCAGTGCGCAATGCGCGGAAAATACAGTGCGAGCCGAATCGGCCGCGCATCGAAGCCGCTAACCAGTTCGCGATAATTAATCAGTTGCGCGCGGTAACTTTGCAGCTCGCGTTGCGCGAATACCGTCAAGATCTCATCGGTACGCGGCAGCGAATTTTTGTAATCGACGATCCAACGCACGCCTTCGGCATCGACAAAACTGCGATCGATAACGAAGCGCTTGCCCGCGGCTGTCAGCAATTCCCACTCACTAACACTTTCGCTATGGGTCGATTGCAACAGCCAGTTGCCACGCGTATCGGCCAGCGTCGTGTCGATGGTTTGCAAAACTGCACTTAACGTCGCATCGATATGCGCATCGGCCACACCGTTCTGGCGTAGCTGATGAATTATTTTTTGCGATTTATTGGCAGCAGAAAATTTCTGCCAATGACCGACACCGTAACGCGCGAACGCGTCGAGCAGCTGATGCACAGTGCTGCCGATTTGCGTGTCCAGTGTATTGACCAGCGGTGCGATGGGATTCGGCTCATCAAGCGACGACTCGGTTTGCGCCGAATGCGTTTGCTGCCACGCTATCGGCACACGCTGCAACCGTTGCAAATCGTTGTGCTCGGCATCGGCGATAACGATCGGACTGTCGCGCCACACCACATCGGCTTCGACCGCCGCCCAGATTTTTTGCAACAAACTGCGCGCGGGCGGCGCGGTAAATTCCTGTTCGTTTTTGGTCCGAAATAATAAATACAACCGTTTAATCGCGCGCGTCGCGGCGACATATAGCAAGCGTGTGTCTTCGAGCGATTGTTTCTGTTTGTGTTCATATTCGAGCCAATCGTAAGTCGCATCCGGTGCATCGCCCAGTGCCGATTTCACCGACAGCACTAAACCGAGCTCACCGTCTTCGGCCAGATATTCGCTCCAACGCAACAGCGGTTTATCGTCGCTGCGCGAACCGGCATCAAGTGCCGGCACAATCACGGTATCGAATTCGAGACCTTTCGATTTGTGAATTGTCATTAACAACACGCGCGTATCGGCCGATTGATCGGCGCGCGCATATAAATTCTGCAATTGTTGTTCGAGCTGTGCGAAATCGATTTCACCACCGGCCTGCTCGATCAAATCGAGCAGTACCTGTACATCGCTCCACTCGCCTTCGCCTGAAATCAATAAATCGCCGCCGAGCGCAAGCCACACACCTTCGAGCCAACTGCGCAAAGGTTTACGCGCACGCTCGGCCCAGGCGCGATCGAGTGCGGCCAGTAAATAAATAACGCGTTGACGCGCCTCATTGGTCAATGCAGCGTGCGCCGATGAATCGCGCATACGCGCCAACACACTGCGCTGACGTGTTTCGCTCGCATGCGTTATCAGTGTATGCAAATCGCGATTATCGATGCCCGCGAGCGGCGAGCGCAGCAGCGCGAGCAATGCAATCGGATCGACGTTATCGAGCAACACCCGCAACAGCGTTAATAAATCCTGCACATGGGCGCGCTGTACCAACGGATCGATATCGTTGGCGCGAAAGGCGATACCGGCACGTCGCAGCGCCGGCACAATTTGCCGCAAATGCGAGCGCCCACGCACCAGAATCGCAATTTTTCCGCTGTCGTCGTATTGCAACGCTTGCTGTACCAACTGCACGCATTGCGCTGCTTCGGCGCTGCGATCCGGATCGTTGCGCAAACCGTAAACCGCTACTTCGCTGTGCACTTGATCGGCATTGAAAGCGGACGACGGCTCGTAAGAAACGGCGCCGCGCGCGATATGTTCGAATTGTGGAAATGCCTGCGCAAAAACGCGATTGACCCAATCGACAACGGTCGGCGTCGAGCGAAAATTAACGCTGAGCGGCGCATCGTCCAATTGCAAATGATTAACGCCGAGCGTGCGCGCTTCCAAAAACAAACCGACTTTTGCTTCGCGAAAACCGTAAATCGATTGCATGCCATCGCCGACAATAAATAATGTCTGCGGCGCCGCGCCGGTTTCGTTGTGCTCGCGCCAGCCTTCGACCAAACGTTCGAGCAAACGGTATTGCGCCGACGAGGTGTCCTGAAATTCATCGATCAACAAATGTCGAATGCGATTGTCGAGACGCAACATTAATTCGCTAGGGTTCAATGCCGAGCCGAGCGCGCGCAATGCGCACAACGATATTTCAGTGAAATCCACTTCACCGCGCAATTGAAAAATCAATTGCAGTTGCGCCACGGTTTGCGTCAACACGCGGGTCAGTCGAACCAATAATTGCCAGCGCGAATCGGCATAATTATCGGCCGGCAAATACCGCACTTCGGCTAGTTGTTCGCGCAACGCTTCATCGTGGGCAAAGGCTTTTAACAAAGCGCTCATCGCCTCTTTGCGCTCTTTATTTAACGCTTTGTGTGTACCTTCAGCGGCGGGAAAGCCTTCCTTGACCGTCAGACGCTGCCGCCAGGTGCCTTTTTCGGTCAGCATCCACGCCGCTAAAACTTGCCACAACGGTACGTCATACGATTGCGCGCTCGGCAATTCAACGCAGCCGGCAAATTGCGCCAGCGGATGATCGGGTTGTGCTTCGCTGACGCGTTGCGCGGCGAAGTCGAGCAACGGCAATAAATCGCCTTGATAAACAAACAGACTTTGCTGCAAGTTACGCAACGCATCGTCGCGCACCGTGCATAAAGTATTTTCCAAATGACCGCGCGCGACATCGGCATCGATACCGCCGCCGACATGTGGCAGCCATTGATCGCGCGATGCCAGCAAACTGGCCAGCAATTCGTGCAGGCGTTCGACACGGTTATCGACATGCAACAATAGCGCGGCAATGTCGTCGGCGAGCGGATGATTTTGTTCGAGATATAACAGCAATGCGTCGATAGCTTCGCGATACAACGGCGCGGCGCGATCGGTGACGCGCGGCTGCGCGCCGAATTGCGACAGCACCGGCATTTGTCCGGTCAGGCTACTGCAAAAACCATCGATAGTTTGCACGCGCAGGCGCTGCGGATTTTGCAGCAAATTCCAGTTTTGATTTTCCGCATGCGTCAATGCCGCGTGCGCGAGCTTCCACGTTTCGCGTTTATGCGCCTCGGCAGGTTCTGGCAATTGTGCGGCGCGCAACGCACTGAGAATACGCTCGCGCATTTCCGCAGCAGCTTTGCGCGTGAACGTGATTGCCAATACTTCTTCGGGTTGCTGCACGGTAGAAAGCAACGCCAATACGCGCTGACTGAGCAATTCTGTTTTGCCCGAACCGGCCGGTGCGGTAACGCAAAACGAGCGCGTGGTGTCGAGTGCTTGCGCGCGCTGTGTGGCGTCGAGCGGTAACGATAAATTCATTCGTCGGCCCCCTCTTCCGCGCGCTGTTGATGCGCGATGCGACAGACGCTGCTCAAGTCGCAATACGTGCACACCTGTGGTTTTTTTGGATCGACGCGTGCGGCGCCATGAATAAATTCGTGCGCTAAATTTTCGAGCGTTTCGCGCCATTGCTGTTTCAATGCCGGCCATTCTTTCGCGCTGGTTTCGTCGGTAATTTGCGCGGGCGCTTTAAATCCTCTCAGGGTCAGTGTGTCATCGCCGATGCCAACAAATTGCGGCTGCTCGACGCGCACCTGCGCGAATGCGATACCGGCGACGCTCTGATTATTTTCATCGTTGTTTTCCAGCAGCGCCGCATACAACGGTAACTGCGGTTCGTCAGGACGCTCGCCCAACCATTCATTGATCGTACTGTTGCCAGTTTTGGTTTTGTAATCGATAACGAGCAGTCGGCCATCGGCGAGTTGATCGATGCGATCGACACGCACGCGCAGCGGCAAATCGGCGAAATTATTTTCGCGCCGCTGTTCGGTCGCTACGACTTCAAACGGTTCGCGCTCGCTTTCGAGTTCAAGCCATTGGTGCAACACCTGTGCGAGCCGCTGTGTTTCGAGCGCGGCGAAACGTGCGCCGATGCGCTGCGCATTGCGCTCGATAAATTGCGCGATCGCAGCCTGCGCGGTTTGCTCGATCAGCGCGCTGCGTTCATCTTCATTCAGAGCGAGCAACGCGGTTTGCGTTTTCAAATGATTCCAAATCGACTCCAACGCTGCGTGCAAAATATTGCCGCGCTCGGCTGCATCCAAACCCGCAACCGGCTCCGGCAATGCTCGCGCCGACAATCGATGCCGCGCAAATGCGCGAAACGGGCACGCGGCCTGATCCTGAAATAAACCGCTGCCGCCGCGCGCGCGCTCCTGCGCGGTTAACACCGGCGCATCGCCAGAATCAATTTCTTCCAGCGTGTAATTTTCTACCGCTGCCGAATGCCGCAAACGCGCCGGCAATAATTCACCGAGCGACGCGCCAAGTAATTGCTGCAATGAAATTTCTTCGAGATGCGCAAACAACGGACTCGGCCGACGCACCACTTCTTCGCGTTCGCGCTGATAACTGACGACAACATCGAACGCGCTGTCGAGCAGCGACCGCGTCAGGCGCGCGGCAATCGCGTATTCGCGGTCGGCATCGCACCGCGGCATGCGCAATTGGCGCTGCAATTCGCGCGGCAATAACGGCTGCGGCGAAGCCGGCGCCGGCCAGCGGTCGTCGCTCATATCGCACAGCCACAAACCTTGAAACTGCAGCCCGGCCGCTTCCAATACACCGAGCACCTGCACCGGCGTGTCCGCGGTTTTCGGCTGGAATACCTGCGCCTGCAAAAACTGCCGCAACCGCTGCAGCGCGCCGTGGAAATCCAGCGGCGCCAACACGCGATCGAATTGCGCGAAGTCGATCAGCACTTGCTGAAATTGTTGATGCTGCTGGTATTCGATACTGTCGAGCGTGCGCGGTCCCGGCCAGCCGAACAACGCGAGTAATTGCGTAAAGCGCTCGGCCCATTGCGCCGCCGAAAAACGCGCGCTGTGCCAGCGCTCGCGCCGCACCGTTTCGATAACGCTCTGCAATATTTCGGCAAACGGCCATTCGGTAAAACGCAATGCCACTTTATCGGCGCATTGGCGCACCTGACCCAGGCGCAACGTGGTCAGACGCAAATCGCGAATCGCGCCGATAAATGACGCGAGCGCTTCGTGTTGCGTCGAAGCCGCATCTGACGGTGCAGCAAGATTGAAAAACGGCGCGCGCAACAATTGCAGCAACGTGCTCAGTTGAATCATCGGCGCGGCCAGCTCGATCAATTGAAGCGCAGTTTGCAGCAGCGGTGTTTGTGCCAGCGGTTCGCCGGCGGAAAAATTCAGCGGCGGCAATTGTCGACGCTGCTCCGGCAATGCAAGTTCGGGCGTGAAAATATCGAGCAGCACGCGTTCGACGAAAGCGCGCTGCTGATTTAGCTCCGGCACCACGATGGCGAACGGACCATCGGGATGGTCGCGCAGGCGTTCGCGCACCCACAAGGCCGCCGCTTGCAATTGTTCTTCGAGCGTATCGGCGCCGACCACTGCCGCCCCGCGCGCGCGCGATTCCGGCTGATAGTGCGAAAAAACAGCGCAGCATTCGAGCAGATCGCGGTGCAACGGCGGCACATCGTCAAAGCCGACGCCCAATAATTCCGGCGGCAACTCAACCCGTCCGGCTTGCGCGGCGACCACGACGCGGCGGTCGCGCTCGGCCACGGCAATGCATTCGCGCTGTATGCACAGTTGCTCGAAGCGGCCGAGCCATTCGATAAATGCAGCGCTATCCGGCTGGGCCAAACAGTCGGCGCGAAGCGTGGCTGACAGCGGCAACTGCCGCCACAATGCCAGCGTGCGATACGCGCTAGCCGCTTGCTCGGCGGCCTGGGCCGGACGCAGCAACGGTAATTCGGAGGCGCGAATCGCCAACTCCCACAGCGCCAATTCCTGCGCCGGGTTCAACACCCAGACCGCGTCGGCCAAGACATCGCCGCGAAATACCATTTGCTCCCACAGCCGCTGCAACCAGTCGCTCAACGCAAATACCGGCGCGGCAGGCGCGACGCTCTGCGCGCCGAGCAACGCGGTCCGAATCCGACTGGCGAGGCGCCGGTTGGGCGTCAGCAATTGCGCGCCGCGCGCCAACGCGGGTCGCAGCGGATCGGCATTGAATAGAAGGGTCGCTTGCGTCATCGAACGGGGGCCAAAACGGGAAAGGCACCATTGTAACGGCTGGCCGGTACAGCGCCGAAACGTAATTATTAACGCGCGTAAATCGCGGTCTGCGCGGTAAGTACCTGCGCGCGGGCAATTTCGGTACAATCGTCGGCCCTTTATGCCGTGAGCAGTACGGAACCGCCATGTCCGATAGTGTTGTCGAGAACCTAAATGTCGCCGCCCAGGAAATCCTGATCACGCCCGATCAGTTGAAAGCCGCGCTGCCGATGTCCGCCAAAGCGCGCGATACCATCACCCAATCGCGCCAGACCATTCGCAATATTCTCGATCGCAAAGACCATCGCCTGTTTGTGGTGGTCGGTCCCTGCTCGATTCACGATATCGACGCCGCGCACGATTACGCGCGCCGCCTGAAAGCGCTGGCCGACGAAATCAGCGACACGTTGTTCATCGTGATGCGCGTGTATTTCGAAAAACCGCGCACGACGGTCGGCTGGAAAGGCCTGATCAACGATCCGTACATGAACGACACCTTCAAAATCGAAGACGGCCTGCATATTGGCCGTAAATTGCTGCTCGATATTTCCGAACTCGGTTTGGCGACATCGACCGAAGCGCTCGACCCGATTTCGCCGCAATACCTGCAGGACTGCATCACCTGGTCCGCGATCGGCGCGCGCACCACCGAATCGCAGACTCACCGCGAAATGGCCAGCGGCCTGAGCTCGGCGGTCGGTTTCAAAAACGGCACCGACGGCGGACTTGCAGTCGCGATCAACGCGTTGAAATCGGTCTCGGAACCGCATCGTTTTCTCGGCATCAACTCGCTGGGGCAAGTTGCCGTCATTCACACCACCGGCAATCAATACGCGCACGTGGTATTGCGCGGCGGCAGCAACGGCCCGAATTACGATTCCGTGCATATCGCGCTGTGCGAGCAAGAGTTGGCGAAAGCTAAAGTGCCGGCCAATATCATGGTCGATTGCAGCCACGCCAACTCGAACAAGCAACCGGAGCTGCAACCACTGGTGATCGATAACGTTACCAATCAGGTGCTCGAAGGCAATAAGTCGATTGTCGGCCTGATGGTCGAGAGCAATCTGTTCGCCGGCAATCAATCGATTCCCGAAGACCTGAGCAAGTTGCAATACGGCGTTTCAGTCACCGACGGCTGCATCGGCTGGGACAGCACCGAGCAGTCGTTGCGCGCAATGCGTGACAAGCTGAAGGATGTTCTGCCCAAACGCGGCTGATCGCTGCACTCCTATCAATCGCAATAAAAGCGCTGTCATCGCGGCAGCGTTTTTTCCTTCAACCTAGTTCTTTTCTTTCGCTTTTTTTCCTTCACCCGTCTGTTGCACGGCCTTCTTTCTTTTTATTCGGCTCCGCTTACAGCTCTCTATCCAAATCGTAATCAACGCTATTGCTCTTTAGTCTGTCGTAATCAGCGCGGCTCAACTATTCTCTCAACGCGCTCATTCATTTTTCTTTGTACGAAGTTCAATGTGGCGCGCCTGCGTGACATACATTTTCACGGCAATTTATTGAGCGATCATTCATCCGCTGCCTACGCTCTCCGGACCGGAGCTTCACTGTATGTCCGACAGCCTCAATTTTTTCCTGCTGTTAAGTATCCCCAGCACGTTGGTCCCGTTACTGATTTTTTTGTATCTGAGCTATCGCAATCGGCAGCGTATCGATCAGCTCAAACAACGCGGTGACGAATACGAGTCGCAGCGCGCCGAACTTTATTTGCAACGCGAAGCACAAATCACTCGACAACGCGTGACCATCGCGGAAAAAAATGCCGACACCCTTCCCGATTCGCTCGATCATTTGCGTTTGATTTGGCTGGAGGCCGAACTGATCGGGTTAGTCGATCAAGGTCGTCATCGCAGTAATTTGGATGCCTTAAAGCGCGGCGCGCTGCCGCTGCTGCAGCTACTTAAACGCCCGGTAAAAACAGCAGACACGACGACATCAGATTCCGCCGCCGCGCAATTGAGAAAAGCGCGTAACGCTTTGGCGCTTCAAATGGATTCGATCGCGCAAATTCGGCAGGCAGTTTCTTCATCAAGCCACAATGAAAGCGCTGAACACTCTCCTGCGCAAAAAAAAGTAACCAGTACCTTGGGAGACGTCGAGCAAAACACTCAGACCTTGATGACGACAATTGCGCGGCTCGAAACCGAATTACATTCGCTGCAGCATAAATTCGACAGCACTGAAGCAAAATTACGCGAAGCGTGCCGAACCGATCAGCAACACGCGCCGCACGATCTGCTGATTATCTCGACGCCAAACAAGAACGAAAGCAAACTCGATGCGACGCGCGAGTTGCTGCAGGAAACAACGCAAGCGTATCAACAAAGCGTCGCTGAAATTAATCGCATGCGTGAAATCAATCGCAAGCAGCGCGGTTTGATCATGCAATTGGAAACGGAAATATCGCTGCTGCGCCAGGATTCGACACAGTACGAAACCTCATTCGCCATTCTCGGCCAACTGAAATTGCAACTGCGCGATTACGAAACCTGCACCGTTATTCTCGAAACCGAAGGCGATACGTTGCGCGATAAAATCACGCAGCTCACCAAGCTTATCGAACACGAGGAACCGGAAGACTCAGCTAACCCTGCGCCAACGCCAGTAACGACACGACATCTTGCGACAGACACAGCAACCGATTTGGCCACATTGGTCCTCGCCATTCTAAAAATGAATACGGCTGAAAATGTTATCGGTTGCGTTATCGAATGGCTGGCGCAAAAAAAATTATCCGCCGTTATTTTGGTGCGCGGTCGACGCGAGCAATTGTGGTTATCGAGCGAAGGCAGCATCGACAGTCATAGCAAACAACTTTTGCAGTCGATTAGCGCCAAGCCGGACAGCCCGGTCGTTGAACTCAGCGAAGGTTTACTTTTCGCTTACCCGCTCTGTCATGTATTGATTTATCAAAGCGCCAACCTGACCACATACACGGAAGAATTGCTGCATGTATTTCCCGCCATCGACCGCTGGCTCGCGATGATCGAAGCGGAAAAATTCACGCAACAGGAAAACATGAGCCACGCGGATATTCATTCCGAATTGAACAAGCTGCTCGGCCAATACAATTACGTAATCACCGAGCATCACCGCGCGACACAAAAATTTCACGGCGAATTGCAGGAGTTTTTGACCGGCCCGGGATTGTCCGACAGTCAGCGCGAATACGCCGCCGGTATGCTGGAAGATTTTCAATCGCAACAGGACATTATCGGCAAAGCCAGTAAACTGGTTTACAGTGGGCTCAAGACCGTCATTCAAAATATCGACGCCGACGAATCCACCTAATTATTTTGACTGACATTGGCGTATCAAATCGATAGCCCGCGCTAAGACAGCATGAGCTGGAAATAATGTCCAAAGAACGCAGAGTCCATAACCGCATCGAAGTAAATTGGTCCGCGCGCATTGGTGGTCGCGGGCTCGGCATCGCACCGGCAAAAGTGAAAGACGCATCGATTGGCGGCATTTATTTGATTACCACGCTGCATGTCGAGCTCGGCGATATGGTGATCGTCGAACTTGAAATAAGCAGCGATGGTCCACCGGCTCTGGTCAACAGCAAAATTGCGCGTAAAGATCCGCTACCCGGCGACAAACTATTTGGCTACGGACTTCAATTTCTGCATCTCGACGATGATGTGCTGCAATATCTGTTAACGGCTTGCAGCTGATTCGCACTTAATTTCCATGGTTGCGCCCACCTTCACTTCTCATCGAGAATTGCGCTTCTTATTTTCTGTATGCGTTTAATTCGCGCTGGCACCTATGACAGCAATTTTCATCGAGATAAAGAATCTGCACAAGCGCTTCGCCATACAACCGCGCGATGTGATTAACGATCTGTCGTTAACGCTGCCGCATGGCGAATCGCTATCGCTGCTCGGGCCCTCCGGTTGCGGCAAAACTACGTTATTGCGCTTGATTATGGGGCTGGAACAGCCGAGCGCCGGCAGTATTGAAATCGAACCGACGATAGCGCCGCACATGTCATACGTATTTCAGGAACCGCGTCTGGTGCCATGGCGCACCACGTTAGAAAATGTGTTGCTGCCGCTCGAATTGCTAAAACGCGATAGCGCCGAGCGATGCCAACACGCTCGTGAATTATTGCAACGCTTAGGATTGGGCGCACACAGCGATCGCTTTCCTGCAGAACTGAGCGGTGGCATGCAAATGCGCGCTGCATTGGCACGCGCATTAATAACCGATCCGAAATTAATATTGCTCGATGAGCCGTTCGCAGCGCTGGATGAACGCACGCGTTTTCGTCTACAGGATTTGCTGCACGAATTAAAAACGACTTACGCACTCCAATATATATTCGTTACACATTCGATTGCAGAAGCTATTTATCTGGGTGACCGAGTTCTACTGCTCGATCAATACGGTCGACAGAAATTACTCACACCGGTTGAGATCGGCCCACGTTCGCAAGATACAAAATTAAGCGGGCCGTTTAACGCGATGGTAAAAATGCTGACGCAACAATTTGCCGATATCGAGCAAGCCGCATGAAAAATATACTTGTGGAAAAGTTACCAGCCTGGATTTTCTTCTTTTTAATTATTGCCATCTGGCAAACCATCGTCGCGCAGCAGTGGGTACCTTCTTATTTATTGCCGTCACCGCGCGAAATAATTCAAACGACTATCGACAATTGGACGGATATCGGCAGCGCACTGCTATCGACGCTGCTGTCCATTGTTTGGGGATTGGGACTGAGCTTTAGTATTGGCGTGGTGCTGGCGATTACATTTTTTGCGGTGCCGCTATTGCGAAAAGCAGTACTGCCTTTCTGCATATTTTTTCAAACGGTACCGATTATCGCGATAGCGCCGCTGCTGGTCATTTGGTTCGGCTTCGGTCAGCCGACCGTGAAGGCGTCGGCGTTTATCGTTTCACTATTTCCGATTCTGGCAAATACGCTAACTGGTTTGCAGCAAACCGATCCGCAATTGAAGGAATTATTTTCGCTGTACAAACCCAACGTATTGACGACAATTTTTAAACTGCAAATCCCGTCGGCATTGCCGTATATTTTGGCAGGCCTGCGTATTGCGGTGGGGCTTTCCGTTATCGGCGCCATTGTCGGCGAATTTATCGCCGGCGGCGGTCTCGGCAGTTTGATCGATTCGGCAAGAACGCAGCAGCGCGTCGATTTGGTGTTCAGCGGGGTGATGATGTCGAGTGTGTTGGCACTGGCGCTAATTTTCTTAATCGATCTGGTCACTAAATTATTACTGGGCAAACGTCCCTATTTAAGAAAAGCGTGAGGAAAATTACATGGCAAAAAAATGGTTGACGATTTTAGCTGCGGCTTTCGCGCTCTGCTCTACTGCATTTTCAACCGCTGCGCTCGCCGACGGCGAGCCGCTTAAACTCGCACTGAACTGGAAAGCAGAGCCTCAATTCGGTGGCTTTTATGCAGCGCAGCACTTCGGATTGTTCACCAAGCAACAATTAACCGTTGAAATTACCGAGGGCGGCTCCGGCACGCCGACCGTGCAAATGCTGGCGGCGGGAAAAGTCGATTACGCGATTGTTTCCGCCGATGAAGTCGTCATCGCGCACGATCGCGGCGCCAACAATATTGTCGCCTTATTTGCCACCTATCAAACCAATCCGCAGGGCATCATGACACACGCCGAACGCGGCTTTAAAAACCTGGACAATGTAATGAAAGCCGATGGCACTCTGCTGTGGCAATCGGGCCTTGCCTACGCGCAATTTTTCAAAAAGAAATACGCGCCAATTAAAGTCACTACCGCGCCGTACCTCGGTGGCATTGGCAGCTTTCAGAGCGACACAAAAATTTCACAACAATGCTTTGTCACCAGCGAACCGCTCAAAGCCGAAAAAGCCGGCCTCAGCGTTAAAACTTTTTTGATTGCAGACAGCGGATATAACCCCTACACCACCGTGCTCGCTACCACGCGCGAACATCTGCAAAAAAATCCCGATGAAGTAAAACGTGTCGTCGCTGCTGTGCGGGAAGGCTGGAATGAGTATTTAAAAAATCCGGAGGCGACCAATATAAAAATGGCCGCGCAAAATAAATCGATGGATCTAGCTACATTTTTAGCCAGCGCTAAAGCTCAGCAGAATTTGATTGCTACACCAGATATTAAGAAGCTAGGCCAAATGAGCGCCACACGCTGGCAAACGCTATCGGATCAATTGCTGGATATAAAAATGATAAAGACTGCGGTAAAACCGGATGAATTATTTGTCGATTTTTAGTATTGAAAACTAATGCTGCGACACATGCCCAATGATTTTTCTTATTTGCTGCACATACGGCAGCGCCTGTTCGCGCGTGGCAAAGACACCGATCTGAATCTGCTTCTGCGCGGACAAATTGATATCGATGGTAAAGGTCGGCGCATCGTCCAACGGTGCAATATCGATGATTTCCACTGCGCAGATGGAGTCGAACGAATAGGTTTGCCGCCGTTGCCCCTGCGCCGGTGCGCGAGCGGTGTAAATAACCCGGCGCATACTGCGATCGAATAAAAGTGTCTGTCTCGGTAAAAGCACAGCCATTTTCAGGCAATACCCACCGAATAAAAAAAACGCGACCAAGCCCAGCATTGAGGCAACTTCCCCGCCAGCTTTTGCCCACATGGCTGGTGTGCCGATAATTAGCGCGCCGATATTGATCGCCCCGATCTGCCGAATGAGCTCGACAAAAAATAGCGAGCAGACAATTGCGATTATTCCAGCTCCGCCAAAAACCAAACGCAACACCGCAGTGCTGTCCGGCTCGCGATACAGCAATCCTTCGGCTGTTTCCACGAAATAGTTGGGCTGAGCGTTACGATTTAACTTAGACATCGGTTCCCGCTACTAGCATTGAGGCCCGACAGGTCGCGACCAAAATTATCTGCTTCAATTGCGCGCAATGAATCTATACAACGCATTTTCGCCGTCACTTTATTAAAAACGGCTGTACTCTTAAATACTTTAAATACTTTAAATACTTTAAATACTTGAATACTTGAATACTTGAATACTGGCGAAAGCAGTGTATCCAGAGTCTCACCTTCCGTGATGCGCCAAAAGCGGGCATAGATTGAATCGAAGAATATTGTAAAACCCATTTTTTAAATGTGATGCGGCTTTCGAATTGCAGAGCGAACCATCTTAAATCTCGCTTGAGGCGATACAACAGGTTTGCAGCCGATTATTTACGCCGAATACTTACCGACTATTTCTTGGACTCCACAAAAATAGAATCAATAAACGGCCGTGGCGGGAGGGATTTTATATAAGTTATGAAACATAAAACTAGCGTTCTGCCGCATCCTCTTCGATGTCGAGTTCGACCGCCAGGTCGCGC
Source organism: Verrucomicrobiaceae bacterium (assembly GCA_028293825.1). Taxonomy (GTDB): domain Bacteria; phylum Pseudomonadota; class Gammaproteobacteria; order Pseudomonadales; family CAMLJR01; genus CAMLJR01. Next base: position 31,404 of record JAQGNY010000035.1, read on the forward strand.
ACTAGTATTAGCAACGCGTCGTTAATAAGCGCGGCCTGAGGAATCAGTACGGTTACATCAACGCCTCCAATTAGCGCTCTCTCGAAACTTTTCAGTGCCTCTCCCAACGTAAACGCGCCGATGGTTGCACACGCGCCGCGCAATGAGTGACATACCGACGGCCAGTTAGCCGTGCTGGCCGGAGAAATATTTAATAGTGCAGGCTCCCCATTCCGATAAATTTTTACGAACGTGTTCAAAATTCGTTTCAGTATTTCGATATCGCCGCCGATGTAATTCAGCGCGTGCGTCACGCTGAAGCCTTCGATCGCCGCCAGGCGATCCTTAAGCGGCATCGTTTGCAGCGCGCTGAAGGTTGAGTCCGTTATCCTCGGCGCAAAGTGATTCACGAGTGTCGGCAACCAGCGCAGCAAGGTGCCGTATAACGCCTCCGGATCAACCGGCTTCGCAACGTGATCGTTCATGCCCGCTTCGATACACGCGATGCGGTCTTCGCCAAATGCATTGGCCGTCATTGCTACAATCGGCAGCGTCGCAAATTGAGCGTGCGTACGAATGGCTCTGGTCGCCGCCATGCCATCCATAACGGGCATCTGTACATCCATCAGAATTAAATCGTAAGCGTGCGCCAGTACCATGGCGACTGCCTGCGAGCCATCGTTAGCGGTTTCAACATGAAGATTGGCGCGACTCAATAATTCGGTCGCCACTTCACGATTAATCGGATTGTCTTCAACCAATAAAACGCGCTGATTGGAATGCATTCGCTGCAAAAGATTTTCGGCTTCACCACCGATTAAAGGCGCAGCGAAAGGAGCAGCAACCTGTTGACGCAGAACGCGGGTAAGCGTGTCGTGCAGCGCCGAATTGGTGATGGGTTTTATTAGCACGCCATCGAACTGAACGTCGGTGGCCTGCTGCCACATCGACGGATCGTCAAAAGCGGTAACTAAAATACTTGGCGGCATCGCATCCCCGAGCAACGCGCGCAACCTACGCTGTGTTTCGATGCCGTCGATCGGGTCCATGCGCCAATCGATAAGTATCACATCGTACGGATTGCCGGCGATCAGTTGCGCTTGCACGCGCTGCAATGCATCAATACCGTTGGCGAGCGCCTCGACATGCAAACCCAATAGCTCCAAACAATCTGCGAGAGCACCGCGCGCTTCGGGTAAATCGTCGACCAGCAATGCGCGTAGCCCTTGCATCGGTATTGGCGCAACCCGTTCGGCAGGTTCGACGGCGCGCTCAAGCCACGCGGTAAACCAAAACGTACTGCCGGCGCCGGGCGCGCTGATGACGCCCGATTCTCCACCCATCATCAGCGCCAAATGGCGTGTTAGCGCGAGCCCGAGTCCGGTGCCGCCGTGACGACGTGTGGTCGAACTATCGGCCTGCTCGAATGCATTAAATAATTCCGATTGACGATCCAGCTCGATACCTTCGCCAGTGTCCTGCACTTCGAAACGAACGTGAATTCGCTTATCGTCTTCGCCCAGCCGCTCGCCGCGCAAACGAACCCAACCGCGCTGCGTAAATTTCACCGCGTTAGCCAGCAAATTAATTAATGCTTGCGACAGCCGTGTTGGATCGCCACGCAATCGATACGGAAGATGGTCGGTATCGATCACCAACTCCAAGCCTTTTTCGCGCGCCGCTGCACTGACCATTTCAAAATTGCGCGACAGCAATTCATCGAGGGCAAACTCAATATCTTCCAACACCATTTTACCGGCTTCGATTTTGGAGAGATCGAGAATGTCGTTAATAACTTGCAGCAAATGTTTCGCGGCGCCGTCGACTTTACCGAGGCGGTCACGCTGCAATGGGTCTTGCGTATCGCGCGACATTAAATACGTGAGTCCGATAATGGCATTCATCGGCGTGCGAATTTCGTGGCTCATATTCGCCAGAAATGCGCTTTTCGCTTTATTCGCAGTCTCGGCAGCTGCCATCGCCTCTTCCAGCGCCGCCGTGCGAATGGTCACTAATCTTTCGAGCTGATTGCGGTGTTGTTGTATTTCGGTAATGAGTTGTTGGTCATGGGTCACATCACAAAACGATGTAACCACCGCAATCAATGCGTTCGTATTTGGGTCGCGGATGGCGCGCGCATTTACTTCGAGCCAGATCATTTCTCCAGAGGGACTGACCGCACAGTACCGCTCTTTATCCACAGCGACATGACCTGCAAGAACCTTTCCTGAAGGTCTTTCTTCATTCGGCATTGCGCTACCGTCAGCTCGCAACAAGCGCCACCCATCAGGGAAAATCGAATGCCCCTGCCAGTTAGCTTCCTTCACTCCAACAATGCGTTCGGCGGCGGCATTGCAACTCAACACCAATCCTCGTGCATCGCTGACTACGATACCTTCGGTTAAAACCGACACCACGCTTCGATAATGCACTTCGCTTTGACGGAGTTGAATTTGTGCCGCTGCCAACTCTCTGTAGCGGGTGACTTCACGCAACTTGGAACGGTGCAAAACCTCGGTTAATAGGCTGACCATCAAGCCATTGGCAATCAACACAAACCACTGAATGAGATCGACGCCACCCGCCATAGCAAAATCATGGCGCGGCGGAATAATGAAATAGCTGGCTAAGGCAGCGCACACAAATGTCGCAAGAATACCAGGCGCTAAACCACCGAGTAATGCGCCAAGAACAATGGGAAACATGAATAGAACAAGCAGCTGCCTATCGCTAGTGCCGGCCATCCATTGTTGAACTAGTAGCGTGGCAACACTTAATGCGACAGCAACAATACTTAAAATGATTGTTCGCCGCAGCTCCTTAGTTTTATCGGGAAGCTCATAACGCACAGGACGCAGTGGCATTTTATGCCTCCATTGACAAATTCTTCCGTGCCGTAGCGGCAGTTAATTTTTATTGTGAGGACAATGTGCCTAAGCGGCTGTGGCGTCAATACAACAATTGTATCGTCGAAGTTTTCTGGGCGAATATAAATTCAAAAAAATAAAGTACTTCCACAGCAACGAATCCAACTGTGAAATATCGAATTAAACGGGAGAGATTTAATCGCCTTTAAGAAGTTCGCTTTCAATTACGCAAAGTATTGAAGCGTAATCCGCGCAAATTGAAAACCAGGTTAGCAATTTATCGAGCCAAGAAAATTATCGCCTAATGCGTGTTATTAATGGACAACAAGCGGCGACTCGCGCCGTGAAAGAAGGTCTTCTGTTAACTCGGTGCGTAACATGCTGCATGCTTTGCGTAGCAATACATGCACACTTTGCCCTGCCAGCAACGTGGTCAATACACCCAGAGCAGCAGCTACGCGGACAATACCGCCAAAAGCGGCAATAATTTCGCTCCAGGAAATGACAGCTCCTTTTGCAAAAATTAATTTTCTTTTAAAAATTCGAATCAATCGCTAAAACGGTTTTTTATTAACTCACAAAGAACCTATTATTTTTTTGTACAACGATATTTACGCGTATTAAAAACTACGGCGAAAGAAACCGATTCATTTCCTCTTCAATGCCATTACGCAGTCCCATCAATTTACGCGCGTAGTCTTCGAGCGCAATGTCTTCCGCCGATTCGGAAGTCCATTCGCGCACCGGTGAAGGTCTGCCGTCGACATCGACAGCTACGAAAACAATAATGCAGTGCGTCGTTTTGCGCAGTTGATTTTGTTTAGGGTCACCGGCGCTGACATCGACTGCAATGTGCATGCTGGTTTTGCCGGTGTAAATGACACGAGCCTGCACTTCGACCAGATGGCCGATAAGAATGGGTTGTATAAAACGAATACCGCCGACATAGACAGTTACGCAATACTGACCGCTCCACCCTACCGCGCACGCGTAACCGGCCTGGTCGATCCATTTCATCACCGTGCCGCCGTGCACTTTGCCACCAAAATTAACTTCCGAAGGCTCTGCTAAAAACCGCAATGTGATGTCGCGTTGTACTTGCGTGGCGGCCATTATTTTGATCCTCATGCAGTGAGTTACGGTTTTAAATAAATAATTATTTCCGAAACTATTGCTGTCTTGTCCATTGCTTCACTTCGTTATCAGCTGCAAACACTGGATACTGCTGCAAGGTGGCGGCGGCTTCCTGCAAGAGCTGCTGATCGACAACTCCATCTGCGCGCACGGCACGTTGTTTTAAAATCGCCACCACCGCATTGTGAATACGATCAATATCGCGATCGCTTTTCTGAATGGCATACGCGGCATCCAAATAATACAGCGCGCCATCGATTGCGCCAGCGTTTAACGCATTATCCGCCTCGTTAATTGCGTGATGAAACTGACGCTGCTCGGCGGCGGGTAAATCGCTCAAACGCGGCGCGGTATTCGAAAATAAATTCCAGTAAATGCCATTGCCAAGCGCCAGCATTATCAACAACACCGTCATGCCGGCGAGCTTTTTGTAACCGGCTACAGCGAAATCCAAACGGCGCAAAAATTCGGTGGCGTCGAGTGGACGTGCCGGCGCACGCAATTGCACCGAACTGCGCAACAAACGGCGCAGAAAAAAACCAAGACCTTTCGGCAAAACCGGCAACGTTGACTTGGCTTCAGCTTGAATGGCGGTTGCATCGAGATAGGCATGCGGGCCGCCAAGCAATTGCAGCGCGATTAACCCCACCGCATAAATATCATCGCGCGGGTCCGCCGCCATTTGCCGAAACATTTCCGCGCTCGCATAACGCGGCGTCAGCGCATGCAACTTTCCGGTTTCGAACGCGTCGCCGTTTTGATCCTGCGTCACCGCGCGCGCGATACCAAGGTCCAATACTTTTACGTGGTCGTTTTCGGTAAGAAAAATATTGCTGGGCTTTAAATCGGAATGAACAAAACCGCGACTGTGTGCGTAGGCCAATGCCACGGCGATATCGCGAATAATCGCCAGCGATTTTTTGCGGTCGACTTGTTTACCCAGATTATTTTTAATGTATTTATCGAGCGAAATGCCGCGCAGCGCTTCCATCGTCATGTAAACGGTGCTGCCATCGCGATCGAAATCGTAAACAGTGACAATATTCGGGTGCGCTAACGTTTGTGTTTTGCGGGTCTCGCGCTGCAGCGCGATAAATGCTTCTGGATGTTTGGCGATAGCGCCGCTTAGGACTTTAATCGCGATATACGGATCGCTGTCGCGCGCTTCCTTTTTGCGAAGGTCGAGCGCGCGATATACGCAGCCCATACCGCCGCGCCCTAATACATTATTGAGCACGAAGCGATGCTTGACCGTGCTGCCTAACGCAATGGGTAAATCCGTGTCAGCGTCGGAAAAAGTCAGCGTCAAATCGCCGGGCTCGAAACTCTCTGGCCCTGTCTTCAGCGAAGAGGTTGAAAGCGACGAGTTAATATCCGATTCAAGCATGGTAATTTGCGTAGCAGACGCAGCGATTTTATTATCGGCCGCATTGAAATTATTTTTTTTAAAATCAAACACAGACTTTTCGGAATTCAACGCAGCGTCTTTTTCCACATCGAGAGATGGCGACGAAATATCGAACTGGAACGGCTGCTTCTCTTCCATGATGACTCCCTAATTTTTAGCGCCGATATTTTTAAAAAACATCCACGCCGAGTTCGCGCAACGCGCGCGTTAAATATTCATCGAGATGCGCGAGATGTTCAGCGCGAACTTCGATGTAATGCCATTGTTGTTTACGGTATAAATCGAGCCGCTCCATCGTTGCGGCAATGGCGCCGGCGTCGTGCTCATCGCCGCTGACTTCAATATAAACCTGCGCTTGCGGCAACCAAAAATCGGCATGATGTTCCGGCGTTTCCTGCACTAGCGGCAAGCGGCGATTGCATGCATGCGCAACCCCCGCAAGATACAACCAATGACAAACCAGCCACTCGCTGCGGCTGTGAAAACTGTGACCGTCGAGTGCGCGCAGCTCAGTTATCGCAGTCAGCAAATCGGCTTCCGGTTGCTCGGCTTCGACATACAGGCGCTGCATATATTCGAACTGCTCGGCCACCAACGAATTTTCCAGCAAGCTTTCCGGCCAACTGATTTCCGCATCGCCAGCATCGCTTTCAATAATAACGCCACCGACCTGTTCGCCCGCGCGCGTTAAGCGCCAGCCGGAAAAATCACGTTGCAATAAGCCAATTTCACCGAGGACACGACGCACTTCGCGCGCGGTAATTTGATATTTGCGTGCAAGCTGCGTGGCGCTGAGCATGCGATTGCTTTCGATCCCACGCAGCAATTGATGCTCGACGATAATATCCGGCCACACGATGTAGCGGCCGTAACGCCGGCTGTGCACGTATTCGCCGCCTTCGAATTCACCCTTGGCAGTGAGCACCCAACCATCTTCCACTTTGCGAATCCAACCGCAGTCGCGCAGCGTTGCGAATAATTGTTGCAACGGAATATCGAGCAATTTCGCCAACGCGGAAGTCGATAGTTTTTGCTGCTCCGTTGTACTCATCTCAGGCGATCACTGTTTGATAGCGCGCGCTTAATGCTTGATAAAGATTTTCTGCAAAACTTTCATCGCTGCTATTTTGCTCGCGCAACAATTCCATCAAATGCTCGTTATCTTCGCGACCGTGCCACTGCTTTTGATAAGAGCCATCTTTGTAGCCGTGATCCTGCCGAAAAAAATTCAATACATTTTTGCCGACGTAGTGCCGGTACAACTCATCGAAATCGAGTTCAACCGCGCGCAATAAATCCCAAAACAGCGGCACTGAAAATTGTTTGGTATTTAATGCGAAAGCGGCGAGCGCTTCGGTCGCGGTGCGTACATCTTGGTTGTTGTATTGGTGCGCATCGATTGCTGCGGCCACTTCATCGGCAATAACTTCGATTGATTTATTTTCGATAAACAATGCACTCAAACCGAAGTGCCAAATGTCGATTGCCTCAAGACGCACTTGCCCTATATCCGGCGTTTGTTTTTTCCACCATTTGTAGCCGTAGTGTTCCATCAACTCACCGCATTCGATCCAAATGGCGCGAAACCATTCATACCGCTGATCGATCCACTGCGGATGAACTTTGGTGTTCATCCGGTCTTGCAGCGTGAGCATGGTGATAAGAGCTTGTTTCATCGCGATCTCGGCATGAATAAATAATGGGCGAAGTTGAATAACGAACGAATAGTAACAAAAAAGCCGATGGCGCGGCCTTTGTCCGGTGTTTGCAAAGCGAGGAAATAAATGCGCGACGCGGCAACGATTAGTCGGTTAAAAGATCTGTGAACAATGTAGCGCCAGCCGATGCCGAAGAAACCATGCGGCGAAAATTACCGAATAAAATACGGCCGGTGTCCAATGCGTCGCTGGCGGGAATATGCAGCGCGGGCAAGCGCTGCGCCAACTCGGCAGCGTCGACCAGCACGTTGAATTCACCGGCGACGGCATCGATACGAATAAGGTCGCCATCACAGATCCGCGCGAGCACGCCGCCATCGAGCGCTTCCGGTGTTAGATGAATTGCTGCCGGTACTTTTCCCGATGCGCCGGACATGCGGCCGTCGGTGAGCAGCGCGACCTTGTAACCTTTATCGAGCAACACACCGAGCGATGGCGTCAATTTGTGCAGCTCAGGCATGCCATTGGCGCGCGGACCTTGAAAGCGCAGCACCGCAATAAAATCGCGATCGAGCGCGCCGGTTTGAAATGCGTCGAGGAATTGCTCTTGGCTGTCGAATACCAAAGCGGGCTGTTCAATCTTCCAATGCTCCGGCTTTACCGCGGAGGTTTTGATAACCGCCTCGCCCAAATTGCCGTGCAGTACTTTAATGCCGCTGGTCGGCTGAAACGGATTGGCGACCGCGCGTAACACCGAATTATCACCGCTACTTAGGGCCGATTCGCGCCACTGCAATTTTCCGTCGGCGCAAATCGCCTGTTGCGAGTACGACGCCAAATCGCCGACGGGTGCCATCGTCAACACATCGCCATGCAACAAACCGGCGCCGAGTAATTCGCGCACCAAAAATTGAATGCCGCCCGCCGCTGCAAATTGATTTACGTCGGCGCTGCCGTTCGGATAAACGCGGGCAAGTAGCGGCACCACGTCGGCCAAGTCGGAAAAGTCCGACCAATTAATACGAATGCCTGCCGCCGCCGCAATCGCGACCAAATGAATCGTGAGGTTGGTCGAGCCGCCCGTTGCGAGCAAAGCGACGATGCCGTTGACGATGGATTTTTCATCCACCACTTTTCCAATCGGCCGGTAATCGTTGTGCAATTTCGTGCGTGCGGCAATTTCATAAGCAGCCGCATCGGTGTAAGCCGCGCGCAATTCCGTATCGGGATTGACGAACGATGAGCCAGGCAATTGCAATCCCATGACCTCAATGACGAGCTGATTGCTATTCGCCGTGCCATAAAACGTGCATGTGCCAGGGCTGTGATACGACTCCATTTCCGCCGCGAGCAATTCGCCGCGACCGATTTTGTTCTCCGCATACTCCTGACGGACGCGTGCTTTTTCTGCATTGGGCAGGCCGGAAGGCATCGGTCCGGCCGGTACAAACAACATCGGCAAATGCCCGAATGACAACGCACCGATCAATAAGCCGGGAACAATTTTGTCGCAAATACCAAGCAATAAAACCCCATCAAAGACATCGTGCGATAGCGCAACGGCAGTCGATAAGGCGATCACATCGCGGCTGAATAATCCCACTTCCATACCGACGCGACCTTGCGTCACGCCATCGCACATGGCCGGCACGCCGCCGGCGACTTGCGCGGTGGCGTGTACTTGCGCAAGCGCTTTTTTTAGAGCTGCAGGGTAACTCGCGTACGGTACGTGCGCGGACAACATATCGTTGTACGCGGTGACGATGGCGATATGCGGTTGCACGGAATGGGTGACGGCGCTTTTTTCCGCACCGGCGCAACCAGCCACAACATGCGCGAGGTTGCCGCAGCTAATCGCGCCGCGTGAATTATCGCGTTGCGCACTCTGTTCGATACGATCGAGATAACGCCGGCGACTGTCGCGACTGCGTTCGATAATGCGTTCAGTTACGGCTGCAACCCGTTCATGAACATTCATGAAAAACTCCTCAGCGTAAAACGCGCATTAAACGTCACATCAATACGCCAGCCATTCGCGATCTTCCATGTGCAATAACGTGTCGGCCTTGGTCGGACCGGTACTGCCCGCCGGATAAGGCGCGACCGCGAAACCGGAACGGCCCCATAAATCCCGCACCGAATCGATCCAGCGCCACGATGTTTCGATCTCATCCTCGCGCACGAATAAAGTTTGGTCGCCGCGCAATGCAGCGGCAAGTAACCGTTCGTACGCCGTGTAGCCGCGCGCGACTTTGCGTCGATCAAGATGTAAATCGAGTGATGTCGTTTCCAACTCAAGCTGTTCGCTCATCCGCGATTTGGTGGCGATGGTGAGGCGAATCCATTCCTCCGGTTGCAGCTTGATCATCAATCGATTGGGAATTGGCGGCAGATCATTGCCGCGCGAAAACATGGAATGCAGGATCGGTTTAAATTGCACGGTGATGGTGGCGGTGGCTTCGCGCATGCGCTTGCCGGTACGCAAATAAAACGGCACGCCCGACCAGCGTTGATTTTGTACATAGGTGCGAATCGCAACGAAGGTTTCAGCGCGGCCATCCGGCACTTCATCGCGATAACCCGGCACTTGCTCGCCGCTGATAAAACCTTCGCTGTATTGACCCGCGACGATGCGCGTTGGCTCATGCTGTTCCGGTCGCGCCAGGGCGCGTAATACTTTTACTTTTTCATCGCGGATATCTTCGGCGGCCAAACTGAACGGATGCTCCATCGCCACGAATGCAAGCATTTGCAGCATATGGTTTTGCACCATATCGCGCAGTGCACCGGTCTCTTCATAAAAAGAGCCACGACTTTCTACACCGATCGTTTCCGTCACGGCAATTTGCACGTGATCAATACAGGTCGAATTCCATAAATGATCGAGAAAAAAATTACCAAAACGTAGCGCCAGCAAATTCTGAACAGTTTCTTTGCCGAGGTAATGATCGATGCGATAAATACGGCGCTCTTCGAATGCTTTCAACATGGCCGCATTTATCGCGCGACCTGACTTCAAATCGGAACCGAGTGGCTTCTCGACAATCAATCGCGATTCGCCCGATGACAAGTCATAAGCCGCGAGCTTTTCAGTAATGGGGACAAATAAGGACGGTGGTGTTGCCACATAAAATAATCGAAGTCGCGAGGATTCCTCCGCGAGCCTATCGCGTAACGGACCCCAACCCTCATCGGAAGTGATATCGCAATCGACTGAAAAAACGCAGGCAAGAAATTGATCCAGCATTACTGCATCGGTGGCATTACTACTCGCGCGCAACGCATCGCCAACACGGCTGCGAAATGTATCGTCACTTTCGCGTCGTCTCGATACCGAAATGATGCGATCGCCAGCAGTAAATTCGCCGTTACGAAACAGGCCCCACAGCGCTGGATACAACTTGCGAAAGGCAAGATCGCCGGACCCACCAAACAAGACAAAATCCCGTTGCTGATTCATGCGCTGACCACTCTGCTCGCCGCGATAAGGTCATTATCATGCACGAGTTTGCGAAGTCAATTTGGAAAAGTTTTTGTGAGAGGTGAAAAAATTGTGCAGAAAGCTTTTTATAAATCGTCGATGCCGACAAAACCGCGATATTGTAAAAAACGCAATCGCATGGCTTTCTCTTTAAAATCCAGCGGCGCATTTACACCGAATTTATTCTGCAATAATTTTTGCTGATTAGCAGCCCAGTCGATATCGCTCTGTGCAAATGTATCGTTGATCAGCGCGTCGTTTATTCCGCGTTCGCGCAGCTCCGATTTAATGCGTTGCGGTCCATATAATTTTTGCGCGCGACTGCGTAAATACACTTCGGCGTAACGACTATCGCTTTGTAATTTTTCATCGCGTAAGCGTTCCACTTCACCACGAATCAATTCACTGGCACCGAATCGATGCGTCAACTTGCGCGTTAATTCGTAACAGCTATGTTCGCGACGGGCCAGCAAATCCATTGCTGCCCGTCGAATATCTACTGCGGAAAACGCCGAAACATCGTTCAAAACGCTGTACCGTTCCGTTACTCTTCGACTTCTTCAGCGACACCGGATTTTTCAGTGACTGGCGGCAACGGCGCATTCAACAACTCGGCACGAATATCCCGTTCGATAACTTCACTGATCTGCGGATTGTCCTCGAGGAATTTCGCCGCATTGGCTTTGCCCTGTCCGATTTTGTCGCCTTTGTACGCGTACCAAGCACCAGATTTTTCGATCAGGCTCAATTTCACGCCGAGATCGATAACCTCGCCCATACGGTAAATACCTTTGCCGTACATAATCTGGAATTCAGCCTGGCGAAACGGCGGTGCCACTTTGTTTTTCACAACTTTGACGCGAGTTTCGGAGCCGACCACTTCTTCGCCGTCTTTCACCGCGCCGGTGCGGCGAATATCGAGACGAACCGACGAATAAAATTTCAGCGCGTTACCGCCGGTGGTGGTTTCCGGGTTGCCGAACATCACACCGATTTTCATACGAATCTGGTTGATGAAAATAACCAAGCTGTTGGTCTGCTTGATGGTGCCGGTTAATTTACGCATCGCCTGGCTGAGCAACCGCGCCTGTAAGCCGACATGCGAATCGCCCATCTCGCCTTCGATTTCCGCTTTCGGCACCAATGCCGCTACCGAATCGACCACGAGCACATCCACCGCGCCGGAGCGCACCAGCATTTCCACTACTTCCAGTGCCTGCTCGCCGGTATCGGGCTGTGACACGATCAGGTCGTCGATATTGACGCCGAGCTTTTCAGCGTAGACAGGATCAAGCGCGTGTTCCGCGTCAATAAACGCAGCGGTGCCGCCCATTTTTTGCGCTTGCGCAATTACCGATAACGTCAGCGTGGTTTTACCCGACGATTCAGGTCCGTAAATTTCTACGATACGGCCGCGCGGCAAACCGCCAACGCCGAGCGCGACATCCAGCCCGAGCGAACCGGTGGAAATAACCGGCATGGCGGCATGTATGTGATCGCCCATGCGCATAACGGTGCCTTTGCCGAACTGACGTTCAATCTGCGACAGGGCCGCGCTGAGTGCTTTTTGTTTGTTGTCGTCCATCCGGGTAATCCTCGTGCTGATTAAGACTGTAGTTAAAGCGAACGGAGTGGATTAAACCAGATTACTGTATGAATGAACAGTGCTTGGCGGCAAATTTTTTAGCGCGTGTAAAACAATGGTTTGTAAGGAGCGGCAAACATAAAACCTGCACTGTGCCTTGTTTTGCCCACACTTTTTGCCTACTTTTATCGAGAAGCTTGAATACCCGCCAGGCATGGCCCGAGCCGCATTGATGGCAGCTCGCCAGAGTGAAGACAGTTGGTTCACTCAAACAATCGCAAATTCTCCCAAAAAATTAATCGGTGCCTATGCCGTTATTAACGTCGCCGACTGACTCCCGCGCCGATACTTGGCCGCTCAAAGCGCTGACTGCGTTATCGAGCCAGCCGCGCCTGCAATATGGCCTGTTTGCACTGGTCTATTTCGGATGCGCGCTATCCAGTATTTATTTGACGCGTCAGCCCGGCCATGTCGCGGCGATTTGGTGGCCCAACGCGCTGATGTTGGCCACAGTGCTGCGCGCGTCGCGCACGCGGCACCGCCAGTTTCTTGCAGTTGGACTGGCCGCGAGCCTCGCGGCCAACGCGCTTACTGGCTATAGCGCACTACAGATTATCGGCTTCCCGTTGTGCGATTTGCTCGAAGTCGTACTCTGCTTGCGTTTGCTGAAACGCGGCTGGCCGCAGCTCGACATCTGTTACAACGTGCGCCACTTTATCGCCGTGCTCATGGTGGCACTGGGATTGGGCGCCACCTGCTCGGCGACGCTCGCCATCGCGCTAATTGGATTCACTGGCGGCAATATCGATGGCGTTTGGAGCTCTTGGTGGCTGGCTGAATGCATCGGCATGATCAGTTTGTTGCCCATTGGCGTGTCGATTTCGTCCGCATCGCTGAAACAAAATTTCGTCGGCCGCGCAAAGTACGAAATTATTCCTATTGCCGCCATGTCTTTGGTGGTCACCTGGATGAGCCTACATCTGGTGTCGTTCCCATTCGTGGTGATTGCAATCCCTTTGTTGATCGCGTCACAGCGGATGAACCTGCTCGGCACCGCATTGATCGGTTTGGCTAACGTGCTGCTGGCGTTGGCGGTGGCGCTTAACCCCGAGCTGAAAATTAAATTGATCGATTTTTCCATCGCCCGTCATCAGGTTTTGATTGCGATGGCACTGTCGCTGATCGGGCCATTGCTGGTCGCGGTGTTGATGAATCAGCGGCAGCGCGTACTGCGGCATTTGCAGGAAAACGAACGCACGCTTAGCGATGCCATGGAATACGCGTCGATCGGCATGGCGTTAATTTCCTTGGAAGGTCGCTGGATCAAAGTAAATCCGGCGCTGACATCCATTCTGGGTTACACCGCGAAAGAATTGCAGGCGCTGAGCTTTCAAGACATCACCTATCCCGACGATTTGGTGTCCGATCTGGAGCTGGTTGGAAAAATAATCGCCGGCGAGATCAGCCATTACGTGCTGGAAAAACGCTACATCTGCAAGGACGGCGGCATCATCTGGGCGAATCTATCGGTCTCCGGTGTGTATGGCGAAAACGGCAAGGTTGCGAGCTTCGTCTCCCAAATCGAAAATATCGACGATCGCAAACACGCCGAATTTCAGCGCCTGGTATTTCAACGCGAACTCGAACATCGCGCCCGCCACGATGCGTTAACCGGCTTAATCAATCGCCAGAGTTTCGAGTATGAAGCGCGGCGTCTGCTCGACGATGCCGACACGGACCGCCAGCACATCGCCTGTTTTCTCGACCTGGATCGCTTCAAAGTATTGAACGACAGCGCCGGTCACGCCGCTGGCGATGCGCTATTGCGCGAAATCGCCGTCAGTCTCAGCGCGAAAATTCGTTCGCACGATATCGTCGCGCGCCTCGGTGGCGATGAATTTGGCTTACTGTTACCCGATTGCCCGCTCGAACCGGCGCGACGCATCGCTGAAAGTGTCATCGAAGCGATCAACTCCACCCACTTCACCTGGAATGGCCGCGTCTTCGATGTCGGCGCCAGTATCGGTTTAGTGCCATTCGCGCCGGGCTCAATCAATTTCAACGAGTTGCTGAGCCGCGCCGACGTCGCGTGCTACACCGCGAAGAACGAAGGCCGCAACCGCGTCGTGGTTTATTCGGACAATGAAGGCGACGCCGCGCGCGATCACTCGCAGATCCAAATGGCGGCGAGTATTCGCGAAGCGCTGCAGAACGAACGCTTTTGCTTGTACGCGCAGGAAATCACACCGCTGGCGCCGAATAATCGCAGCCGCGCCATCGAGCTGCTGGTGCGACTGCGCACTGAACAGGGCCAGTTACTGCCGCCCGGCGCATTTATTCCCGCTGCCGAGCGCTACGGCTTGATGGCGGGCATCGATCGCTGGGTAATCAGCAAAGCATTGATCGAACTGGGTGATGAGCTGAAACAAATCGACAATTTATCGATTGCGATCAACTTGTCGGGCACTTCGTTCAACGAGCCGGAGTTTGCGCTGTGGCTGCGCGATATTGTGCGCCGCTCGCCGCTGCCCGCCTCGCGTATTTGTTTTGAGCTAACCGAAACCGCGCTTATCAATCATCTGAGCGGCGCCGCCGAAGTGATTCGTCTGATTCAAGAGGAAGGCTGCGCGGTGGCGCTCGACGATTTCGGCAGCGGGCTGAGCTCATTTACTTACCTGAAAAACTTCGCCGTGCAATTCGTGAAAATCGACGGCAGCTTTGTGCGCGCGATCAATCACAGCCAGATCGATCTCGCGATTGTCGAATCCATCAATGAAATCGCACACCGCCTCGGCGCCGAAACGGTAGCCGAATACGTCGAAGACATGGCCATCGCGCGGCGCCTGCATGACATTGGCGTCGATTACGCGCAGGGCTACGCATTCGCCAAACCGGAGCCGATCGAAACCGTAATCGCGCGCTCGGCATTGCTCGCCGCCGTCTAGAACGGTTGGCCCCGCACATCGCGGATAACGTACAATCCGCCGCTCAAAACGCGGCAATCGCCGCTGCCCTAGCCCGCCTTGCTCACCCAGGTTGCCGCGATGACGTCTCTGCAAGAACCCACTATTGACGCCAATTTGGATTTGCACACGCCGATGATGCAGCAGTATTTGCGCATCAAGGCACAGCATCCGCTCGAGCTCGTGTTTTACCGCATGGGCGACTTTTATGAGCTGTTCTTCGACGACGCAAAAAAAGCGTCGGCGTTACTCGATATCACGCTCACCGCGCGCGGCAAATCCAACGGCGAGCCGATTCCAATGGCGGGCATTCCGTTTCACGCCGCCGATGGTTATCTCGCCAAACTGGTACGCGCCGGCCAGTCGGTGGCAATTGTTGAGCAAATTGGCGACCCGGAAACCAGCAAAGGTCCGGTCGAGCGCAAAGTCATGCGCATCGTTACGCCGGGCACGGTCAGCGATGAAGCCTTTCTCGATGAGCGTCGCGATAATTTATTGGTCGCGCTAAATCGTGTTGGTGAGCATTTCGGCTTTGCGACGCTGGATATCGGCAGCGGCAGTTTTCTCGTGTTCGAGGTGAAAGGCATCAGCGCGGCGCTGGCGGAATTGCAACGCCTGGCACCGGCAGAATTGCTGCTCGAAGACAGCATCGATCATCCTGATATTCTCGCGCGCAATGGTGTGCGTCGCCGCCCGGTATGGGAATTCGAAGCGGAAACCGCGCAACGCTTATTGACGCAGCAATTCAACACCAAGGATTTGCAGGGTTTCGGCTGCGCGCATTTGCACATCGCCATTCCCGCTGCCGGCTGCCTGCTGCAATATGCGCGCGAAACACAGCGCACCGCGTTGCCGCATGTTCGCGCGCTGATGCACGAGCGCCGCGAAGACAGCGTGATGCTCGATGCATCGACGCGCCGCAATCTCGAAATCGATATCAATCTCGGCGGCGGCGCCGAACACACGCTGCAATGGGTGCTCGATAAAACGCGTACGGCGATGGGCAGCCGTTTATTGCGGCGCTGGCTGAATCGCCCGCTGTGCAATCGCACCGTGTTGGAAAAACGCCAGCGGGCAATTCAAGCGCTGCTCGATATTTTCCGCTTCGAAGCGCTGCGCGATGCGTTGCGCCCGATTGGCGATGTCGAGCGTATTCTTGCGCGCGTGGCATTGCGCTCGGCACGGCCACGCGATTTATCGCGCCTGCAAATGTCGCTGAGCAGCTTGCCCGCGCTGCAAAAAATCGCACGCGCCATAGAAGCCCCGTTAGTCGCGGAACTCGCCGCACAGGCCAGCGAATTTCCCGAACTCGATGCGCTGCTCGCACGCGCACTCGTCGAAAACCCGCCGATGGTAATTCGCGACGGCGGCGTAATTGCACCGGGCTTTGATGCCGAGCTCGATGAGTTGCGCCACATTAGCAGCAACGCCGGCGACTATCTGGTCGATCTCGAAACGCGCGAGCGCGCGCGCACCGGCATTTCCACGCTGAAAGTCGGCTACAACCGTATTCATGGCTACTACATCGAAATCAGCCGCGGCCAAGCCGAGCACGCGCCGGTCGATTACATTCGCCGGCAAACGCTTAAAAATGCCGAGCGCTTTATCACCCCCGAATTGAAAACCTTCGAAGACAAAGCGCTATCGGCAAAAAGCCGGGCACTGGCGCGCGAAAAAGCGCTGTACGACGAATTGCTCGAAACGCTGAACGCCGATTTGATCGCGCTACAGGACAGCGCCGCCGCGCTGGCACAACTCGATGTGTTATCGACGCTGGCCGAGCGCGCCGAAACGCTCAACTTGTGTGCGCCCGAATTAATCGAAGACGAAATTATCGATATTCGCGAAGGCCGCCATTTGGTGGTCGAGCAGGTGCTCGATGCGCCGTTCATTCCCAACGATGTGCGCTTCGATAGCGAGCGCCGCATGTTGATCGTCACCGGTCCGAACATGGGCGGTAAAT
>JAQGNY010000006.1 GCA_028293825.1 Verrucomicrobiaceae bacterium
AACGCTTCGCTATCCAGAATCGATTCCGCTAACAGCCGTTTCAGTTTGGCGTTCTCGGCTTCGAGGTCGCGCAGTCGCTTCGCGTCCGACGCCTCCATGCCGCCGAACTTGGCGCGCCAGGTGTAAACGAGGCATCGCTAAAGCCGTGCTGGCGGCACAGCTCCTTGATGGCGACGCCGGCCTCGGCCTGCTTTAAAAAACCAATAATCTGCTCGTCGGTAAAACGCTTCTTCATGTTCTCCGGTTCGAAAATGGACTTTACTAAATCACCCGTGGCACTGTTTAGTGGGGGCAGGTCACAACTTCCCGACATGCAGGCCGTGGACCTACCCAAACATGACGCTGGTAGACATCACACCCAAGCAGAATTGGCCTTAGCCGCTAAGCTATTTCCATTTTTGCGGCCTTTGAAAAAAACAGGAAATTACAAGACCAGAAAGCATCATTGAGCGCCATAGAAGTATTTAGTGACGCTAGAATTCATCGGCTGCGCTACCGCAACATCCTCTTTTATGGTCCAATAGCCGCCTTTATTTTTTAGCACTCACGGCTCAGGCGACGACTTAACTCTCGCCATTAACGGCCGCGACACACCGCCCTTCATGCAGGAGTTTCCGCTATGTCCATGGCCGACCGCGATGGTCTGATTTGGTTTGATGGTGAACTGGTGCCCTGGCGCGATGCCAAGGTGCATGTGCTCACTCACACGCTGCATTACGGCATGGGCGTGTTTGAAGGTGTGCGCGCCTATCAAACGAGCAACCGCGGCACCTGCATTTTTCGGATGAACGAGCACACCACCCGGCTGTTCGATTCCGCCAAGATCATGAATATGGCGATGCCGTTTTCCAAGGAAGAAATCAACGAAGCGCAACGCGCTGCGGTGCGCGAAAACAATCTCAGCGAAGCCTATATCCGGCCGATGGTATTTCTCGGTTCCGAAGGTATGGGTCTGCGCGCCACAGGGCTTAAAGTGCATGTGATTGTCGCCGCGTGGCACTGGCCGTCGTACATGGCGCCGGAAGCGCGCGAAATCGGCATCAAGGTGCGCACCAGTTCGTTCACGCGTCACCACGTCAATATCTCGATGACGCGCGCGAAAGCCAATGGCAATTACATCAACTCGATGCTGGCATTGCAGGAAGCGTTATCGGGCGGTGCGGAAGAGGCACTGTTACTCGATCCGGAAGGCTACGTGGCCGAGGGCTCGGGCGAGAACGTATTTATCGTGCGCGATGGCATCATCTATACGCCGGAATTGACCGCCTGCCTGAACGGCATTACGCGCAACACTATTCTCCATTTGGCCGAAGAGTGCGGCTACAAACTCATCGAAAAGCGCATCACCCGCGATGAAGTGTATATCGCCGACGAAGCATTCTTCACCGGCACCGCTGCCGAAGTACTGCCTATTCATGAGCTGGATGGACGCATCATCGGCACCGGCCGTCGCGGCCCGGTCACCACCAAATTGCAGGCACTGTATTTCGATCAGGTAAAAGGTTTGCGCAGCCAGTTCCCGGAGTGGCTGACGCCCGTCGCTTGAACCTGCTTTTTCAACTGCGAGCTGCGATTGCGATGGCATACCGAAGCGCGAGCGATCGCAGTGCAGCCAGCAGTATGGATGCAGAAACCGCCGCGACGCACCCATCCATCACCGCACTTTCGCCGCAAGTTGATCGGTCGTGAGCAAGCAAGCCGTGCCGAATTCAAGCGCCACGCTTATCGTCGGTCCAGCCTGGGTCGGCGATATGGTTATGGCGCAGACGCTATTCAAATTACTACGCCGGCACAGCCCTGAACTTGCTATTGATGTCCTCGCGCCGACATGGAGTTTGCCGTTGTTGGCGCGCATGCCGGAAGTGCGGCGCGCCATAGCGATGCCGTTAGGGCATGGCAAACTCGAATTGGGTGTGCGCTTTCGACTGGGACGCGAGCTCAGCGCGCAGCAGTACCAACAAGCTATCCTGCTGCCGAATTCGTTTAAGTCCGCGTTAGTGCCGTGGTTTGCACGCATCCCGCTGCGTACCGGTTGGCGCGGTGAAATGCGTTACGGCCTGCTCAACGATCGCCGCCGGCTCAACAAAATAAGTTACCCGCTGATGGTGCAACGGTTCGCCGCCTTAGCCTTACCCGAAGGCGCATCACTGCCCGAGCATTTGCCTTACCCCGCTCTCATTATCGATGCAGCGTCGCGTGCCCAAACATTGCAGCGTCACGGACTCGACGGCGATCAACCCTTTCTCGCTATCTGTCCGGGCGCGGAATTCGGGCCGTCGAAACGCTGGCTGGAAACACATTACGCCGCCGTCGCGGCTGCAGTGATTGCGCGCGGCTGGCGCGTCGCGTTGTTCGGTTCGGCGAACGATCTCGCCGTGGCGCAAACCATTATTGAATGCGTGCCGGAAAATCTGCGCGCCAGCATCGTCAATCTGGCGGGTGCGACCAAACTGGAAGAAGCTGTCGATTTACTATCGGCGGCGACCGCCGTGGTCAGCAACGACTCCGGATTAATGCACATCGCCGCTGCTGTCGGCCGGCCGTTGGTGGTGGTCTATGGCTCGACTTCGCCCGCCTTCACACCGCCGCTGGCTGAGCGCGTAAAAATCCTGCAACTGCCGGTCGATTGCGGCCCGTGTTTTCAGCGCGAATGCCCGCTGGGCCACCATAAATGTATGCGCGATCTGGCACCGTCGCTGGTGCTTAACGCTCTGTTTGAACTGCTGCCACAGCTTTTGGAATCAAAATAATAATGCGCGTGCTGATCGTTAAAACTTCCTCGCTAGGCGACATCGTGCACACGCTGCCGGCACTGACCGACGCCCAGCGCGCGCTGCCATTCGTTAAGTTCGACTGGGTCGCGGAGGAGGCTTTCGCAGAAATTCCCGGCTGGCATCCCGCCGTGGTGAATGTTATTCCGGTTGCGATCCGACGCTGGCGCAAAGCCAAGATTGCCACTGCGTTTAATGGCGAGTGGCGCAAATTCAAACGCCGCCTGCGCGAACAAAAATACGACTGCGTGATCGACGCGCAAGGCTTGATCAAAAGTGCGATGGTCGCGCGCCGAGCACATGCGCCGATTGTCGGTCTCGATAGCAAATCCGCACGCGAGCCATTGGCGAGCTGGTGCTATCAACGCAAAGTTTCAGTGCCGTGGGACTTACATGCGGTCGAACGGGTGCGCAGTCTATTCGCGCAAGCGCTGGAATATCCGCGCCCCACCACCGAAGGCGATTACGGCATCGACAAAAACCTGTTTATCGATATCGTCCGTCGCGAGCCCCACGTATTGTTTTTGCATGGCACCACGCGGGCCGATAAACACTGGCCCGATGTTTACTGGCAGCAACTCTGCCAACAGGTCGGCGAAACCGGCATGCGCGTGCTGCTGCCGTGGGGCAATGCCATCGAACACGAGCGCGCGCAGCGGATTGCCGCCGCATCGCCCACCGCGCAAGTTTTGCCGCGACTGAATCTGCATAGCCTTGCCCGCATTATCGCGACCAGCACCGCGGTCGTTGCCGTAGATACCGGCCTCGGCCATCTCAGCGCGGCGCTCGATATACCGACCGTGTCGCTCTATGGCCCCACCGATCCGGCGCGGATCGGCACCTACGGCAAACATCAAATTCATTTACGCGCACACGATCAAGCCGAAACCGTTACCAAAACCGAGCCGCAAATTATGGCACCGTTGACGCCGTCGCTGGTGTGGAATGCACTGCAAACATTGCTGCCCGCCTCATGATGAGATATCTCGCGCTGTTAGCCGCGCTGTGCTGCAGCATGCCGACTTTTGCGCTAGAAAAAGTCGATGCGGTGCTGGTGAGAAAATCGGAAAAAACACTGTATTTGCTGCACAACGGCAAAATTGTCAAACGCTACCACATCATGCTCGGCCCCAAACCGAAAGGTCCAAAACTACTGGAAGGCGATGAGCGCACCCCGGAAGGCGCTTATATTTTGGATCGCAAAAACCCCAACAGCGGTTTCTATAAATCGATTCGTGTGTCGTATCCGAATCTAACCGACCTTGAGCGCGCGCAAAAATATAATGTAGAGCCCGGCAACAACATTATGATTCACGGCATGAAGAATCAGTGGGATGAAAAAACCATGGCACGCGCCGAGAAATTCAACTGGACCAATGGCTGTATCGCAGTGAAAAATAGCGACATGGAAGAAATTTGGGAAGCCGTCGACGTCGGCACGCCCATCGACATTCAGCCCTGACATGCAGCTCCGATAACGATCCTTATGCGACTCTTATGCAGCTAGCCTTCGCGCTATTTCATTACTTTCCATACGGCGGCCTTGAGCGCGACATGCTTACAGTCGCGCGCGCCTGCCAAGCACGTGCGCATGAAGTCATTATTTTTACCAGCGATTGGCAGGGCGAAAAGCCCACCGATATGCATATCGTTGAATTGCCGGTAACCGCACTGAGCAATCACGGCCGCGCGCAGGCATTCGTGCTGCGCCTGCAAGAGCAATTGCGCAAATTACCGCGCGCCACCGTGATCGGCTTTAATAAAATGCCGGGGCTCGATGTGTATTACGCCGCCGACGTTTGCTTCGCCGCGAAAGCGTTTGAAGAGCGTAATTTTTTTTACCGTCTCACCGCGCGCAGCCGAAATTATCTCGCTCTCGAAAAATCCGTATTTGCTCGCGACAGCAACACTGAAGTGTTGATGATTTCGAAAACACAGATCGGCGTCTATCAGCGCTACTATCAAACGCCCGATGAACGTCTGCATTTATTGCCACCCGGTATTCGCCGCGACTGCGTGATGCCCGCCGATTACGCGGCACAGCGCAAACAGCTGCGCGCACAATTTAATATTGATGACAATGTATTTCAGATTTTATTTGTCGGCTCGGACTATCAACGCAAAGGACTCGATCGCGTGCTGCGCGGGATCGCTGCCCTAAGTGAGGCGCTGCGTTCGCGCGTGCGTCTGTGGGTCGCAGGCCAGGACAAAGCCACCACCTTTCAAAATTTAGCGCGCACGCTCGGCATTGAAAATCAAATTTCTTTTCTCGGCCCGCGCGACGATATTCCGCAGCTAATGTGGAGTGCCGATTTATTACTGCATCCGGCTTACAGCGAAGCGGCCGGCTTGGTTTTATTGGAAGCTATAGCGGCGGGCTTGCCGGTAATTGCATCGCGCGTCTGCGGGCATGCGCATTACATCGTCGAGCATAATATGGGCGTGACGCTGAACGACCCAATTACGCCCGACGAAGTGGCGGATGCAATTATGTCGGTTTTGGCGCAACCGCGAGAAATTTGGCTGGAGCGCAGCCGTCAAACCGTAATGAATGCCGATATTTTTTCGATGCCGGAGCGAGCGGTAAATATCATCGAAGCTGTGGCAAAAAAATTAGGCCGAGGTAAAGCATGAGCGACAGTCGCCAGGCCTGGTTGCGCGCTGACCTCGCGCAGGCATGGGGCGAAACAAATCCGTTCGCCGCAGCGCAAGCGCAACAAGGCACCGTGTATCGCGAGAAAGAAGGCCGTCGCACGTTAAGCTTTAATGCCGGAGAAAAAAGTTATTTCTTAAAATTGCACCAAGGCGTTGGCTGGAAAGAAATCATAAAAAATTTACTGCAGGGGCGCCTTCCTATTTTAGGCGCAAGCAATGAATACAACGCAATCCGCGCGTTGGAAAAAATAGACATCGATACACTGACGATCGCCGGCTATGGCAAACGCGGACTGAATCCGGCGCAACAACTTTCGTTTCTCGTCACTGACGAATTAAAGGAAATAGAAAGTCTGGAGGATTTTTGCAAAAGCTGGCCGCAACATCCGCCCAGCTTCTCAATGAAACAACAATTAATCGAAAGACTCGCCGACATCTCGCGCAAAATGCACGTAGCCGGTATTAATCATCGTGATTATTATCTTTGTCATTTTCTATTGGATATGAGCGCGGCGGTTTCTGAACAAAATATTGCATCGAAAAAATTATCGCTGATGGATCTTCATCGCGCCCAAATTCGCGCACGCGTGCCGCAGCGTTGGGTGATCAAAGATCTCGGTGGTTTGTATTTTTCCGCCCTTGATATCGGTTTAACAAAGCGTGATATTTTCCGCTTCATGCGTTACTACCGGCAAAAAAAATTGCGCGAGATACTGCGCAGTGAAGCGAGATTCTGGCGCAAGGTGGCGCAGCGCGCCGGTCAAATTTATACGCGCGACAATAGCCGTCAACCCAGCAGTGCAGCATGGATCGATCCCGCACGATGAGTAGCGCCGATTCCTCAAATTTCTTAACCGCTTTTAGTGGCGGCAATCGTCAGCTGCCACTCCCTGCAACTCTGCCCATCGTCATCGACGGCAAATCCACAACGCTTACTGCACATGCTGTCTTGCGCTTGCTGCCACGCAAACGCGTAGTGCTAAAAGGCGAAATAGAAAATCAAATAGTTGCAATTAAATTATTTGCAAAAAGTTTGAGCAGCGCACGCAATA
This sequence comes from Verrucomicrobiaceae bacterium, assembly GCA_028293825.1. GTDB lineage: Bacteria > Pseudomonadota > Gammaproteobacteria > Pseudomonadales > CAMLJR01 > CAMLJR01. Next base: position 6,479 of record JAQGNY010000006.1, read on the forward strand.
TCACCCGCGAAATGGCCGGTTACGCGGCCGTCAGTACGGCACGTGTGACCAGCCCCAAATTAATCGGTCGCTTCTCCTCTGCTTGCGATAAATTCGAAGGAATCATTTACGAATTTATCGAAGATGCGACTGAGCTGGGCAAATGCTGGCCACAATTTAACGACGACGAAAGAAAATATTGGTTTCGCGAAGTGATGAGCGCGTCGCTATTGCTGCATGGTGTCGGCGCATACCAAGAAGATATTCATCTCGGTAATTTTTTACTTAAAGGCTCGCGACTTTTTCTACTCGACGTAGGCTCAATTGTTATTCATGTGGCGCCGCTATCGCAAAAAAAATGTCTGGTTAATTTAGGTCAGCTAATAGCGCAGCTCGATGTGCGCGAACACGTGCTCGCAGAGCCTGCGCTAGAAAGCTATTTTTCGCAAAGCGGTTGGATAGATTCATTGTCGCTGCGCAATCAATTGCACAAAGCAATTCGTCACGCCTGGCGCAAGCGTCTTCGCGACTATTTACGCAAAGCGAACCGCATCTGTTCAATGACATTTTACGAGCAAACTTTCAAACGCTTGATCGCGCATCGGCGCGGTTGGGAAGGTGCCGATTTACAGCGATTATTAAGTGATCCCGATTTATTTATGGAAAGCGGCCAACTACTAAAAGCTGGGAACACTGCAACGGTAGTCAAAGCAGAAATCAACGGCAGGCCGGTAGTTATCAAACGTTACAATATTAAAAACTGGCGTCACGCCATTAGCCGCAGCGTACGCCAAACTCGCGCGCAACATTCATGGTTGTATGCGCATATGCTCGAATTGATTGGTATTGACAGCCTCATTCCGATTGCATTACTTGAGTATCGCTTCGGTCCGCTGCGCGGCAAAGCCTATTTTATTTGCGAGTGGATTGATGCGCCGGATTTATTATCGCTCGGAGCAAATTACGCATTAAGCCCAAAGCAAGCCGAATCGTTCGACGCTCTATTACTGCAAATGCAGAAATGTCGAATTAGCCACGGCGACTTCAAAGCAAATAATTTATTAATGAACGATGAAACAATTGCGCTGATCGATTTGGATGCAATGCAGCGTCATTCGTCATCGCGCAATTTCGAAAAAGCATTTCAACGCGATATCAAACGCCTACTTCGTAACTGGCCAACGGACAGTGCGATCCATGCTGAAGTCAAAGCGCTTATCAAATATTCTCTCGAAGCCGAGGTGACCACGAAATTAAATGCAGTCTCCAAGACGTCGCTACAAATTTTTGAATCGAGCTAAGCCATGTCGAGACCAGCGCACGCGCCGCTAATTACCGTTGTCATCTCCAACTACAATCATGCGACCTATATCGAGGCAAGTATTCGCAGCGTGCTTGAGCAAACCTATGAAAATATCGAATTGCTCGTTTATGACGATGGCTCACGCGATGACAGCGTAGCGATTATTCAAAAACTCGCCGATGAATATGGGTTTTTCTTTCAAGCACAAAGCAATCGCGGACTGTCGCAAACATTGAATGACGCCATCAAGCGCGCAAGTGGTGAGTTTTTTGCGCCCTTCGGCTCCGACGACATAATGTTGAGCGATCGCTTCGAAAAACAAGTGCCGTGGATAATAGCGCGACCGATGGTGGGAATTGCGGCGGGGAATGTTATAAAAATCGACGCACGCGGCGAAGCGCTTTCAGCAAAACGTCAGCGGAAGCGCTCCGAGCGATTGCTTGATTTCAACCATCTTTTTCTCGATGACAAGACGGTGCCGGTAGCCGCAACACTGCTGTTTCGCACAGCTGCATTGCAGCAGATCGGCGGTTTCAACGAAGAAATTCGCCTCGAAGATTTATATGTTGAATTGAAAATCATGGAAGCGGGCTGGAAGCTCGGCGCCATGGAGGATGTGCTGGCCTATTATCGTGAACACCCAACTAACACGATTAAAAATCTGCGTTTCATGCACGATGCCGTGCTGAAAACTTACGCTTGTTTTGCGCAGCATCCCGGTTACGAAAAAGTGGTTGGGCGTTGGATCAATCATTCTTTCTTGCGCGCATCCAACCGCGACAAAGTGTTCGCGAAAGAATGCTTAAAACAATTGCCGCTGCGCTATTGGAATCTGAAAACATTGCGCGGCATCTGGCGGCTGCTCACCGCGTAAAGATTGGGTTCTCGGCCAGCTCGCGAAAGCGGCGATGATATTGCCCGATATCGAATTGTCCTTGCAGATGACGCTCAAGCAGTTCGATATAGCATTCCCGCTCCGGACTCGACCACTGCAACACACGCTCAATCGCATCACCAAGCTGAGCCGCATTAGCAGGCGCCACGAAAATACCGTCACTGCCGAGCGCTTCCGGAATGCCGCCGACGGCACTCGCAATCACCGGCAAATGCGCTGCCACCGCCTCCAACACCGCCAGTCCGAGCCCTTCATTGAGTGATGGAAATACAAAAATATCGAAGGCTCGCAAAAAGCGCGCGGCATTCGTCAGCGGTCCAGTAATGGTGATACGCGCGGCGAATCCGCTGCGCTCGCTCTGTGCGCGCAATTCGTCTTCCCCTTCGCCACCACCGATGATCAACAGATGCAGATCGGGATTTTTTTCAGCAAGACGCGCAAATGCATCGATAAGATATTTATGGCCCTTGATACGTTTCGTTCTACCCAGCGTGCCGATAACTATCGCAGTCATCGGCATCCGCAGTTGCGTGCGCGCCTGCTCGCGCGACAGTAGCGCAGCACGCACACCGGCAATATCAATCGCATTGCGAATGACACCGGTGCATTGCTCCGGAATACCGTGTGCAATCAGATCGTCACGGACCGCATCGGACACGGCGATCATTTGCCAGCGCGACGTGAGAAAAATCTTCGCCCACCAGCGCCTGCGCTTGCGGTCGAACTGCTTAAATGCGTGAAACACGCCGACGCAGCGGACGCGAGGAATAAATAGGCTCACCACCGTCAGCAGCAGCCATGGTTTAAAGCGGTGGGCAATAATCAGATCGATATCGCGCTGGCGGATGAAACGGACCAACCGCCATACTGTCAGCACATTGATCGGTTTTATTTTCCGCTTCGGCAGCTGAAACGCCATTACCTCGCAACCGATGCGCTGCTGCAGCGCAGAATCGGGGCTGCCGGTCAACAGACCGAATATGAAATGATGAGGCGGCGCTAGCGCCCTTGCGATCTCTTCGGTGAGATCGAAACCCTGCACATAATCATGTGTTCTGTCGCACAGCTGTAAAATATTCACGAATACGGATAACTCTCAACGGCAGATCTGATTCAAACAAAGCAGCGTCTACTTTTACTACAGTGCCTCTGCGATAATCGCGACGGAATTTAGCACCAACCCGCAGCTCTTTATCTATCGGAACGCCGTGACGGATGCCACAAAAAAAAACTTTATCTAACTTAGTGCCAGTGTCAACGTTGGCGCTCGCACTCAGCACTGTACTGTCGTTGTGGACATTTATCAGTGGACCGTCAATCAACACTGACGGCGTAATATACCTGAAGACCGCCCGAGGATTTATCGACGCAGGTTTTTCTGGCGCTTTGCAAGTTTACGGCTGGCCGTTTTATTCAATGCTGATTGCCGCTGTGGCGCAACTTGGTGTCACGCTTGATACGGCTGCTGCGCTAATCAATGTGTTGTTATTTGCCGCCCTCGCCTGGGCATTTGTTGCCGTTGTCGAACTACTATATCCAAAACAAAAAAATATTCATTACTTAGCTTCTGCAATTATTTTGTTAGAGCCTTATTTAAACTCACTGCGCGGTTCATTCTTTCGCGACAGCGGGCATTTAGCATTCACGCTGACTTCATTGGTCGCATTACTTCAATATGCAAATACCCGTCGCATTGGTTTATTAGTGACGTGGGTGCTGGCGACCCTTGTCGCAACACTATTTCGTCCTGAAGCGGTTTTATTATTGCCGGCGGGAATTATCGCGTTGGCCTACCATCGGCCCAGCTGGAAGTTTGGTGCATTAGCTATAGCATTTACCATTTGCTGCGCCGTAATTTTATTTTTAATGCAACGCTACGCCCCGACCAGCCGCATTATCGATGTCATTGGCTGGTGGAATTTTTATTCCTCAGACTTCGGCAACACGTTTTCGCGAAAAGCCGCGCTACTTGAAAGAACCGTTCTCGGGGATTTTTCCGACAATGGTCGAGAGTCGCTTCTCGCCGCACTCGTGGTGACTGTTATCGCAGCAGTAGTCGGCGTTATCACCCCTATATATGCCGTGGTGCTGTGGGTACGTCGAAAAAATATTTTTATTTCATCACCAATCCACAAAAAAATTATTTGGGCCTACGCGATCGCCGCGCTTATTCCATCGTTGCTTTTTGTGGCATTTGCTTATTTTTTATCGCAAAGATATGTCACGGCATTCGCATTAATACTTCTTCTGCTGGTGCCGCAACTATTGATCGATATTTTTTATAGCATGAGGAATCGCGCTGCGCGAATTAGCTTTGCGGTATTACTGGTTTTAATTTTTTCGGTAGCCAGCTATCGCAATCTCCGCAGTGAAACGGAATTAAAGGATGCTGGGGTGTGGCTGGCAAATCAATCAGGATCGGTATGGACGAATAGCATACCGATCAACTATTACCTCGAATCAAAAAATCCCGACCGAGCTCTAGTGATAAAAGACCAATCCATGGCAAAGAGCTCGATGGAAGCAATTGATACTGAGTGGGTTGCATTGGTTATAGCACGGCGCGACCAGGCGAAAGTCCCGCTAATCCTTGAGCAATTGCACGGAGTTGAACAAAAACGCTTCGACGGCAGCGGCCGCTTTGTCATTATTATAAAACGCTAATATCCGGCTTAATGCGAGAGTCGAGCTGAGCGCGCAAAAACGCCTTAGCTGTTTCATACACTGCCTTGTATTTCGAGTATCGCTGCAACTGATGCTCGCTTAATCGGCTGAAAACCTTGGGCAATATCAGCGGTAACAATCGCAATAACGCACGGGCGCGATCTTTTTTAACCAAACGCTGGATTTCGTCGACGGGATAATGCTTTTTATAAAACAAATAAAGTGCTGCCTGTTTCTTCCTGTGCACATGCTCTTTCGGAACGGTGTTTTCGCTAACACCGCCGATATGCCGCACCGCCACTTCCCGATATTGCTCGATTGAAAAGCCGAGTTGACGAATACGCATACAGAGATCGGCCTCTTCAGCGTATAAAAAGTAATCTTCATCAAAACCTTTTATTGCCTCATAAACTTCACGGCGAATGATCATGCTCGCGCCAAGCACCCAGGCTATGTCTCCGGGCATGGGCGGTAATTTTTGACGCAGAAACTTTTCGCCAGGATAGAAATGAAAGGGCTTACTTTCGTTACCGGCCTCGTTTTTAAGAATGCGTGTGCCCGCCAAGCCACACTGCGAAGAACGGTCCATGAACTCAACCATCGCCAATAAATCGGTGGATGATTTGAATATGGCATCAGGATTGAGTAAAAAAATATAGCGGCCCCGGCTTTGCCGATACGCCTGATTATTTGCACGACCGAAACCCACATTGTCGCGGTTCAACAACAGCTGCACATTGTCGTGTATTCGCAACGTATCAAGAGCTCGCTGACTACCATCGGTGCTGGCGTTATCAACAATGATGACCTCTAGCGTCAAGCTCACCTGGTTCAGGGCCGATCGCACGCAATCGAGAACAACGCGGGCCGTGTTGTAATTGACAACAATTACGGTGACATCCATTTTTCCCAGCTCCTCATTTCAAACTAGCAGTGCGGTATTTCTGTTTCCTGTAAATAAACGCAAATTAGCGCGCGCTCATTTTATACGCATCGATCGAATAAGCCATAATTGGGCCATTCGCAGCAAAAGCTTCCGTTTCACATTTACGAGATCTCGCTTTGTCGTTTAACACAGGCAAAAAAATTCTAGTTACCGGCGCTGGCGGCTTCGTGGGGCGGGCGTTGATTGCGACATTAACTGAGCAGAATTCGGCCGTCTCGCGCTGGCCCAGCGCCGATCCGGCGTTCAATTTCGCCAATGCCGATGCAAAAACGCATACGCAATGGGTAAGGGTATTAGAGGGCATTGATGTGGTCGTTCATCTCGCGGCTCACGTCCATCAGCCCACGCTTGATGATTTGAATCTGCCCATGCGCGTTAATCGCGACGGTACGCTGCAATTGGCAGCCGCAGCAATAGCAGCAGGCGTAAAGCGCTTTTTGTTTGTGAGCACGGCGAAAGTATTTGGCGAGGGCGAAACCGGACCCTATACCACCACCTCTAGCCCGGCGCCGCAAGACGCTTATGCAACATCAAAATGGGAAGCAGAGCTTGGCTTACGTGACCTGACTGCAAACTCAACGATGGAGCTCGTGATCGTGCGCCCGCCATTAGTTTATGGGCTTGGCGCCGGTGCCAATTTTGCGCGGTTAAAGCAACTGGCCGCGCTGCCATTACCGCTGCCAATCGGTGACATTCGCAATCGGCGCGACATGATTGGCATCGACAACTTGGTCGATCTATTAACGCTTTGTATCCATTCGCCCGATGCGGTAGCAGGCACTTGGCTTTGCTCGGACGGAACCGCCTACTCGCTCGCCGACGTGATCAGTATCTTGAGACGCGCTCGCAGCAAGTCATCGTTAATATTTTCCGTGCCGGGTGATTGGGTGGTTGGCGCTTCCAAACACCTGCTGGGCATGGCGGTTACACGGCGATTATTTGGCAACTTCGAAGTGAATATCGAGCAAACTCGAACGCAACTGCATTGGTCGCCGCCGTATTCGATGCTCTCGATTCTGCAGAACAGAATTCAGCAATGACAATTATTGTATTGATGATGTGTGTGTTGTCGCTGCTGATGGTCGGTGCTTACCGGCTCATCGCCATAAAATATCGCTGGCTAGATCAGCCCAATCAACGCAGCTCGCATAGCGCAATTATTCCTCGCGGAGCGGGTCTTGTTTTTGCCCTACTAATCACAGTTAGTCCTGCAATTTTCGCGATTAGAAATAATGTCTTGTGGATGAGCTTAGTGGCAGTGTTTGCGGTCGCGCTGATCGGATGGTGGGATGATTTACGCGGACTTTCGGCCCGCTATCGATTTGCTCTTTACTGGCTCTGCGCCGTCTCCACTACGCTCATTGTTTATAATGCGAGCAATTTAGTTACCCGACCGACTGTTGAGCTACTCGTTTTGCTTGTAATTATTTCCGTCGCGCTTCTGTGGCTGATCAATCTTTACAACTTTATGGACGGCATCAATGGGCTGGCGGGAGTTGAAGCGCTGTATGTAATCGGCAGTGCATTGTGGCTCGGACAGGACAGCGAATTTTTCAATCAAACACAACCGCTTTTATCGATTACATGCGCAGTCATAACCGGTTTTTTGGTCTGGAATTTCCCGAAAGCAAAGGTTTTTATGGGCGATGCAGGTAGCGCCTATATCGGCGCGCTAGTAGGGCTCGCGATATTGTGGTCGCAGCTATGGCAAGGTCCATCGCTTTTTAGCTGGCTGATCTTGTTGGGCGTATTTATTGTCGACACGACTTACACGCTCATCCTTAGAATCTGGACACGCCAACGTTGGTACGCGGCACATCGCGTGCATGCCTATCAGCGCCTGAGCGATATTGTTAGCAGTCACACCCGCACAGTTTTATTACTTAGCACTGTGAATATACTGTGGCTGCTGCCATTTGCATGGCTCGCCAGAAATGGTGGAGCACTGGGGTGGGCTGCAATAACGGTCGCCTATATACCCTTAATCGTGGCATGCCAACGCCTAAAAGCTGGCATTCCGCCGACGCCATCGCTATAACGAACGGCCTTAATGTGGCAGAGTTAGCTTAATGTTGGAACAGGAGTTGAACGAGTGAAGGATTCATTACCAAGATTCTCGATCCGGCCTTTATCGATGGCTGATCGGCTTTACAGCTTGCCGCGCAATATTAAACAGATCATCCTGATCTCCTTCGACTTATGCGTCATTCCAATAGCGGTGTGGGTAGCCATCGTCCTGCGCTGGGGCGGCATGAGCTTCCAATTCACTGCCAGCGAATTGCTCGCCGTCGCCACCACCATAATTTTTTCTGCGATTATTTTTATTCGAACCGGCCTGTACCGCGCTATGGTCAGGTACATGGGTCAACAAGCCTTAACGACGGTCGTTAAGGACGTGAGCTGGTCAACCATCGCACTAGCCCTCTCGCTATTCTTATTTCGTAGCGATGCGCCGCGCTCAACCCCTCTTATCTACTGGGCGATCACTCTATTTTTTATTGGCGGTGGTCGTTTATTGGTTCGCAGCAGCTATCAAAACCTGCATCGCTGGAGCGGAAAGAAGGTCGCCATTTATGGCGCTGGAGACTCCGGCAGACAATTATTACAAGCACTCTTCCAAAGCGGTGAATTTGCGCCGATGGTTTTTCTGGATGACAGCCGCAATCTGCACGGCACCGTTATTAATGGCATTCCCGTTTACGATCCCAATGAATTGCCGCAATTAATCGGCGATATGGATATCACGCACGTATTGCTCGCCCTGCCAAATGCAGAGCGGTCTCATAAACGCAAAATCATCGATTACTTAACCTCTCTGCCTATACATATAAAAACCATTCCCTCCTTCTCCGCATTAGTGTCCGGGCTCGCGCAAGTCAGCGATATCGTAGATGTCGATGTCGAGGATTTGCTGGGCCGCGAAACTGTACCGCCGCAACCACTCTTACTGACCCAATGCATCACCAATAAAGTTGTTTTAGTTACCGGCGCCGGCGGCTCGATCGGCGGTGAGTTATGCCGTCAGATTTTTGCTTGTGCTCCCCGCGAATTAATTCTGGTTGATACGTCGGAATTCAATCTCTACTCAATACATCGCGAACTCGTTCAAATTGCTGCGCAGAAATCTATCAAGACGAGCATTATCCCGCTGCTGAGCAATGTGCAGAACGAAAGAAAAATGCGCGGCATCCTCACCCAATTTGGCGTCAATACTGTTTATCACGCCGCCGCGTATAAACATGTGCCCATCGTCGAACACAATATTGCTGAAGGGATCGACAACAACGTCTTCGGCACTCTCGCGACCGCCCGTGCCGCAGCTCAAGCAAAAGTAGAAACATTCGTATTGGTTTCCACCGATAAAGCTGTGCGCCCGACCAACATCATGGGCGCGACCAAACGCATAGCCGAATTAATCGTGCAAGCCGGCGCGCGCAAATATCCCGATACCAAATTCTGCATGGTGCGATTCGGCAATGTATTGGGCTCATCCGGCTCCGTCGTGCCGTTGTTTCGCGAGCAAATAAATAAAGGCGGGCCAGTGACGGTCACCCATCCCGATGTGCAGCGCTACTTCATGACCATTCCCGAGGCGGCGCAACTGGTATTACAAGCGGGTGCAATGGGCAGCGAGGGCGATGTGTTTGTGCTCGATATGGGCGAACCGGTTTATATCATCGATCTCGCCAAACGAATGATCAAACTGATGGGGCATGTTGAGAAAACCACGGACAATGCCGAAGGAAATATCGAGATTCGATTTATCGGCCTGCGGGCGGGTGAAAAGCTCGTCGAAGAATTAATGCTGGGCGATAAAGTAACGGGTACTATCCATCCCAAAATACTGCGGGCACAGGAAGAGTGGATACCCGAAGATATATTGCGCAGGCATTTAATTGCGCTGCGCCGCGCCTGTGAAGTTCAGAACTATTCCGCCCTCAAAACCTTGCTGAAAGAACTGGTAAGAGGTTTTGAAACACCCGCCATCGGCGTCGATTTTGCGTGGCAAAAAAATGTCGAGCAGGGCTCAAGCTCAGCAAAAAATATTTATCCCTTATTCAGCAGCAAGAATAGCGACAGCAAAACGCTGCATAGCTCTGACTAGCTGAGCAACTCACCTCGATCGAATCAACTATATCGCCCATGAAAATTTTCTATACCAATGCTTAACCCAGCGAGTCACCCGTCGCGTATTAAATAGCCGCGCGCAAAGAGAGTTGCCAGAAATATAAAGAATTGTGCAGGTTGTTCTTAAAAACCTGCCCGAAAAAGCTCTGCAATATTTTTTTATTAACGCTTCCTGGCACTGCTTAAAATCTGCAGTCATCAGCCCCTCACCGGTATGCATTAAATAAAATTCGATAACATAGGCTGAATGCCCTTTCAACACGGCCTGCAAACACAAATCAAGACCGTACAAATGAAATCCGGTTAAGTCAGCGGACGCACCCAGATTAGCGTCATGTCGCACAAGAATAAAATTTTCATCGAGTGAATGAACACGTATCGGAAATACCAAACTCTTATCGACACTTTGCGTATTTCTATCGTGAATATGCACTGCTAAGCGACCGGGATGTACACCGCCCGCATTGCCGAGAAGCGCCCAATAAGGATCTATCGAATTCAAACGCGCAATACAGGCATTCAACTTCTCAATATTATCGTATTTAAGAAGAATATCCTGATGGCAAAGGATGATGTATTTGCCCTGTGCAGAGGCCAAAAATTGGTTCAGACCCAGATACGCATCAGTGGATGCCATACCCGAGTTATCTATAAAAAGGTATTCGCAAAATTCACTCGAAAATCCCGCTTCGATAAATGAGTCAACCATAGCGTGATAAAGCGTCGGCTTATTAACGAGCGTACAAATGGAGTACTCGATATTATTTTCGCGCGATAAAGCATCCAAGCAACGCGCCTGTTCTGGCCATTTAACCATTTGATTTGCTCCCAGCCTAAACTCGATTTTTATGATTATTTAGAGGAGGCCTAGCTCGCCGGTATCTGTTCGACACTTAGCGATCTCCTGAGACAAACTGATAATATAACCTCTGCGGGCGAAAAGCTTCTTTAAGAAGACAAGAGCTGCTTGCGGCGAATCCGGAAGCAGCAGTCCTTACGCATCAAAACTTCACTGCTGTAAATGACAGAGATAAATATAATGAAAAAAGGTCGCTCGAAAACTGCAAAGCAGTATGACTACTACGGCAGTGCCCGCAACGATATGCTGGCGCACATTCCGGAGTCGACGAAAACCGTTTTGGAAATTGGTTGCGGGCGCGGCGAGTTTTCGCGCGCCATTCAGCAAAAATGTAGCGCAGAGGTGTGGGGCGTAGAGCTTTTTGCCGAGGCGGCAGAGCAAGCTCGTTTAACGCTGCATAAAGTCTTTGTCGGCCCTATCGAACAACAATTAAATAATTTACCCGATCGATATTTTGACTGCATTTGCATGAATGACGTCATTGAGCATCTGCTCAATCCGTGGCAAGTGCTATCCGCACTGAAGACAAAGCTGAAGCCTAACGGAATCATCGTTGCATCAATTCCCAATATTCGGCACTACAAAAATTTGCATAATTTATTGATAGGGGCGGACTGGCTCTACACGGATGCAGGGATTCTAGATAGAACCCATTTACGTTTTTTTACACACAAAAGCATGCAACGATTATTTGAAGAATCCGGTTACACGATTAACAAGATACAAGGCGTCAAAAAATCGAGAAAATTCAAATTGAAATTTTTAAATTTTATTTCCGGCGGAAAATTTTGGGATATTGCTTATTTACATTTTGCCGTTATTGCAACTCCGGCCAAGGTTACAGCGTTCGCAGCAAACTAAGCCTCAGCCTCAAAATCACGACTTAGCAACTTCGAATAAGGGCCGCCAGCATTAGCAAGCTGCGCATGTGTACCTTGCTCAACAATACTGCCTTGATCCATCACCACGATTAAATCCGCCGCCTCGATAGTCGAGAGTCGGTGCGCGATAACCAGCGTCGTTCTTCCAGCCATCGCGTGCTCTAACGCCATTTGAATGAAATGCTCAGACTCATTATCGAGCGCCGACGTAGCTTCATCCAACACTAAAATCGGTGCGTTCTTTATTAATGCGCGCGCAATGGCGATGCGTTGTTTTTGACCGCCGGATAATTTGACGCCGTTTTCTCCAACCAAAGTTCCGAATCGCTCCGGTAATGCGTCGATAAATTCGAGCGCGTAGGCTTGGCGTGCAGCGTCGGTAATTTGCTCTTCGGCAACTCGCGAAAGATCCTTGCCGTAAGCAATATTATTGGCAACGGTATTGTTGAACAGCGTTACCGACTGCGTCACCAACGATGTTTTATCGCGCAACGCATATAGGTCGTAATCATTGACATCGACATCATCGATTAAAATCGAGCCGTGTTCGTGACGATAGAAACGTGAAATCAAACTGGCGAGCGTTGATTTTCCGCTGCCGGACCTTCCCACCAGCGCCACCGTTTTTCCCGGCGGAATGGTTAAATTAATATTTTCCAACGCAGGCTTGGTGGTGTCCGGATAAAAGAAAGTCAAATCGCGAATTTCGATTTTGCCGCGCAAATTTTCCGCCGCAACGGTGCCGGTGTTTATTTCTTTCGGCAAGTCGAGAATTTCGAAAACACTTTCGGCCGCAGCGATGCCTTTTTGAATAACGCCGTTGACCTCACTCAATTGCCGCAACGGTTTTGGCAACAAACCAATCGCGGTTAAATATTCAACGTAATTGCTGATGCTCATTTCGTTGAGAAATGCAGGCTGCAAAATGAGGAAAATAATTACACTCATCGCGCCGATAATAATGAGCTGCATCAGCGGCGTATTCGAAGCGGCTGTGCGTACCATTTTCAACGCGCGGCGCAAATTATCGTTACTGCAATCGGCGAAGCGTTCGATCTCGTATTGTTCACCACCGAAACTGCGCACGACGCGATGTCCGACTACCGCCTCATTACACACCTGGGTTAAATCGGCTGCAGAGTCTTGCAGCTTGGTGCTTTGCTTACGCAATTTATTGCCTACACGGGCAACCAAAAATCCAATAATTGGCGCAACGGCGACAAAAACTAACGACATTCTCCAATTGAGATAAAACACATAGCCGAGCAAACCAATGACGGTAAAACCTTCACGCACGATAGTTTTCAATGCATCGGTGGCAGCCGACGTCACTTGTCCCGTATTGAAAATAACACGTGAAATAATATGCCCGGAATTGTTGTCATCGTAGAAGCGCGTCGGCAAATACATGATGTGCGCGAATACTTTCGTGCGCAGATCGTGCACCACGCGGTTCGAAACCACCGACAAATAATAAGTGCCCGCAAACGAAGCGATGCCGCGAATAATGTAGAGGCCCACCAACGCCGCCGGAATATAGAAACGCGCGTCGTAATCTTTCGCCTGCACGGCCTCGATCAAAATACCCAGCAATTTAGCCTGGGCGGGTTCGGTGGCACCGAATATTAAAAAGCCGATAATGCTGATCGCAAATACGCCGGCGTACGGTCGCACATAAGAGAGCAGACGCAAATAAACACGCAAGCGGCCCTGCTCGGCCTGGCGTTCAATCTTCATATTGGCAGCAAAATATCCAGAAAAATTCAGCGGCAGAGTATACGGGTTTTGCTTCGCCATCGAGCCCTGCGGGTGCTGTGTTATTATCCGCCGCCAACTAATTTCCACGGAATATGCAGCCTTATGGCGTTAACTGTGCCGCGTTTCGATAAAGCCCGCGTTCTCGTCATTGGCGATGTGATGCTCGATCGCTACTGGCATGGCGGCACTTCGCGCATCTCGCCCGAAGCACCGGTTCCGGTGGTTAAAATTGATGTTATCGAAGACCGTCCCGGCGGTGCCGCGAACGTTGCATTGAATATCGCAGCGCTCGGTGTCGAGGTCTCTTTGTTCGGTTTGACCGGACGCGATGAAGCCGCAAACTCATTGGCGACTCACCTAAAGTCGGCGCAAGTCAGCTGTCATTTTCACGCTGTGAATGATCATCCGACCATTACCAAACTGCGCGTGATCAGCCGTCATCAGCAATTGCTGCGGATGGATTTCGAGCAGCCCTTTGCCGAAACCGCCGCGCGTGAATTGATCGCCACCACGCAATCGGCGATCGCTGGCTGCGGCGCGGTTATTCTTTCCGACTATGCAAAAGGCGCCCTTGTCGATCCGCAGGCGTTAATAAAAGCCGCGCGTGCTGCGGGCGTGCCGGTACTGGTCGACCCGAAGGGTTCGGACTTTGCGCGCTATCGCAATGCCACGCTGCTCACCCCCAATTTGCACGAATTCGAAACCGTGGTCGGTGCGTGTGCGGACAACGAAACGCTGGTGACGAAAGGCCTGCAACTTATCGACTCGCTGCAACTGCAAGCATTGCTGATTACGCGCGGCGAGCACGGCATGACGCTACTGCAAACTGGCGAGGCGCCGTTACATTTGCCGGCGCGGGCACGCGAAGTATTCGATGTCACCGGCGCCGGCGACACGGTAATTTCGGTGCTCGCCGCCGCGTTGGCTGCCGGTGAAAACCTATCCAGCGCCGTGACTTTGGCGAATATTGCCGCCGGCATCGTGGTCGGAAAACTCGGCACCGCGGTAGTCAGCGCGATTGAATTGCGCCAGGCCGTGCAGCGCGAACAGGGAATCAGCCAGGGCGTGATGGACAGCGAGCATTTGCTGGCCGCGATTGAAGAAGCACGTGCGCGCGACGAAAAAATAGTTTTCACCAACGGCTGCTTCGATATTTTGCACGCCGGCCATGTCGGCTATCTGCAACAGGCACGCGCGCTCGGCGACCGCTTAATTGTTGCGATCAATTCGGATGCGTCGGTAACCCGCTTAAAAGGTCCAACGCGGCCGATCAATTCGGTGGATCGACGCATGGCCGTGCTGGCCAGCTTGAAAGCGGTCGATTGGGTGATTAGTTTCGATGGCGACACACCTGAAGCGCTACTCGAACAATTGCGCCCCGACATTCTGGTTAAAGGCGGCGACTACGGCAAAGAACAAGTCGTCGGCTGGCAAATTGTGGAAGGTTATGGTGGCAGCGTGAAGGTGCTGTCGTTCTTCGACGACTGCTCGACCACTGGAATCGTGAACAAGATTTTGCAAACAAGCGCGAAAAACAATTAACGCGTATGGCGCAATTTTCAGCGTGAAGACACATCAATGATAAAACTTATTTTTAGATAACATTTACTTTCTATCCGAATAGCCAGCGACTGACTCAGCCGCTGGCGTCGATCTCGGAAATCAGCGTTTCGCCAAACTGTTCAGCGTGTTTCGAATAATGCCGCGAATAAACGTTCCGATCGGTGTGGGCGCGCCTGCGCCTGCGCCGAGCGCTTCGGCCAGACTGAGATCTTTCTCACCTATACCGGACTGACTTGCAATCAACTCGCTGGTTTCCGCTTCACCAGCACGCGCGCGAAGCTGAATAAAACCGCCCATCGGCGGTGTCAGACAGCCATTTTTCTTCATCACTGTCAGTAGTTTTTCGGTAGGAACACCCGCAGCCTCAGCCATTTTAAAGGCCTCAAGCCCGATCATTATCTGGCTCCAGGAGACGAGATTGTTGGCTATTTTCATCGCCATCGCCGAGCCGAGCGGACCGACATGAATGGTGTCGGTGGAGTAGGCATCCAACACAGACTGAACGCGCTGAGCGATCGCTTCGTCGCCGCCGGTCATACAAAAAACAAAGGGCGCGTCTTGCGCAATGACGGTCCGCGTGACGGAAGCATCAAGCACATGGACGTTGCGCTCGGCGGCGCGCTCGGCGAGCTTTTTCATCGTCGCCGGCTTCACGGTGCTGTGAATCAGCAGAATCGAATCCGCCGACATGACCGGAATCAACGCGTCGGCGCACTCGTTTACTTGATCATCGTCGCGCACGCAGACACCGACGACCTCAGCGCCCTTGCCAACATCGGCGAGCGTTTTGGCGAGCGTGGCTTTACCTTCGAATGCAGCCAGCGCTTTCGCGGAGACATCGAAAACAGTGAGATCGTGAGCACTTTTCGCAAGCAGCATGGCTTGACCGTAGCCCATGCTTCCCAATCCGATAAATCCGACTTTCATTTTATTTTCCTTCTCTGTGCGGCGCATTTGGCCGGGAATATTTTTCTCTACGTGGCGAAGCTATCGATAAACAAGCCACAACGAGGCCCCGCAAACGTAAACACCCGCTCTCTATAAATCAATCCTTAAATACTCGGGCACGATGCACATAATTAGGCAAAGACAACCAAATAGATTTGAATTACGCCGCGTACGGACTATGCGCAGACCAATAGCGCGAAACAGATTGATTGCCGGATGCGTTGAGATTTTTTGTGTCGAAACTCACGCGCTGCCGTGTCTATGCAATGCGCGAGATATTTTACAAGGCCGAACTCAAGCAGCCTAACCCGTCCAAAAATCTATCGACGTATCGATTTCATTAGCGGTAACAGCTTGAAAAAGGCTTGATTTAAAGCGCTTTGCGCTGCGAGCTTTAGAGAATTGGAGCGGACGATAAACTGTTGAAGAGATGGTGCCAGAGACGGCTTCGAATCTAAAGCGTAACTAACTGAATAATCGAAATTAACTGTTATTGATTGTTTATACATACCCCCAAATCTACCCCCAATTTACTGCGCTGGAAGGGAAATAGCGCTCACGTCATCAGCACAGGAAAAACCAAATACCAGTATCTGACGAACGGTAGTTCTACCACTGACCAACCTATATGGTTGTTCAAAGCTCACCCTAGCCAGGGAGTGTCAGTGAAGTATTATGGAGTCGGTGGGGCTTGAGTCGCGACCGCTGTACTAACCGTACTGCTTTCAAAAAGTTTGGCGTACCCATTCTGAGCACAATCGTACGAATACATCGTTCGAAGCAGCCACACTTTGGACCACAGCCCGTCGCCGTTTTGATGCTCTACTACATTTAGGCCAAGAGTCTTGGCTTCTCGCAGATCAATCACAGATCCGTGAGAGTGGTAGTGGTTGCGAGAAGCTAGCTTTTCTATGGTGTCTTCAATCTCGGGGACCGATGCTGCACTCATCATTCCAGAAGAAAGCAGATCTTTTGCAAGCTTTGTAGTTTGATCTCTAGCTGTTTGGGCGAGCTGCAGATCGAGGATTAAATGATCCTGGAGGAGCCCCCAGCACAAACTCAACAGGCACCCCGTTAATCGACGGATCAATGGGGCCCAGCTCTGATTCAAAACCCATCAAGATGCTTGTGCCACAGAGCGCGATCAAAGTGCCATTACTTTTAGCTCGACGGGGTACGATTACCCGGAGATCTGGAGTTGCTTGGCGCAATTGAGCCGATATCTTTTCGGTTGCGTCAGTCATCCCGCCATTTGTTTCTAACAGTAGATCAGTCGCCTTACCGGCACACTTTTGAAGTAGCTCGGCAATATAAGCATCGTCACTACCATCAATCTGAGCGTTCGAACGCTCGCAGTCGGTGAAGTAGACAATTAGCTGCCGCCCTGTTTCTTCTTCGATGTCTCGAATCAGAAGCTGGCGGAGGTATCGATCTTTGTGGGTCACCCAAAAGAGAGGCGACTGAGATGGCAAATTCTTAGTACGTGGGAAGCAATCCGGCATCTGTAGTAGATCCTTCTTTATTATGGTTTTCTTGAGGCCAAGCAAATACGCTTTGGCCCGCAGCAAGCCGTTGCCCAGCAGCCAAAATAGAGGAATAAGGGTTTGGCGGCGGCGCAAATACTACCTGGTCTTTAACCAATACTTGACGTGACACATTTGGGAAAATGTTGTCCTTAAATGCCCCGCTCGAAATAGATTGCATCAAAAATATAGACTTCGTGTTTTTCATGGTCCCCTTCCTCGAGAGCGCCTCTAGATAGCAAGGCTTCTATCCGTGCCGAGCAAGTAGCGTACCCAACTGCAAATGTATTGGTCTATAAAAGGCTGGCCCCGGATTATCGCCATGTCAAGCGCCATGTCAATCTCTTCTTAGATTCCCTAGGTAGGAAGGACAAAAGCTCACGGGTTCCAGCCTCGTCCGCGCACCACCTTGACATGGTGGCGAGCAGAGCAACTGATTCGTCCAGATCTCGTCGTGACGATACATTCTCAGCAAATCAACCAGAGAGTAACGCTATGGGTACTACAGATAACAATGCACGCTGGGTAGAAAATGAGATTCTGATATTTGCGGACGATCGGGCGGCGGCAGAGTTTGATCGGTTAGGCATTGCCACGATAGCTTGTGCGGAAACGTTTGCGCCGGACGGTCGGCATCCCGCGCCGCGGCAGCACCAAGAATCTTAAGAGATCGCTGATCGCG
Source organism: Verrucomicrobiaceae bacterium (assembly GCA_028293825.1). Classification (GTDB taxonomy): domain Bacteria; phylum Pseudomonadota; class Gammaproteobacteria; order Pseudomonadales; family CAMLJR01; genus CAMLJR01. Next base: position 24,608 of record JAQGNY010000006.1, read on the forward strand.
CTTCATGAAACACGCCTGCTCGCGAACGATTGGCAAGCTAGGTTTTCAGTGTCCGATTTTGTCTGATTTTCCTCCCCCCCGATCTCCAACTTGGGGGATGCGCTATTCGTGAGATCGACTACGCAAGGCTAACAAACTCGTAGAGCCAAGTGGCGGGCGCCACTGCATTCCATTCAACAATGCAGCGCTTCGCCTCATACTCAAACTCAGCAATCGGTAGATCGTCAATCATGGGTATATCGATGGCATCGAAACTGTCGAATACTTCCCAGCCATCAGAAATGCGCGTGCGCTTGAATGTGCCGCGTTGACGTTGGCGAAGTAGGTGAAGATTGCGAACGATGTAACGATTCCCTGTCATGTGACGCTCCCTTTGTCATGTCGCCCTAATATAACAGCACCAAGTCGAAATGCTCGGCGTTGACATCACAAAATTTGATCGGGCGCGCACGTGCGTATTGCTCTAGACGCTC
>JAQGNY010000021.1 GCA_028293825.1 Verrucomicrobiaceae bacterium
CCGGCCTCGGCCTGCTTTAAAAAACCAATAATCTGCTCGTCGGTAAAACGCTTCTTCATGTCCATTCTCCGGTTCGAAAATGGACTTTACTAAATCACCCGTGGCACTGTTTAGTGGGGGCAGGTCACAAAGCTGCCAATGGCGAACGCTGATACACCTGAGTTAAACCAAAAAACACTCGGCTCTGTGAGACATATCGCACGAATGGTGACGGTAATCACCTCTAGTACGTGGCTTAGTTTTCATTAAAATTACCCGCATCACGGAGGTGATCAACTGCTCGAACGGATTAGAGCGTGACAGGGATGTTTACTTCTAAAAGGGAAGTCCAAAAAAGCCGCTTTATCTCATCGTCGCACTACCATTGATCGTTCGATCCGTGTTGCCAGCAAGAGGACACTTATATGAAATGGATTCCACTGTTATTGGTCATCGTCACCCTTGTAGGATTAATGGATATGCGGCGCGGGGCTGAATCCGATGCGCCTCGCACGGTGGCGTCATTGATTCGTTAATAGCTTCCACAATTTGCGGCGATGCATATGGCGTACGCCAACGACAAGAACTTTGCTGCGCTCGACGTTGCTATCGATTTGTTGGTGCAAACCGGAAACGCGCACGCGCTTAAACAAGCGCTGGCTAACTGTGAGCTATTGGATAGCTTTTCAGATTATCTAATTAATTTGTTCAACGAAACTGTGCGCCGTACCAACTCCATCAAAGCCGCGCACGACTTAATCGGACTGGTTCATGATTTTGCGGGAAATATTGAGCAGCAATATGCTGTCATCGCTTTGTTAGCTCGTAACAGCGCTAATGATTGAGTAGGTTAATTTGAATGCTCGATCGGATTCACTGCGGGATGTACTGTCGTTGAATTTTCGGCGGCTTAATGCACTGAACTTATAAAGTGAAAGTATCCATGGCTCAGTGCGTAATTGGTTCACTTTAATTGGCGTGACAAACAGAATGGGGCAGCAATTCATGAGCGACTTTTTTAAAAATTAAAAGCCGCAATAATTAATCAGATATTTTTATTAAAAAGACCCCCGCCAACAAAGGGTGGAATTCTGGCGGGGGCTTGCCCGAGAACTGGTTATTCCATTTCGTTGGATTTTGATTTTACAAACGGCATAATTTGAAGCCCGCTATCTACTGAGTAGTGCTGGCTTTAAAATCGGTCTCGCAAGCTCTTTGCGAATGCGGGAGTGAATGTGTTCGTGCGACGCGATTATTTCGAGGAGCCGTTTATATTGCCGGCGCTTGCTAGCCACATTGTTTTTTAATGTAACTTGAATTCGATGAGCGTAATCCATTTTTTTAGCATCCCTTGTTAAGCAATCGAAATTAAATGTTTACTAAAATTTCTACGCTTATCAAAACATGACTGTAGCGCTCGACGCAATACCATTTTTAAAAAAAACTGATTACATCGCAGAGCTAATGAGAGGCCCCTATGAATTAATTAGTTCTGACCAATAATTAATTATTTTTTGCTGTGTCGTATTTTTACTAATTCGATACGCGTGGCCATAACTTTTTTCATTTCTTCCAACAGTAACTCGGAGGCCCCTTGCAGTCTTGGTGGTAAAGGCCGGTGAATAAGGCAGAACTCAACGCTTGATTTAAACTCCGGTACATCGAGAATTTTGAGTTTTGATCGGTAGCAGCTTGCTGCTAATAAATCGGGTGTGATGAGTCCGAGTCCGGCCCCGCGAGCTACCAGTGACAATTGTAATTCGGCCGCAAATGTTTCGACGGTGATTTCAAAAGGCAGTCCTTGCCGTTCCATCGTGTGGCGCAATGCGGTGCGCATACCGCAGCCGTCTTGGCTTAGCACCCAATCAAAATCGCTCAACGTTTGTAAGCTCGGACGTTTGGGTAAATTCAATGCTGCCGCAGCGATAACATGGATCGGTTGTTTACAAATGCGATGCGAAATACAACTTGGGGGAATCAGTGTTTGCGCTCCAACGGCAACTACCGCCATATCAAGCGTATTTTGTTCGAGTCGCTGTACTAGACCTATCGACCAAGCCGAATGAATTCGCAGCCGTAGTTGTGCATAGCGCTCACGCAGACGATCAATGGGTTCCGCTAATGCCATGTCTGCGAGAAACGGTGGAACACCCAAACGTAATTCGCCGGTAGGCTCTTGATCGGCGTGCCCGAGCAATTTGAACTCTTCCACGCTTTCCAGCAAACGGCGCCCGCGTTGGTAAACCTCCTGGCCTGCGGCGGTGGGTCGCAATGGTTTTGCATCGCGATCCAGTAAGGCGATGCCCAGCAAGCTTTCTAAACTTTGAATGCGGCGTGTTACGCCCGGCTGAGTTAAATGCAAAATCGTCGCCGCGCGCACGATTGAGCCGGTCTCGACGACAGCGACAAATGCATGCAGATCGCGTGTGTTCATCGGGTTACCCCTGTCAAATAAATGCGCATAGTCCCTATGCTAATTATTCAATTGCCGCATGCATAGATATTTCTTAGTCTGACCTCACTTATTGTCCGAAGAGTAGATGACTATGCCGCGATTTGATTCCCGTGCACTGCCGGTCCGGGAGCTTCGAACTTCCGGGTTATCGGCGACGCTCACCGCATTTTTTGCTACAGCGGTCGGGGTCATGATGATTAATGTCGCCGCGGCACAGGTGCTGACTAAGCCGGTGGGAATGACTTTGCATATCTCGTCGGCCTTGAGCGGTTTGATCGCGACCGTGCCGCAATTGGGTTACGCGTTGGGAATGATTTTTTTAGTACCGCTGGGCGATAGATTGGAGAGTCGTAAGCTGTCGGTAATCGTTTTACTGTGTTGCGCTGTCTCTCTCGGGGTGGCTGCGATCGCGCCGTCCGCTTTTGTGTTCTTAGTTGCCGTCGGCGGGGCGGGTCTTACCTCCTCCGCCATTCAAATCCTGGTCCCGGCCGCAGCCGCGCTCGCAGTGCCCGCCGAGCGCGGTCGTTTGCTCGGAAACATTATGAGCGGCGTTATGTTGGGGATTTTGGTGGCGCGCCCGTTAGCGAGCGTGGTCGCCGACTGGTGGGGCTGGCGTGATTTTTATGCGGCGCTGGCGTTTGTGGAAATACTTCTCGCGCTCGGTCTCTGGCGTTGGTTACCAGAACGCCAGGTGTCCACTTCTTCGCGCTACCGCGACTTACTCGCATCGTTGTGGATGCTTTGGCGCACCGAACCTGTGTTGCGTCGACATTCGTTGTCAGCGGCCTTAGGTATGGCTGTATTTAGTGCGTTTTGGACAGCGGTCGCCTTGCGGCTGAGCGAAGCACCGTTCGTATTGGGTGGTTCCGGCATAGCGCTGTTTGCGTTGGTTGGTGTGGCCGGAGCCGTTATTGCGCCCGTTGCTGGCCGCTTCGGCGATCGCGGTCATACCGAAATTGGAAAACGTTGGTCACATGCGACGACAGTGGTCAGTTGGATGGTGGCCGGAGTGGCTGCTGCGGGATGGGCTGGTGTCGTATTAGATCGCACGACCTCACTACTGCTGTTGGGGATCGCGGCGATTTTGCTGGATGCAGGGATTGTCGGTGACCAGACGTTGGGGCGGCGTGCGATCAATTTACTCGACCCGCTCGCGCGCAGTCGTTTCAACGGTATTTTTGTGGGGACGTTCTTTGTCGGCGGTGGTATTGGTGCCTTGGCTGCGAATGCGATCGAGTCTATGGCAGGCTGGAATGGAGTCTGTGTGTTTTGCTTAAGCCTCAGTGTCGTGTCGCTACTGTGGGGGATGTATACCAAAACTGCTGAGGCTTAACGCTCATCGTGCCGCTCGCATTGAATTCGAACTTAATAATTGCGTAGATAGCGTAATTGTTATGGCTCCGTTAGCGTTGGTTGGTGAATCTGCACAATGGCAATAGCTGAGGCTAACAACACGAACAGAGTTGGCGATACGCATCAACCAGCTGCTCACGTGAAAACGCGCGATTGCGCCCACTGGGGTTAGGTAGGACCCAAACTCGGGCATTACCAAAAGTCTGTAACTGAGGCCCCCACCTAATTACTCGCTGCCCGGATAGGGCGGAATATGCAGCTTTACCGAGAAAAGCCACAAAGCGTGGGGCATTGCGCGCGATCTTTTGTTCAAAATCTGCGGCTACAGCGATGAATTCATTTAGGGACAATTGGTCCGCTCGCGCCGTCGGCCGTTGCACCACTGCCGTTAATCCGCACCGGTACTGCAAAATCGACCGATCGTTTTCCGGACGTATTTCCTCCGGCGTGAATCCCGCGAGATGAATTGTGCGCCAGAAGCGATTGCCTCTGCCCGCGAAATGATGTCCTTGAGTGGCAGCAATCAATCCAGGATTAATGCCACAAAAAATCACTGTAAGGTGCTCGGTAATAATATCTTCAAGGCCTTCATCCATCGTAAACCTCATAAACCCAGCGCAGCCGAAGGCAGTTCTAAATTTTTTTTTACCTGGTCTATCAGAACGCTCTCAGTTACAACAAATTGCGCTACGTGTTTGTCCACGATCGCCTCACAAAATCCGCTCCTTTCTCGCCGATCATAATCGCTGCTGCGTTGGTATTGGCGCTAATCAGTTGCGGTATGATCGATGCATCGATCACCCGCAAACCGGTAACGCCCCGCACACGTAATTCCGTATCCACTACCGACCGTGCATCCGAACCCATGCGACAGGTGCCAACAGGGTGATAACCGGTTGCGGTGTAGTTGCGAATAATCTGCTCAAGTTGCGCATCCGTGTGCGCTGTATCGAACGGCGGCGTGCCGCCGGTGATTGATGACGCAAAAGCCGGTGCCTGAAATATACGTTCTATTTTTTTGAGTGAGCGCACGACGGTATCGAAATCGCGTTGATCCTGATACATGTGAAAATTTATCAGTGGTTTGTCATCGGGACTCGCGCTGCGTAAACGAATTTCACCACGACCGTGCGGTCTCGATACACAGGCGCCGATGCTCACTACCGGTTTTTTGTGCAGCACTGGTGGTGAGCACGAATAGTCGATGCCAAACGGGAAAAAATTAAGATGAATATCTGGCTGCTCCAACCGGTCGTCGCTACGCAGCCAAGCCATGCCCTGCACGGCGGCAGATGCGAGCGGGCCACGCCGAAATAATGTGTAATTCAGCAAATGACGCAGCCCGTTGAATGGATCCATTTCGCTGTTATAGGTGGGAACATTGACGAACTTGCCAATGCCCATTCCGAGATGTTCCTGCAAATTCCGGCCGACACCGGGCGCGTCGATCTGCACCGCGATACCGTGTCGATTTAATTCCGCAGCAGGGCCCATGCCCGAGCGCATTAATATCGCAGGCGATTGCAAGGTGCCTGCACTCAGCAGCACTTCGCGGCGCGCCTTGATATCAACAAACTCATTGCCGATGCGCGCGCGCACGCCGCTGGCCCGACCGGACTCGAACAAAATCTTATCGACGAGCGCCCCGCTCACCATGCTGAAATTACTGCGCTTGGCGGCGAGCGCTAAATAACTATTGGCAGTGCTGGCGCGGCGACCATTGCGTTGGCTGGTTAGATTGACGAACGCGCCTTCGCGGTCGCCATTATTGTAATCCGGCAGCGTTTCCAGCCCCGTTTGCGCGCAGGCTTCTACAAACTTGTGTGTCAGTGGGTGTACCGAGCGAATGCGCGACAGCGGGTACGGACCAGTGTTGCCGAGCGATTCGTGACCGTCGTCGGCATAGCCTTCAGCCCTTTGGAAATACGCTTCAACGCCGTCCCAGCCCCACCCAGTACAGCCAAGCTTTGCCCAGTCGTCGTAGTCACGCCGTAACCCGCGAATATAGACAAGGCCATTAATGCTGCTGCCACCGCCGAGCATTTTCCCGGCAGCCCAGTTCAGCGCGCGGCCATTCAATGTCGGGTCTGGTTCAGCGACATAATTCCAGTCTGTCGCGGGATTGCCAATCAATCGCACCGTCATTGCCGGCGTATCGTTCAACCACGAACTGCCCTGCGTGCCGGCTTCCAGCAATATCACGCGCACAGCCGGATCCTGCGACAGGCGCTCCGCCAATACGGCACCGGCGCTGCCAGCACCAATAATGATGATATCGGCTTCAAACAAGTTGGACATGGGTCCTCCAGGGATGCGTTTTATGGTGTTATACGCACAGAAAAATCAATGATGCCATCCATTGTTAATAGAGTTAACATACAAGTCAACCGCAGGAACTTTTATCGATGTCACGCGAACCTATTGAATCTCTGGAAGATGAAGCGAGCGCTGCGTTTTTTCGACTATTGAATAAAATATTGTGGGGGCGTAAATACCCGCGCGATTACGGGAGCGGCGAGCTGTTGCACATGGCGGAAGCGGAAATTCTCGATCGCGTCGGCAGTTGTGAAAAGATAACAACGACTTTACTGGCCGAGCAATTGGGCGTATCGAAAGCCGCCATATCGACGCTGGTTAACAAACTTGAAACGAAGCGTTATCTGTCCAAAACCACATCGGCTTTGCATCGCAATATCAAATACCTTTCGCTCACTAAAAAAGGCGTGACATCGCGCGACGGATTTCGTGCTTACCGGGAGCAGCTGCACGGTTATCTCGATGGCATCAGCAAAGCCGAATTGCGCGGCCACATCAATGTGCTGCTGCGGATGGAAAATTTTATCGATGTATTACACGATCAACTGAAAGAAGACTTGGATTTGAAGCGCGGACTATGACGCTGCCAAGATTAAAAACTATGGACAGCGCTTAAACATAATATTTTAAAAACGAAAAACGAAAAACGAAAAACGAAAACTCACAGGAGTCGACTATGCGCCCCGCTTATTTTGATCGTTACCCCACTATCCATTTTGAACGCGATGCGCAGGGAATTTTGTTGATGCGCCTGCACAGCAATGACGGGCCGGTTGTTTACTCGTCGCAACATCATTCCGATTGGTGCGGCGCTTTTCACGATGTCGGCTGCGATCGCGGCAATAAAGTGGTAATCCTCACCGGCACCGGTGATGAATTCATCACGCAGTTTGGTTGGGATAAGCAGTTGAGCACGGCCGAAGATTGGGACGAGACGTATTGGGAAGGCAAGAACATGCTGCGCAATCTGCTCAATATTGAAGTTCCGATTATCGGTGTCGTTAACGGGCCCGCCACCATTCACGCTGAATTGGCGGTGTTATCGGATATCACGCTGGCCGCCACTCACGCCACCTTTCAGGATATGCCGCACACAACCTTCGGCGTCGTTCCCGGTGATGGTGTGCATATTGTTTGGCAGGATCTGCTGGGCTCGAATCGCGGTCGTTATTTTTTGCTGACCGGTCAAACCCTTTCCGCCGAAGAAGCATTTAACCTCGGTGTGATTAACGAAATTTTGCCACCCGATCAATTACTACCGCGCGCCTATGCAGTAGCTCACAAGCTGGCTGCGCTGCCTGTGCTGACGCTGCGCTATTCGCGGGTCGCACTGACGCAACGCCTACGACGTCTGCTGGAAGAAAATTTGGGTTACGGGTTAGCGCTCGAAGGACTCGCCGCGTTGGGTTTGGTGCAATCGCAAAAAAAATAACCACGGCGAAATTGGGGACGGCTCATCCAAGCGCGCATAGGCGCGCTTCACTCGAGCTGCGATTGCAGGCATACATGGTGTTGATGAGATGGAAAGGTTCGTCGCCAGATTCAAGTATTTCAATGAATACGCCGAGCTCTTTGCGCGCATCGTAAAATACATTCCGACCAAAACCGGGTACATCAAAGCTCACTACCTGCTCCAATCCACGCGCTGCATATTCGGCACAGAGGGCGTCGAATGCCGGTCCCTTGAGGGGTCTCAGATTCGGGAAAACATGATGGACGGCAAGATCTCCCATTGTATCGAGCACCTCGCGAAATATCGACGGCTCCGAATTGATGGGTTGAATATTCACAGGCGCAACGCAATTAGATGTAATTATTCTTGAAGCGCAAACGGATTTAGAAATTGCCGCTGCCAGAGCAGTTTTCTGTCTACTTCGCTCAACTTTGCTTCATCGCAGACTTCAGTCCATTTTGCTGAAACGATTTCACGTTGCATTTCGACAATTGAGCGTGCGTCATTTACAGAAAGCAGAAAATTGTGTGCAGTAGAAAGACAATTTTTGAACTGGCTGAGATTATAGTCTCCGAAAATTTTCATGGCTTGAGAAGCTTCGTTGCCGGAACGGCTTTGCGGACAAATATCGTAAGCGGGTGTCAGACTCAATATTTTGCCGTCCCAAAAGGCGGCGTGATTTCGGGCATAGTCATCGGTATTGCCACATAAAATTATGGATGGATCGTGACCTCACCTTCTGGTGCACAAATGGATCATTTATGCATTTTTAATACTGCGTTGGCGTAAGCGAAGTATTTGGTCGATGGTCATGAGTGGACGGTCGCACAGATCAAAACGTCATCGAGAGGCATCGAGGTCGGTGACAGGCAAATTTAATGAAAATCATTTTTGGCATGGCGGCCTATCCAGATCGTTGAGCCGACAATTTTTTACGTTGTGCTCCCATAGATGAAGTAAGACAGAGTCATTTCGACACGCACGGAAGTATTTTTTAGTTTGGGCGGCGATTCTTTTACTCGTTCCGTGTGCTAAAAAAATCGATCAACGCACGATACTTCGTTAAAATGTGTAGGTCATTGGGGAGTAGCCGCTCTTCTACCGAAGAGGCTTACGTCAACATACTTGACCAACAGGTCGTGGCGTAAGCGGTTCCTAAGTTCTTGGCAAGACCTTTGACCACATCGCTTCCGAATTGGCCGGTGGAAGTTTTGTGGTCATTCGTCTGTTTCCGGCCTAGGACTTTTCTATGGAAGCGCTATTGGTCTCAACAGGCGTCGTCGCTCTTGCTGAAATTGGAGACAAGACGCAACTTCTTGCGTTTATCCTCGCTGCTCGCTTCAAAAAGCCGGTTCCCATAATTCTCGGCATTCTTTGCGCGACCATAGTTAATCATGGTTTAGCCGGAGCCTTAGGTGCATGGATCACCACGACGGTAAACCCTGAAATATTGCGTTGGATTTTAGGGGCATCGTTCATCGGTATGGCCATCTGGACACTGATTCCCGATAAGATCGACGATGAAGAAACACAGGTTGCCAAAAAGTTAGGCGTTTTCGGCGCAACACTGATTTCTTTCTTTCTAGCGGAAATGGGTGACAAGACCCAAATAGCCACGGTCGCTCTGGCTGCACACTACGCAAATCCATTGTTTGTAGTGATCGGAACTACCCTAGGTATGCTGCTCGCCGATGTACCTGCTGTATTTGCTGGTGACAAACTAGCCTCGAAAATTCCGATGAAATTGGTGCACTCGATTGCAGCGGGGATTTTTGCGCTACTCGGGGTAGCAACATTCTTTGGCGCGGGTGCAAAGCTGGGTTTTTGACCCAGCCTTTTGGTTCCCCAAATACCTCTCTTTGCTTTCAGACAGTGGAAACCATTTGGGTTTCAGGACCGGCTAAAGCACTACGACAAAATTGCACCCTACAACTCGATTATCTCATTCACCAATTCACCAATGTTCACTTCGTTGTGCAACATAGCTCGTAGTCTGGAATTTCTCTGTTAAAAAAACCGATCCAGCGCCTCCAAGGCTTGATTTATATTTACTGGATTAGTCCAATAATCATTAAATCCAACATTTAACGCCGCCTTAATATCCCCAGCATCGCGTCAGCAGACACCGCAACAGAGGGGTATCCCGCAAAGCAAATTAATGTCATTTCGAGAAAGGGTGAAAGTTATTTATCCGAATAGCTGCCCTACCCACTGAAAAGTCTTAACTTTTTATTATTGTTGCTCAAGCTATTCACCTGACATTTTCATCCGCCCGAAATGCTCCCCAACAAGATTATGTAACGGCCACACGCATCATTTGCTCACGCGGAGAATTGGGTTTCGTCATTCGAAATTTGTATCTTATCGGCGCTTAGGAGATCGATTTTAAAACTGCCGGCGTTAGAGAGGGCCTCAATCTCGGTAGCTTCATGTACGCCTTTCATCGGTGCACCCTGCACAGTGATCGTGAGTTTTGCCGTGTGTACATGCAGACCATCTGGCGCTCCCGCAGGGAGAGCATCGGGATCGTTAACGATGACTTGTCGCGTCTCTGAACGCTCGCCTGAAGGAGTGCTTAGGGATACATCCGCGGGGCCTTGGTAAATCATTGGCGAAATCCTCGGGCGGGGCGCCATGGTCAGCGCGTTGATCGAAGTCTACCACCCCTTTTTTCTACGTTCATTACGTGATCTTTTGCGGTAGCGATGTTTTTGCGAAAGAGAGAGTCGGATATTTTTTTCCAAACGTCATCATCATTGGCGTGCGAAAATTTCATCGGTGGTAACCAATAATGACCGCGCCATGAGCGCCAGCTTTTACGCGTTCCCAACGACTATTCTGTTGCGCCTAGCTGCATCCGCCAGATTCAAAGCAGCGTGAGTTGGCGGCTTACTAATGCCGCAAAGTCGTCGCCGACGAACGGCAAAATGGCGTCGGCAATCGGTTGTAATTGCCGAGTAAGGTAGTGCTCGTAATCGATTGGCGCGCGCCGAATTTCTAACGGCTCGGGCCCAGCAGTGGTGATGACATAACTGATCCAGCCACGGTTTTGATACTGTTCTGGACGTCCTAGCTGGCGATTGTGTTCGTCGGCAATACGGGCAGCGCGCACATGCGGTGGCATGTTATGCGGATAGTCATCCAGCGAGCGACGTAAACGTTTGCGATAGATTAGAAGCTCGTCCAGCTCACCTGCTAGGGTGCGGCGCACGTACTCCCGCACATAGGTCTGATGTGGCTGCTCAGTAAAGATGAGCCGGTAAAGTTCCTGCTGAAACTGTTGCGCCAGGGGCGACCAATCCGAGCGCACCGTTTCCAGTCCTTTAAAAATTAATTCGTCGCTGCCGTCGGCACGTCGAACTGAGCCGGCATAACGCTTTTTACTGCCCTCTTCGGCGCCGCGCAATGTCGGCATGAGAAAGCGCCGGTAGTGGCTTTCGTATTGCAGTTCCAGTGCATTCTGTACACCGAACTCACGCTGCACGTAGTCGCGCCAAAACGTATTAATGGTGTGAACCAACTCGCGGCCAATTACTGCGGCCGCTTCTTCGTCATGCGCTTGACCCAACCAGACAAACGTTGAGTCGGTATCGCCATAAATTACCGAGTAGCCCGCGTGTTCGATAAGCTTGCGCGTCTGCTGCATGATTTCGTGACCGCGCAAGGTAATCGATGTAGCCAGGCGCGGATCGAAGAACCGGCAGCCGCTGGACCCGAGCACGCCGTATAGCGCATTCATGATGATTTTTAACGCCTGCGATAGTGGTTTATTGCCATCGCGTTTGGCGACCTCCCGACCTCGCGAGATCCGTTCGACAATCACCGGCAAACAATGCCGCAGGCGTGAAAAGCGCGCACCGCGAAAGCCCGCTATGGAGTGCTCATCATCGGGTTCACGCATTCCTTCGATTAAACCCACTGGATCGATCAAGAAAGTGCGAATGATCGATGGATAGAGGCTTTTGTAGTCCAGCACCACCACCGAATCGTACAAGCCGGGTCGTGAGTCCATAACGAAACCGCCGGGGCTCGCTTCGGGCGGCTTTTCGCCAAGATGGGGCGCGACAAAGCCGAGGCGATGCATGGCCGGCAGATAGAGGTGGGTGAAGGCCGCCACTGAACCACCGCTGCGATCAGCAGGCAGGCCGGTAACCGCCGCTCGCTCCAGCAAAAAATCGATCAGTTGCGTCTTCGCAAATAGGCGGGTGACGAGCTCGCAATCTTTGAGGTTGTAGCGCGCGAGCGCCGGCTTGTCCTCGACGAACATCCGGTTAATGGCGTCCATGCGCTGATACGGTGTATCAATCGCTTTGCCCTCGCCCAGTAATGTCTGCGCGACATGTTCCAAGCTGAACGATGCGAAGCTCCAGGTGGCCGACCGCAATGCTTCGATACCATCGATAAGCAGTCGCCCCGCTGCTGCCGCGAAGCCGTGATTGCGATTGGGGTGTACGCGCCATTCCATTTCACGGCCGCCCCGGCCGAGAAGCAACGGAACCTGTAATCGTCTTGCGTGTTCCTGTAAAACGCGCAAATCGAACTGCACTAAATTCCAACCGATGATGGCATCGGGATCGTAGCGTGCTAACCATTCGTTTAAGCGCTCGATCAACTGCGTATGGCTGGCGCAGTACTCTAATTGGAAGTCCAGCTTGGGAGCGTCGTCAGTGGCAGTCCCCAACATATAAACCTGGCGTTCGCCGCAGCCCTCCAATGCGATCGAGTACAACTCGCCCCGCTCACTGGTTTCAATGTCCAGCGAGACTAAGCGGAGATGGGGTCGATAGTCCGGGGCAGGCTTCATCCAGCCATCAACGAGGACGTCGTCTTTGCTCGGCGTACCGCCAAATTGCACGGGAGCCGTGATGAACCGCTCCATCAAAAAGCGATCCGGAGGCCGAATATCGGCCTCATAAACATCGATACCCTGCGCGCGCAGTTGCTGGTCGAGTTTGATGAGTTGGCGGTGAAAACGGCAGTAGAGACCGACTACCGGACGGTGCTGAAAATCGCTCAGATCCAAGGTCCGCCATTTGATGGCGCGCTCATCTTTCAGCAGTGCCTCGGCCTGCGCGCGTTGGCTGCTAGGAATGAAGGCGACCGACGACTGCAATGCCAAACGGACCAAGCGCGGACCACTATCCGTTGCCAACCAAAATTCGACCTCGGTTCCTGTGGGCGTATCGCGCCAATGACGGGTTAGAACAAAGCCGCGCTGACCATCTAACTCAGAAATTATTCATTACTCCAACACGATATGGATTTTAACAAGCCGTTCGACCACGGAACGGCATTCTTTAATACTCACGTTTCGCGTACGAGCAGTTCTTTTTCGCAATCATAAGTTCAGCTCTCTAATGAGTAGGTCCATCGGTGCCAATGCCTGTGCGCAATAGTCTTCATCGCGGATGTGGCTACTGAAGCCTGCCTCCGCGCTTCGGAGCTTGTCGTACTCTGCGTGAGTAACGATATTTTTTCGCATCCATTCGATAGTCTCCAATCTCAATGAATCCTAGAACCGTAAATTGTTGCCACCCATATTGATATTTTCACGCAGCATGCGCGATGGCGATAGCGCGTTGCGCTCACTCGAAAAAATGGAACGTATTGCGACCGAGTTCTTTGGCCCGATACATCGCCGTGTCCGCGTGTTTGATCAGCGTATCTGCATTAACGCCATTGATGGGATAGCGGCTGATGCCGATGCTAGCACTGACGAATAGCGATCGATCGTTGATATGCCAAGCGCTGGCGAATAGCCCGAGTAACTTCTCGGCAACCGTCGTTATGTATTGCGTTTGCACATGGTCTTGGATAAGCAGAATAAATTCGTCGCCACCCAGGCGCGCCAGCGTGTCGCTCGCACGGATTTGTGCGGCCATACGCTGTGCGACTTCGCGCAGTAGATCGTCACCGAACGTGTGCCCCAACGCATCGTTCACATTTTTGAAGCGATCGAGATCGATAAATAGAATGGCGAGTTCGCTGCTCTCACGGTGGGCGCGCTCAATGGCGTGATCAAGCCGATCGCGAAATAATAGGCGATTGGGAAGCTTAGTCAGTGGATCGTGGTAAGCAAGAAAATCGAGCACTTCGCGCGATTGCATGAGTTTAGTAACGTCATGGGCGATACCGAGTACGCCGACAATATTACCCTTTGCATCTCGCATCGGTGTTTGTATGGTTTCGAAAAGTCCGCGGTAATGGTTGCTAGAAAATGCCAGCCATTTTTCATCTTTTACGGGACCATCCAATGTCAGTGCCGCTAAATCATTTTTGCGAAAAAAATCGGGTAGCCCGCGATCGATAAAATCGTCATCCGTTTTCCCTATAATTTGATTTTCTTTGGCGCCGAAGAAAGATTCAAATGCGCGATTGCAGGCAAGATAAATACCGTTGATATCTTTTAGCCAAACGAGATCAGGGAGTGTGGATAATACGGTGCGCAAACGCGCACGCTCATTTTCAAGCTCCCGAGTGCGCATCGCCACTTGCCGACGCAGCAGCATTCCCCAGCCCCCAAGCAAAACACCCACTAACAGCACCGTTGTGAATCCATACACCGAATAGCGTGCCCACGGATTTATGCGCAGCGAAGAACCCATCCATTTATCCCAAAGTTTTTGTTGCTCCTTTGGAGAAATGGCATCAAATCCCTGCGCCAGTAATTGCAAAGTTGCCCGATCATCTTTGCGAACAGCCCGATGAAATTGACCGGTATATAATGTGAAATGCTTGCGAAAATTTTGATCGGCACCCGCTTTGTAGAGCAGGTAGGTTGCTGGCGGCTCATCAAGGCAAAACACTTTAATTTCAGCATCGACCGCACCCTGAATCAGCGCGCTATAGCTCTTGTATGCTTTGAGAGTGTCGATGTGCGCCGCTGCAAGTTTATCGGCGCGGGCATCCCCCGCTTTGCCACCAACCAAAAATCCGCGCAACGTCGAAACATCCGCAATACCGCCGATGCTTTTATGCGCAAAAATGGATACCGGAATCTCCGCATACGGTGGTGCGAAGTCGAGCCACGTGGAGCGTTCCGGCGTTACAAAAATTGTATCGATAACATCGGCTTTGCCCTCGGCCATTGCCGCGATTGCGGCGGCCCAATCGGTTGCAACAAGATTGACGGAAACGCCGGTTTTTTCCTGCCACAGTTTCCACATGTCGATAAGATAGCCATCGAGTTGTCCATCTTGATCGCGAAATGTGTAGGGCGGATAATTGTCATCCATCACCACGGTAATACTCTTCGTGAAAGAGGCCGCAGTCGCAGTGGAAACAAGAGTTGGAATCAGGACGAGAATTGACAGCGCGATGAGTGGGATTAACTTCGCAATCGATAACCTGATCGCTTTACCGAGGCTCGCAATTTTACTTTTGTGCACGGCTTAGCTCCGTCGGCTATTGATATAGCGAAGCCATGCCATGGCCCCGTCAATCGTTCATGCATAAAAGAGCTGCGATCCTTTTCAAACCCACCCGTTATAGTTTTACGCTGGTTTCAGACATTAGTCGAAACGAGTCTCAAAGACGCACGAGTTTTGTGTGAGCGGATTCGTAACCGGATCGCAAATACGCTGTTTACTGACGCTCCCGCTTCTGCGCGTGTCATGCAGTTTCGGTTTAGCGAGTAATAACGCCCATGTCAAAGATGTGGGCAACCGGTTGGCATTAGCCGACAAAGCGCTCTACGAAGCTTAGGATATCGGTCGCAATCGGGTTGTCTGCTGTCCGCCTCCAGAAATGCCTCGCTCGATTTAATTATCGCGCCGTTGAATGCGCGCCCGCCCAAGGCATAACAATGCGGCGAGGATCATGAAGGCGTCGTGATACGACCAGCGCGAACATTTTTACCCAAGCTTTAAAAAAGCTACGTTAATTCGCCCTGGCCGCGGACGCGCGCTATAATTTTTTGTCAGCCCGCGCAGCTCGTTCGCGTAAATCCTAAAATAATTAGGCAGGACCTGTGATGCAAGATCCGTTGGCGCCCGTGGTGCATTTAATAGACGACGACAGTATTCTGCTTGAGGTACTGAGCGAGCTGGTTGCTTCCATCAATGTCAAAACAGTGCCGTATCGCTCCGCGCGCGCCTTTCTCGACAGTTATAAACCAGCCCCCTGCGAATGTGTCGTCTCCGATATTCGCATGCCCGAAATTACCGGCTTGGAGCTGCAGCGCGTCGTTAGTAATTCCTACCGCGTACCCCCGCCGATTATTTTTGTCACCGGCTATGCCGATGTCAGTGCCGCGGTGGAAGCGATGAAAAATGGCGCTTATGATTTTGTCGAAAAACCGGTCAGTGGCGCCGTATTTTTGGAGAAAATTAACGGCGCGTTAAAACTGAGCCGCCAACTGCACACACAGCGCGTGGATGCGTCGGTTCGCTCCGCCCGCATTGCGTTGCTGACACCGAAAGAACGTGAAGTATTGCAGCAGCTCGTAAAGCGACAAACCAATCGCGAGATGGGCGAAACGCTCGGTCTTAGCGTGCGCACGATTGAAAACCATCGTGCACATATTCTCGCGAAATTTCGCGTCAAAGATACCTACGAATTACTCGCCCTTTTTACTCAGCCGACACCGTTAGATATTTAGACCCTCGCATTTTCTGAGTAGTGCTACGTAGATCCACGTGGATTTACTACTCTGGCAACTCGACCTTGCGACGACCAGAATACCAGCCTCTATTTGTTGCTGTGGCTATTTGCGCCATGTACCGCACTTTCAAATCTGCCGTCTTTTCGAGCTCCGTGTTGTGGGCGTCTCTCATTTTTTTAACGGCCTGTGATTTTTCCACCTCCGATAACCGCCTTAAGCAACAGGCGCGCGGACCGATACTAAAAGTCCACTCGATGCGTGAAATTCAGGATTCGTTACGCGACATTCTCAACACCACCGCGGATGTATCGCGGCGCAAACAGATTCTGCTCGGCATGGAACGCATCATCGCAGACAGCACCGATGACCAGGCCTATTTACATCAATTACATTTGCAAACGGGTATCGACGATTACACGCCGATACTCTCGACCGTCGCTATTGCGCAAATGATCCGACAAGACGAGCGCATTCGTTACGCCATGCTCGATAAAGAAGCGGCTGATTTTATTCGCGCAAGCACACGGCCCATCCATTAGATCGGCGCCGATGCCGGCGCGCGCATCGCTACCAAGTAGCACTACTCAAGCGCATTGAGTAATCGCACTCTCGTTGAATTAGTCGTTATCGACAACACTGCGCTACGTAATTCGCAGGGAGAAACGCGATGTCTGTGCATATTATTCGAGAACAAAAACGCACGCGTCTGATCTTCGCCGGAGCGCTCACCATTTACGAAACGGGTTCAGTTCGCAACACGATGCTCGATGTCTTGAGTGAATCCCGACCGATAGAAATGGATCTTGCCGGCGTGACCGAAATCGACATGAGCGGTGTGCAATTGCTGCTGACGCTACGCGGCGAGAGCAATCTGCAATTTGTTGCCGGTACCAATACCGTTGTTACCCGTACGTTATTACAGCTGCTCAATTTGCAGCAGTCGCTCGAACAGCATACCGGGAATTGCAGGCGGGTAATTAAACCGCTCGGACAACTCTTGCGCGGTGTCAGTGGTTTTAGCGGCTCTACCATTCTTGGCGATGGCAGTGTGGCACTGCTACTCGATGTGCCGACACTACTGGCGCATGCGAGCCGGTGCGATGGCGAATTAACCCACGCTTTAAAGAGCTATCACGCTAACGAACGTTAAATTCAGGTTTCACAAGGAGCAACCTCATGCAGTGGTTTATGAAATTGAAACTGGGACAAAAGCTGATTACCACCTTCGTGTGTGGCGCCGCATTGACCGCCATCGTCGGTGGCTATGCGTTGACCCGTATCGCGGTGGTGGGCGGCCTGTTGCACGCGATGTACGCCAATAACTTGGTTGCGGTGCAACAACTCGGCATAGCCGGTCAGCGCTTTGTCGTCCATACGCGCGGTGTGGGTCGTCTGCCGATGCAGAATCAAGCCGATGCTGACGCCACACTCGATCGGTTGAAAACACATTGGGCCGATATGCAAAAGCAAATGAATGCGTATCGCACCACACTGCTCAGCGATGTCGAAACCGGTCTTCTAAAAGAAATCGATACCCAAACGCCACTGTATCTGCACCAGGTTGATCAAGTGCGCGATTTGGCGCGGGCGAATAAAACCGCCGATGCGGTTCGTTTGATTAATACCGAGCTGCGGCAGACATCGGGAAAAATCGAAGAGAGCTTTACGGCGTTGATGAATGAAAACAGTAGCCAGGGCCAACGCGCTGACGAGAACGCGGCGCAGCAAATCAAGCAAATGGAATACACCATGGCGGCGGCCATTACTGCGGCCGTCATATTGGCTATTGCGTTCGGTCTTATCGTTACACGCATCATCACGCGGCAACTCGGTGGTGAACCCGACTACGCGGCCGCCGTGGTAGGACGCGTGGCGAGCGGCGACTTAACCGTGCAAATCGAATTACAAAAAAACGATAACACGAGTTTGCTCGCAGCGATGCGCAGCATGCTTGAGCGTCTCACCGCCATTATCGGCGAAGTGCGCAATTCGGCCGAGGGTTTGGCCGCTGCCTCTGAACAGGTTTCCGCCGCCTCCACCATATTGAGTCAGAACTCTTCAGAACAAGCGGCCAGCGTTGAAGAAACCAGTGCGTCGATGGAGCAGTTGTCCGCCACCGTCGCCCAGAATGCCGAAAATGCCGAAAATGCCGAAATAACAGATTCGATTGCGTCCCAATCATCGGCCGATGCCAGTGAAGGCGGCACCGCTGTGCGCGAAACCGTTGCCGCAATGAAAGCGATCGCGGAAAAAATCAGCATCATTGATGACATTGCCTATCAGACTAATTTGTTAGCGCTCAATGCCGCGATTGAAGCCGCGCGTGCTGGCGATCATGGTCGCGGCTTCGCCGTGGTGGCCGCTGAAGTGCGCAAACTGGCCGAACGCTCGCAAGTTGCAGCACATGAAATTGGCGACCTTGCCGGCTCCAGCGTCAGCCTCGCTGGACGCGCTGGACTCCTGCTGTCTGACCTGGTGCCATCGATTGGTAAAACCGCCGATTTGGTGAAAGAAATCGCCGCTGCTTCGCAAGAACAGCGCAGTGGTCTCAGTCAAATCAATGTCGCTGTGGCTGAGTTATCAAAAGCGACGCAGGTCAATGCGACGGCATCGGAGGAACTATCTGCCACCTCGGAAGAAATGAGCGCGCAAGCGGCGCAACTGCAGCAAATGACGCAATTCTTCAAAACGGGCGCTCAACCTTCCGTCGACAGTGTTGTTTCAAAACCAGCGGTAACGCAGCGGAAAAATAGGCGCCTCGGTGCGGTTGCAACGTCGACTGCGTTGCCCGGCAATGAGTCGCCTGATGATATGGCCGAAAGCCAATTCGTAAGATTCTGAGGTGCTGTGATGGATCAGGAAAATTCTCAATATCTGCTGTTCAGTCTGGGCCATGAAACCTTTGGCATTGCCATCGGCGCCGTGCGCGAAATCATTGAATACCCGAGCTTGACCACCCTTCCGCTAACCCCCGCGTTTATGCGCGGCGTAATCAATTTGCGTGGCGCGGTGGTACCGGTTGTCGATCTCTCGGCGCGTTTCGGTCGGCAGGCGACGATTATCGGCCGCCGCAGTTGTGTGGTGGTGATCGAGCCTCCCGCGGATGGACAGCATCGCCCCCTCGGTATCGTCGTCGACGGCGTGACCGAAGTAGTCCGCGTTGGTCCTTCGCAAATTGGTCAGCGCCCCCAATTCGGCAACGGACTGCGGGCGGATTTTGTCACTTGCGTCTTAAAACGCGACAGTGGCTTTGTGATGATTCTCGATTTACCCGCGGTGCTGTCGTTCGCGGAGCTGGAGCAACTGGTTACCCAACCGCTGGCGAAAGTCGCCAGCGCTTAAAATTTTTCTCAAACATACTTGAGGTTTACATGCTGAGTCCCGTGATCAAACAGCAAGGCGCATTGGTCGTTGAAGACAATGCCCTGCAACGAGCCAGCACCGTGCGAGCATTGCGGCGCGTCGGCATAACCACACTGCACGAAGCCGAAAACGGCATTGCCGCACTGACGGTCATCGATCGTTTGCTGGTGCCACCGGCCATCGTGGTGCTGGATCTCGATATGCCCGGCATGGATGGTATCGAACTCGTGCAGCAGTTGGCCGCCAACAACTATCGACCGGCGATTATTATCGCCAGCAATGCCGACACGATTTTAATCAGCGCGGTCGAAACGATTGTCAGCGAATTAAAAATGCCGTTGCTGGGCTCGACAAAAAAACCATTACTCGACACGTTTCTCATCGAAGCGTTGAGCTGCTTCGATCAAGGTCTGCATCAACAATGCGAGACCGTGCTCGAGCGCGTCGTGCTGACCCCCGAGCATTTACAACACGCGCTCACTCACGGTGAAATTCAGGCGCATTACCAGCCCAAAATTGCCGTGCACAACAGCACATTGGCTGGTGTCGAAGCGCTGGCACGCTGGCACAGTGACCGCTGGGGTTCGATTATACCGGCGCGATTTATTCCGCTGGCAGAACAGTTCGGACTTATCAATCAATTGACCCTGTGTATTATCGATACGGTGCTCGCAGATATGCGCAACTGGCGCCAAAGTGGTATCGATCTGCCGGTATCAATTAATTTGTCCGCGCGGTCATTAGCCGACCCCGATTTTTTAGAACAAATGCTCGCGCGCATCGAAGCCGCTGCCATCCGCCCACAATCGATTGTATTTGAGATTACCGAAAGTACGTTATTCAGCGACACGATAACATCGCTGGTCGCGGTCAGTCGGTTGCGGCTGAAGGGCTTTGGCGTTTCATTGGACGACTACGGCACCGGGTTTTCGTCGGTGCAGCAGTTATCCAAAATCCCCTTTACTGAATTAAAAATAGATCGATCATTCGTCAGTGGCGCACCGTATAAAGAGCATTTGCGCACGATCCTGCAATCGTCGATTGAAATGGGTAAGCGGCTGGGTTTGCGCACTGTTGCCGAGGGCGTAGAAACCTTGGCCGAGTTACGGCTATTACAGAAACTCCACTGCGATGAAATTCAGGGCTATTTATTCGCGCGACCGATGCCGAGCAGCGATTTAAAAGACTGGTTCAATCACGACCAGGGTTGCGTGCGCGATATCTGTCGGCAAGGTACGGCGAATTAGCCACCGCCTGATTAAAACAATCTCGCTAAACGCGTTGGGCAAGGCCCAACGCGCCCAACAAGGGCCGCAACCCATCGATTAGGCGTGCCACCTCGGTATTGAAAGCAGCGAGTTGTTCGCGATCAATGTGCTCGGTTTCTAAATCACGCTCGATTCCCGCACAAATTTTTTGCAGCCCCTGCGCACCAATCGTTCCTGCGAGCGACTTCAGCGAATGCACCAAATGCATTGCAGCAGCGAAATCGCCGAGTTGTAGCGCGACCGCAAATTGTTGCGGCAAGTCGGCACGCTCCTCGACAAAGCGCTGCATAATTCGCGCGTACAACGATTCGCGGCCCAGTAATAAATTTATCGCTTTGGCGGTGTCGAGTCCCAATGCCTGTAACTGCGTATGCGGCAACCCATGCTCGCGCACGCCGTCATTTAATGGCGCAGCGTCGAGCGATCGCGGCTGACCGAGCCAATGGCTCAATGTCGCCAGTAATTGTGCGGGCTCGATGGGCTTAGCCACGTAATCGTTCATGCCGGCTTCAAGACAGCGCTCGCGGTCGCCTGGCAATGCATTCGCGGTCATTGCAATAATTAACGGCTGCGCGTTGGCACTATCAGCGCGGATCGCGCGTGTCGCGGCAACACCATCGAGCACCGGCATTTGCATATCCATCAACACCACATCGAATGTTTCCGCCTTTACCATTTGCACAGCCTCGGCACCGTTATTGGCTACGCTGACCTGTGTGCCGAATGAACGCAGAATCGCAACAGCCACCTCCTGATTGATGTCGTTGTCCTCAACCAGCAATACCCGTTTATGGCTAAGATCGATCAAGTCGATAGCGCCACGCGCAATGACGTGACGCGGTGCACCACTATAATTCTGCAGTTCGGGTTGCTCCGCCGCCGCCAGAGCGACTTCAAAGGTAAACGTACTGCCGACGCCAAGGGCGCTGCGCGCAGAAATAGTACCGCCCAACAGCTCCGCCAAACTTTTACAAATCGCCAATCCCAAACCGGTGCCTTCGAACTGGCGGGTCGATGAATTATCGACCTGGGAAAAAGGTTTAAACAGTTGCTGCAATGACGCGTCCGAGATTCCCAGACCGGTATCGCTCACGGCAAAGCGCAAGGTGATGAAATCTGCCTCAGTTCCGGCTGTACTGACACCCAAGGTCACGCCACCGGTTTGGGTAAACTTCACCGCGTTACTGCAAAAATTAATCAGGATCTGACCGATGCGCAGCGAGTCGCCAATAAACGCCATCGGTAAATGCGGATCGAGCTCAACCTGCAACTGCAAACCTTTTTCGTCCGCTTTATCACCGACAAAATCAATCACGTGTCCAATGAGCTGCTGCAACGAAAATGGCGCATTGTCGAGCGTGAGCTTGCCCGCTTCAATTTTCGAATAATCTAAAATCGAATTGATAATGCCGAGTAGGTGTTGCCCTGCATTACGAATTTTTTCGACATAATTGCGCGCCTGTGATGGCAGTGTGCCGTTTAATGCAAGATAGGACATCCCGATAATTGCATTCATCGGGGTGCGGATTTCATGGCTCATATTGGCGAGGAAATCCGACTTCGCGCGCGCACCGGCTTCTGCAGCGTCGCGCGCCTCGGCCAGCTCCTTGGTGCGATTATCAACGCGTATTTCTAAATCGCGATTGAGTGTTTCCAATTCGTGCTGGGCCTGGACCTGCACCGAAATATCGCTCACCACCATACCGACACCAATCACCTCGGTTTCATCGACATTTTTAACCGGAAAGCTGAGAATACTTACCGTCACACCGGTATGGGGAAAATAATGGATGAGTGTGGTCAACGCGCCGCAACGCAACGCTTTTTTATGTTCACCGACATAAATTTTCGCCACTTCCGTACTGCACAATTCCCAATCCGTTTTACCACTCGATTCACCGGGGGCAGTGCCGCGCAATTCTTCAAAAGCGCGATTCGCCATTTGGATAACACCATCGACATCGCGCAGCACAGTGCCATTCGGCGAATGTTCGCGGAAGGCCCTATGCTGCATTTCACTTTGCATTAAATTTTGCCGCACTCTGCGTTGAAAGATGGTCAGAAAAATAATCAGCGCAGCCGCTACCGCGGTAAATCCCCACACCGCATAGCGAGAAATTTGCGACGCGTAAAATGCCTCTGCCCAATCCTCTTCAACGACCACGCCCATATCCATTTCGGGCAACCATCGACCGGCTCCCACCACCGGCTTACCGCGATAGTCCGGGTAATTTTCCAGATAGCCGGTGTTGGCGCTTTTAGTCTGCAACAAACGCTCGGCCACCAAAGTTAAGGGGGCGGTGTTTAACGGTCCATTTTGCTGTTTCGCGCCGTTGGGCACTCGTTGCATTGCCGGTTCACGCGCAAATAGGTGATAGGCGCTCCACCCCGACTCAAACGCCTTGAGCTTTTTGATGTTCTCCTCGAAGCGGCTGGGCGACAAAATACGGCCAGTGCCGTCGACGACATACGCTTCTCCGGTTTCTCCGGTTCGCGCGGCCTCGAGTAATTTAAACAGGCGAAGTGTGGGATCGGAGCGTAGGCACAGAAAGCCCACCACACTGTCGTGAAGGACGATGCGCGCACAGGCCAGTTGATACAGAGTGCCTTGCGGCCGTGGGTGGCCATCATCGATAACGGGGCGTTGCGACGAGACGGGTGGGGAGTCTGACGCGCCATACACCAGCGCGCGCTGCATTGCCGCTTTGCCCAGCGGCGTTGCCGGCTGGCCGACATAGGCGGGACTGGAGGCCGCGACGATTACGTAATCACGATTGATGATGCTGTAACCGACAAAACCGCGACTGCGATAACTGGTGGTAATCCAAGCGGCCAAGGCGCTGGTGGCCGATTGATCTGCGGGGGCGGCGATTACTGCATTCGCCAGTATCACCAGTTCATTCGTTTCCGCGATCACGCGCACTCGGTCGATATCGTCCTCGGACATCAGTTTGATCAGACTGGCAATCGAGTCGAGATTCGCCATTATGTGATTCGAGACATAGCGGCGATCGGCTGATTTAATGACATCGATAATGGCTATGCTCAACAGAATGAGCACGATGACAGAAGCGGCGGTAACGATAGCGGGAACTGTTTTTTTTATGGTTTGAATGTTCATTGCGTTTGATGGTGCTCCGTCTCCGCGGATGCGATATCAGAATCCCTACCTTTTGTTATTCTTCCTGAGCAGCGAGTTTAGGCAATTTCAGTGCTACCGTCATGGGCAAGGCTGTCGCTGCAACGGCGGCTGTCGGCAGGGCGTTCTTTAGTGGACTTCCTGAGCTCTGAAAAGCAGACTGTTCGGGCGGTATTTCAAGCTTTACTCGAAAATCGACGACAACCCCGATCTGCGCACCCGATGTCCTCCAATAACCGCTAGAGCGCTAAATTTAGCAATTACGGATGGTCCGCTTTAGCCGAGGACCGACGATTAATTATTTTTTGGTGTAACAGCAAGCCGGCCAAAACAGGCTCTCCGGCTTATTGCTTTACAGAGCCATTCAATTAAACCCTTGCGCCTGCTCGTCTCGATAACGTTTATTAACACCATAGATAATCAATGTATGTCCGGATGCTGTTGAGCCACACATTGCCGGTAGAGCGCTGACAGTAACGGGATATCGCCGTCGACTTTTTCACGGCATATATGCGCCGCCACTGACACTAATGAGCTGGCCGGTGATGTAGCTGGACCGCTCTGATGCTAAGAACATGGTCAGATTGGCCACGTCCTCTGGACGACCCAAACGCGCAATCGGCAAGCTGCTTATGCCTAGTAAAGTGCCATCGTTGACCGCCTGCTCCATGCCTTCCAATGTTCCTATTTGTTCGAAGCCGAAACGGTTCCAGAAGCTACCGCCGCCGATGTCGTCTTCATGGTAAGGCACGATCCAGCCGGGACAAATATTGTTGACCCGCACTCCGCGCTTCGCCCAATTCCAAGCCATTATTTTGGTAGCGCTGTTGACGAAACCTTTGGTCGCGCCGTAATGCCCCACGTTAGTCGCAGCTTCTCCATGCAACGATGAATTAGATGAAATATTGATAATGGACCCGCCGCGTCCAAACATATCTTGAGATACGGCCTGACAACAATTCATCACGCCGTCGATATTGAGGGCGATTTCCCAACGGCGCGCTTCTTCGTCGATATCCTCGATCGTCGCCAGATGCGCCACGCCGCCGGCATTATTTACGAGTACATCAATGAGGCCGAATTGCAGATGTGCCTTTTCGATCATCGCATCCACGCTCGCACGCTGAGTGACATCGGTGGACACGCTCAATACTTTTCCAGGAAGACCTTGTTCTTGCGCTTTCTTCGCGAGCTTTTCGCCGGTCGCTTCGTCGCGGGAAGCGTTGACCACGTTGCAACCCTCTCGAGCGAATTCAAGCACTAAACCCTGACCAATACCGCCGCTGCCACCGGTGATAATTACTGTTTTGCCGTTCAGTCCCAATTCCATATTATCTTCTCGCGAGTGAATATTTTGCGGTGCAAAAGTGCGTTGTTCAGCGTGCGAAACCGTGCAGATATTTGGCGACATCTGATTCGAGTTTGCGCATCGAACGACGTTGCCTTATACCCGCGCATTCGCTTCAATCGAAGTCATGTATTCAAAATCCAGAAAAACGTTTTGCGATGCCGCGACGACGAGCGGCGATTTGCAGCCGACGGCTATCCGCATCGATGCGTTGTATAAAAGGCGGCAAATTATCTAAAAGAGCCTCGCGCTTTATGCGTTGAATACTTGGCTGCGGTGTGGAATCGGAACCCATCCAGCGACATACGATATAGCCGGACGCATAACCCGATGCATCCAACCAATTCGGTACGCCGGGGTCATCGTGCGCTACCACCAGAATGACTTCCCCATCGTATTCGCGAACCGCCTGTTGGTGATTAGTGCTGGTAAGACGATGTCGATAGTCCATTGTCTCCATCCACCAATTGCCGAATTCAAAATTCCAGTAGCTCGCTTGCCGCGGTGGATACACGCGAATAATTAATGCTTCATCGGCTGCCAGCGCCCAATACGCAAGAAAAGGTTCGCCGCCCGGTGTCGCATCGATACCGTTATTGGTGAGCTCGCGAAAGGACAGAAATTCCAGCGGTCGCGCGCGCCAGAGGCTCAATGTCTGATGCCAATAACGCGTCACCTCGCCGAGCCAGTCGGCGGAGCGCCGCAAACCGCTCATCAACGCATCTGCAGTGAATTCCGGGGCTAGCAGGTCGGCGCCGATTCTCTCGATCCGGGCTCGCATCGGCGTTTCGTTTTCCCAATCGCCGAAAAATTGCCGTATCGTGACACGAAGAGTTTTCTCGCTGGTTTGCAGCCAATTACCCGGCTGTGATTCAGGGCTGAGAATAAGCTCGAAATTTCCCGCTGCATCGGCTTGTAGTGCACTGGCTACTAGCGTCCCGCTGGCGGCGCCACCCCATGGGGTTATGCCGCTATCGATCGCAGTAAATGCGATGAAAGACGCCGTACCCAAGTTGCCGCTAACTCGATACGTTTCTCTGCCATCGATGATCGCGCCCAGATACAACGCATCCGCATTGTCACCACCCTGTTTGCGTCGCCAATCAAAATAATGCGTCAGTTCCGGGCGCAGCGGATCGGCGTTTTCGTATTGCACGTCGAGCGCCAGCGCGATATTGCGCGCCAACATACGCAGCCCCGCCGCACGATCGAGCGCAGAGGCTGGCGCGTCTGGATGAAACACCATTTCCTTCGCAGCTTTGAGCCGCTCGCAGAAATCATCCCAGGATTGCTTCAACGCTGCCGATTGTTCAAGCTCCGCGGATTGTTTTAACTCTGCCGACTGTTCCACTGTCGATTGCTCGCCCATTGCTTTGCACTCCTTCATTCTCAGCCTTCATTGGCGACGCCGTAATAACGCTGATAACGGTCATAGCAGACACGAGCATTGCGCCCCACTTCACCCTCAGCAAGTTGATACGGATGCGCACCGAATTTATGCTGCGGCTTAGCCGCCAAATAAGCGCGAATTTTCTGTTCCACGGCTGCATCAAAAACCAACCCCATCTGCGCATAGAGATCGTGCAGCGTTTCCAACGGGCGTTCGACCATCGCGTCATACAGCACGTTAACCATGCGGTCGCGCGGAATAATTCCACGCTCCAATTGATCGATCACGCGATTAAGACCTGCAGCTGTCGCCGCCGGCGTCAGAATTTTTTCAAAGCTGCTGGTATCGAATAATTTATCACTGCGCATCCACCGCAACGTGCCAACCAGACTGGTGCTGGATGCATTGGAGCGCAACGGATCTCGATGCGCTTGAATGACGCGCGCGTCGGGAAATTGCGCAAACAACTCCGGTAGATGCCACAGATGCATCGGCGATTTGAGCAGCCAATGTCGACGAGGATTTTTCCACTGCAATAGTTTCAACAAACGACGGTGATACTGGTAGCCGTAATTCCAGTCGGCGCGCTGAGCAAGCCACTTCACGTAACTGGGCACATCGACGCGCGTGGCGAGATTTTCTGACATGAACGAATAAATAAATGCTTCACCGCACTCATTCGGCAGACGCGCATCCATTTCATGCATGGCCCTGAACTCGGGAACAGCGCGGTTGTAAATCGTCAGATAGCGCTGCGCCTGTTCAATACGTGCGTCGCTGTAATAATTAGCGGCATCAGGCGGCGGACACGGCAGCACGATCTCCCAACTCAGCAGCGCGCCAAAACGCGAATCGTTGGCCAGCAGCTCGAACAAAATAGACGTACCCGAGCGCGGCAAGCCAATAATAATTACCGGCGCGACCACCACTTCAGCATTGATTTCCGGGTGTCGCTTATACGTATCCTCAATCTGCAGACGCACCTTCAGCGCGCGCAGCAATTCATCGCGGGTGTAAAGCCGTCCAAATAAATTAAGTTCGGCTTCCTCGTTGAGTGCTTTCAACAGAACAACAAATGGTTCGCGCCAACGATCATCGCCAAAATCAAATAAACCCAGTGCATGACAGGCCGTATGGATAAGTTCGTCAGCGTCGAGCGGCACGACATCGGAAATAGAAAGTACGTCGGCTTCTGCGTTTAATCGCTGCAGCCATTCGGGACGCGGCGCGGCTTTCCAGCTCATCCAATACTCCAGCTATTTTAATTATTGAAAGTCGCAGGCACTAAATAAGCATTGCCCGCGATAGCCAATTACTGGGTACGACTGATACTAAAAAATTTATTCCCACTGGTGGTGCCGTTTACTTATTCCACACCAACGGCAACTTATCCGGCTGCATAACGCCACCCAGATGGGTCAACACTTTTGCATCCGGCGCCATTTGAAATTGCGGAATCGCAGCAAGAAATTCCTGCATGGCGATGACTAATTCGCGCCGCGCCAGTGGCGCGCCGACACAGCGGTGAATGCCACTGCCGAACGTGACATGGCGAGGATTTCGATCAAGCAGCACTTCGTTAGGCCTGTCGAAAATATCCGGATCGCGATTGACCACCGTAGTCGGCATCGCCACTTTATCCCCAGGCATTAATTGCACGCCGCCCATTTGAACCGGCTTGATACAGGTGCGAAATGTCGTTACCGCCGCGTAGGCGCGCAACAATTCTTCGATCGCCGTAGGAATCAAATCAGGCTGCGCGCGCAGTAGAGCTTGATGCGCTTGGTTCTCCGCTAAATGGCGAAAGTGCCAGGCCATGTTGGTAGTGACGGTATCCATACCGCCGATAAACAAGTTGAAACAGAACCCGAATAATTCGTCATCGGTGAGCTTGCGCCCGTCGATCTCAGCAGTAACGCCATAGCTGATCAAATCGTCAACCGGATTGGCGCGCCGCTTATTAATCTCGCTCCATAAATAGTCTTTAACGGAGCGCGTCGCATCGGCGATTTTGGCCAGATCAGGTTCGTGGATCAGACCGTTTTCCCACTCCAGGAATTGCTCAACATTACTCATTGGCAAACCCATCAATTCGAGAAATACGGCAATGGGAAAACGAAAGGCGAAATCCTGCATGAAATCGCATTCGCCACGGTGTTTGAATTGGTCGATGTAAAGCCGGGCCAGTTCACGCACCCGCATTTCCAACGCCGCCATTTTTCGCGGTGTAAATAAGGGATTCATCATGCCGCGATAAAGACCGTGCATCGGCGGATCGGTTTCCACCGGCACCGAGCTCCACGTATCGCCGAGCAGTTTTGAAAACGGCGAAAAATCCTTGGTGGTGAAATGCTCGTTATCCATGTAAATCGCCTGCACGTCTTTCGCGCGGCGAAAAACCCACGCCGGCTGATAGCCCGGATAGGCGTTCAGCGAATAGATAACTTCCGGACCATCGTGAATTGCCGGAACCATACGGTGAAATGGATTCTCGTAAGTAACGGCGCCTAGATAGAGAGGATATTCTCCAACCATATGGGCGGGAACGTGGGCAGGAATCTGTACGACTGCTGTTGCTTGATTCATCGGGTTCACCTATTTTTTAAATAGCAATCTGGTTTTATTTTTTTAAAAATTCATCTTTAGTTAATCAAAAAAAATACCAAAAAATTAAATGCCGAAGCTTTAATTCACAATTTTGTATCACTGCTTCGGCTAACAAAATTATCGAAACAGCACTCTGTTCGCCGCCTGAATTCAAATAAATGGTCTGCAGCAAAGCATTGCCTTGCGCCAAAACCTTGCGTGAATAACTCATCGCCGTCATCACGATGCACCGCGGCTGCGACGCATGGCAATGCGACTTCAGGCGCGCATAAAGAAACCGCCGTCAACTTGCATCGTCATACCCGTCACAAAGTCGGATTCGCTGCTCGCCAGAAAAATCGCTACGGGGGCACAGTCTTTTTCCGGGTTGCCGAAGCGACGCAAAGGCACCTGCGCGATGGTGCCGTCAAAACTGGTTGGGGCGGTTTCGTAAGCTTCTTGCAGCGCCTCGGTCAGCATGATCGGATTGATCACATTCACATTGATATTCAGCGGACCCCATTCGCGCGCGGCGGTGCGCGATAGCGAGCGCACGGCTTCCTTGGTCATGTTGTAGGCCATGCCGCCTTCCAGATTTATCTGCGCCTGCGGCGAACCGAAGTTGATGATCTTGCCGCCGTGTTTGCTCAAATGCGGAAACGCCGCCTTCATCGCCCACAGTGTCGACATAAAGCCGGAACGAAATGTGAATTCGAGAATCTCTTCGTCGAAATCCTGAATCGGCACATAGACCGGCGCGTGTGTGAGCGCGCCTTCTTTGCCGAAGCCCTGCGCGTTATTGACCAAAATATCGATCGAGCCGAATGTCTGCGCGGCCTGTTCGATCATTGCGAAAACCTGTTCGCGCTGGGCTACGTCGCAGGTGACACCGAGCGCGGTACCGCCCGCTGTTTCGATTTCCTTAACCACACTTATGACCGTGGCCGCCGTGCGCGAAGCGACTACCACTTTCGCGCCTTCAGCGGCGTAGGCCACTGCGATGGCGCGACCGATTCCCCGGCCCGCACCAGTGACAACTGCCACTTTTCCAGTCAACTTTCCCATGTTTTTCTCCGCTCATTGATGACGTCTCGACGTCGGGCTAGTAGTACGTTTCCATATTGCCGCCGTCGACCACCATGTACTGCCCGGTGATGTAGCCTGCATTTTGCGAGCATAGAAAAGCGGCGAGAGCGGAAACTTCCTCGGGACGCCCGAAGCGTTTCAGCGGAATGCGTTTCAAGAGATCGGCCATGAACGCCTCGAAAGAAAGCCCGGCGTTGTCGGCACATTGCTGAAAGAACGCGTCGTAACTTTCGCCAGTTTCAATAAAGCCCGGTGGAATCGTATTGACTGTTATCCCGAACGGGCCGAGCTCATCGGCCAAGCTGCGACTCAACCCGAGCGCGGCTGGACGGTGCGTATTGGCCAGCACATAGCTGAAGTTGGCGGTCGTCATACGCACGGGCCATTTGGCACAACCCGAACCGATCGTGACGATGCGGCCCCAGCGTTTTTCTTTCATGCCCGGTACCACTGCGCGGGCAAAATGGGCGAACCCCTTCACGACGTATGCGTAGGCCAGATCAAAATCGTCGTCGGTGTATTCGTTGAAACCACCCGGCGGCGGTGCCACCGGCGAATAAATCGCAATATCCGGCAGACCAAACGCTGCTTTCGCTTGCTCGATCATCTTTGGATAATCGGAGAACACGGTCAGATCAGCCGAAACACCGATGGCCTGCCCACCTGCGTTTTTGATTGCCGCCACCGTATCGTCGATCTTCTGCTGACCGCGCGCTGCGACCACTACCCTGCAGCCGGCGCGGCCCAAGTCTTCGGAAATGGCGCGGCCGATGCCATGCGAACCGCCGGTCACCAGCGCCACTTTGTTTGCTATACCAAGATCCACAATCTATTCCTCGTTCACCGGACTAATTTCAACAATCCTGATTTTTATTGGCAGGACTATTTTCGCGACCAAAGCCAGCGACAACGTGTACTTCAAGAGAGGATGGTCGCGACCACCGCGGTTCTTTCAGCCATAGAAATGACTCCCGCCGTTCGCATGCCAGACCTGGCCATGGATATAGCCAGCGTCCTCGGACAGCAGAAACGTGATGGTGCTGGCGAGGTCATCGGGGCGCCCGAAGCGGCGCACGGTGGTCAGCATCAGCCACTTCTGCTTAAAGTCTTCCGGCATCTGTTCGATCGCCGTGGCGCTCAGCACGATGCCTGGCGCCACGCTGTTGCACCGCACGCCTTCCGGTCCCCAGCGCAATGCGATGTGCCGCGTGAGCGCGGCCACTGCCGCTTTGGATGCCGCATAAGCCGGGCGCGTGTCTTCGCCGATATTCGCTGCCTCCGATGCCACGTTGACGATGGCACCACCGCTGCCCTGCCTAACGAAATTGCGAATCGCCGCCTGGCAGGTCAATGCGTAGCCGATCACATTGACGCGAAAGGTGCGCTGCCATATTTCGACTGACATGCCGAGCAAATCGGTATCGGCGCCCATCGTCTGCGGCGACAAATCGGCGCCAACATTAGCCAGACCGTCGATGCCGCCGAACTCGGAGACACAAGCGGCAATCAGTGCCTCCGTAGAATGCTGTTCGGCCAGATCGAAATGGACGGCCTTGGCAACTCCACCGCCGCTGGCGATGCGTTCGGCCGTAGCCATTGCGCCGGCTAAATTGATGTCGCCAACGATGATGCGCGCACCCTCGCCGGCCAGTCGCTCGGCCGTGGCGGCGCCAATACCCGAACCGCCGCCGGCAACCACCATCCGTTTACCTTGAAGTCCCTTCATCGATCCCGCCCTCAAATAATTAGTGTTATTGACTAGCTGAGGATTTATTTAACGCAGTGCGTTAATACTATAAAGCTGATAATGTGTCAGCTCAATAGCTAATTAGATTTAATTAATGTCGCGGTTTAATTAAAGACTAGGGGATAGGTTGCGACTCATTGTCTTCGCCACATCGCCTTCGATTATGGATCTCGTCCGACAAAACGCTGACACGCTCCTTCGACGAATTACGTAAAGCTTGCATCCTGTAAACTGCCGTATCCTCACTTTTACGCTGCAAATATGCCTGCCATCAGCGGACCTGTTATGCCGACAACCATTAACAACCTGCGCAAAGACTATTCCGAGGGTGCGTGGCAATTGATGGTCGCCGCTGAAAAACTATTCGGACAGCGCGGTATAGAAAGTGTATCGCTGCGCGAAATTGCCGCAGCGGCGAATCATGCCAACACTTCCGCAGTGGCATATCACTTTGGATCGAAAGAAAATCTGGTTCAGGCTGTATTTGAAATGCGCCTCCCCGCTTTGGATGCGGCCCGCGCGCGGCGCTTAGCCGAGGCCCGTGCCGCAGGGCCACTGTCGATGCGCACATTAGTGACGGTAATGCTGCTGCCGATACTCGAAGAATTTAACGCGCAGGATCTTGAAAATTTCGCGCTGTTTATGACGAGGCTTGCGCAGCGCCACAGCGCCGAACAAGCATTTTTTCAGGCCACGGATATTGTTCCCGCTTCGGTTGAAATTATTGGAGAGCTCGCAAAACAGCTTAAACACCTGCCGCAAGAAGCCTTGGGAATTCGCCTGCGCCTGGGCACCGATCTGTTCCTCGACAGTGTGGCGGAACATAAATATGTCGAGGACTCGTCGACAAATCCATATTTGGACGAGGCGGGATTTTGGGACGATATTCTGAATCTGGTTGTAGCGGTGATGGAGGCGCCGCTTACAGCGCGGTTAAAACCTTGTACGTGATTGGGCATAAAACGGCGCGGATATTTATGTTCTTTGTTATACAGACGATTCAGACATAGAGTCCCTGTCCTTTACTCTTTTTACAGGCAGGGGCCATTCGATAAAACACGCCGACAAATGGAATGTCGGCCGCCAACGGTGAGCACTTAATTTCTCCCCGTCATCGCCAAACGCTCAGAAATCGCTGTCGTTTATGTGCTGTGCAAAGCGCTGTTGTTTGCGATACGGAAAGACATCGTGCACAACGCCCGCATTGATTTGGCGCTGTATCTCAAGCCAGAAATTGGGCTCGTAAATATCGGGATGCAGTG
Organism: Verrucomicrobiaceae bacterium; assembly: GCA_028293825.1. Lineage (GTDB taxonomy): Bacteria > Pseudomonadota > Gammaproteobacteria > Pseudomonadales > CAMLJR01 > CAMLJR01. Next base: position 33,348 of record JAQGNY010000021.1, read on the forward strand.
CATCGAAGGTTTGCTTGGCATTTTGATTGCCGGAAAAGAAATGGCGAAACTCTTCCGGAAATACATCGCACGCACCTACGCTGTACCACGGTTTTTCGGCCAGCTCGTCAGCTTCGCTGCGCACGGCGGGAATGCGCCGAAAATTGCAGTCGACCAGTGGCCGTAATTCATCGTAATCGTAAAACACGACGCGACCGTGACGCGTCACGCCAAAGTTTTTAAGTAGCATATCGCCTGGAAAAATATTGGCCGCCGCTAGTTGTTTGATCGCATTGCCATACTCGTCCATTGCGCTTTGCGTCTGCGTCGCATCGGCCTGTTGCAGGTATAAATTCAATGGCGTCATGCGCCGCTCGACATAAACGTGTTTAAGAATCAGAGCCCGCCCGCGAATTTGAATTTGCGAAGCACACTCTCTGTGTAATTCCTCAAGTAATTCTTTCGAGAAGCGCAGCAGCGGAAACGCAAGATTGCGAAATTCGTGCATATCGGCCATACGGCCGGCGCGCTCCGAGCGTTTTACAAAATCATATTTGGCTTTTACTTCTTCGCGCGTGATGTCTTTGGGCGGGGCGAAGTGGTCCTTGATAATTTTATAAACATAATCGAACGACGGCAGCGTAAACACATGCATCACCATGCCGCGCACGCCCGGCGCGATGACGTATTGATCGTCGGAAGCATGCGTGTGCGCAACCGCGGTGCGATAGAATTCGCTCTTTGCGTGTTTGACGAAACCAAGCGCCGTGTAGAGTTCAAACGATTCTTTGTTCGGCATTACACTTTTCAAAAAACGCACATACTGTGACGGCACCGGAATATCGACCATGAAATACGTGCGCGTGAAGCTGAATAAAATACTGAGATCGTCGGTACTGAACAGTGCGGTATCGACATAAATGGCACCGCGCTCGTTATTTAATAGCGGCAATACCAATGGACAGCTGTGTTCGCCCCAATAAATTTTCCCGATGATATAACCGGCTTTGTTGCGATAAAAAATCGAATCGAGAATTTCAATCCGCGTGCCATCGAGCGTCCACATATCTGCAGCATCGGCGAGTTGTTGCGCCGCCTCAACAATGAAATTGAGATCGCGATGCAAATCCTCGAATGGAATCGAGAAATCCGCATCGAGCAAAATGTCGCGAAATAAATTCCGCAACGTGTCGCCGTAGCGATAGCTGCGCACCACGCATTCGTAACTGGCTGGTGTGGACAGCGGCTGCTCCAACGCGAATGCATTTAAACCATCGACTTTTTGATGACCGAACACGTAGCAGTAACACGAGTTGAAAAATGTTTGCGCGATTTCGGCATTGCTGTGCGTTAGCACCAGTTCGGCGAATTCGGTTTTAGCGCGGCGCCATAAACGCCGGTCGTGCAGACGCTCGCCGGCAATCGTGCCGGTCACGACGGCGACACCGAGCACCTTACCCCGATAAATCGTCAGACGCTCGGCCATCGCTGCGTGAATCGCGTGCCATTCGGCGCGCTCGAACCGCGCCTGCGCGCCCAACGTCAGGTTTTGCCATTCGGCAAACATGCTGTCGAAGCCATTCAAAATGACGCGCGCAAAACGGCGGGCGGTGCTCATGATAATTATCTCGCACTGGGACTGCGGTGAAGAATAAGGCGAATTAATCGACGCGAATGAATCTGGCTACCTATGCAACGCTTGTTGCGCAATCCGCGCTGGCGTAAAGATTAGGGAGTCAACATAATCACCGCAAGTAATCGCATTCAGAGCTGGCATTTATTTTATGAATCTCGCGCGTATCGATCTCAATCTGCTGGTTTATCTCGACGTGTTGTTGCGCGAAGGCAGCGTCACGCGCGCGGCCGAGCACCTCAACATTACGCAACCGGCGATGAGCAACGGCCTGAAACGATTACGCGATCTATTCGACGACCCGTTGCTAATTCGTACCAGCGAAGGCATGCGTCCCACGGCGCGTGGCCTCGAATTGCAACCGCTGTTGCGCGAAGTGCTGAGCAAGGTCGAAGCGGTGGTACAACCCACCGATTTCGAACCGCTGCATAGCGACCAACTGTTTCGCATCATGGCCTCCGATTACGCCGAATCGACGCTGCTGCCGCGCCTGCTCGATATCATTCGCACCAGCGCGCCGGGTATTGCGCTGGATATCCTCACGCCTTCCGATGTCACCTTTCAAGATCTCGAAAAGGGCAAAATCGATATGGCGATCAACCGTTTCGACCACCTGCCAAAATCGTTGCATCACAGCACGCTGTGGCGCGATAATTTTTCCTGCCTAATCAGTGCCGACAATCCCGCACTGGCTAATTTCACCCTAGAAACCTACTTGGAGGCGCCGCATATCTGGGTCAGCAAAACAGGCATGGGCATCGGCACCGGCATGACCCCGCGCGACACGCTGAAGCTCGGCTGGGTCGATGAAGCGCTGGCGGATATCGGCAAACAGCGCCGCTTTCGTATCTTTACCCGCCACTACCAAGTTGCCGCCCTGCTCGCCCAACAGCCGGATCTAATCGCGACGCTGCCGACAAAATCCGCACTGCTGCACACCGCCGATCCGCGTCTAGCGATTCGGCGGCCGCCGTTTCCGATTGTGCCAATCGAATTAAAAATGGCGTGGAGTGCGTTGCTGCAACACAACCACGCGCATATCTGGCTGCGCCGGCAAATTCAGGAAGTGGCGCGCCATGTCAGCGGGAAAGCCGCCGAATAACGCCTTCGCTATGCTCGTCTGTCATTGAACTGCGATTTCTTTGGTGCTGCCAATCGACCCGACAATTACGACTGGTGATAGTTGTTAACTGAAGCGGTATGGAGCGCATATTAGGCGAGCATCTAACATTGTTTGCATTTATTGTTTTTATTATTTGAATTCACAACATGAATAACGGTGGTGAGTTTTATTTCGCGACAATATCAATTGCGATAACTAATCCATGCAGGAAATAACCGCCTCGCCAAATGCAGAGCAGGAGAGGGTTTTCGCCCCCGGTATGAGTCGCGCGAGATCGTACGTAACGGTACTGGCAGCAATGGCACCGCGCATGCCCTTCAGGATCAAATCAGCAGCCTCGATCCAGCCAAGATAACGCAGCATCATTTCCGCCGACAAAATCAGCGAGCCCGGATTCACTTTGTCCTGACCTGCATAACGCGCCGCTGTGCCATGCGTCGCTTCGAACAATGCGATGCCATCGCCCAAATTCGCCGAAGGCGCGATGCCAATGCCACCCACCTGCGCGGCCAATGCGTCCGCTAAATAATCACCATTCAAATTCAAGGTGGCGATCACGCTGTAGTCTTCGGGCTGGATCAACGCGTGCTGCAACATTTTGTCGGCGCCAATATCATTGATAATGATCGGCGCGCCGGTGCGCGGGTTTTTCAACGTCATTCCCGAGGCGTATTCAATAAACAGCGCACCGAATTCCTGCGCCGCCACTTGATAACCCCAATCGCGAAAAGCACCTTCGGTGTGTTTCATTACGTCGCCTTTATGCACCAGCGTGACCGACGGCAAATCGTGATCGATGGCGTATCGAATCGCGCGTCGCACCAAGCGTTTTGAGCCGTCTTCGGAAACCGGCTTGACGCCGATAGCACACTGCTCGGGAAAGCGAATCTTTTTAACGCCCATTTCTTCGCGCAAAAATTGGATCAGTGTTTGCGCGTGCGCAGAGCCGGCTTTCCATTCGATACCGGCATAAATGTCTTCGGCATTTTCGCGAAAAATCACCATGTTGATTTTATGAGGCTCGCGCACTGGCGCCGGCGTATTGAACCAACGCGTCGCACGCAAACTGACGTACAAATCGAACTCCTGGCGCAAGGCGATATTCAGCGAGCGAAAACCATCACCGATCGGCGTGGTCAGCGGTCCTTTAATCGCCACGCCGTATTCTTTGATTACATCCAGCGCCTCCGCCGGATACCACTCGCCACCGAACAGATTCGCCGCTTTTTCGCCGCTGTAAATCTCCATCCAATGAATTTTGCGCGCACCGTTAAATGCTTTTTGCACGGCCACATCGACTACACGTCGCATCACCGGCGTGACATCCGCGCCGATGCCATCGCCTTCGATAAAAGGAACGATCGGGCAATCCGGTACATTCAGCGAAAAGTCTGCGTTAACCGTGATTTTTTTGCCGTCAGATGGTATCTCGATGATCGGATACGCCATGAAGCAGTCCTTTAAATCATTTATTTTTTTTGACAAACCCAGTCGCATCAGAACTCGCGCACAAAAAAATCGGCGCTAACTGCAATACAGCGACAAGCTTACCGCAAACCAATTCGGTTCCTATTTTAATAATTGCCGAGGCATGAATTTGCTCCTCATATTGGTACGTATACGATGATCCCTATTAACGACTTAGCTATCCTGCAGAGACCTCCACTTCGATCGGAAAAACTTTTAAAATTAAGAGGCGCGCTGGTTCAGCGCTTTATACAGTTGCCGTTGCTTATGCAGAACCGGTTCGGTGTAGCCATTGGGTTGCTGACATCCGTTAAATACCGAATCACATGCTGCCTGGAACGCGACGTTTGTAGCAAAATTCGGCGCCATTTTTTCATAAAGCGGATCCCGTGTATTTTGTGCATCAACTACAACCGCCATACGCTTAAGCGTTGCCAGCACTTGCTCGTGTGTGCATACGCCATGGAGGATCCAATTGGCCAGATGCTGACTGGAGATACGTAGCGTCGCGCGATCTTCCATTAAACCGATATTGTTGATGTCCGGCACTTTCGAACAGCCAATACCTTGATCGATCCACCGCACCACGTAGCCGAGAATTCCCTGCGCATTGTTCTCAAGTTCTTGTTGTATTTCTTCGTCCGAAAGATTCGGGGATTCGTCTTTTTCGGTTAGCAAAGGGATCGTCAAAATATCATCGAGCGCTGCACGCGAACGCGACAATAATTCCTGTTGTCGCGCAGCCACATTAATTTGGTGATAGTGCATAACATGCAGCGTCGCTGCGGTCGGCGATGGCACCCACGCGGTATTAGCACCGGCTTGCGGATGACCAATTTTTTGTTTCAGCATCTCCGCCATTAAATCCGGCATGGCCCACATGCCCTTACCGATTTGCGCATGCCCGCTCAGACCACAGGCAAGCCCTATATCGACATTCCATTGTTCGTAGGCTTGAATCCAGCGCTGCTGTTTCATTGAATTTTTGCGCACCATTGGACCGGCTTGCATGCTGGTGTGAATTTCGTCGCCGGTGCGATCGAGAAAACCGGTGTTAATAAATACGACTCGCTCTTTCGCGGCACGAATACATTCTTTCAAATTCACTGTGGTGCGACGCTCCTCGTCCATGATGCCGATCTTCAGCGTATTGCGCGTCAATCCCAACATAGCTTCTATCGCCGAAAATAGATCGCACGTGAATGCGACTTCCTTCGGGCCATGCATTTTTGGTTTAACGATATACACAGAGCCGGTGCGCGAATTGTGCACCGCGCTATTGCCATTGAGATCGTGCATTGCCATTAGCGCGGTAACGGCACCGTCGAGAATGCCCTCGGCAATTTCATCGCCATTACTGTCGAGCACCGCACACGTTGTCATTAAATGGCCAACGTTACGCACGAACAGCAAACTGCGCCCCGGCAATGTCAGCGTGTCACCGTTAATCGATTTAAATACTCGATCTGGATTGAGGGTGCGCTGAAATGTCCTGCCGTTTTTATCGAAACTCTCGCGGAGATCGCCCTTCATCAAACCCAGCCAATTTGAATACGCCAGCGCCTTGTCTGCGCCGTCTACCGCTGCGATCGAGTCTTCCAAATCCTGAATGGTGGTCAATGCCGACTCGAGCACGATATCTTTTATACCGGCAGGGTCGGTGCGACCAATTGAGTGTTCGCGGTCGATTTGAATTTCAACATACAAACCATTGTGTTTCAGCAAAACGGAAGTCAATGCCTCTTCATTACCGAGATATCCCGCCAGCGCTAATGGCTTTTTTAGCGTTACATCGTTGCCATTTCGCAAACGAATTTGAAGCTGACCATTTGCAATACCATACAAAACAGCATCGGCATGGGTGCCGGTAGCGAGTGGAAATGTGTTGTCGAGAAACTGCCGGGCGTAGGCGATCACGCGCGATCCGCGCACTGGATTGTAGCCGCCGTTTTTTTCTACACTGCTGCTTTTCGTAGCGATGAGATCGTCAATCGCATCGGTGCCGTACAGCGCATCGTATAAACTGCCCCAGCGCGCATTTGCCGCGTTCAACGCGTAGCGTGCATTCATTACGGGCACTACCAATTGCGGACCAGCGAGCGTGGCAATTTCTGCATCGACATTCGTTGTTTCAATCTTGAAATCCGGTCCTTCGGGCAACAGGTAACCGATTTCACGCAGAAATATTTTATACGTTTCCAAGTCGAATCCATTGTCGCAATGCCACTTATCGATTTTTTCTTGCAATGCATCGCGTTCAGCCAATAGCGCGCGATTGCGTGGCGTAAACACGGCCAGCAATTCGGCAAAACGCCCCCAGAACTGATCGGCGCCGATACCTGTGCCAATCACAGCGCGTTCGATCAATTCGTAAATCGGATGGGAAATTTGTAAACCGCTGCTGCTGCGAGTGGTCATTACGAGGTCTCGTTATCAATACGTTTAATGCTTCGAAATCATGCATATCGAAATGCCGAATTGGACGCGACCTATTTCTGTACTACGTCGATGCGTATCGCGCCCGACCCTAACATCGAAGCTTTTTTTAGCGGCTAGTTTCTTACTGATAATTTTTTCAAACAAATTTCAACGGCCAACCCTTTTCGAACAACGCAATAACTTAGGAAAACTGGTGCATCGTATTATCCTTGCCCGATGCCTTAAGTGCGGCTTCGCCGGCAAAATACTCTTTGTGATCGTCGCCGATATCCGAGCCCGACATATTTTGATGTTTTACGCAGGCGATACCTTGACGAATTTCCTGGCGTTGAACTCCGATCACATAGGCGAGCATTCCCTCTTCACCGAAATAACCTTTGGCCAAATTGTCGGTCGACAGCGCGGCCGTGTGGTACGTCGGCAAGGTAATTAGGTGATGGAAAATGCCGGCCTCGCGCGCGCCATCGCGCTGGAAATTTTGAATACGACGATCGGCTTCTTTTGATAATTCGGAATCATCGTATTCCACGCTCATCAATTGCACACGGTCATACGCCGATAAATCCCGGCCCTCTTGGCTCCAGGCATCGAATACCTGTTGCCGGAAATTCAGCGTCCAGTTGAAGGACGGACTGTTGTTGTAAACCAGCTTGGCAGTCGGCACGATGGCGCGAATGCGATCGACCATGCTTTTGACTTGGCCGATATGTGGCTTTTCAGTTTCGATCCACAACAGGTCGGCGCCGTTTTGCAGACTGGCGATGCTATCGAGCACACAACGCTCTTCGCCAGTACCGCGACGAAATTGATAAAGATTGCCCGGCAGGCGTTTCGGTCGCAATAATTTGCCATCGCGATTGATGATCACATCGCCGTTTTTCATCGATGTCGGTGTCACTTCTTCGCAATCGAGAAAACTATTGTATTGATCGCCCAAGTCGCCCGGTTCGCGCGTATAGGCAATTTGCTTGGTGAGACCGGCACCGAGCGAATCGGTACGCGCCACGATCACACCATCTTCTACGCCCATTTCCATGAATGCGTAACGCACCGCGCGAATTTTTGCGAGAAAGTCTTCGTGCGGCACGGTGACCTTGCCATCCTGATGCCCGCACTGCTTCTCATCGGAAACCTGATTTTCGATTTGAATACAGCAGGCGCCCGCTTCGATCATTTTCTTAGCCAATAAATAAGTTGCTTCGGCGTTGCCGAAGCCGGCATCAATGTCGGCGATGATCGGTACGACGTGCGTTTGAAAATTGTCGATTTTTTCCAATGCAATTTTTTGCTTGGCTTCATCGCCAGCATCACGTGCGCTGTCCAGCTCGCGAAATAAACCACTCAGTTCGCGCGCATCGGCCTGCCGCAAAAAGGTGTATAGCTCTTCGATCAGCGCCGGCACCGAGGTTTTTTCGTGCATTGACTGGTCGGGCAATGGACCGAATTCGGAGCGCATTGCAGCAATCATCCAGCCCGATAGATACAAGTAACGCCGCTTGGTGGAGCCGTGATGCTTCTTGATGGCGATCAGCTTCTGCTGACCGATAAAGCCATGCCAGCAACCCAGAGACTGCGTGTATTGGGACGAATCTTTATCGTAAGCCGCCATGTCCTCGCGCATAATTTTTGCCGTGTAAAGCGCCACTTCCAGACCAGTTTTGAAGCGATTTTGCAAGCGCATGCGCGCGACATTTTCCGCACTAATGGCATTCCAGCCCGGGCCATTTAAAGCGATAACCGTGGCTGCATGGTCGGCTGTGGCGGCATAATTAGACATCGCGTAAAACTCCATCAGGATTCAGAAATTTAAGCCGCACTCATAAGGAGTGCTGCGGTGAAATGGCTGGTTGTTTCGACGTGGTGAGTGTAAGAAGGGGAAAAACATAATAGAAATTTATATATTCTATTTTCGACATTTCTCAGATGAATGTACTTACTCGATGCATTTGAGACATCGTCGATTTCAGGATCTTCTGAGCTCATATCGTTCTAACGATTCGTTTAAAAGCATTATCCAATGGATGCCCAAACACAAATCTATGACGTGAGTGCTTTTGCTTTAGCGTTTTGGTTTGCAATGGAGCCTTAAGCTGAACGACTTTTTGATTCTTCGTCGAACGCCTCAACCTCATGGAACAGATAGGGGGTTAATTCAATTTTAGTGAAAAACATTCAGCCGGATGATGGCGATTCAATGATATTGACTGCAGGATTGAGGAGTCGCCCCCATAGTCTTGAAATCAGAGTTTGTAAAAAAAAGCTTAACTGCCGAACTTCAATCGCTCTTTCTATTCATTGAGCTGAATGCAGACATGCCCCGCAACCCCGTTGGGTTCGGAAACTTGAACATAGCGCAGTTTGGCTAAGATTCGGGATCGAAATGTTGTAAAAAAAATGCCAGTTGTATGTGACCCTGCGGCGACACCAATGGCGTAAAAACAAACTCAATCACGGCGGCGAAGTTAATTGGCACTTTTTCTCCGAGCATGACTTCGTGCACATTCGATTCATAAAAAATTCCCGCTGCGATAGTACGAGCAATCATTTCTGCTGGTAGCGGCCGCAATAACCCAGCGGTGCCGCAGGCAACAACCTCCGGCACCAAGTTGGCCATGACCAGTGCGTGTTGCTGCAACGCGAATTTGCGTGCCAACGACGCGGTAAGATATGCCTGTGATTTCACTGCGCGGCGCAGGTTGCTATACTCCAAACCTGATCGAAATCGCATACGTGCTTCCGCGTATAAAAAGAGATTGCGCAGCGATACCTCCTTGCACGTTAGTAAGATTCGTGGCGAATTGCATTCGCAACATGCGTGCGAAATTGCGGCGAGAAACAGTTGCTGCTTGGAACCATAAATATCGTAAATCGTCGCTGTCGAGCAATGGGCAGCCTCGGCGATGGCACCAACGGAGACGTTCTCGAAAGGCAGCTGAGCAAAAGCCTCCGCAGCCATTTTCAGCACGCGCTGCAGGGAGTGCACTTTCTTATCAGTCATCTGCCTTTCTTCACATTTGGTTCGGTTGAACCACCTCACCGAGCAATGCTGCCCTTACCTTGGACTGGCCGAGACCGCAATGAAAAAGCCGACAATCGCATCGTCAGGTCTTCAACTGAAAACGGCGCTGCAAGAAGAGAATCTCCGCCGAGACGAGAGATTTTGTCGTAAGCGTCATCGTTGTGATAGCGCGACGTCGCTACGATGATCCACGAACCCAGCACGCGCTTTCGCAAGCTGCTCAGGTCGTCCCAACCATTGCTGCTATCGGGTTCAATCACGACAATTATCGTTCGATAATATTTCGTGCGCGCAGCAAGCTCGGCGCCGACAAAGCTGTTAGCGAAATCTGTTTCAAAACCTCGATGACCTAACTGTTCGGCAAGCGTTTTCGCTGCCATTGCA
>JAQGNY010000008.1 GCA_028293825.1 Verrucomicrobiaceae bacterium
CCGTTTTATTTATTGATGGCGTTTTTATTATCGACAGCGGTGGGATTGATCGCCGGAATTACGCCGGCGTGGCGCGCATCGAAACTCGATCCGATTGAAGCGCTGCGACAGGAGTGAAGCGCATTTAATTTGAACGCAAATAATCGAATTTATACCGCACGCTACGCGGCAAAAACTTATCGTTACACATTGCGAGAGAAATAAATGAAAGAATCCATGATCACCACAGCACTTACTCTGCCCGGATACAAAATTATTAGAAGCGTCGGTGTCGTTCGCGGCATTACGGTGCGCTCGCGATCCATCGTCGGCAATTTTCTGGGCGGCTTGCAATCATTATTCGGTGGCAACATTACGATCTATACCGAGCTCTGCGAACAGGCGCGCGCAGAAACATATCAGTTGATGTGCCAGCACGCAGCAACGCTAGGCGCTAACGCAATTATCAGCATGCGCTACGACGCAACCGAGCTAATGCCGGGTCTCACTGAAGTGCTGTGTTACGGAACAGCGGTTGTGGTTGAGCAGGAAATACGCGCTTAGGGTCCGCATCGAAATTCGATCCAATCGATGCGTTGTGACAGGAATAAAAAAAGAAGCTGCGAAATTATTTAACGTTGTTCGAGATATTGTTTTAAAAAAATAATTAAAGAAAAAAAATATACTTTAAAAGTGACGCAATTGTTTTGCTGCATTGCACAGAAAAACAATTGCGCTTTATTTTGCAGAAATTATTTCAACATATCGCGCGCGGCGAGATGACCGAACACAAGACCGCGCGTGTTGGCGATGCCGCTGTTGTAACCGCCACCGATATCGGTCCAGCTGGCCGAGTTGCCCGCTGCATACAAACCTTTAATCGGCTCACCGCGTGAATTGATCACCCGCGCATGCGCATCGATTTCAAGTCCGACAGTCGGTACGCCCATCACCACGCGTTCGAGTTTCACCGCGTAAAACGGTCCGCTTTCGATTGGCCCCAGATTGGGATTGTTGTGCGGCTGGCGCGGATCGCCAGCCATGATACGTCCCCACGGCACGGTGCCGCGTGCGAAGTCGGTATCGATACCGGTTTCGCAGAAGCCATTGAAACGCTGCACGGTCGCGCGCAGGCCGGCGGCGTCGATGCCGGTGATTCCCGCCAATTGTTCGATGCTGTCGGCTTGTTGCGCCGCATCTTCCGGTACTGGCTGGCCGGGATAATTCGGCAGCAGGTTGTACTTCTCGCGGAAGCTGTCGTCGAACACCAACCACGCTGGCCAATTGACCATGCCCTGATCGTTGCCGGCGCCCTGACCGTCGAAGCGGCCCACTTTAGTGGCGGCATCCGGGTAAAAACCGTCATCGCAGAAACGATTGCCGGCGCGATTGACCAGTATCGAATGCGGATTGCCCGGTATGTACATGCGGTAGGACGGTTTGTCGTAGATTTTTTCGTGCGGCACTTTGTAGCCGATAAAGATCGGTGTCTGCGCCGGCGCGCGGCTGGCCAGTGGCAGTGCGCCGACTTCGGCCGCCATCACCAGATGGTCACCGGTGACAGTAGGCGGGCACATGCTGCCGAATTCCGGCAGCGTTTCGTACGAACGCACCAGCTTGTCGTTCCAGTCATAACCGCCGGTCGCGAGGATCACACCTTTGCGCGCGCGAACTCTTTTGTCGCCCTGTGGCGTCGCTACGATAGCTCCGATCACGCCGGTCTCATCACTGATCAATTTGGTCGCGCCGCTGTGCGTCCACACTTCAACGCCGCGTTGCAACGCTGCCTGCAGCATCGCCGCGACCAGGCCCGCGCCAGCGCAGCGCTCGTCTTTCGCGAGATGGTTTTCAAGACATTCAAATACCGATGGGCCAGTGCCGCCGAGCATGGCGGTTACTTCATTGGTCATCACATAGGCGTAGCCATTGCCGTACGAGGTAATGATGCTGCGGTCGGCCCATTCGCCGAGCTGCGCCGCCGCGAACGGTTCGACTTCGAGGTAGCGGCCTTCGGCCTTAGAGCCCTTGACCAGCGGGTAGTAGTAGTCGGGATAGTTGCGCACGACGACCAGACGGATGCCGATGGTGTCGGTGAGATAGCGAATGACGTCGATGCTTTTGTTGACGAACACTTCGCGCATGGCCGGATCGGCGTGGCCTTGGCTGAGATGCTCGAGATATTCCAGCGTTTCTGCCGCGCTGTCGGCGATGTCGGCGTTCTCTTCGAGATGGGTGCCGCCAATCCAGCATTGGCCTGAAGAAATGCCGGTTACGCCGCCGACCTTGGTGTCTTTCTCAACCAGTAACACCGAGGCTTTTTGTTCGCCCGCCGTGATTGCTGCCGCCAAACCGCCCGCACCTGAACCCACGCACAGCACGTCTACTTCTTTATCCCACATGGTGATTCCCTCGCGATGATGCGCATGCCGGCACGCTGGCTGCGCTGTTAATTATTGTTTCCGGACGCTGGAGCCACGTATGTGGGAAGTCCGGTCATTTGGGCCGATATCATCGCTGTCTCGTCCAGGTCGGGCAATCGCTATCGTTTTACTGCGGGTCAACTCGCTCGACAAAAAACAATTCGCAGGCGCCAGCGCCGGTATCGTCGCGCGTCAGCGAGCTAACCCAGCGCCAGCCGTCGGCGGCATCGGCGCGGACTAGTTCACCCTGCAAATGCACAATCTGACCTTTGCGGATGGCACCGATCTGCCGCGCGATATTTTTATCGGCGGCGATCAAATGTACATTGGCGCTGGAGGTTTCGATCTCGCGCTGCGGGATGGGGAGTTCCTCGACCTGCCAAAAATAAAAACGTCCCGACTGATTGATCGAAATCGCTTTCAGTACGCTCTCATCCGACATACGGCCCCAGCCGAGCGCGAAATCGGTGTTCGATAAATCGGCTTCGCGGCCGATGTGATAATCCTCACGCGACAGCACGCGCGCCGTGATCGAGTAATCGGCCAGCGGCGTGATGCGATAACCGTTGAAATCGAAGGTGCGTGTATGGGTCGCGCCACTTTGCACCGGTGCTTCCGGCGCCAACACGCCGGGCCCGTGCATCATCTCGCGCTTGGCCCACCATGAATGCGCACCCCAGGCGATTAGGGCGATAACGAGCAGGCGTTTCCACATGATTTGGTCTTGAAGGGGCGAGGAAAGAAAATTATAGATTCGGAATCGAAAATTATGGTTTAAAAATTACTGCTGTTGTAAATCAAAAATCGATTTCTTGAGGCCGCTGCGATTAACAGAAAAATCAGCTGAGCACGCAGTCATTTAGCCGTTGCGATTATCTCGAATCCACTCTTTGAAGATCATATAGCGTCACCGCCGCACTAATCGCGCGCGTCGCAATGACGTGGCAGTTACAATGGCCGTCCTAATTGCACGACGGCACTCCACATGACCGAACCCATTCGCCTCTCCAAACGCCTGATCGAACTGGTTGGCTGTTCACGGCGCGAGGCCGAGCTGTATATCGAGGGCGGCTGGGTGTTGGTCGATGGCATGGTGGTCGAGGAGCCGCAATTCAAGATCGAGCAGCAGCGGGTGGAGTTGCATCCCGATGCGGTATTGACGTTGCCGGAGCCGGTCACGCTGTTGGTACATTTGCGTGCCGGTGAAGCGCCGGCCGCAGCGTTGGCTGCGTTAAGCGCTGCCACGCGCTGGCCGGATGATGCGTCCGGCATGCGCCAGCTTAAAAATCATTTCACGCGACTAACGCCGCTGGTTGCGTTGCCGGCCGAGGCCAGCGGTCTGCATGTGTTGACGCAGGATTATCGCGTGCAGCGCAAACTCACGGAGGATTTAAATAAGCTCGAGCAGGAATATGTGGTCGAGGTCAGCGGCGATATTCAAAGCAACGGACTGAAGCGCCTGAATCAAAGCTTCAATCACGGCGGTGCGGTGTTGCCCGCGTGCAAAGTCAGTTGGCAGAATGAAACGCGGCTGCGCATCGCGGTAAAAAATCCGCAGCCGGGCCAGCTTTTAAAATTGTGTGAAAGCGTCGGCCTGCAAGTGCTAACGATGAAACGTATCCGCATCGGCGGCGTGCCGATGTCGAAATTACAGCCCGGTCAGTGGCGTTATCTCACTGCAAAAGAACGGTTTTAATTGTTGAAGTGCATGCGGCGCTCAATCTGGCACTTGGGTTTGATCCGGTATTAAGCTCCGCTCTCTTATTTTCAGGAAAATTTGATGATCAATAACGATGTAATGCGCAGCCTTCGCTACACGCTCGATGTTAGCGACGTGAAGTTGGCCGAAATTATTCAGCTCGGCGGTAAAGCGATTACCGATGCGGAAGTCACCGCGCTGCTAAAAAAAGAAGACGATGCCGAATACGTGGTGTGCAGCGACGAGCTGATGGCACATTTTCTCGACGGTCTGGTTTATTTCAAGCGTGGTAAAGATGAAAGTCGTCCGGCGCAGCCGTTTGAATTGCCGATGACCAATAACGCGGTGCTGAAAAAATTGCGCGTTGCATTCGAGTTGAAAGAAGACGACATGCACGCGATTATGCAAAGTGTTAATTGTCCCGTGTCGAAACCGGAAATGAGCGCGCTGTTTCGCAAATTTGGACGCAGCAATTACCGTCCGTGCGGCGATCAATTTTTGCGTAACTTTCTAAAAGGCTTAACGCAGCGCGTGCGCGGCTGACCACTATTTATCATCGGAGAATAAGTCGATGGCCAAATCGCTAATGGATCAATTGCTCAAGGCCGGGCTGGTGGACGCGCATAAAGTCAGCAGCGTCAACAAGGAAAAGAAAAAACAGGAAAAGCAGCAGCGCAAAGGTCAAATCGAAACGGTCGACGAAACCAAACAAAATGTGCAGCAGGCGCTGGCGGAAAAAGGCGAGCGCGATCGACAGTTGAATTTCGAACGCGACGAACAGGCGCGCCATAAAGCCATTATCGCGCAAATAAAACAGCTCATCGAAACCAGTCAATTGTCGCGCGAGCGCGCGGACATCGCGTACAACTTTACCGATGGCACTAAAATCAAAAAAATATTCGTGACCGACAGCATGTTGAATCAGCTCAGCAACGGCCGGCTCGCGATCGTTAAATTTGAAGAACAGTATTCAGTGGTGCCCAAATCGGTGGCGGAAAAAATCAAATTGCGCGATGAAAAATACGTCGTCGTCAGCAATGTGTTGCAGCAAACTGACGACGCCGATGATCCGTACGCAGAATATAAAATTCCTGACGATTTGATGTGGTAATGCGCTCGGTTTAAAGCCGACGAATTTTAAACGGTTTGGCTTTGATACCGTCTTTTTCAATTCGCTGAATTGCCGCCGACGCTGCATCGCGAGTCACCGCGACATAGGCGTGTAAATCGGCAATCGCAATTTTTCCTACCTGCGTTCCTGCAATTCCGCCTTCGCCGGTCAGCGCGCCGAGAATATCGCCGGGGCGCAATTTATCTTTGCGACCGCCGGAAATTTGCAAGGTGACCCAGGCGGGAACGGGTATCGTGCTCGACGATTTTGTCGATGGCAGCGTTTGCCAATTCATTGGTTGTTTTAAATATTCTTCGATGGCTAGCGCGCGATGCGCTTCCGCCGGCGCGCATAAACTCAGCGCAAGACCGACCTGGCCGGCGCGTCCGGTTCTGCCGATGCGATGCACATGCACTTCGGGATCGAAGGCGAGCTCGACATTAATTACCGCCGTTAAATCTTTAATATCCAGGCCGCGCGCAGCGACATCGGTGGCAACCAATAGCGGGCAGCTCATATTCGAAAATTGCGCGAGCACTTGATCGCGATCGCGCTGTTCCAAATCGCCGTGCAATGCAGCGACGTGAAAACCCTGCGCGCGCAGCGTTTGCGTTACTTCGTCGCAGCGTTGTTTGGTATTGCAAAATAATAAAGCCGATTTTTCTTCGCTTTTTTGTTTTTCTTTTTCATCACTGGCATTAGTCGAATTATTAAAAACAAAAGCGCGCAATAAATTGCCTACCGCGCTCACGCGGTTTTTATCGGCGACTTCAAAAAACTGTTGTTCGATTTGCGTTTCGGTATGCACCGATTCGACGGTAACTTCGAGCGGATCGTTTTGAAAGCGTCCGCTCAGGCCGCGAATTTCTTCGGAGTAAGTTGCCGAAAACAACAGCGTTTGGCGGCGTTTCGGCAGTTGCTCGTTGACCGCGAGAATACTGTCGTAAAAGCCCATGTCGAGCATGCGGTCGGCTTCGTCGAGCACAAAAGTATTGACCCGATTCAGCGTCAGCGTTTCTTTTTGCAAATGTTTCAGCACGCGTCCGGGGGTGCCGACGACAACGTGCGCGCCGTGTTCAAGCGAACCGATTTGCGGCCCGATCGAAACGCCACCGCACAAGCTGAGAATTTTGATATTGCCGAGTGCGCGCGCTAGACGTCGCAATTCCTGCATCACCTGATCGGCCAATTCGCGGGTCGGGCAGAGCACCAATGCCTGTATCGCGAACAAGCGCGGATCGAGATTATTCAGCGCACTGATACCAAATGCGGCAGTTTTGCCGCTGCCGGTTTTCGCCTGCGCAATCACATCGCGCCCGGCCAATAAAGCCGGCAGACTTTCGGCTTGAATAGGGGTCATGTTGTCGTAGCCGAGCTCGCGCAGATTATCGAGTACGGCGGCAGACAGCGGCAGCGAGGCGAAGGATTGTGAAGATAACGATGTTGGCGATGGTGAGACGGGTGCGGAGGTCACAGCGGCTGGCTCTTAGCGAAACGGTTGGCATGTTACCACTTGCTCGCGGATTCACCGCTTTCGATCGATTAGCGGCTGCGTAAAGCGCCTGTATTATCGATTGCGTCAGCATCGGTGAAGCCGGATCGGCGGCGACGTGTTAAATTTGCGGCTGCTGCTTCAACAAACGCTGTGTTTTCAAAAGAGGGTTTAAATGAAAAAGGTTTGCTGTCGATGAAAGTCCCAAAACGCATTGAGCCCTTGATCGAGGACGGTTTGGTCGACGAAGTGCTGCGTCCGCTGATGAGCGGCAAAGAAGCGGCGGTCTATGTCGTGCGTTGCGGTGAGGAATTGCGGTGCGCGAAAGTTTACAAAGAGGCGAATAAACGCAGTTTTCGACAGGCGGCGACCTATCAAGAGGGCCGTAAAGTGCGCAACAGCCGGCAGGCGCGCGCGATGGCGAAGGGTTCCAAGTACGGTCGCAAAGAACAGGAAGAAGCATGGCAAAACGCCGAAGTCACCGCGCTGTATCGTCTGGCCGGAGCCGGTGTGCGCGTGCCGAAGCCGTATGATTTTCTCGACGGTGTGTTGTTGATGGAGTTGGTCACCGACGCCAATGGCAACGCCGCGCCGCGTTTTAACGATGTCGATTTAGAGCCCGAGCAGGCGCGCACCTATCACGAATTTTTAATTCGGCAAATTGTGTTGATGCTTTGCAGCGGCGTGGTGCACGGAGATTTATCGGAATTCAATGTGCTGCTCGGCGCGGAAGGTCCGGTCATTATCGATTTGCCGCAGGCAGTGGACGCGGCGGGAAACAATCATGCTTTCAGCATGCTGGAGCGCGACGTCGGCAATATGGCGGCGTATTTCGGTCAATTCGCGCCGGAATTGAAAACCACGAAATATGCGAAAGAAATGTGGGCGCTGTACGAAGAGGGGAAATTACATCCGGAGGTCGAATTGACCGGCCATTTCGACGAGCCGGAAGTCGACGCCGATGTCGATGCGGTGATTCGTGAAATCGAAGCGGTGCGCGTCGAAGAAATGCGGCGCCAAGCGGCACGCGCCGTCGACAGCGATGCGCCGGTGGAAGTACCGCCACCGTGGGCGAATTAATTTCGCCAATTCCTTTTCAATAAATCCGTAAACAAAAATGCCAACCCGAGGGTTGGCATTTTTGTTTGTGCTGCGGTGCTTCTTTCTATGATCAGTGTTCTGCGATCAGTGCTGCAACGGTTGCGGCGAATTTTCCACCGCTGTGTCTTGCTCGGTTTTTTTCCGGTGATCCGCCGCTAACAACAGGTACATCGCCGGCACAATAAATAACGTAAATAACGTGCCGATCGAAATACCGGTGGTGATAACCAAGCCCATGTTATTGCGCGCTGCTGCGCCGGCGCCGCCGGAGAATGTCAGCGGCAATGCACCCAGTACCATCGCCGCACTGGTCATTAAAATCGGGCGCAATCGCGTGCCGGCTGCGCTCTCAATAGCTTGCCGTTTATTCAGGCCGCGGCGCTGTTCGTCGTTGGCGTATTGCACGATTAAAATGCCGTGCTTGGCGATTAATCCAACCAGCGTAATTAAGCCGACCTCCGTGTAGATATTCAGCGTCGCGGCGCCGAGGAAAATAAATACCATCGCGCCGAAAATCGCCATCGGTACCGCCGCCATAATAATCAGCGGATCGCGGAAGCTTTCGAATTGCGCTGCGAGCACCAGGAAAATAATTAGAATCGCGAAGCTCACGGTAATCGCAAAGGTATTTGATTCCTGAATGCTCTGCCGCGACAAACCGCCGTAGTCGATATCGTAGCCATCGGGCAGCGTTTCTTTCGCGATTTGTTGCAGCTTGTTCAGCACATCGCCGATGGGTGCGCCGGTGATGCCGGAAATAGTCGCCGCATTTAATTGCTGAAAGTGATGCACGGTTTCTGGAATGGTTTCCGTGTTGAACGAAATAAACGTGGATGCCGGCACTGACGACCCACTCGGCAAACGAATGTAGTAATCGTTCAGCTGCTCGGGGTTGAGGCGGTCGGTCTGCTGGATTTGCGGCATCACTTTGTAGGAGCGACCTTGCATGCTGAAATAATTCACATAGCCGCCACCAAGCACAGTTGTTAGAGCGGTGCCGACATCGCGCATGGTCAAGCCCATCGCAGCCACTTTATCGCGATCGATAACAACATTGGTCTGTGGCTTATCGAATTTCAAATCGTTGTCGAGATAAAAGAACATGCCGGTTTCTTGCACTTTCTGTTCGAACTGGCGCGCCACTTCGTCGAGATTTTGTAACGGCTCGGTGGTTTTTATCACGAACTGCACCGGCAAACCGCCGCCGCTGCCCGGCAAGGATGGTGGCGAAATCGATGCCACGCGCGCGCCGGCGATACTGTTAAACCGTTGCTGCATGTCTGCTTGAATTTCATTCGACGAACGTTTGCGTTCGCCCCACGGCTTGGTGATAAAGGGCGCGAACGCATTGTTCTTGCCGCCGAAACCAATCAGCATCAATTGTGTTTGGCGCTCCGGAATATCGCGCGTCGCTTCGGTAATTTGCTGCGCGTACATTTCCATTTGTTGCAAGGTTGCAGTGGCGGGGCCGGTCACCATATTGATGATGAAGCCCTGATCCTCGGCTGGCGCCAATTCGCTTTGCGATAATTTTCCCATCACCGCGATCAACACGACGATGACGACGCCGAACGCAATAACGACCTTGGTCGCATCGAGCGCATGGCCCAATAAATAATCGTAAATGCGCCGCGTGATTTCGAGATTGCGATCGACCATGCGCGCCAATTTGCTATCGGCGTGGCCTTTCAATAAACGCGAGCACATCATCGGCGAAAGCGTTAATGCAACGACGGCGGAAACGGCAACCGCGCCGGCCAACGTAAATGCAAACTCGGTAAATAATTTTCCGGTGAGGCCGCCTTGAAAGCCGATCGGAATGTACACCGCAATTAACACCACGGAAATTGCGATGATCGGCCCGGTCAATTCGCTGGCGCCGGCCAGTGCCGCCTGCATCGGTGTCATGCCTTCTTTCAAATGGCGGTCGACGTTTTCCACAATAATAATGGCGTCATCGACGACCAGACCGATGCCCAAAACCAGCGCCAGTAGCGTCAGCATATTGATCGAATAGCCGAGCACCATCATCAGCATAAACGCGCCGATCAGCGACAGCGGCACCGCGATAGCGGGAACGATCGAGGTACGCACGGTGCCGAGAAATAAAAATACAACGACGGTGACAATGACCAGCGCTTCGAGCAGGGTTTTTATTACTTCGTGAATCGATGTGCTGACATAGACGGACGCGTCGTAAACGACGTACGTGTCCACACCGGCCGGCAACTGCGCTTTGATTTCCGGTATCAGCGCGCGTACGCGCGCATTGACGTCGAGTAAGTTCGCTTCAGGCGCGGTTTTAACTTGGATCGCGAGCGAGCGCGTGCCGTTAATGCGACCGGATGAATCGTAATTTTCACTGCCGAGTACGACGTTGGCGACATCCTGTAAGCGCACTAATGCGTCGCCTTTTTGTTTAATGACGAGCTGCCTGAATTCTTCGACGGAATGTAAATCGCTGGTTGAGCTCAGCGTAATTTCCGTCATCTGGCCCATGGTCGAACCGATCGCAGCCAGATAATGGTTTTTATTGAGGATGGTAAAAATATCTTCGCCGGTTAAATCGTACGCCGCTAATTTGCGTGCATCGAGCCACACCCGCAGCGCGAACGGACGACCTGCCGAAATCGTGGCGCTTTGCACGCCGGCCACGGTTTGTAGTTTCGGTTGCACCACACGCACGATGTAATCGGTCATTTGCGTGGTGGACAAAACATTGCTGTTGAAGTTGATAAACATCGCCGCCGCGGCTTCGGTTTGCGCAACATCGATTTGCGGGCGCTGCGCTTCGGGCGGTAATTGATTGAGTACCGAATTTACTTTGGTGGTGATTTCGGTCAGTGCGCGATTACTGTCGTAATTCAAACGCAAATTCGCGGTGATTGTGCTCAGGCCGTTAACGCTGGTCGAGGTTAAATAATCGATGCCCTGCGCCTGCGCGACAGCCGCTTCGATCGGTGTGGTGATAAAGCCCGCGATGACATCCGGGTTGGCGCCGAAATAAGCGGTTGTTACCGTGATATTGGCGCTTTCCAATTTCGGAAACTGCCGCACCGGCAAATCGAAAACGGCGCGCAATCCCAATACTAAAATCATCAGGCTTACGACGGTGGCAAGCACCGGCCGTCGAATAAAAATATCAGTGATATTCATAAGCGCGCGAACTCACTCTTCCGACGGATGGGGGTTGGGATCGAACGCCGGTTGCACGCTGTTATTCACGGCAATACGCGAACCATTTTTCAGTTTGAGCTGACCGCTGGTCACGACTACATCGCCGACATTTAAGCCTTTCAAAATCGAAATCTGATCGCCGCGTTTCGATCCTGGCGTCACGAAAACTTGTTTGGTGACGAGCGTGTCGTTGGCATTAGTTGTTTTGCCATCGGTGGTAGCTTTTTCGCTGTCTTTATTTTCAGCTTGTTTGTTTTCACGGACGGCAAGATACGCGGTCGCGCCGTAAGGGTTGTAGGTCAGCGCGGTAATCGGCAGCGTAATCAAGTTTTCCGGTTTGCCCGCGTCGATCGTTAAATTCGCATACATGCCCGGCAACAATTGTTGTTTTGGATTTTTCAGCACGGCGCGAACTAAAACATTGCGCGTATCTTTATCCACTTTCGGATCGATCGCAGCGATGCTGCCGCTAAAGGTTAATTCAGGATAACTGTCGGAATGCGCGGTCACCGTTTGGCCAACACGCAAGGCCGATAATTTTTGTTGCGGCACGGAAAAATCGATATGAATCGGATCGAGCGTTTGCAGCGTCACGAATTTGGTGCCCGCCGCCACGTATTGGCCTTCGTCGATACTGCGAATACCGAGCTTGCCGGAGAAGGGCGCGCGAATACGTTTTTTATTGACTAGCGCTTCCTGCTCGTTGACCTGCGCTTTAGCACTGGTGGCCATTGCTTCGGCGGAATCGAGATCGGCTTTGCTGATTGCATTGGCGTCGAGTTGCGCGCGTGCGCGGTGAAAATTTAAATCGGCCAATTTTGCTGTGGCGCGCAATGAATCCAATTTACTGGAATCATCGACTGCGCGCAGCTCGGCAAGCAATTCGCCTTTTTTAACGGTCGCGCCCGATTCGAAATGAATGGCATCGACCGTGCCCGCGACTTCATTGCTGAGATCCGCGCCCTGTACAGCGCGCAGTGTGCCGACCGCATTGATTTGTTCGCGCCACGTTTGTGTCTCCGCGCGAATAGTTGTCACGGTAAAAGTCGGTGTGCCCATCGCTTTGAAGCTGGCGATTTTTTTCGACAGGTTGTAGCCCCAGATACCGCCGATGACTGCGATCAACACAATCACACCGGCAAGCATAATTAACCAACGTTTCATGCAAATACTTCCCTATTGTTGTGCTGGCGTTTTAGTGGATTCGGCTGCTGTCGCGACGGGCTGGATCAGCGCCGCAGTGTCATCCCAATCGCCGCCAAGCGCTTGAAACAGCGCTGCCGTATCTTGATAACGACTTGCCAATGCCTGCGAATAATTGATGCGGGTTTGTTGATACTGACGCTGCGCATCGAGCAGATTTAAAAAACTAATGCTGCCGAGAGCGAGTTGTTTTTCGCGCAGATCAAGACTGCTTTTAGCTGATGACATGGCTTCGTATTGCGCCTGCAATGCTTTGGCATCGCTGTGTACGGCGCTCAATGCATCGGCGACATTTTGAAACGACTTCAACACTACGTTTTGATAATTCGCCGCGGCTTGATCGTAAGCGGCGATGGCTGCGCGCCGTTGCGCGGTTAAGGTACCGCCATGAAATAGCGGCTGGGTAATGCCGGCACCGAAGCTCCAAACTTTGTCTTTAAATAATTGCGCGGCTTCGGTGGTCTGTGAACCGAAGCTGCCGTTCAGTGAAATCTGCGGCAGCAGGTTTGCGGTGGCCACACCAATCTCCGCCGATGCTTCGTGCATGCGTGCTTCGGCAGAGCGCACATCGGGACGACGACGAACCAATTCCGACGGCACATTCAACGGCAATTGTTGTGGCAGCGTTAATTCGCCGATATCGAAATTGCTGGCGGTGAAATCGCTCGGCAATTTACCGAGATAAACCGCGAGCTGATTTTGCACGGCGGCGAGTTGTTTTTCATACGTAGGTAATGTTGCGCGCACAGCGGCGAGATTCGAGCGCGCGGAGAGCACATCGGAAAACGCGGCTGCACCGAGCTGATGACGTTGCTCGATGATATTGAGCTGGTTTTCCAGTGCTTTGATGATGTCTTGCGTGGCCGCGAGTTGATCGCGCAACGCGGCTTCGCCAACACTGCTGGTGACGACATTTGCCGCCAGGGTTAGATAAGTTGCCTGTAATTCGAATTGCTGCGAATCCACTGCCGCTGCGCGCGCTTCCACGCCGCGCCGCACGCCGCCGAAAATATCGAGCGTATACGCGACCGACACCGACGCGTTATAGAGATTGTAAACGCCGGCGTCGCCAAGGCCCGGCGCGAGCACGGCGCCGCGCTGACGTTGTGCGGAGCCATTGGCATCGATGCTCGGGAAGAAGCCACCGCGCTGCGCATTCAAATTTTCTTGCGCTTGGCGTAAGGCCGCACGTGCAGCAGCGCTGGTTGGGCTGCCATTAAATGCCGCTTGCACCAGCGTGTTGAGTTTGTCCGAGCCGAATAGCGTCCACCATTGCGCTGGCAATTGTTCGCCGATCGCGAAAGTCTGCGCTTCGCCGCCTTTAACGTCGGTGGCCGCTGTTTGTTGCGGCAACTCTTGTGCGGTGTAGCGATCGGTTTGCGGCGCAGCAGGCGTCTTAAAATCGGGCCCGACCGCGCAGCCTGACGCGGCGAGAATACACAGCGTCAATAACGATTTCCGTGGGTTTGAAAACTTCATTGCAAGTCCTTGCCTATCGCTGCGCGTGAGCACAGCCGCGATAGGGTTGTGTATTGGTTGCTCGATAGTGGCGCCTATTAATTACGACGCTTCGACATTGTCGGTTTGCAGCGATCACTACACCGCGTGAATTGAAAACGTGCGTGTTGATCGGCAAGTATCGCTGTGGTTTAGATTTCGTTCGAGGTAACGCGTGTTGATACTTTGGAATGCCGGCAGTTTATACCGGCATCGTTGCGCCGGTGTATTTCTTGCCAATATTTAAGAAAACTTTACTGCAACCAAGCGCATGCATTTAAAGCAGCAATGTTTATGCAAATCATGGATGCCGCGTCTCAGCGAATAATTCCGGCAGAAGTTTTTGACGCCAATAAATTTCGATCAAAAAGTGATCGATATAAAAACGGCTTGATCCCAGCTCGCTAAAATCCCCTATGCACAGAGTTACCCACAGTTTTTTACACAGTTTTTGGGGACAACCCGCGTCGGCTTGATTCACCAAGATGAAATGAATTTAACGTAATTGCTCAAAATGTCAGCAGAGTGACGCCACATCATTGCCATTTTTATGACAATTTTTCAAAAACAAATAATTTTCACGCAACCGTTACATTGCGCCCGCAAACTGGTGAATTTATTTAGATAAGCAGTAACCGCATGATTTTTACTCTGCGCCATTTTTATCCACAGTGGCGAAATGGGTATGAAAACAGAGTGAAGCAGTGCCGTTAGGCTGTGAACCAGTGGCAGCGGTAAATTAAATAATTAAGAGACTTGCGGGTCATCGAGCGTGGGAGGGTCTAGCTCTTCTACGTAGTTAGTTTGCAGCCACCAGGGTTGCGGATGGTATTGCCGAAGGATGTTGCGCCGCTCACCGCCACGCCGACAGTCCGCGTTGGGACTGCCGAGAGGGCCACGCCGACTCCGTCTATCTGTCTGTAAGCGGCGGTCTTGAAATATCACTGTCAGGTTGTTTGTCACTCGCTGCGCCGTAATGCCGTTACTGCGGGTCAGAGTTTATAGACCCGCTTTTTTTACGACAACTGCATTAAATCAAAAATCAGAACTACGGCGCATTATGCAATTGTCGGTCCTTGACGGTGTTTAGTGATGATGGCCGTGTGCGTGAACATGGCCATGATCCAGTTCTTCCTGCGTAGCGGTACGCACTTCATCGATGGTGACGGCGAAATGCAACACCTGGCCGGCCAATGGATGATTGCCATCGACCGTTACATGCGACGCGCTGACAGCAGTCACTTCAACCGATACGTCGCCGTGTTCCGACTGTGCGGTGAAACGCATACCGAGCTCAATGCTGTCGGGATCGGGAAATGCGTCGCGCGGGACTTCTTGCACCATGTCCGGCTGTTTGACGCCGTAGCCGTCTTCGGGTTGCACAGTCACTTTCAGCTGATCCCCGACCTTGTGGCCGACCAGCGCCTGCTCAAGGCCGGGAATGATATTGTGAGCGCCCTGCAGATAAGTCAGCGGCTCGCCATCAGCGGAAGTATCGAGCACTTCGCCGGCGTCGTTGGTTAATTCGTAATGGATGCTAACGACGCAATCGGGACCAATTTGCATGGGAATCTCCTTGACCGGAAGAGAGAGTAAATTATCGGGACTTAATCTGTCGGAGACTGACGATCGCGCGGTGAGGCGATGACTGCCGCGAAAAACCAGGAGCCGGTACGCTAAAACGTCGCGCAGTTTAACTGCATTGAGGTCCGCTCGCCAATCGCAGGCGTATGATCCCGCAGTCACCGTTCATTAATGCACTCGCAAAAGGACTACATCATGTGGACTCGAAACCTGGTTTTATTAATCGCCGCGTTGTTTACCCAACAAAGTTTTGCCGTCGACGCCAATTGCCCCGCGTGGATGAATGAAAGCAAACGGTTATTGCGCTCAGACAACAGCAAAAATTTATGCGATGCCTATCGCGGTAAACCGTTGCTGATCGTAAATACCGCGAGTCACTGCGGATTTACGCCGCAGTTCAAAGGACTGGAGGCGCTATCGCAACGCTATAAATCGCAGGGATTGGTGGTTATCGGTTTTCCCTCCGACGATTTCAAGCAAGAAGATAAAGCTGAAGAAAAAACAGCCGAAGTTTGTTATGCGAATTATGGCGTGACCTTCGATATGTATGCGCCGATTTCAGTGAGCGGCGACAGCGCAGATCCGTTGTATAAAGAATTGGCGAAGCAGGGCGGCGGTTATCCGAAATGGAATTTTTATAAATATTTAGTGAATCGCGATGGTGTGGTGGTGAAGCGCTTTTCGAGTTTTGATAAACCCGACAGCGACGATATGCACAGCGCAATCGAAAAAGTTTTAGCTACGCCCGCGAAACCATAACCGCTATGAACACAGGCATCGATGGCATAAATGCCGCGCAAGAGTGGTTCGATTTAATCGACGTGCAGTTGCGCGATATTTTTGCAAAGCTCGAACAGTATTTCGATATTTCGCCGGCGCAATGCTTTCGGCTCGAAGGTATTGTCGCCGCAGCGCATTGCGATGGCATTGCATTGGATGAGTTGCTGCAATTTTGCCAGCGCAATGTGCCGCCGAATTGCTCGGTGCGCATCGAGCCGCACCATCGACTATTAGGAAATCGAATGTTGCAATTTAATTTCTGGCAAAAGCGCGCGCCGGTTAATTAATTACGCGGTGCGCAATTAATTATTTTCGATAGCGAAAATACGGTGGTGTTGCAGTGATGCCGCGCAATTCACGCCGAATTAAATCCATGCCGATGCAACTCACATATTGCTGAAATAATTCGCGCGGAAAGCGAATGTGCATTTGTTGCGCGCGCAAATTATCGATGCTGCCCCAGGCGATCCACACCGTGCCCACGGGCTTTTCTTCGGTGCCGCCATCCGGGCCGGCGATGCCTGAAACGGCTACCGCATAATCGGCGCCGCTGCGTTGCAGCGCGCCCTTGGCCATTTGCAATACCACTGGTTCGCTGACGGCTCCGGCGCTATTCAACACGGCGTTATCGACATCCAAAACGCTGTGTTTGATCGCGTTGCTATACGTGATGAATCCCGCGCTAAATACTTTTGATGCGCCGGGAATTTGCGTTAACGCCGCTGCAATTGAACCGCCAGTGCACGATTCGGCGAGCGTTATCTGTTTGTTGTTTTCTTGCAGCAATTGCACTAGATGCGCAGCGAGCGATGTTTCGCCCTCGCCAATGACGAAGTCTTTAATCACCGGTTGCAGGCGCTGAATTAATTCGGTGCACTTTGCCCGCGCTACAGGATTAGTAGTGGTGAGTTTTAAATCGAGTTGCGAAAATCCGGCGCGAAATCCCAAATCCACATCGGTGGGCCAATCGGGAATCGCTTCGCTAATTTGCTGCTGCAATGACGATTCGCCGATGCCGAATAATGCAAAGCGCTGCACCAGCATTTCGCCGGCACCGAATTGCGTATGCCACGCGGGAATAATTTCCTGCGTCAGCATGGCGTCGAGTTCGCGCGGCACGCCCGGTGTGCATACAACCAGGCAGCGTCCGAGCTGCATTGAAAATCCAACTGCGCTGCCGATCGGATTTGCGACCAGTTTGCAGCCTTCTGGAAGAATGGTTTGTTTGCGGTTTGCCGCATTCAAAACGATGCCGAGACGCGCGCACCATTGCGTTAAATGTTCTAGCGCATCGGGCTGCTCGACTAACGCTACATCGCACGCCGCTGCCAGCGCCTGCGCGGTGAGATCGTCGACCGTGGGACCCAGACCACCGTTCACCAGCAGCGCGTCGCAATCGCTCGCCAGCCAACGCAACGCGTCGATCAATTGGTGTAAATCATCGCCCACCGTCAATTTCTTTTTAATCGACCAACCGTGCGGCGCCAGATAGCGCGCAATCATCGCCGAATTCGAATCGACGATATCGCCCGTCATTAATTCATTACCGGTGAGCAGCAAATTCAGAATCATGGCGCGGGTCTCGGAGCGGGTTGCGATTTATTGTCCAGCTGTTTGGTGACGGTTTGCGTTTCGAGATTCAGTTCGGCGGGCGCACCGTTAATCGACCAATATTTAAAACCTTTGTAGCGACTGCCTTCATAGCTGATGCCTTCCATCATCAATTGCCCGTTGGGCCACCAGCTGCGTTGCCGACCGTGCTCGCGGCCCTGCTTCATACCGCGCTCGCTCATCAGTTGACCGCTGCTGTACCAGGTTAACCATGGCCCTTCGGCGATGCCGGTCGCAGTGACGCATTTGCGCTCGAAACCTTGCGGCGGCGCTGCGCCTTCACTGTGTGTGTCCGGTGGACACGGCGGAACCTCGGCATGAATTGGCGCGGCGAAGAGCGCCAGCGTAAAAAGGCAGTATGCAATCGACTTCAACGTTTATGACTCGCTTAATATTTGATTCGCTGTCAGCATGGCGCGCCGGCAGGTTGCAGTAACCTATAAAAATGGCGATGAATCAACTGTCTCAGATACAATTTCCCATCAGCAACTGTATCGAATCATTCGTCCCGAGTTAGGAGTTCACAATGCCTGAAATCAAGCGCCCGGTGCAAACCGTTGAAATCAATTATGTGTGCGATAAATGCGGACACGGCATGATGCATAAATCCGGCGAGACCAATCCCACCAGCGGAGAAACACCTCATAAATGCATGATCTGCGGCGCCGAGCAGGTGTTCAAATGGGTGAGCTATCCACGCATCGATCACATCGGTATCGGCGAAAAGATTTAACGCTGGGCGCTGAGCAAAACAACGTCGCAAAAACCTTTTGAAAAAAATCTCGTTTTGCGCTCCAATAGCGCCCCCATCAGGCCGGGATAGCTCAGTCGGTAGAGCAACTGATTCGTAATCAGTAGGTCCGCGGTTCGATTCCGCGTTCCGGCACCATCTAGCTAGTTTTTATTTTCCACAGCGCCGCACACTTATTGCCGACAGCACGACTATTTAATGCCCATTAAATACGGGTAATAAGTGAGCTGTTGCCAGCATTGAGTTTTATCCGAGTTACGTTTAATCGAATTGATTGATCGGTAAGAAGGAGCATTGCTAATGACTGCTGCACGCACACTGCCTGAATCGCCAATTAAATTGTACGGGTTAGCGTTGTCCGGTCATGCGCATCGCGTGGAATGGTTTCTTTCGCTGCTGCATTTGCCGTTCGAATATATCGACGTCGATATCACGGTCGGTGCGCAAAAAACGGCGGAATTTCTGCAGTTGAATCCGTTCGGACAAATTCCGGTCATTCAGGACGGCGCAGTTACGCTGGCCGATTCCAATGCCATTTTGATTTATCTGGCGAAAAAATACGGCGGTGAAAAGTGGTTACCCGCAGATCCTTTGCGCGCCGCAATGCTTCAGCGTTGGTTGAGTGTGGCGGCGGGAATGTTGGCGTTCGGCCCGGCGCGAGCGCGGCGAATAGCAATTTTTAAATTGAATACGAATCCCGCCGAGGCTCTCGCCCTGGCGGATAAATTGTTCGGTGTAATGAACGCCGAGCTGCAGCATTCGCCGTTTTTAATCGGCACCGAGTTGAGTCTCGCCGAGATCGCCAATTACGCGTATACCGCGCTGGCATTTGAAGGCGGTATTTCGCTTGAGCCATTTCCCTATGTGCGCGCATGGCTGCAGCGCGTGGAAAGTCTCCCCGATTTTATTCCGCTAAAAAAATCGGTCCTTGGAAATTAATTTTCCGATAATTATTGGAAAATTATTTAGACAGTGCCGCCTTTTGCCGTCGCTACTTTTGAAGAAGATGCGCGTCCGAGCTGCGTACAAATACGGTTGCCGGCAGTAATTAATTTGTCGAGATCGATACCGGTTTCGATGCCCATGCCGTGCAGCATGTAAACGAGATCTTCGGTAGCGACATTGCCGGTCGCGCGCGGTGCATACGGACAGCCGCCGAGCCCGGCGACAGATGCATCGACCACGCTGACACCCAGTTCCAAACACGCCAACACATTCGCCAACGCCTGGCCGTAGGTATCGTGAAAATGCACTGCAACTGCATTAATGCCGATGGCGTCGGCGACGGCCGCCGTCATCGCGCGCGCTTTACCGGCTGTGCCGACGCCAATCGTATCGCCGAGCGATACTTCGTAGCAGCCCATGTTTTTTAATGCAAGGGCAATTGAAACCACGCTGTCGATGGCGACATCACCTTCATACGGACAACCTAAAACGCACGATACGTAGCCGCGCACGGCAATATTTTGCGCACGCGCAATTTGTGCGACTTGTGAAAATCGTTCGAGACTTTCGGCGATCGAGCAGTTGATATTTTTTTTGCAGAACGCTTCCGATGCCGCGGAGAAAATGGCAATTTCAGTGGCACCCGCAGCGATTGCCGCCTCAAGTCCGCGCAAGTTGGGAACCAGCGCGGGATAGCGTGCGGCGTTGTTACGCGTAATTCCTCGCAATACCGTCGCGGTGTCGGCCATTTGCGGCACCCATGTGGGCGATACGAAACTGCCGACTTCAATAGCACTTAAGCCAGCTGCGGTTAAATCGTTAATCAAACGGATTTTGTCGGCAGCAGCGACAATATTTTTTTCATTTTGTAATCCATCGCGCGGCCCTACATCGACGATGCGAACGTGTTGCGAAATACCGTGCGAAATGTCCATCGAAATCTCCAAGATGGCCACGCTGTGATAGCGCCATTCTTCAGTGAGTCGGCAATGATTTTAGTTTTAACGTACAAAAAATATCAGCATTCGAGCGTAATAAAAAAGCCGCATTAAGCGGCTTTAATATTGATTATCACGGTGCTAAAAATGCCATTTAAAAATTAAGACGCGCCATTGTTAATCACAACACCAGCCGGCGAATATCGGAAAGCAACTCGTTCAAGTAGGTGAAGAAGCGTCCGGCGTCGGCGCCGTTAACGGCGCGGTGATCGTACGACAGCGACAGTGGCAGCATTTTGCGCGGCACAAAGTTTTTGCCGTCCCACACGGGTTTTACCGTGAGTTTCGACACGCCGAGAATTGCAACTTCCGGCGTATTGATGATCGGCGTAAATCCTAAACCACCAATGCTGCCGAGGCTGGAAATCGTAAAGCAGCCGCCTTGCATATCGGACGGTTTCAATTTGCGATCTTTTGCCTGCTGCGCGAGCGTTGCCGTTTCGGCCGCCAATTCCCAAATCGATTTGCGATCGACATCGCGAATGACCGGCACCACGAGTCCAACCGGTGTATCGACCGCAAGACCGATATGCACATATTGTTTGTACGCAATACGCTCACCATCGCCGAGCAACGAGGCGTTGAATTTCGGATGTGCTTTCAACGCGAGCGCGCTCGCTTTCAGCAAAAACGGCAGCGGAGAAATTTTAACGCCGCGTTTTTCGCTTTCGGCTTTCAGCGTGCCGCGAAAATCTTCGAGCTCACTGATATCGACGTCGTCGAATTGAGTGACGTGCGGAACATTCAACCAACTGCGATGCATATTGCTCGCGGTGATTTTGTGCAGCTTGCTGAGCGGTTGAATATCGACGCCGCCGAACTGCGCGAAATCGATATCGGGCACCGCGGGTATGCCGGTGCCCGCAACCGTGCTGCCGCGCTTCTCGATTAAATCGCGAACGAAGCTTTTGATATCATCTTTTTGAACACGATTTTTCGGACCGCTGCCGTTAATTTTCGCCAGATCGATACCCATTTCGCGGGCGAATTTACGCACGGCGGGTCCGGCGTAAACATCGTTTGTCGCAGCGACTGTTTTCTGCGTTGCGACAACGGGCGCTGCGGCGCTGGGTTGAGTTGGCTGAGCAGCGGTCGGCGCTGATACGGTTGCTGCGGGTTTCGCTGCCGGTGCTTCTGCAGGCGATGGCGTGCCGGCTACTTCCAATTCGAGGATGGGGCTGCCAATGGCAACCCTGTCGCCCTCTTTCAGTTTCAACGCGCGCACGATGCCGGCTTTCGGTGCCGGGATTTCCATCGACGCCTTGTCGGATTCGAGCACGATCATGGTGTCGCCTTCGGCTATTTGCTGGCCGGGCTTCACGTTGACCTCGATAACGTCGACTTTTTCCGAGCTGCCGATGTCGGGCACGTTAATCGTTTCGATACTGCTTGCTGCGGTCGCGGCGGCAGGCTTGCTCTCAGCCGGTTTTTCAGCAGCAGGAGTGCTTTCCTTGGGGGCGCTTTCTGTTTTTGGCGCAGCAGCGGCTTTAACGGCTTCCGGTGCAGGTGCGACGCTCGCTTCGGCCGCGCCTTCCATAACCAGAATAGCGTCGCCCTGTTTTACTTTGTCGCCGACCTTGACACGGATTTCGGCGATCTTCCCGGCCGTGGGCGAGGGGATTTCCATCGACGCTTTATCGGATTCGAGCACGATCAGCGAGTCTTCCGCTTTCACGGTGTCGCCGACCTTTACCGAGATCTCGATGACTTCCACCGGATCGGTGGTGCCGATGTCGGGTACTGGAATAGTTTGTTTACTCACGGTTGCTTCCTTCTAATTCGTCATCGCCTTCTAGCACTTCATCGGGTCGCGTTTATCGGGATCGATACCGAAGCGTTTAATCGCTTTGGTTACGTCTTTGATCGCGAAACGGCCTTCGTCGGCGAGTGCTTTCAACGCGGCAATCACGATGAAATAACGATTCACTTCGAAGTGATGACGCAATTTCGCACGTGTATCGCTGCGGCCAAAACCGTCGGTGCCGAGCACCACATAACGGTGCGGAATGTACGGGCGCAATTGCTCGCTGAACGATTTGATGTAGTCGGTCGCGCAAATGACCGGGCCGCTGCGGTCTTGCAACAGCGAGGTGACATACGGGATTTTGGGTTTGCTTTCCGGGTGCAGCAAATTCCAGTGCTCGCAGGCCAGACCATCGCGGCGCAGTTCGTTGATGCTCGGCGCGCTCCACACATCGGCACTGATACCGAATTCGTCGCGCAGAGTTTCTGCTGCTGCGCGTACTTCGCGCAGAATCGTACCGCTGCCGATCAGTTGCACGCGATCGGTTTTCCGGCGCGAATTTTTCGCCTCTTCCAGCAAATACATGCCGCGCACGATGCCTTCTTCAACACCGACCGGCATGTCGGGATGCGCGTAGTTTTCATTCATCACAGTGATGTAATAAAAACAGTTTTCGCGATCCTGGTACATGCGCTTTAGACCGCTCTGAATGATGACGGTCAGTTCGTAAGCGTAAGTGGGATCGTAGGATATGCAGTTTGGAATCATGTTGGCCAGCAGCAGGCTGTGCCCATCCTGATGCTGCAACCCTTCGCCGTTCAGCGTGGTGCGACCGGCAGTGCCGCCGACCAGAAAGCCGCGCGCCTGTGAATCGCCTGCCGCCCAGATCAAATCCATCACGCGCTGGAAGCCGAACATCGAGTAGTAAATGTAGAACGGTACCATCGTGTAGGCATGGTTGCTGTACGAGGTGGCCGTGGCGAGCCACGCGGACATCGCGCCGGCCTCGTTAATTCCTTCCTCGAGGATTTGGCCTTTTTTGTCTTCCTTGTAAAACATGATCTGGCCGGCATCTTGCGGTGCGTAGCGCTGACCCTGCGAGGAGTAAATACCGAGCTGGCGGAACATGCCTTCCATGCCGAAGGTGCGCGCTTCATCGGGCACGATCGGTACGACGCGCTGGCCGATTTTGTCGTCTTTCACCAGCGTCGACAGCGTGCGCACAAACGACATCGTGGTGGATATTTCGCGCTCGCCGGTGCCTTTCAACTGGCCTTTCAGGTCGTCGAGCGTGGGCACGTCCAGCGGCTCGAACTCGGCGCGGCGTGCAGGCAGAAAACCGCCTAAATCGGCGCGGCGATTGCGCATGTAGACCATTTCCGGGCTGTCCGGCGCCGGACGGTAGTACGGCACTTGTTCCAGCTCGCCGTCCGAAACGGAGATGCCGAAACGATCGCGGAATTTCTTCAGCGCGTCGAGGCCGAGTTTTTTCACCGAATGGGTTTCGTTGGCAGCTTCGCCGGACGAGCCCATGCCGTAGCCTTTCACCGTCATCGCCAGTACGACGGTCGGCTGGCCTTTATGTGCCGCCGCCGCCGCATAGGCTGCGTAAACTTTGTAGGGGTCATGGCCGCCGCGATTCAAATACATCAAATCGTCATCGGACAGATCTTTCACCATCTCTAACAGCTCGGGATACGCACCGAAGAAATGTTCGCGCGTGTAGGCGCCGCCGTTGGCTTTGTAGTTTTGCAGCTCGCCATCGCAGACTTCGTCCATGCGCTTCTTGAGCAGGCCGGTTTTGTCTTTTTCCAGCAGTGGGTCCCAGTGGCGACCCCAGACGACTTTGATAACGTTCCAGCCGGCGCCGCGGAAGATGCCTTCCAATTCTTGAATGATTTTGCCGTTGCCGCGCACCGGCCCATCGAGCCGTTGCAGGTTGCAGTTGACGACGAAGATCAGATTGTCGAGTTGCTCGCGGCCGGCCAGTGAGATCGAGCCCAGCGATTCCGGCTCATCGCATTCGCCATCGCCGAGGAAGCACCACACTTTGCGGTCGGAATGATCGACCAGCTCGCGGCTCTGCTGGTACTTCATCACGTGCGCTTGGTAAATCGCCTGGATCGGGCCGAGGCCCATCGATACGGTCGGAAATTGCCAGTAGTTCGGCATCAGCCACGGGTGCGGATACGATGACAGGCCGTGGCCATCGACTTCGCGGCGGAAGTTGTCGAGCTGATCTTCGTTCAGGCGACCTTCGAGATACGAGCGTGCATACATGCCCGGTGCACTGTGGCCTTGGTAATAGATAAGGTCGGGCTTGTCGCCACCGCGCCAGAAATAGTTGAAGCCGACGTCATACAGCGTCGCAGCTGACGAGAACGTGGCGATGTGACCGCCGAGTGCATCGTCGTTATCGTTTGCGCGCATCACCATCGCCATCGCATTCCAGCGAATCAGCGAGCGAATACGGCGCTCCATAAATAAATCGCCCGGCATGCGCTTTTCAGCTTCGGGTTCGATGGTGTTGCGAAACGGTGTGGTGATCGCGGCCGGCATCTTGGTGCCTGCCTGCGCGGCGTGTTCGGCCAATGTCTTGATCAGGAAAGCGGAGCGGCCGCGGCCTTGGTATTTCAGTACGCTGTCGAGCGCATCGAGCCATTCTCTGGTCTCGAGCGGATCTTTGTCCTCTTGCATGGTGTCTCCCAAGTTTATTAGCGCCGCAACAATACGTTGCTGGCGCGGAACTGGACGTCATTCTAAACGGCGTGACTGACCGCAATCGAGTGCGAAAATGCTGCGCTCGCCTCGTCGCTGAGGGTCTGCAACCGGTTGAGCGGTATGCCGGTTAGCGGTAAGCCTACTGTATAGAACGATGTCGTGCTCTTGATGACAGTCGGTCGCCGGATGACGGTGACCAACCCTTTGCCGCGCATCGGCAAGACAGTGCGGGCGGGATCTTCCGTCGCGCAATGTTATGAGGGCTATTTCCATAGGGGAAAGCGCGATAGCGCGAACTTGTAAAAATTTTACATCCTATTGTCGAATCGGCAAGCTTTTATTTGCATTGAGAATTCAGCATTAAAACGCTTATCGCTTGTTACCAGGGAGCGTCCATTCTCGCTGCTGAAAAAATAATCGAATAAATTTTGTAGTTTTTTTACAAATCGGACTTCGGTTGAAGAACGATCTGCACGCGTTGGTTGTGTTGCGCGACGCGATTCCACTCGCCGGCACTGACATTGGGATCGGCTGGGTAGTCCCACTTTGGTTCGGCCGAACCCAGCGGCACAGTCTCAATTCGGATCGTATCCGGCACTTCGTTAAGGAAGCGCTTGAACGCGGAGCTTTCGGCCGACGACATCGTGCGCGATTGCTCGGCGCTCTGGCCGAGCGCGTTGCAGTCGGTCAAATGCAACTCGGGTGGAGCCACTGTCCAGTTGGCGCCGGAGCCATCCGGCAGCGGCATATGAAGAAGGCAGAATTCGCCGATGTGGCTTTCCAGTCTGACAGTGCCGCGAAAGCCTGCGGCATTGAGCTGCTGCACCAACTCCTGCAACTGCGGCAGGCGATCACCGCCGAAGGGTGGTTCGCCGTAGGGGAATTCCTGCGCCAAATTGACGGCCCACTCGACCGCCTTGAATGCCATTTGCCGTTGCCGGTCGATTTGATTGCGTTGCGCCAGTGTATTCAATAACAAGCCGCCGAATACCAAAGAGGCGACCAACCCGATGCCGGTCAGCCAATACGGCCAGCGCGCAGGTTCCGTCGATTCCTGAAACGTATGTTGCTGAGCCGCATACGCGACGGGAGCGGGCGTCGGAATGACCACAGGTTCTGGATGGTATTCGTATTCATCCGCCGGTGTGCGTGGCAATTCCGGTTCAACAACAGCGACTACTTTCGCCGCGCTGCGCTGTTGCTGGTCTTCAAGTCGTTGCAGGACCGCAGCGAGATCCTCGGCGCTGGCCGGTTTGGAAATAACGTCGGCTGCGCCTAACGCACGGGCCTGACCGAAATAAACCCCGCCCTGTGTAGACGTGTACATCACGATCGGAATGTGCGCGGTGGCGCTGTTGGATTTCAGCGCTTTGACGGCCTGAAAGCCATCCATTCCCGGCATCATGTGATCCATGAAAATCAGATCGGCGGTTTGCCGGTTGAGGTATTCGAGCGCGTCTTCGGCGGATTCCACCATATCGGTGCTGAATTTTTGTTTGTCGAGCAGTAACCGCAACGCGTAGCGCGCGGTTTTTGAGTCATCGACGATAAGGGCGTGCGGCATACTGCATCCTGAATTGCTTTACAGCGTCTGTTGTTCCGAGTGCTAACAACTATAGACGCTGTTACTGGGATCGCACGTGCTTGACTTCGCAAGCAATCATTGAAATTCGTAAAATTGTTGCGTCGCTTTAAATCGTTTCAAATCGTCGATAGCGGCGCCGGTGGTTAATGCATTTTTTGAAAACCGACCGTTGCTCGACAACCAGATCGTGTGGCCGTCGTTACCGAGAACATCGCGTCGAAATAACGCCAACCATTGCTCAAACGTCAATGCGTTAACCGCCGTTACGATTTGATCGCGACTATCGAATGCGCGATAACCGGACGACAGATCTTGCCATAAACGATCGCTCGCTTCGCCGAGATTTTTTGGCTCCTGCGCTAAGCGTTGCGCCAGCGCGGCGCGATGACGCTCGAATAATGGCCGTAATTCCTCTTCGCTGCGCTGTGACCATTGCTGCAAAAATTTGCGATACGCATCGGCCAGTACAGCGGGTCCGGTATTCGGCGACTGCACCAGAAATATCAAACCCGGCACGTCGCGAATCGGATAGGCCGACGCCATCACGATATAGCCGAGCTGTTGTTCGGTGCGTAATTTCGCGTAAAAATCGGCGCCGATAATTTGCGCGCTAACACCCAGCGCGGCACGGGTCGATTTTGCATTGTCGGCCGCTTGGCGATACCACATCAAACCGGCATCGCTGTGCGGCGCGGTGATTGTGCGGCGAATATCGTGCGTCGGCGCGTGCAGAATTTCCACGCGGGGAATCGTCGTCTTTTGCGCGGAGGTCAATAATTGCTGCGAAACGACAGCGCCTAATTGACGCGCATCGGTTTCGGCGGCGTTGCCGTACACCAACATGTCGATATCGATTTGCGCGAATAATTCCGGCGCAAAACTTTGTACCTGCGCCAGCGTGGTTTTATCGACATAACGCAACAATTCATCGTCGGGCCAACGGTTGCGAATCAACACGTTCGGTAAATCGGCGAGCAGCAATTCATACGGCGGTCGTTTGATATTGTCTTGCAGTTCGCGGCGATATTCTTTTTGCACGCGCGCAAATAAATCGGCGGAAAATTGCGGTTGATGCAATGCATGCAACATGCGCTGGAGCAATACCGATTGCTTCTGATCGAAACCGTTAACGCGCAATAAAACGCCGCGACCGGTTCGCGAAATATCGTAGCCGAGGCCGGCGAGCGAAGCGGGATACGAAAACTCATTTAAATTTTCGCGCAGCAAACGCACCAGCAATTCGCTTTTCACGGCGTCTACCGCGTTGTCTCCCGCTTTGGGCGAGCGCACTTCGATGGTCACGGTGGCTTTCGGCAAACGGAACACCGGGTCCTGTAAAAACCATAAATGCAGACCATTATCGTCCTGCAGCAAGGCCGGTTTTTTTGCATCGCCTTGCAATGGTTTCAACGACAAATTATCGGCGATAAAAACATTCGGCTCGGGCAAACGGATTTCGCTGGTCGCGGCGACGTTCTGCCATTGCGCGATACGTTGCGATGACAGCGTTTGCACGCTGTACGGTGTCGAATAATACGTGCTGCGTTTATCGACTTTGGCTTCCGGCGCCGAATACGTCAGCACCATGTGCGTCGGCGTTAATTGTTCGAGCAGTGCAGCGATTTGTTTCGGTTCGAACTCATCCATTAAATAATCGCCGCGAATCACATCGGCGGCGGGATATTCATGCAGATTGCCGGCGAGGTGACTGACCTCGGTAATCGGTTCGGGCGTTTCGCGAAAACGAAAACGCTGCGCGCTGACAATTTGCTGTTCGCGGTACAACCAGTCTTCGATGCCGTTGTCGCGAATGCGCTGAATTGCTTGATAGACCAACTGCACGATGTCATCGATGTGTTTATTGCCATCTTCTGTCAAATCGATGCCGAGATTAAATTGTGCACCGCCTTGGTAATCGAGTCCTTGACCTGCGCTTAACGCCTGCGCCCAACCGCGTTTTTTCAGCGTCGACAGCAAGCTGCCATTGCCTTCATGGCCGAGAATATTGCCGATGTATTCGAGCGATTTGCCGCGATAATCCGCGCGTTGGTCGGGCAGCGGCCACGCGAACGACAACGTGCGCTGTTGTTGCATCGGTTGAACTTGGACAAATTGCGGTAATTGTTTGTCGGTGTAGAGCGGCGCGGTGATCGGTTGAATATCGCGGTTGCGATTCGGCACTGCGCTAAAACGCGCGCTGACCATTTGTTGCAATTGATCGAGCGGTTCGCGGCCGACCACCACCAGCGTCATGATATTGGCCGAATAATTCTGCTGATAAAACTGCAGCAAATCATCGCGCACCGAACGCTCCGGTCGATCGGCCAGCGTATCGAGACTGCCGACCGAAAATTTCGCAAATGGATGATCGGGGTTGACGGTTTCGCGCAGCACATCGAGCTGGCGATGCGCATCGTCCTGAATATTTGCTTGGTATTCCGAGTCAACGGCGTGTTTTTCGCGTTCGACGTATTCATTTGAAAATGACGGCGCGACAAAAAATTGCGAGAAGCGATCGAGCGTGGGTTCGAGGTACGCGCTGTCGATATCAAAAAAATAATTCGTGTGTTCGAACGCGGTGAAGGCGTTATGGCTGCCGCCGTGCGCGGCGATGAAATCCTGATATTCATCGGGATTTGGGTATTTTTGGGTGCCGAGAAACAACATGTGCTCAAGAAAATGCGCGAGCCCTTGGCGCTGCGCTGGATCTTGGCGGCTGCCGACATTCACATCGAGTGCAGCAGCGGCTTTATCGGTATGCGGCGCGGAAATTAATAGCACGCGCAATTGATTGGGTAATTCCAAATAGCGGTAACTGCGATGATCGTCGTCGCTGGTGGCAATCGTATTTTTGGCAGCGGTATTAGTCGGCGCTGCGCTATTTTTATTTTCCACTGTGGGCTGACAGGCACTTATCAGCGTTACCAGTGTGAGTGTCAAAACGGTTTGCCAGCGACGGATGAGCGCAGGTTGATTTTTCACAAAGCTTCCTTATTGGTGATGATGCCGATAACTGGGCTGATAGCCGGTTGCATCGCGCCGCTGTGTTTGTTTGCATTCGTTAGCGTTTCTTAAGTACATAAAAGAACACGCCATTTTGTTCGCTGGTTTCGATCAGCTGATGTCCGCTTTGTTCCGCGAACACGCGAAAGTCGCGTTGCGAGCCGGGGTCGGTTGCAGTAACGCGCAATAATTCCCCGCTGGGCAGCTTATTCAACGCTTGTTTGGCTTTCAGCAGTGGCATTGGGCAGTCGAGTCCGCAGGTGTCGAGTTCGTGCATTAAAAATTCCGCGCGTTTTTGCGAGGCGCCAGTATACGTGAGCAATGACTGGTCCACGTTGCGGCAACTAAACACGTTGTAAGAGCTGCGCGCGTTGCGAGAATCAATAGCTGCGACAGCTCGATCGTAGCCGCGACCCTTCGAGATGATCTCCGTGCTATTAATGAAATGGTCGCGGTGTTCTGTTGTCATAGCGGTCGCATGCTAAAGTAAATGCAGATTTTCGCGCCTTACATTCCAGTCATCGGTATCCCATGACCTCTAAACATAATTTAATTGCCGGTTTGATTATCGCCTCGCTATTGCACGCCAATTTGCTGCAGGCGGCGCCCGCGTCGGGCGTAACGTTGCCCGAACTCGGCGATCCCGCGTCGAGCACATTCTCGACGCAGCAGGAATACGATCTCGGTCGCGCATGGCTGAAGATGTTTCGCAGTCAGGTGCGCACGGTATCCGATCCGCTGATGCAGGATTACATGGAGTACCTGATTTATAAGCTCGTCAGCGTCAGCCAGGTGAAGGATCGTCGGCTTGAAGTAGTCGTTGTCGATAATCCGACCATCAACGCGTTCGCGGTTCCGGGTGGCGTTGTCGGCGTGCACAACGGCGCTTTTTTATACGCCGATAACGAAGCGGAACTGGCATCGATTCTCGGCCACGAATTAGGCCATTTGAGCCAACGCCATTTCGTGCGCGGTGTTGAGCAACAACAGCGCAATATGTTGCCGATGATGGCGGCAATGCTCGGCTCATTGGTGTTGGCCGCGACCGCGCATGGCGATGTCGGCATGGCGGGCATTGCGGCGACTCAAGCTGCCGCGCAGCAGGCGCAGTTAAGTTTTAGTCGTGAAAACGAACAAGAGGCCGATCGTGTCGGCATGGAGACATTGGTAAAAGCCGATTACGATCCCAATGCCTTCGCGGCGATGTTTGAAAATATGCTCGCCGCCAATCGTTTCGCCGGGCGCAACCCACCTGAATTTTTGCTCACGCACCCACTCACTGAAAGCCGCGTCAGCGATGCGCGCAATCGTGCGCGCGATTACGTGCGCAAAGTGTATGTCGACAATCTCGATTTTCAATTGATGCGCGCGCGCGCCGAAGTACAACTGTCAGCAAATAGTTCGGAAGCGCTAAAAAAATTCAAAGCGCGCCTGAAAGGACAATCACGCAATGCCGAGGCCGATCATTACGGCTTGGCGCTGGCGTATTTACAGGCCGGACAATTGCGTGAAGCGCGCGATCAACTCGATCCGTTGTTGCAAAAAGATCAGCGCCGTCTCGCCTATGTCATTACCGATACCGATATTGATGTAGCGGCCGGTGTGCCCGATCGCGCAGTGGAAAAATTGCGCGCGCAGTTGCGTGTTAATCCGGGTAATTATCCGTTGTCGATGGCATACGCCGACGCATTGTTGAAAGCCAATCAGCCACAAATTGCCGAAGGTGTATTGGAAGATCAGGCCCGAGTGCGACCGACCGATCCGGCGGTGTGGTATGAGCTGGCAGAAACGCACGGATTGGCCGGCAATATTCTTGGCGTACATCAGGCGCGCGCGGAGTATTTTGTGTTGAACGGCATTCTCGATAAAGCCGAGCAGCAATTGAACTACGCGTTGCAATTGACCAAGAAAGATCCGATCACGACCACGAAAATCGAAGAGCGTATTCGCCAGATTAAAACGTTAAAAGATCAGATGGAGAAAATGTAAAACGGAGCGACGAGCGCCGCTCCATTTTTTTGCGCGTTTTCTTTTGTTTTTAAGCGCGCTTGTTTACGCGTTGCCTTTCACGATTTGTTTACGCGCTGCCGCAAAATCCAGCATACGTTTCAATGGCACCATCGCGCGCTCGCCAATTTTTGGATCGACGAATATTTCGTTAGTACCAAATTCGAGGGATGCGGCCAGATTATCGAGCGCATTCATGCCCATCCACGGACAATGCGCGCAGCTGCGACAACTCGCGCCGCTGCCTGCGGTCGGCGCAATAATAAATTCCTTATCCGGCACCTGCTGCTGCAATTTATAGAAAATGCCTTGATCGGTGGCGACGATAAATTGCGGATTTGGCAATGTGCGCGCGGCTTCGATAATTTGCGAGGTCGAGCCGACACGGTCCGCTAACGCGACCACCGATGCCGGCGATTCCGGATGCACCAGCACTGCGGCATCGGGATAAATCTTTTTAATATCCTCGATACCTTTCGCTTTAAATTCTTCGTGCACGATGCAAGCGCTGTCCCACAGAATCATGTCGGCGCCGGTTTCGCGCCGCACGTAATCGCCGAGATAACGATCTGGTGCCCACAGAATTTTTTCGCCTTTCGCGTCGAGGTGTTCGACAATCGGCAGTGCAATGCTCGAAGTAACGACCCAATCGGCGCGTGCTTTTACCGCAGCGGAGGTGTTTGCGTAAACGACAACGGTGCGGTCGGGATGCTGATCGCAAAATGCGGAGAACTCATCGATGGGGCAACCGATATCGAGCGAGCAAGTCGCTTCGAGTGTCGGCATCAGCACGCGTTTTTCCGGCGATAAAATTTTTGCGGTTTCGCCCATGAAGCGCACGCCGGCGACGATCAGCGTTTTGGCCGAATGTGCGTGCCCGAAGCGGGCCATTTCCAATGAATCGGAAACGCAGCCGCCGGTTTCTTCAGCCAATTCCTGCAACGTCGGATCGGTGTAGTAATGCGCTACCAGCACCGCATCTTTTTCGCGTAACAGTTCTTTGATTCGAGTTTTCAGGCGGTGCTGCTCGGCCGCATCCAGCGGTGGATTCGGCTCCAGCTTATCCAGGTAGCTGCGCACCACTTCATACATCTGCGTCTGGGACATCAAATACCTCGACTGCGACGAGCAGGCGGACACATTGGGGGGCGTAGTTTAGCAGAACTGATGTGGATGCTTATTCGGTGATTTCAACCTCGAGCGTGTGCTCGGCGCCGGGTGCCAGCGTGACGTTATCAGTTAGCGCATTCGCCGTTTCAATGCACACCATGCGCTGCCACGCCTCGTCGGCAAATTGTGAAAGCCGCTGTGCTTTGTCGATCCACGGATTCCACACGATGGCGGACGTGGCGTTGCGCGTACGCAATGCGATGCGCCGCTGCCAGCCTCGGTCGGATAATTCCAGCTGCGGCGGCACATCGAGATAAACGCGATCTGTTTCGCCCGAGAATTGAATTGCACCCTGCTGCGCATGTTCACGCCAGTCGTCGAGCGTATCGAT
The DNA here is from genome assembly GCA_028293825.1 of Verrucomicrobiaceae bacterium. Taxonomy (GTDB): domain Bacteria; phylum Pseudomonadota; class Gammaproteobacteria; order Pseudomonadales; family CAMLJR01; genus CAMLJR01. The sequence continues at coordinate 32,910 of JAQGNY010000008.1, forward strand.
GTAGCGCGTGTTGTCGAAACCGTTGATTTCGATAGCGTGAATATCGCTGATCGCAAAATACGTATGTAGTGCTTGCGTAAAACTGATCGCGGCTCGTGAATTGTTGACCGTAGATAACTGCAGACGCAGCGTTTTGCCGATACCGATCGTCAATTTTAAGGTGGCATCGTGCGGCCATTCCGGTTGCGCACTGGCAACGGTGGCGTAACTCAACGTCACTTCGGTGCTATCGCTGTATTCCGCAATCGATTCGAGAATCCACGTTTGATTTCGCACCACGCCATGGGCCGGTAAATTTTTTCCGGCAGTCATGTTTTTCACGGCGTCAGGATTGCGCTGAATATCGCCGAACCAAGGCCAGCAAACCGGAATTCCACCGCGTACCGATTGCCCGCGTTTAAATTCGGCCTGCTCGCTCAGCCAAATTAGCGGTCGTTTATTTTTTTGGGTGAATTCGAGCAACTGCGCGCCTTGCAATGCAATCAATGCATCGGCGTGCGTGTTGTTAATGCGCAGAAGCGTCAATTCATCGCGTTGTTCGAGCGCCGCGGTTTTGAAGTTAGAAGAACCAAATACATTTAAATCCATCAATTAAAACCTTCCAATACCAGTTTGCCGAGGGAGCGGCCGCTTTCGATTAATGCGTGCGCGCGACATAAATTGGTGGCGTTGATCGGGCCGATTATTTCCGACAATGTTGTGCGCAATTGTCCGGCATCGACCATTTCCGATACAGCATTTAATGCTTCGTGCTGCGCGATTAAATCATGCGTAGTGAAAATCGAGCGCGTGAACATCGATTCCCAATGCAGCGAAATACTTTTCGATTTCAGCGGGCGGATATCGAGCGGCGCGGTTAAATCGTCGATCAAACCGAGCCGGCCCTGCGGCGCAATAATATCGGCGTAATGCGCATAATGCTGTTCGGTTTGCGTCAGGCTGGCGACGTAACGCACCGATTCGATACCGGCATTTTTTAATTCGTCGCGCAATGAGCGGCTGTGATCGATAACGTGATGCGCGCCGAATTCGCGACACCAAGCGGCAGAGGCGGGACGCGATGCCGTCGCAATAATATTTAACGAGGTTAATTGCCGCGCAAGTTGAATCGCAATCGAACCGACGCCGCCAGCGCCGCCGACGATTAATAAATTATCTGCTGCGTTGTATGAATTTACACCGCGCGGAATTTGCAGGCGGTCGAATAATAATTCCCACGCTGTCACCGAGGTTAACGGCAGCGCTGCTGCTTGCGCGAAATTGAGCGAAGTCGGTTTGTGGCCGACGATGCGCTCATCGACTAATTGCTGTTGCGCATTCGAGCCCTGCCGCAACAGCGTGCCGGCGTAAAATACTTCATCGCCGACTTTAAATAAGGTACACGCGCTGCCGACCGCGCGCACGATGCCGCTGGCATCGAAACCTAGCACGCGCGGTTTGCCGTCGGTCGGCGCAGCGTTGCGGCGCACTTTCGTGTCGACCGGATTTACCGAAACCGCGCGGACTTCGATCAATAAATCATGACCGCTAACGACGGGCTCGGGTAGCTCGATATCGATCAGCGCATTGGCGTTGTCGGCGGGTAACGATTGCGTAAAACCAACGGCTTTCATGGGCGATCCTTATTGCAATGAATTGATGATACCGCCATCGGCGCGCAGTGCAGCGCCATTGGTTGCGGCAGCTAATGGGCTGACGATATACGCACAAAATGCGGCGATTTCCGTCGTGGTCGCAAACCGGCGCAGCAGCGAATTCGGTCTTGTCTGCGTGAAGAAATCGCGCTCAGCGCTGGCTTTATCGACGCCGGTTTCGCGCGCGACATTGCCGATAAATTCATCGACACCTTCGCTGCGGGTTGGCCCGGGCAGCAATGAGTTCACAGTCACTTGGCTGCCGGCACATAAACTGGCGAGCCCGCGCGCCAATGACACTTGCATGGTTTTGGTGACGCCGTAATGAATCATTTCTTTCGGCACGTCGAACGCGGATTCGCTGGCGATAAAAACAATACGACCCCAATCGCGCTGCAAGAGTTGCGGCAAATAAAAACGCGCGAGGCGCAAGCCGCTCATGAAGTTCGTTTCGATAAATTGATGCCATTCAGCGTCGCTGATCTCGGCGAATGCTTTCGGCGCATAAATGCCGAGATTGTTGACGAGGATATCGATGTTCGGAACAGCGCGAGTCAGTTTTTCGGTCACTTCGGCTTGCGCCAGATCGCCGGCAAATCCCTGTACTTTTGCGTCCGGCAATTGGGTTTTGATTTTGGTAACTGCGCTGTCGACTCGCTCTTGCGTGCGGCCAGTGATAATGACTTCGGCGCCTTCTTGCGCCAAGGTCTGTGCAATGGCGAAGCCGATGCCTGAGGTCGAGCCGGTAATTAATGCGCGTTTGTTTTGCAGATGCAGATTCACGGTGATTTCCTTAATGTCGCTAGTTGGAGCGAGCGTTGAGTTGCGCTGGAAAACAGTGTGCACGCTTGCCGTTCAATTGAAAATGCCATGGAATGGCAAGTCAGTTTCAACAATCGGTTGAAGATGCGCGAGGTGGGAAATGATCACAACATTGAATATCGCGGTTAAAAAGCAGGGGCTGCACGCGTTCACGCCGCAATTGGCGCGTGCGGTCGCGGCGAGTGCGATTGATGAAGGCCTGTGCACGCTATTTATTCAGCACACCTCGGCGAGTTTATTGATTCAGGAAAATTACGATCCGTCGGCCAAGCACGATCTGGAGAGCTGGCTGAATCGGCTGGTCCCCGAAAACGACGCGCTGTATACGCATACGCTGGAAGGTGCCGACGATATGCCGGCGCACATTAAGGCGGCGTTAACGGCGACCAGCGTCGCCATTCCGATTATCGATGGCGCGCTGGCGCTGGGAACTTGGCAGGGCGTGTATCTGTGGGAGCATCGCCATCACGCCGGTTCGCGCAAGGTCATCGTGCATTTCGGGCACTGAGAATAACTTCAGCGCGAAAGCGTCAGACCGAGGTAAATCGCATACAGCGCGCCGTTAACCATTAGAGCCCACACACGGATTCCCTGTTGGCGCGAGTTCGCGCGCAGCCACGCCGCCGCCAGCAGCGTAATGAATATCCCACTCAACACTTCGATGCGCGGCTGCCAGGGCGTCAGCATGATGCCGATCGCAGGCAATAACGTGCCCTGAAATACCATCGCGCCGGTGATATTGCCGAACGCCAATGTGTCCTTGCCGCGTCGAATCCACAGGATGCTGTTAATTTTTTCCGGTAACTCGGTGGCGATCGGAATAATCAGCAGCGAAAGCAGCAGCGCGGACACGCCGATCAACTCCGACACGCCTTCGATGCCGTTGATAAAACCTTTCGCGCCATAGACCAGTAACGCCAGTCCAGCCGCCAGTTGCGCAACAATGGTGAGATAGTTGGTCGGCAATCCGGTGCGCGCGAGCAGCATTTTTTCGCCCGCTTCAGTGCCGTGGCCTTCCTGCACGAGCCGTTTCGAGGCGCGCAGCGTCAGCGCGATGTAGCCGATGTAGGTCAACACCAGCATGACGCTGATCGCGATGCGATAGATGCGAACATCGCTTGGCATAAACATCGCGGCGGCCGCGAGCAGAAACGCAAACAGGAAAAAGTGCAGATCGCGATGAAAGCCAGTCGGCTCGGGGGTGATCTGACCGCCCAAGCCACGACGCTTCAAAATTGCCAGCGCCATCAGGCAGGTCGACAGTGTCGATAGCATCAGCGGCGCACCGAGGATCGCGCCGACGCCGATTTCTTCATTGGTATTGATGTTGGTAGTGCCCGCATACAGTGCGAGTAACGGCACCATTGTTTCCGGCAGCGCGGTTCCGACTGCGGCAAAGAGGGAGCCGGTTACGCCTTCCGATATTTTTAGTTTCTGGCCGAGGTGTTCGAGCGCATTCGTGAATAGCTCGGAGGCGGCGAGGATAATCAGCAGCATCAACAATAGTTGCAGCAAGAGACCGGTCATTACGAGCACCTCGCCGGGACGAAAAGCGGCGCAAGAGATTGTGGGCGGCGGGAGAAAATGGGGCGTGGCGAGATCAAAATAAACTCCGAAGGGTTGGACGCGAACCATAGACGCAACGCCTGCGCGTCCAACCCGGAGCCAAGCATTGCGTCAAAAGTCTCGCCAAACCAATCGGTCGATCGCGCCATGGCTGTGGCCAGGTATGTTGACGCGGTCTCCTCGGGGCGGAGGAAGGCTACTCCCCAATGACCGCCGCAGCTTAGCGTTTTTGCAGCGGCGCGGTCTACCTTCAATCCATCACATTCGTACGCCCAATTACATGCTGAACGCAGCGGCCACGGCGGCGGTATCCATGTATTCCTTAACGGTGACGATCTGATCGTCGCGGACAATGAACAGATGGTGATAGGTGTTGCGATAAATCTTGCCGCCAGGAAATTCGAAGCTGCCTTCGACTTCCAGTGCAACACGTTCGCCTTCAGCGGTGCTGCCGACTACTTTGATGTCACGATTGGTCGAGGTGACGATGGTTTGCGCGACATTTGCCATATAGGTTTTATGATCGAACCAACCGTGCCCGAGAATCCAAAATGTCGCTTCCGGGTGAACGATTCGATCGAGCGTGGCTTGATCGGCGGTGGCGATAGCGTCGAGAAAGCGAATCGCGAGGGCGCGATTTTTTTCGATTAAATCAGTCATTATTCTGTACTCCGATGATTTTATAGTGGGTTGACACGTGCGCGACAGCGAGTCTCGGCATTATGCGTTTACTCGTCCGCACTGACCACGAGCGTGTTTTGACTTCGCGTAAAATGGAGGGTGTTAGTTAAAGTGATTTTTGAGTGAAGCGACGCAACTCCTTGTTATCGTTTGCCGCGCCTATTTGCCCGATGAGCGGGTGCATCGACACCCTAGCCCTATCCGACTTCAGATGACATAATGCGAAAAACCTTGCGCGCTGAATTTCGGCTTGGCTTCCTATTCGGTATTGCAGCGCACATGGAATGGACCGGTACTTCAGCCAGTTAGTTTTGGCCAGTTTAAGAAAGGGCTTCACCTCGGCATTGAGCCGCGCGGTGAGCGGTTGCGAAGGATGAAGCGCGTACCGGGGCAGTTTAAATGCCTGCTGTTTCGCAGCGGGTAGAAGGTGTCGGCACTACTCAGGTTTTTCCGCAGGCGGCTTGATTGATCGGCCGATGACCCTGCAACAGCAACTGGATCGCCAGCCGGGACAAGCGTTGGTACCAGGTTTCAAAGTTGGTTTGCGGTGCTCATCGCCCGACGGGCGAGGGGCCAATACGCGCCTGAGAGTGACTATTGGTGTCACCTTAAGTGCGCATGATAAGTGCGCGCGATGTTTCCGCTGCACTTCGAGTCTGGATCGGACCGAAGCGCAGCGTAATGCGAGTTTGAGCAGTTTGTTGGAGACAATTGAATGACCAAAGCTACAACCGAACATGTCCAGCTGAGTCTGCCTTTTGCACACGGTCTCTATGATCCTGTGAATGAAAAAGACAGCTGTGGCGTCGGTTTTGTCGCGGACATGAAAGGCCGCGCCAGCCATGACATTCTGCTCGAAGCGGATCATGCGTTGCGACGCATGGACCATCGCGGCGGTTGCGGTTGCGAAACCAATACTGGCGACGGCTGCGGCATTCTGACCGCATTACCGCATAAGTTTTTCCAGCGCATTGCTAAAGAAGAATTTCGCATCGAGTTACCGGCGAAAGGTCGTTACGCGGTGGGCAATGTGTTTTTGCCGGCAATCGAAAGCGAACGGCAAAAATGCAAAGAAACCATCAATCGCATCATAGTTGAACAGGGCCAAACCCTTATCGGCTGGCGCGATGTACCGGTCGAGCCCGGCAATGCGGACGTCGGTCCGACCGCGCTGGCGTCGATGCCATCGATTGAGCAGCTTTTCGTCGGTGCCGCCGAAGGACTGGAAGGCGATGCCTTCGAGCGCGAGCTTTATACGATTCGTAAATTGGCGACGCGCACGCTGCGCTATGAGTCCGACCACTCGCAGGCCGATCTGTTTTACATCTGCACGCTATCGACCAAGGTCATCGTTTATAAAGGCATGCTGACCACCGGCCAATTGCTGCCGTTCTATACCGATTTGCGCGACCCGACTTACGAAACGCATTTGGCGATGATTCACTCGCGTTTCAGCACCAACACGTTCCCGTCGTGGGACCGCGCGCAACCCAACCGCTTCATGAGCCACAACGGCGAAATCAACACCCGTCAAGGCAACGTGAACTGGATGCGCGCGCGCGAAGGCGTGGTGAAAAGCGAGTATTTCGGCGACGACATTCAAAAGCTGTTTCCCGTCTGCGAGCCCGATTGTTCCGACTCCGGCAACTTCGACAATGTGCTCGAGTTCATGCTGATGAGCGGCCGCACGCTGCAAGAAGCCATGATGCTGATGGTGCCGGAAGCGTGGCAGAACGACACCGAAATGTCGGCCGAAAAACGCGCATTCTACGAATACAACTCGACCATCATGGAGCCGTGGGATGGCCCGGCCTCGATTGCGTTTACCGACGGTCATTACATCGGCGCGGTGCTCGATCGCAATGGTCTGCGCCCCAGCCGCTACTACATCACGCACGATGACAAAGTCATCATGGCGTCCGAAGTCGGTGTGCTGCCGATCGATCCGGCCAACGTCAAAGCGAAAGGCCGTTTGCAGCCGGGCAAAATGTTCCTGCTCGATTTCGAGCAGGGTCGTCTGATTGGCGACGCGGAACTGAAAGAAGGTTTTGCGACCTCGCGCCCGTTTGGCGATTGGATTAAAGAACAAAAAGTCGAATTCGCCGATCTGCACACCGAGCAGGAGCCGCACGGCTTCGAGCCGGCGACGCTGCTCAATCGCATGCGCACGTTCGGTTACACCACCGAAACCATGCAGTTCATGTTGCTGCCGCTCGTAGAAGAGCTGCGCGACCCGGTCGATTCGATGGGCAACGACAGCGCGTTGGCGTGTCTGTCCGATAAGCCGCGCATGATTTACGACTACTTCAAGCAGCTATTCGCGCAGGTGACCAACCCTGCGATCGACTCGATTCGCGAAGAGATCGTGATGTCGCTTGAGTGCTACATCGGGCCGGAAGGCAATCTGCTCGAAACCACCGCGCAGCACGCGCATCGCCTACGTATCCCACATCCGATTCTGACCAATGAAGAGTTGGCGGCGTTGCGGCACATCGATCATAAAGGCTGGAAATCGCGCGTCATCGACATGACCTTCCCGAAAAGCGAAGGTCGCGCGGGTTTGCAGAAAGCGTTACTGCGTTTGGGCGACGAAGCCTCGCAAGCTATCACCGATGGCTGCAGTCTGATTATTCTTTCCGATCGCGCCGTCGGCCCCGATCGCGTCCCGGTCAGCACGTTGCTAGCGGCGGGCGAGGTCCATCACCATTTGGTGCGAGCCTCGGCGCGGACCAAAATCGGCATCGTGGTCGAAACCGGCGAAGCGCGCGAAGTACATCACCATTGCATGCTGATTGGTTTCGGCGTCGATGCGATCAATCCCTACCTTGCGTTCGAAGCGCTGTTCCAATCGCAACGCGACGGCCTGTTGCCGGGCGAGAAATACGTGCACGACGACAAAATCGTCGAGTGTTACCGCAAGGCGGTCGCCAAAGGCATTCTCAAAGTCATGGCAAAAATGGGCATTTCCACTGCGCAGTCGTATAAAGGCGCGCAGATTTTCGAAGCCGTCGGCATCGCGCGCGAAGTTATCGATCGCTGCTTTGTCGGCACGCCGAGCCGTGTGCAGGGCGTCGGTTTCGATGTGCTCGCCGAAGAAGCGCTGCGTCGTCACGATCTCGCTTATTCGCGCACAGCCGATCCATTGCCGACGCTGCCGAACCCGGGCGATATTCAGTGGCGCGCCAACGGCGAAAAACATATGTGGAATCCGCGCACGATTTCCGCGTTGCAGATCGCCACGAGCGACAACAATCTCGACGCATACAAGCGCTTCGCGAAAATCTCCGATGAGGAAGCGACGCGCGGTTGTACCTTGCGCGGCCTGATGGCGTTCAAGAAAAACGTCAACGGCGGACCAATTCCGCTTGATGAAGTCGAGTCAGCCAAAGACATCGTCAAACGTTTTTGTACCGGCGCGATGAGCTTCGGCTCGATTTCGCCGGAAGCGCACGAATCGCTCGCGATTGCGATGAATCGTATCGGCGGTAAATCGAACACGGGTGAAGGGGGCGAAGACGCCAAGCGCTTTATTCCGTTGCCGAACGGCGATTCGAAACGCTCTGCGATCAAGCAAGTGGCATCGGGCCGTTTCGGTGTCACCGCGCATTACCTCGCCAATGCCGACGAGCTGCAAATCAAAATTTCGCAGGGCGCCAAGCCTGGCGAAGGCGGCGAATTGCCGGGCGAAAAGGTCGACGAATACATCGCGAAATTGCGCCATTCGACGCCGGGTGTTGGTTTGATTTCGCCGCCGCCGCACCACGATATTTATTCCATCGAGGATATGGCGCAGCTGATTCACGATTTGAAAAATGCCAATAAAAGTGCGCGCATCAGCGTGAAGCTGGTTGCAGAAATGGGCGTCGGTACCATCGCGGCGGGTGTGACGAAAGCGAAAGCCGATCACATCGTAATCGCCGGTCATGACGGTGGCACCGGTGCATCGCCGCTGACTTCAATCAAGCACGCCGGTCTGCCGTGGGAATTAGGTCTGACCGAAGCGCATCAGACATTGGTGATGAATAACCTGCGTTCGCGTGTCGTACTGCAAACCGACGGCCAGCTGAAAACCGGTCGCGATGTCGCCATAGCGGCGCTGTTAGGCGCGGAAGAGTTTGGCTTTGCGACCGCGCCGCTGGTAACGCTCGGCTGCATCATGATGCGTAAATGCCATCTGAATACCTGCCCGGTTGGCGTGGCGACGCAAGACCCGGAGCTGCGCAAGAAATTCAAAGGCAAGCCGGAAAACGTCGTCAATTTCTTCTTTATGGTGGCCGAAGATCTGCGCGAAATCATGGCGCAACTCGGCTTTCGTACCATTCTCGAAATGGTCGGTCGTTCCGACGTGTTGGAAATGGATGCGGCGATCGATCACTGGAAAGCGAGCGGGTTGGATTTGGCGGCGATTTTGTTACCGGCGAAAAAACCGCACGCCGATGTGATCACGCACCAGACCATCGCGCAGGATCACGGCCTCGAGTTGGCGCTCGACAATGAAATTATCAAACAGGCGCAACGCGCGATCGATCATGCCGAGAAAGTAAAAATCGATTTGCCGGTGATTAATATCAATCGCGTGGTCGGCACCATGCTGTCGCATGAAATCGCGAAAAAGTGGGGCGCCGATGGTCTGCCGGAGGACACTGTTCATATCAAATTGAGCGGCTCGGCCGGACAGAGTCTCGGCGCGTTTCTCGCGAAAGGCGTGACGATTGAAGTCGAAGGCGACTGCAACGATTTCGTAGGCAAGGGTTTGAGCGGGGGTCGTATCATTGTCTATCCGCCCAAAGTGAGCACGTTTAAAGCCGAAGAAAATATCCTGATCGGCAACGTCGTCATGTACGGCGCGACACAAGGTGAAGCGTTTTTCCGCGGCATTGCAGCCGAGCGTTTCTGCGTGCGCAATAGCGGCGCGACCGCTGTTATCGAAGGCATCGGCGATCACGGTTGCGAGTACATGACCGGCGGCAGAGTGGTTGTGTTAGGTGCGACGGGCCGTAACTTCGGCGCGGGCATGAGCGGTGGCGTTGCGTACATTCTCGACGAAGCCGGCGATTTCAACCGCAAATGCAATCGCGGTATGGTCGATCTCGATACTCTGGAAGACGGCGACGATATTGCCGAGTTGAAAGCGCTTATCGAAAAACACGCGCTGTATACCGGCTCTGCCGTGGCGCAGCGTGTCCTCAGCGATTGGAATAAATATTTAGCCAAGTTCGTAAAAGTCATGCCGACCGATTACAAGCGCGTGTTGTTGCAACGCAAAGCGCAGCAAACAGAAGAACGCTTAGTGGTTGGTGCGCGCGGCTGATACTTTTTACCTGGCAATGAAATGCATCCGCTGATGCATTTCAATTTCGCGGCTAAGACCGCGCGGTTTGCGAAGCACGGCTGAATACGCCTGCGATGTGAAAGTGGAGATAGAGTAGAACGATGGGTAAGCCAACCGGATTCAAAGAGTTTGCGCGCGAGCCGCAGTCTTATCGCGACATCGATGTGCGCTTGGCCGACTATGCCGAGTTGTACACCGAGGTTAACGAAGCGCCGCT
>JAQGNY010000012.1 GCA_028293825.1 Verrucomicrobiaceae bacterium
GTTGAGTCTCGATCAAGCCGAGGCGCTGGCTGAATCGGTGACCGATTGGATCGACGCCAATGATGAAGTCGATGGTTTGGGCGGCGCCGAGAGCCAGTATTATGCGCAGGCCGAGCCAATGGGCCGCGCCGCGAATCGGCCGCTCGCCAGTCCGTCTGAATTAATGTGGGTAAAAGGCATGACGCCGGAAATTTATCGCCAGTTGGCGCCATTGCTAACGGTGTGGCCGACGAACGGATCACCGCTGAATATCAACACCGCATCGCCGCAAGTGTTGCGCAGTTTGGGCGGCGAAAAGGACACGCAACCGCTGACCGATAGCGAAGTGGAGTATCTGGTGCAGGATCGCACCGAGCATAAATATTTTGCCGATACGGCGATATTGAAAACCGGTATTTTGCAAAGCAAGCTGATCGACGACTCGAAAACGAGTGTGGTGAGCAGCGATTATTTTATGTTGCACACGACCACTGAGTTTCAAGGCCATCGTTACAGCCTGCAAAGTTTGCTGCATCGGCGCAGCGATTTGCGCCCGGCGCGCGTGGATGTCGAAGCGCGCGCGTATGGCGAGTGGTAACAGCCGCTCGAATAGATATTATTTAAGTACACAGTTTTAAAAAAACACGCAGCCCGAGATTAAACGACAATCGTGAAAACCACTGTATTTCTACATGCTGAAGCGGGCGAACAATTGAGTTGGCGCAATGCCGACGACGCGGCTATCGCGCATGGTTCGGTTGCCGATGTCGCGGCCGATCCCGCTGCACGCGATGCCGAATTAATTTTGATTGTGCCTGCGCAAAAAGTCGCGTTGCGCGAAGTGGCATTCGTCGCGCGCGAACGCCGTTTGCTGCGCCAAACCGTGCCGTATACGCTCGAAGAACAATTGGTCGACGATGTCGATACGCAGCATTTTGCATTCGGCACGCCGCAACTCAATCAAGTGCCGGTCGCCATCGTCGATAAGCAATGGTTGGGCGATTGGCTGCAGCGCAGCGCGCAGGCCGGGCTCGATATCAAGCGTGTATTGCCCGAGCAATTATTACTGCCGTATCGCGATAAATGCTGGACGCTGCGTATCGAGGCCGAGCGTTGGCTGGTGCGTGTCGGTCCGTATCGCGGTTTTGCGTTGGAGCCGGACAGCGCAGCGTTGGCATTGCAATTGTTATTGGACAGTGCGGAAGAGTTACCACAGCAATTATTGCTGCAAAGCGAACAACCGATGGAATTGGTGTTGACTCAATTGCCTGAGCTGCTGCGCGGCTCAGTGGAAGTGTTAGAGGCGACGCCGCTGCATATCGATACATTAGGCAGTGGCACGCCGCCGATCGATTTTCTGCAGGGCGCATTCGGGCGCACGTTGCCGTGGCGGCGTTGGTGGCTGCAATGGCAGCGGGTCGCTATCGCGCTGGCGCTGGCAATCGCTGTGCACGTGCTGGCGCTTGGCATCGCGCATCACCGTTTGGAAAAACAAAACCTCGCGCTGCGCCAGCAGGTTGAAGCGGTGTATCGCAGCGTGGAGCCACGCGGCGCGGTCAACGATCCCGAGCTGCAATTGCGGCGCAAATTAAAAGTGTTGCAAGGTCATCAGGGCAGCAGCGTAATGCCGCTGCTGCAACAGGTTGGCAGCGCGCTGAAAAAAATCGACGGCGTCAGCGTGCAGAATCTTACTTACAGCGAACAACAGAATGAACTGCGCGTCAGCGTCACTGCGGCGGCATTTAAGGATGTCGAAGCAGCGCGCATGGCAATTGCCGCGACCGGATTAAATGCGCAATTGATCGGCAGCAATACCGACGGCGATAAAACGCGCGCGCAGTTGCGCATCAGTGACAAAAAGTAGCAATAAAAATTAGCGATAAAAAATGACTACAAAAAGTAACGACAAGAAACGGTTGCTCGAAGCGTTATGAAATGAGCGTGGATTTGTTACTGAAACAAAAAACAGGACAGCGTCATGTTGGAAAAACTGCAGCAACAATTAAGTTTGCGCGATCAGAAAATGTTGGCGCTATTAGGTGTGGCTTTAGTGCTGTACGTGATTTATCAAATCATGTTGCAGCCATTGGCAACCGCTAATGCGCGGCTCGCCGTGCAAAATAGCGCGGCACAAAACAGCGTGGCGGCGATGACGCAAATGGCGGCGCAATTGCGTGGCCTGCAGCAGAGCGCCGCGCAACAGGGTGGCGTGAATACCGAAAATCTTACGCAGTTGGTCGATCGCAGCGTGGCAGCGAATCAATTGCACATGAGTCGGTTTCAGCCAGGCAGCAGCGGCGATGTGCAGGTGCGGCTCGATAATGTGTCGTTTGATCAAACGCTGCGCTGGCTCAATGAACTGGAATCTGCGCAGAGCGTGACTGTGCGTGAATTGGTGATCGCTCCCGGCGCGGCCTCGGGATTGGTGAATGCGTCCGTGCGTTTGTTTCGCCCCTAATTTGCGACCTAATAATTAATGATGAATACAATTTCTCTTGCCGAATTTTTCCCATCGCACGTGTGGCGTCGTCGCGCCATCGGTATTGCGGCGCTGTGGTTTTTCATTTGCCTGTCATGGACAGCGCCGGCGCAATTATTGGTGGCGATTTTGAAACCACTGGCACCCGCACTGCAGTTGCAAGATGTCGACGGCGGTTTTTGGAACGGTTCGGCCGGTCAGGCGTTTTGGCAGCAGGACGGAAAAACAATCGCGCTGGGCAAAACCGAGTGGCATATCAATCCGTGGTCGCTGCTGTGGCTGCATCCGAGCGCGCATATCGCCACTAATTACGGCGAACAATTTATCGATACGCGCGCGCAAATTTCGCCGCTCGGTCGCGTGGTGTTACGCGATACATCAGCGGCGATTCCCGCGCAATTGATCGGCAATTGGTTGCCGTTGCCGGCGAAAGGTCAGTTGGCGTTAAAGCTGGCGCGTGCCGAATTTTCGCGGCAGCAATTAATTGCTGCGAATGGCGATATTTATTGGCAGCAGGCGCAATGGCAGTGGGGCGCGCATTGGTTGGCACTGGGCGATTACCGCTGCGCGCTGCATCTTGAAAACGCGGAAACGTTGCATTGCGCATTGCAGGGTCAGGGTGCATTAACCGGCAATGGCGATATCGCCGTCGATTTTAATAAGCGCAATTGGTCGGCGGATTTAAAAATAAAACTCGAACCCAGCCTGCCCCAAGAATTTCGTCAGACCGTGACCGTTATGCTGGCGGCGAAAGCAGATCCGCAAGGCCAATTACAGGTGCAGAGGAACGGGCAGTGGTGAGCATAAAAAATAATATTTCGCTGGCGTTGCTATTTATTGTCATGAGTTTTTCACTCAACGCGCACGCGGAATGGTTTGGCGATAAGCGCGCGATCATGGGCACCGCGATTAGTGTTGAATTGTGGCTTGACGATGAAAAAGCGGCGCAGGAAGCCATCGAAGCGGTGATGCAGGAAATGGTGCATATCGACCAATCGATGAGCCCCTATATCGAAACCAGCGAGCTGTCGTTAATCAATCGCGAAGCCGTGGACCATCCGGTAAAAATTTCCGCCGAAATGATGCTGCTGTTGAAAACATCGCTGCATTATTCGCAGATCAGCAACGGTGCGTTCGATATCAGTTTCGCATCGGTCGGCTATATGTACGACTACCGCAAACATATCGAGCCGAGCAAAGAGCAAATCGCCGAGCATTTATCGTCCATCGATTACCGCTCGATTGTGCTCGATGAAAAAGCCAGCACCGTGCACTTTTTAAAGCCCGGTATGCGCATTGATTTGGGCGGTATTGCGAAAGGTTATGCAGTTGATCGCGGCGCGGATATTTTAATTGCGCGCGGTGTGAAGAATGCCATCGTCACCGCCGGTGGCGACAGTCGCATTATTGGCGATCGCCGTGGCCGGCCGTGGATGGTCGGCATTAAAGATCCGCGTATTAAAGGTAAAGAGGCAGTGGTGTTGCCGCTGGCCGATACCGCGCTGTCGACATCCGGCGACTACGAGCGCTATTTCATGGATGGCGACCGCCGTGTGCATCACATCATCAATCCGCGTACCGGCATGTCGGCAACCGGCGTGCGCAGCGTCAGCGTGATGTCTGCGCACGGTATCGATACCGATGCGTTGACCAAGCCGTTATTTATTCTCGGAGTCGAGCGCGGCATGCAAATTATCGATCGCATTCCCGGTGTCGATGCGATTGTGATCGACGACAAAGGCCAATTGTTTTACTCGAAGAATCTGGCGCCGCCGAGCAAGCCGTAAATAATCGATGGTCGATAAATCACACGATCGATAAATAAAAAACCCGGCCGTAGTTGCCGGGTTTTTTATTTCAAATTTTTAACGTTATTTAATGTTTCTGTTTTTATTTCAGTGTCCCCACGCAGAAACAAATTCATCCAGGTGCACTTCCGGCGACGGCTTGGTTAAGCCTTCGGGCGTGCCGAGATAAATGTAAGCGATCAGTTGCTCGTCGGCGCTTAAACCCAAACCGGTTTTGACATGTTCGTCGTAGCAGTTGTCGCCGGTGCGCCAAATGGCGCCGAAACCCGATGCCTGTGCTGCGAGCAAAATGCCGTAAGCGGCGCAGCCGGCGGTGAGCAGTTGTTCGACGCGCGGGACTTTTGGGTGATCCTGCAGTTTGGCGACAACCGCGATCACCAAAGGCGCGCGCAATGGCGCATCGCGATTTTTCTTCACTTCATCTTCGCTGGCGTCGGCTTTGCGTGCGAGCAACGCATCGGCAAATAAATCACCGAGCTTTTGCCGCGCTTTGCCTTCAATCAATAGATAGCGCCACGGCCGCAATCTGCCGTGATCGGGCGCGCGCAGTGACGCCAGCAAAATACGATTCAGAATTTCGCGATCGGGTGCAGGTTTGGTGAGGCGGGGTTCGGAGTTGCGATTGTTCAGTAAGGTTAATGCGTCCATCGATACAGCCATGCAGAGTGAATGGAAGCGACTGCTCGACGTGGGAGGTTTTACTGAATACCTCACGCTGCGGCGAACTACCGTCGCGATTGCGGCGCTCATACTGCGCCAGACGCAGCGGTGCGGGCAACCGTTCGCGGATTTTAGGCTACATTTACTGGGCCGGTCGCGGTTAGTATCCGCTTGCGTCCAGTATCAGGGGCGACTGAGGCTGCGCGAAGTGTCGAATAAACGGTACGAGCGCACCTTTAAAAACTCTCAATCAGCAAATAAAACCCGATTTTAAAAAAGAGTTGGATCGATGGAGCTTCTTGCTCGGTGCCGGGATCTTGCCCTGCCATTTTACGGAAACTTATTGCGCTCAACGCAGCAAACGCTGCGTGATCGGCTATTCGAGCAGGCGGAAAAAGGCGGCAGCAACGCTGATCAACGCGTTTATTTCGAAGCGATTCAAACGCTGAATGATTCCGCTGTTGCGATGCAAGCCGCCTTCGACGCGCAGCTCGAACACAGTTACCGCCAATTTCTGATTGGGCGCGACGACGATGAAATCGCGCCGCCGCTGTATTCATCCAGTCTTTCTTTAGTCGGCCGCGAACAACTCGAAGACGAGCTGGCGGTGTCGATGATTGTGTCGCGCGCGAACACGCAATGCGCCGAGTCGCTGTGGAAATTGAATCGTCGGTTGGCGGTGTTGCGCGGCGGTAAGAAAGTCGCCGACGACAGCAATCCATTCGGTCCGGCCAAAGTCGGGTTGGCGCTGCGCCAGGCCATGAGTGAACTGGCCGTCGATCAAAAAGCCCGTATCTTCATTTACAAGCACGTCGGCAAATTGCTGCTGGCGGTATTCGGCAAAATTTTTAATTCATTGAACGATACGCTCAGCGGCGGCGGCGTGTTGCCGAATCTGAAATTCTCGCTCGCCAAAGAGGCAGATGGCCACGACGCTTATGGCGACACTGAAACCGATGCGGCCGTCGCGCAACAGAATCAGGCTGCCAGCGCCGCGCAAGAAGCCGATCAGCGCCGTATGGTCAGCTCGATCATCGACCAATTTCGAATGCATACCGCGAGCAGCGGACCGCGTCGACAGACATTTAGCGGGATCAGTTATGGCGGCCTGCGGTCCGGTCGCGACGGCGCCAAAGAAAACTTTCAGCCCAACGATTACGCATTGGTGTTATCGACGCTGCAGCAAATGTCCGAATTCAATGTCGGGCAGGCACTAGAGCAACCGATGCCGATCGCGCAAGTCGAGGAGCTCTTGTTCGCCGAGCTGGGCGAGCGCGCCGATCCGCAGGCGCGCCACCAATTGGCCGAGCAGGACGCCGATACCGTCGATCTGGTCGGCATGGTGTTTCGCTACATGCTCGACGATCCGAAAATTCCGGACATCGTCAAATCGTTGCTCAGCCATTTGCACACGCCGTATTTGAAGCTCGCCATTCTCGATAAAACGTTTCTGGAAAATCAGCAGCACAATGCACGCGTGTTGATTAATCGCATGGCCGAAACCGGTGCGCGCTGGGTGGTCGATGAAAAAGAGCGGGTGGTACTGCCGAAACTGAAAGGCGTCGTTGAAATTATCCTGCGCGAATTTGTCGACGACATCGGCTTGTTCGATCACCTACTCGAAGACTTCAATCGCTTTCGCGACGGGCTCGAAAAACGCGCCGAGATGGTCGAAAAGCGCAATCGCTCCGCGCAGGAGGGCATCGAGCGCCTGAGTACGGCCAAGCAGCGCGCAGCCACCGAAATCGAGGAGCGCATCAAGGGCTTTACGATCCCCGAATCCATTCTGCAATTGCTGCGCAAGCCGTGGACGGATTTCCTCGCCTTCAATTATTTGCGCAACGGCGAAAACAGTCTGTCGTGGAAGGCGGCGCTGAAAGTGGTCGACGGCGTGTTGTGGAGCGTGCGCGACGATGGCGGTCGCAGCCGCGAAGAGTTTCAGCGCTATCAGCAGCAACTGGAGCAGTCGATTGCCGAAGGGCTGCGCACGATCGGCTACGACAGCGAGGCGGGCGAGGAATTGTTGTCGGCTCTACGCGAAGGCCAGGAGCAGGCCTATCAGGGGCACGCCATCGTAAAGCCAGTGCAACAAGCGGTGACGGTCGCGAAAAAGAGCGTGCTGCCAACGCCGCCGGTGTTTACCGCGGAAGAACAGATTTACGCCGATATGCTGCGGGAAAAGATATCGTTCGGCGCATTGTTCGAATTCGATCGGCCCGGTCAGCTCTCGCTGCAATGCAAGCTGGCGTGGTTCAGCCGCGTCAGCGCGCACTATATGTTCGTCAATCAATCCGGCATTAAGCAGCTGGTCGAAACGCTGCCGAATCTGGTGCGCGGCTTATGCGCCGGCACGGTTCGTATCGTCGAGCCGGAGCGCCGCAGTTTTATGGAGCGCGCGCTCACCGCCATTCTCAGCAAGCTGCATATCGCCACGTATTAGCGCTCCCGCCGTTCGCACTTAACGCCACTTTCTTCGTCGCGCGCCGGCCGCCGCTTGTACTGGCGTGGGGGCGTCAGTACCATAGCGCCCTTTCTCGTATTCGCTTGCCCCGTATTTTGGAGATCCGCATGATTGCTGGCAGCATAGTCGCATTGGTTACGCCAATGACTGCCTCGGGCGATATCGATTGGCCGGCGCTCGACAAGCTGGTGGAGTGGCACATCAACGAAGGCACCAATGCCATCGTTGCAGTCGGCACTACCGGTGAATCGGCGACGCTGACAGTCGACGAGCACTGCGCGGTAATCAAGCGCGTGGTCGAGCAAACGCGCAAACGCGTACCGATCATCGCCGGCACTGGTGCCAACAGCACGCGTGAAGCGGTCGAACTGACGCGCGCTGCGCAAGCGGCCGGTGCCGACGCCTGCCTGCTGGTGACGCCGTATTACAACAAGCCAACCCAGGAAGGTTTGTATCTGCATTTCAAAGCCATCGCCGAAGCGGTGGCGATTCCGCAGATTCTTTACAACGTGCCGGGTCGCACCGGTTGCGATATGCATAACGACACCGTGCTGCGCTTAGCTACGATCGACAATATCGTCGGTTTGAAAGACGCCACCGGCGATGTGCCGCGCGGTATCGACCTGATTAAACGCTGCGGGCCGGACTTCGCCGTTTATTCCGGCGATGATGCCACCGCACTGGATTTGATGCTGGCCGGCGGCAGCGGCGATATCTCCGTCACCGCGAACGTTGTACCGAAGTTGATGTCCCAAATGTGCGCTGCGGCGCTGCGCGGCGATGCCGCCAGTGCCCGCGAACTGAATGCGCAAATGTTGCCGCTCCACCAAAAACTGTTCGTCGAATCGAATCCGATACCAGTGAAATGGGCGGTGGCGGAACTCGGTATTATCGGCAGCGGAATTCGCCTGCCGCTCACGCCGCTCAGTGAAAACGTTAGACCGGTCGTACGCGCGGCAATGCGCAGCGCCGGTGTTTAATCCCGCTTTGCAGTCGAGTTAATTATGAAAAAAATAATGGCGCTACCCGTCGCGGTTGCGGTGTCGTTCGCTTTGAGCGGTTGCGGTTGGGTGTTCGGCGAGAAAGGTTTGTTCCGCGATCGCGGCGACGACTATCGGCGTGCGCAGGTGGAAAAACCGCTCGAAATCCCGGCTGGTTTGAGTAAAGCCTCGACCGAGGAAGATTTCGCGATTCCATCGATTTCCTATTCGGCACCGCTCGAAGGCAAATTCGATGTGCCGCGCCCGCAGCCGCTCGATGGCGACCCGGAAGGCGAGCAGGTCAAAATCCAATTGCTCGGCGGCACCAGCTGGATTTTGGTTGAAGCCTCGCCCGGTGAAGTGTGGCCGCGCGTGCGTCAGTTTTTAAATACCAATCAACTCGGTGTGGCGCGGATGGAAGCGGCTGCCGGCGTGATTGAAACCGCGTGGCTGCAGCCGCAAACCGCTGGCGCGGCGCGCGAACGCTATCGCTTCCGCATCGAGCAAGGGGTGCAGCGCGGTTCGGCCGAAGTTTATATTTTGCAGGCCAATACCTCCGCTGGCGAAAGCAAATGGCCGATGACATCGTCCGATCCGGCCCGCGAAAGCGAAATGATCAAGGCTGTCGCGCAATTTATTGCCGACAACGGCAGCACCGGTGCGGTGTCGATGCTGGCGCAACGCGGTATCGAGTCGAAAGGCAAAGTCACGCTGAACAAGCAGGCCGGCGCGAATTCGTACCTGCGGCTTGAATTGCCGTCCGATCGCGCCTGGGCATCGCTCGATTTAGCGATCGAACGTGCTGGCTTCACCATCGAAGATCGCAATCGCGCGGCGCAGCAGTTCTCCGTACGCTACACACCGCCGCTCGATCCCGACGACGAAAAAAGCTGGTGGGGCAAATTCTGGTCGTGGGCGTTTAATAGCGACGAAGAGGTCATCTCCAACAAAGTGGTGTTTCAGTTGAAGATGCAGCCTGAAGCCGGTAACGACAACGTCGTGCGCATCGGTCTGCAGCGCGAAGACGGTAAACCGTTGAAAGCCGCTGCCGAAGAAGAGTTGCTCAACCGCATCAAAAACAAATTGGCGTAAGCGCCTACCTATACAGATTGACTGCGCGACGCAGGTCGCGCGCAACGAGAGCATGGCAATGGAAAAACGCGAAGAGTTGTATATCGGCAAAGCGAAATCGGTTTTCAGCACCGATGATCCCGATCATTACGTGATGGTATTTCGCAACGACACCTCGGCGTTCGACGGCAAGAAAAAAGCGCAGCTCGATCGCAAAGGTATGGTCAACAATAAATTCAATGCATTCATCATGCAGAAATTGATGGCCGCCGGCATTCCGTGTCATTTCGAAAAAGTGTTGTCCGATAACGAATCGCTGGTTAAGCGTTTGCAAATGCTGCCGCTCGAATGCGTGGTGCGCAATATTGCCGCCGGTTCGATCTGCCGTCGTTATGGCGTGCAGGAAGGTTTGGAATTAAATCCGCCGACATTTGAGTTCTTCCTCAAAAGCGATCCGCTCGGCGATCCGATGGTGAACGAGCATCACATCATTTCGTTCGGCTGGGCCACGCCTGCGCAAATCGAGCGCATGAAGGAACTGACCTTCCAGATCAATACGATACTGAAACCATTATTTTTAAGCGGCGATATGTTGCTGGTCGATTACAAATTGGAGTTCGGTGTCGTCGTCGATAAAAACGGCAATGGCGAATTGGTGTTGGGCGATGAATTCTCGCCTGACGGCTGCCGCATCTGGGATAAAAATACCCGCGAGAAACTCGACAAAGATCGCTTCCGTCAGGATTTGGGCAATGTCGTTGAATCGTACGAAGAAATTGGTCGGCGCATCGGCGTTAAGTTCGATTAAAGATTTCACTGCGGTAGAAAATAAAAAAGGCGGCTCTGGCCGCCTTTTTTATTTTCGCAATTTGTATTTTGGGTTCCCTAATTAATGCACGTTTCAGTGTGTTAAACGCGTTATCGTTATTCGTACTTGGTTTTGGCTAATGTTATGTTATATCCTTTCTCGCTATGACAAGCGCAACGACATTCCGGCAGGCGACGCGACGACCGTATTGGTTACTGCTCGCGCTCGCGCTGTTTTTGTCGGGCCAGATCGCCAGCGCGGAGCATTGGCATAACAGCAATAGCAACACCGTCGATTACGATTGCGCATTGTGCGTACTGTCCGGCGTTAATGGCGCGGCGATCACTTCAACTGCGTGGCAGCCGCACACTATTCCGGTCGCTGCATTTTTCTCCTTTTACTTTTTCATCGCGATTCGCCGCTCGGTGGTTCGCTTTAACGATACCCGCGCTCCTCCGTTTTACTCCTGAACATTTCGTTTTAATTCAGCAATGGCGATTAATTTCGTCATGTTCGTTATTCAGGAGTTTTTCTCATGAAATCTATTTTCGTTGGGCGCCTTCGCGCTCAAAAATTATTGCCGCAATTATCGCCAGCGCATTACCGACAAAAACCGCAGCGCAATAATTTATGGCTGGCTATCGCCACGTTCAGTGTTGGTTTTTCTGCGCCGTGTGTTCGCGCTGAAGCTACCGCCGGCAAAGATGAAAAAATCGATTCGGTACAAGTGGTCGGGCAGCGCCTCGACGAAGCGCGTAATGGTTTAGCACCCGATACTGGCAGTTCGATTTATCGTTTCGATAGCGACGCGTTGCAGGCGCTGCCATTGGGCGATACCACGCCGCTCAATCAGGTGGTGTTGCAGGCGCCGGGGGTGGTGCAGGATTCCTACGGCCAACTGCACGTGCGCGGCGATCACGGCAATGTGCAATATCGAATTAACGAAGTTGTCATTCCCGAGCCGATTTCCGGTTTCGGGCAGGTGCTCGACACGCGTTTCGCCGATCAAATTAATTTTTTAACCGGCGCATTGCCGGCGCAATACGGTTATCGCACGGCCGGCGTAGTGGATATTCACACCAAGGGCACCGGCTTGGAGAATGGTGGCAGCCTCAGTTATCTCGGCGGCAGCCACGGTCATCAGGAAACCAGTTTGGAAGTCGGCGGTTCGCAAAATGCGTTCACGTATTTTTTAACCGGTACTTATTTGCGCGATGACATGGGCGTCGAAAATCCAACCGCCGATCGCAGCGCGGTTCACGATCAAACCAAACAGAGCAAAGGTTTCGGTTATCTGTCGTATATCGTCGATCCCGATAGCCGGCTCAGTTTAATTTTCGGCGTCTCCAACAGTCATTTTGAGATTCCGAATGTACCGGGCGAGGCGCCGCAATTTGCATTAAATAATGCGCCCGCGCTCGACTCATTAAATCTCGACGCCAATCAAAACGAGAAAAATAGTTTTCAAATAATTTCGTATCAAAGCAGCATCGGCGATGACGCCACGTATCAGGTGTCGTTATTTCATCGTTATACCGATGTGCATTACAGCCCCGATCCAATCGGCGATTTGGAATTCAATGGCATTGCATCGACGATTTTGCGCAAAAATCAAAGCGCAGGTGTACAGGCCGATAGCAGTTATAAAATCGGCGACAGCCATACCTTGCGCGCGGGCCTTTATTACAGCGGCGAGCGTTTTAACGCGAACAATGATTCGCTGGTATTTCCCGCTGATGCCGACGGCAATGCCACCAGCGATTTACCGCTCGATATTTTCGACAAGACCACGTTGAGCGGTCATCTATGGGGCGTGTATTTACAAGATGAGTGGCAATTGACCGAAGCGCTGACATTAAATTACGGCGCGCGCTTCGACAAAACCACGACCGTTGTCGACGAACAACAATTCAGTCCGCGTATTGGACTTATTTACGATCTGACGCCGACGACGCATTTGCATGCGGGTTATTCGCGTTATTTCACACCACCGCCGACCGAGGTGATCGATACCACCTCGGTGCAAAAATTCCAGAACACCATCAATGCCCTGCCATCTGATGCGAATACCGCGGTGAAATCCGAGCGCTCGCATTATTTCGACGCGGGCGTTTCGCAGCAAATTGGCGACGCCATTACGCTCGGTCTCGATGCGTATTATCGCAAGGTCGAAAATTTGCAGGACGAAGGTCAGTTCGGCAATGCGCTGATTTATTCGGCGTTTAATTTTAAAGAGGGAAAAATTCGCGGCCTCGAATTATCCAGTTCGTATCACGTCGATAATTTATCCGCGTACGCCAACATCGCTTATTCGAAAGCGGAAGGGCGCGAAATCGCCACTGGCCAATTTAATTTCGACGCGGACGAACTCGCCTACATCGACAGTCACTGGGTGCACCTCGATCACGATCAAACCATGTCCGGCTCGGCGGGTATCAGTTATCGCTGGCACGACACTACGCTGGGCTCCGATTTAATTTATGGCAGTGGACTGCGCAATGGTTTTGCCAACTCGGAACATTTGCCGGCGTACACGCAGGTGAATTTAAGCGCGATGCATACATTCAGTCTCGGCGATTTGGGCACCATCGACGGCCGCGTCGCGGTGTTGAATGTGTTCGATAAAGGCTATCAATTGCGTGACGGCTCCGGCATCGGTGTCGGCGCGCCGCAGTTCGGTCCACGGCGTGAAGTTTATGTAGGCGTCAGCAAGTCTTTTTAAGCAGTTACGGTTGGCAGCAAATTTTTTCATTATTGTTGTCAACCGATTCTCGGCATCTCCGTTAATACCATCGACAGCGCGAAAAACGATTTCAATCGCGCCGAAGCGACCTTTAACGAACGGAGATACATCATGAAAAAATCCCTAATTTCGCTGGCGATCGCTCTTAGCTTAAGTGCCGGTTTAAGTAGCGGCGTGGTCCATGCCGAACGCTTGGCACTGCGCCAGAATTTCAATGTCGATACGATGCGCACCGGCCCCAACGGCACTTCTTTGCGCCACACCACGCAAACTGTGACCGATCACGGTTTTGATCGCGCCACTTCGGTGACCAATGCCGCCGGCAAAACTGCAACACACGCAGTCAGCGCTACCAACGACGCCACCAACGGCACACACACACGCGAAGTGTCCGGTACCACGTTCAACGGCAAAAGTTATTCGGGTGAATCGACGCTGCAAAAAACCAGCGACGGCTTTACTCGCGATAGCACCGTTACCGGTCCGAATGGAAAAACCAGCACCAGTAACGTGAGTGCGACCGTCGATCGCGATAACAAAACCATTACCAAAGATATCAGCACCACCACGCCGAACGGCGAAGTACACAACACCACCGTGGTCAAGCAGTACAGCAAAGCGGAAGGCGCAGCCGAGTAAACGGCGCTGAGCGGGAGTGAGCAAGTGGCGATGAGCGCGCGGCACTTCTACACTCCCAGCATCCCCGCCGATGGCACACCGATGATCGCAACGATAACGCCGCTCACGCTCGACGCATTTCTCGCCTCGGTCGAGCAACGCGCGTATCGCATGGCATTGTTGGCCACGCGTAAATCGGCGGATGCATTGGATATCGTGCAGGACGCCATGCTGCAACTGGTGCAAAGTTATCGCACACGGCCGAATAACGAATGGCCATTACTGTTTCAACGTATTTTGCAAAACCGTATTCTCGATTGGCATCGGCAACAAACGCGGCAGCGGCGCTGGTTTTGGCAACCGCAAGCCGCATTGCATGAAGACGATATCGAAGAAGACCCGATTGCACAGGCGCAAGATCCGCGCGAAGGCAATCCGCTGGAATTAACGCAACGCGCCGGCGAAATCGAAGCGGTAATAGCGGCGCTCGAACAATTACCGCTACGCCAACAGCAGGCATTTATGTTGCGCGCGTGGGAGGGCATGGATGTCGCCGAAACTGCGGCGGCAATGCAATGCAGCGAAGGCAGCGTGAAGACACATTATTTTCGCGCGCTGCAAACACTGCGTGCAGCGCTTGCTCAGCAATGAATATGGGTGCCCAAGAAAATGGAAATAGAAAATGCGGAATAGAAATACAAAAAAGAAATACAAAGAATGACGCTTTCGAAAATGAAAAGGCACGAGCAGCAAATTAATTGCGCTAATTAATTTTGCGAACGAATGAGAGCAAGGCGATGAGCGATTCAGAAAAACCGGTGCAATCCGATGCCAGCGACGAAGCGTTGAGTCGGCGTATTGCTGCAACGCTAGACCGCAGCATTGCCGATATCGATGCACCGACACGCGCGCGGTTGGCGTCGATTCGTCACGATGCATTATCGACATCGCGCAATCGGCGCGCACTGGCCGGGTTTGCGTTGGCAGCCAGCCTTGCAGCAATTGTTGCGACGCCGTGGTTGTTGCAGCGTCATGCGCAAACCACTGCGGCCAACGATGTCGCTTATCTCAGCGTCGATCCGGACATGCTTGCCGATATGGATATGTTGCAAGTGGTTGGGGAGAGCGAATGAGTGCGTTCGCGCGCGACGAGGGCGCTAATTTTTTCGCGCTGATTATCGTTGCCGCACGCAAATTACGACGTGGCGCTTACGTGCTTTCGGGCGTGTTGCTCGCCACCGTTTCTGCGCGCGCCGAAGCGCCGGTGTTATCGCAGGAATTTTGGAATTACATGATTGAGTTTGGCGATGGCAAGGGCGAAGTATTCGATCCCGCCGATTATGCAGCGGTTAGCAGCATGCCGAGCAAGGCGCGCGAAGAAGCCGACCGTGCCGTCGCCGAGCAGCGTCAGCGCCAACAGAAAGAAGATGGTGAGCGCGCCGGTGCGCAGGAGCAGCCTCGATGAAAGCTATGACAGCGTTATCTCAATCCTTGATATTGATTGCGGTGCTCACCATGAACAGTATTAATGCTCACGCCGCCGGTGCGCCGGCGTGGAAAGATCTTTCCGCCGAGCAGCAGCAATTACTCGGTGCGATGCAGCCGCGCTGGGATGAACTGCCGGCAGAGCAGCGCCAACAATTATTGCAGCGTGCTGAAACATTTAACGCGATGACACCGGAGCAGCGCCAACAAGTGCAGGATCGCTTTCAGCGCTGGCAGGGTTTAGCGCCCGAGCAACGTGCAAAACTGCGCGAGCGTTTCGAGACATTTCGTAAATTACCGCCCGAACAACAAACGGAAGTTCGCAAACGCTTTCAGTGGTTTCGCTCGCTGCCGCCGGAAAAACAAAAAGCACTGCGCGATAACTGGCAGGCGTTGACGCCGGATCAACGGGATCAAATGCGCGAACGTTTTCGCACACTGGATGCGCAGCAGCGCGAACAATTGCGCGAGCGCTTAATGAATTTACGCAATTTGCGCTGACATTATTTGGCGTCGGCGCTTCATAAAAATCTGATTTTATTTAATTCCACTCTGGAGAAATACGATGGCCCATCTAACGGCTAGAGTCGCGTGCGCGTTAATTGTTTGCAGCGCTGCGTTGCAAGTGTGTGCCGATAGTTACGACAACGCAGAGAAAAATAACGACGTGAAAAATTCAGACGTTGAATTTGGTTTCGATGTCGGCATCGATCGCGCGCATCAGGAATTCGAAAGCAGCAGCGCGGACCTCACAACCGTGACATTGGCGCCCCGTGCGATGTTCGGCAATTGGGAATTGAGTTTGAATTTACCGTGGCAACATGCCGAAGGCGGCTATTTCGTTAACTCGAATTTTCCACCGCAATTGCAATACACCTGCGCGCGCGTTGCGGCACTGACCTCATTAATTTTACAGCGCCATCCGAAATTGGCGGCGCTTAATCAAGGTTGTCAAAACGCAGGCGTCAGCGGCACCACGCTGGATAATTCCGTTTCCGGTATTGGCGATGCGACGGTATTTTTGCGCTATGCATTGCCGCTCGACGCGGATGGCATTTGGCTGCTCAGCGTTGGCGGCGGTTATAAATTCGATAATGGCGATGCCGATAAAAACCTTGGCAGCGGCACTCGCAACGCGATGCTGGAAGCGTCACTCGGCGCCAGTTACGGTTGGTTTATCGGATCGATTACCGGCGGCTACGCAGCGGTGGATGAAACCGACGCGACCAATACCAAATCGAATTACAGCTACGGTTCGGTCGATGCCGGTATTCGCCCGCTCGATTGGCTAACGCTGGGTGCCAATTGGAGTTCGGACGAATCGTATTACGACGGCGCCGAAACCGTGCAGAAAACTACCGCCTACGCCCGCGTAAAACCGTTCGAGCATTTCTCATTTAAAGTCTATACGAGCGATTACGGCAATACCGAGGGCTATCCCGAACGCGAATACGGCGCGAGTATTTATCTGACGTATTGACGCGGTTTATCGCCGCACATTCGGGCAGGCAGATGCGCACACCGATTCGGCTATAATGGCGCCCTTCACGATTAATCGAAGGACACACCATGATCATCAAGCCCCGTGTGCGCGGTTTCATGTGCGTTACCACCCATCCGGTGGGTTGTGCGGCCAATGTTAAACATCAAATCGATTATGTAAAAAGCCACGGCCCGATTGCGAACGGACCGAAGCGCGTTTTGGTCATCGGCGCTTCCACTGGCTACGGATTGGCGTCGCGTATTACCGCCGCATTCGGCAGCGGTGCATCGACGCTCGGTGTTTTTTTCGAGCGCGAAGGCAGCGCTGAAAAACCGGGCACGGCCGGCTGGTATAACTCCGCCGCTTTTCATCAATTTGCCCACGCCGAAGGCCTGTATGCAAAAAGCATTAATGGCGATGCGTTTTCCACCGAGATAAAAACCAAAACGATCGAAGCAATTAAGGCCGATCTCGGTCAAATCGATCTCGTCGTTTACAGTCTCGCGTCGCCGCGGCGCACGCATCCGGTCACTGGCGTCACGCACAACTCCACCCTCAAACCGATCGGCAACGATGTGACGCAGCGCGGTATCGACACTGATAAAGAAGTGATTAAAGAAATCACGCTCACGGCGGCAACACCAGAAGATATCGACAACACCATCGCCGTGATGGGCGGTGAAGATTGGCAGATGTGGATCGATGCGCTCGACGCTGCCGGTGTGCTCGCATCCGCTGCGAAAACTACTGCGTTCACTTACATCGGCGAAAAAGTCACGTGGGATATTTACTGGCACGGCACTATCGGTGCGGCCAAACAAGATCTCGATAAGCGCGTGATCGACATTCGAAAAAAATTAGCGGTGAACGGCGGCGATGCGCGCGTGTCTGTATTAAAAGCAGTGGTCACACAGGCGAGCTCGGCCATTCCGATCATGCCGTTGTATTTAGCGCTGCTGTTTAAAATTATGAAAGCCGACGGCACCCACGAAGGTTGTATCGAGCAGGTTAACGGTCTATTTCGCGATAGTTTGTACGGCGCGAAGCCGGTGCTCGATAACGAAGGTCGCCTGCGCGCCGACGGCAAAGAATTGCGGCCCGAAGTACAAAACAAAATCGCCGAACTGTGGCCGCTCGTCACCAATGAAAATCTCAACGAGCTCAGCGATTTCAAAGGCTATAAAAAGGAGTTTTTGAACCTGTTTGGATTTGAGGTCCACGGCGTCGATTACGAAGCCGATGTCGATCCTGATGTGAAAATCGACGGCTTAATCGCCTGAGAGTGAGGTCTGTATGACGGCGCCGATCGAGTTTCAGCAAGCGGACATTGTGCGTTTTCAACCGGTGCAAATTTCGCCGCTGGCGCGCCGTTTTACGGCTGGCAATGCCGGCATCATGACCGGGCCCGGCACTAACAGTTACGTCGTGGGGCGCGACAAGCTCGCGCTGATCGACCCCGGTCCCATCGATGATGAGCATATCGATGCGATTCTTAACTATTGCGCCGGTCGTCTGCGCTGGATTTTGGTAACGCACACGCACCGCGATCATTCGCCGGCAGCAAAAATAATTGCCGAAAAAACCGGTGCCGAAGTGTACGGCAACATCATCGAAAGCGACGGCCGTCAGGACGATACCTTCGATCCGCTGTGCGGCTTCGTGCACAACGATGTGTTTACGACGGCCGAATTTAATCTGCGGGTTTTATTTACCCCGGGCCACGTCGGCAACCATCTGTGTTATCTGCTCGAAGAGGAAAAATTATTATTCACCGGCGATCACATTATGCAGGGTTCGACGGTGGTAATAATTCCGCCGGCCGGCGATATGAAGCTGTATATCGAATCGCTGCAATTGCTGCTGAATTATCCGATTGCGGCGCTGGCGCCAGCGCACGGTCTATTGGTATTGAATCCCGAGCTCGAAATTAAAAAGCTGATCAAACATCGGTTGCTGCGAGAAGCCAAAGTTATTTCCGCACTGCAGCGCCAGCCCGATAGCACACCGGAAGCGCTCACGCCGTTGGCTTACGACGATACGGTGCCGCAATTGCACTCCATCGCCCAATATTCTCTGTACGCACATTTATTGAAATTGCAGAAAGAAAATAAAGCAGTGGAAGTCGATGGCAAATGGCGCGGTATTAATCTGTAGCACTCAATTATTTTTTGCATCGAAAAATTAGTCGCATAACCCAATCAAAAAAACCACAGATTCAAGTGAGTGCTGGAATCTGTGGCGATACATGCTGGTTGGATTTATTCGAGCAGCGCGTTTCGCGCTATTCACCGCGGTAGTTTATTGCGCGGCGCATTTACCAAAATCGCAACGGATAGTGCTGGCGCTGCCATTGCAATTGGTGGAGTACAGCTCAAAACCCGGTCCAGTGGATTCCAGTTGCGGCTGATTACAGGACGATGCTTGCGCAAGCCTTTCCGCCTGGAATTGCCATTTTGTAGTCGTCCCTGAGCGCGCAAGAGTTGCCGACGCGGTGGGTGCGTTGGCCTGTGTCGCGGCAACTTCGTCTGCACTCAGTTTGCGCATCGGTACGGTGTATTCATCGGGAAGTTTGTACATCGCGCCGGTGATGGGATCGACGATCAACATACCAATCGCGCCGCCCAATAAAAGATTGCCGTAATACCAACCGGCAATGTTGGGGCTGAGCGTTCCACTGGCATCTTCATAGCCGTCCTTTTGCATCCTGATCACGTACTCTCCCTTCTTGAAATACCCATCGCCGTTGTTCAGCGTAATGCGTTGCGGCGTTACACCGGAATGCAAAACATGGCCTTGACGGTCGGTGACGGTGAATTTAGCAGCGGGAGCGGAGGAGTTAATCGTGACTGGTTTTGCGGGGCTTTCGAAAATCGTGGCGCAACGGTTACGAGTAGTGGCAGGGTAAGCAGGGCAAAAAGTTTCATGACACATCCTTGCATTAAAGTAATTGTCTGATTTTTGGGCGTGCAGAAGCCAAATACCGAAAAGTCGCATACCATCGGTCAAAGCGGTCTCGATCTTGCTGGTCTCTATTTTGTAGAGGGGTAAGCGTTGGATATTTATGTCTGCGCAGATCATTCTAGTCAGCCAATGCAAATTCGCCAGCGCATGTCTGCTTGAGTGCGACTACCTGAAAAACGAAGCAAGTGAATAGTGATGGAACAGGAGTAGTGCAATGCTGATCGGCGTCCCCAAGGAAGTTAAGAATCACGAATACCGCGTCGGTTTAACGCCGGCGGGAGCGCGCGAATTAATTACGCACGGACATGAAGTATTAGTGCAGCAGCAGGCGGGCAGCGCGATTGGATTGAGTGATGACAATTACGCGCGCGTCGGTGCGACACTGATTGCAACCCCTGAGGAAATTTATCGGCGCGCGGAATTGATCGTAAAAGTAAAAGAGCCGCAGCCGCAGGAATGCGCATGGCTGCACAGCGGCCAATTATTATTTACTTATTTGCATCTCGCTTCGGACAGTGAATTAACGCAGCGCCTAATAGCATCGCAAGCGACCTGTATTGCCTATGAAACCGTAACCGATGCGCGCGGTGGTTTGCCATTATTGGCGCCGATGAGCGAAGTGGCGGGACGCATGGCGATTCAAGCGGCAGCGCATCATTTGGAAAAAGCGCAGGGCGGTCGCGGTGTTTTACTCGGCGGTGTGCCCGGTGTAACTCCTGCGCATGTATTGGTACTGGGTGGCGGCGTAGTCGGAATAAATGCGGCGCGAATGGCGTTAGGATTAGGCGCACGTGTGACCTTGGTCGATCGCTCGCTGGCGCGGCTGCGTCAACTCGACGATATGTTCGGCCCGCAATTAACCACGCTGTATTCGACCACCGATGCGATCGAACAACAATTACCACACGCCGATGTAGTCATCGGTGCGGTATTAATTCCCGGCGCTGCCGCACCAAAATTATTAACGCGCGCGATGCTGAAATTATTGCGGCCGGGTTCTGTATTGGTCGATGTGGCGATCGATCAAGGCGGCTGTTTTGAAACCAGCAAGCCGACCACGCACCAAGACCCGACGTATGTCGTCGACGATATTATTCATTACTGTGTAGCGAATATGCCGGGCGCGGTGGCGCGCACGGCGACCTTTGCGTTGACCAATGCAACGCTGCCGTATGTGTTGACGCTGGCGGATAACGGCGCGAAAACTGCGCTGCTGGCAGACTCTGATTTTCGTAACGGATTAAATTTGCACGCGGGTAATATCACATTTAAAGCGGTCGCCGATCTTTATTCGAATTCATATATCGATGCGAAAACGGCACTCGCTGCTACAACTTAATTTACTACACGCATTTTGAATTGCGGTTCCGTGCAAGGCGGCGTAATAAAAGCTTCTTCCAAATTTCATCGTGCAGAAATCCGACTCCTCTAATTTAAATAAAAATTAGAGGAGTTTTTATTATGAATGCCGCAGTAGCTCCCGGCCGTTTGACGGTGCGAACGGTATGGTTATCCGATGTGCATTTGGGCAGTAAAGATTGCCGCGCACATTATCTGCTGGATTTTTTGCAGCGCGTCGATTGCGACACACTGTATTTGTTAGGTGACATCGTCGATTTCTGGGCGCTGCGACGACAATTGATTTGGCCCGCCGCGCACTACGAAGTATTACGCGCCATTATGCGCAAAGCGCAGAGCGGCACGCGTGTGGTGTACGTACCGGGCAATCACGACGAAGTGATGCGCGAATTCGTTGGTCAGCATTTCGGTCCGGTTCAAATTCTGCAAGAAACCAGTCATGTCACCGCCGACGGTCGCCACCTGTTGTTATTTCACGGCGACGCGCTCGATGCACATGTGCAACTCGATTTTATTTCGCGCCATATCGGCGATGCCGCTTACGATTTTCTGATGTGGGTGCACCGCTGGGTAGAGCGCACGCGTCGCGCGTTGGGCTTGCCCTATTGGTCGTTATCTAGTTACGTAAAAACACGTGTGAAAAATGCGCGCAATGCTATCGCCGCGTTCGAACACGCCGCCTTGCAGGAAGCAAAACGACGCGGACTCGACGGCGTTGTGTGCGGGCACATTCATCACCCGGAAATCGTTATGCGCGACGGGCTGCTGTATTGCAACGATGGCGATTGGGTCGAGAGCTGCACCGCATTGATTGAAAATCCGAACGGCGGTCTTGAATTATTACATTGGTCCGATTACTACCATTCGGTCAAACAGCTCCGTGCATCCAACGATAATGTTTTGCCGCTGCCCCTCGCGCTGCGGCTCGCGCAATAAAATTGCAACGGCGCTGCCATCCGCCTGTCATTCGCATCCGTTAGCGTGGGATGAATACAGGAGGAGTCGCAATGATTTCCGTTGAAAATGTTGTCACCGCACGCTTTCCCGATTTTCCCATTCGCAATCCCGCCATTTTTAAAACCGTCGTCGCCGTTCTGCGTTATTTATTTCGCGAATCCGAATTTCGCCGGTTCTCCGAACGCTATCCGCATTTAACCGGGTTTGATTTCGTTGAACAGGCACTCGATCATTTTGATTTCGGCGTTACCGTCAGCGATCGCGAACGCGAACGTATTCCAGCCTGGGGCCGTGTGGTGATAGTCGCCAATCATCCAATCGGCAGTCTCGATGGTCTCGCATTGTTAAAGATGGTCGGCGAAGTGCGGCGCGATGTGAAAGCGGTCGCCAACGATGTGTTATCGGTAGTGGAACCGCTACGCAGTTTAATGTTGCCGGTGGACGCAACGGGTTCGCGCACTACACGCGATAATTTACGTGCGATCGAACAGCATTTGCAAAACGATGGCGCAGTAATTATTTTCCCTGCGGGTGAAGTGTCGCGCATGGGTGCGAAGGGCATTCGCGACGGCCGCTGGCGGCATGGATTTTTGCGCTTTGCACGCAAGACACGCGCGCCGATTTTGCCGATGTTTGTCGATGCGAGAAATTCATTATTTTTTTACAGCCTGTCGCTGCTGGCAAAACCGTTGTCGACATTGTGGCTCGTGCGCGAAATGTTTAAACACAATAATAAAAATATGCAGGTGCGAATCGGCAATGCAATTAATTTCGATGTGTACGATAAATTGCCGCTCGATAGCAAAGCCAAGGTTGGATTATTTCGTCGCCATGTTTATAAAATCGGTAAAAATCGCGGTGAAGGTTGTTTCGAAACCGGCGCCGAATCCATTGCACATCCGGAAGATCGCCAACAGCTGCGCGCGGAGATTCGCGCGCGCGAATTGTTGGGCACCACCAAGGACGGTATGGCAATTTATTTATACCGCTTCGCCGGTGATTCCGCCGTTATGCGCGAAATCGGAAGACTGCGCGAAGTTAGTTTTCGTGCGGTGGGCGAGGGCTGCGGTCGGCGGCGCGATATCGATGTGTACGACGGCGATTACGATCATCTGGTGTTGTGGGACGATGAAGCGCTCGAATTAGTCGGCGCGTATCGGCTGCGCCGCACTGGCGATTTGCACGCGGCAGCAATGCAGAAATTGTACAGCGACACGCTGTTTGATTATTTGCCGGCTGCGCAAACGTATTTGGCCGAAGGCGTCGAGTTGGGCCGCAGTTTTGTGCAGCCGCGCTACTGGGGTCGACGCAGTTTGGATTTGTTGTGGTATGGCATTGGCGCTTACGTAAAAAAATTCCCGGAAATTCGCTATTTATTCGGCCCGGTCAGCATCAGTAATAGTTACCCGACGCGTGCGAAAGAATTACTGGTGAGTTTTTATCGCCACTACTTTCCGGCGCCAACGCAATGGGCGCAGGCGCGGTTACCATTCCAATCGACGCATACCGATGTAGAGTCGCGTTGGGGCGGACTCGATTACGCAGCCGGGTTCGCGCAATTAAAAGCTGAATTAGCAGCGCTCGAAGCGCCGGTGCCGACACTCTATAAACAATATTCCGAGTTGTGCGAACAAGGCGGCGTGCAATTCGCCGATTTCAATATCGATCCAGACTTTTCCGATTGTGTCGATGGTTTGGTGCTGGTTGATTTACAGCGGCTTAAAGAAACCAAGCGAAAACGTTATCTGGCATGAAATGGCATTCTCACAATGTCTTTAGTATTTAGAGCGATTGACTATCGCGTGCGGCCAACAATTTTTATCGATGCGCTTCTAATAGATATATTTATGTGCGATGTATTCTGCGTTCACTGGGATATGGATTTTATAGTGCCGCAGTTGTAACTTAGCCGCTCAGCGCAGATTGATTTATTGAGCTGCGCCATACCAAGGAGCGGCTATGGACTACGAAACAATTACCTCGCTCGAATCGCTGCGTCGTTTGTACGCGGCGCCCAAGCCGGTTGTATTGCGCAAAGAGCGGCAGCAGTTGGATCAATTCTGTCGACAATTTCTTGAGCTTTCGCCGTTCGCCATTTTAGCTACCAGCGATGCGGGTGGGCGGATGGATTGTTCGCCGCGCGGCGATTATCCGGGATTTATCTGCGCATTAAACGACACCGAAATCGCGTTGCCGGATCGGCCCGGTAACAATCGGCTCGATAGCATCGGCAATATTGTTGAGAATCCAGCTGTCGGCTTATTGGCGTTGATTCCGGGTTTTAGCGATTGCCTGCGTATAAATGGCCGCGCGAAAATCGCGGTGAATGCCGAGTTGTTGGCGCGGTTTGAGTATCAAGGCAAATTGCCAAAATCGGTTATCGTCATTTCGATTGGCGAAATTTATTTTCACTGTGCGCGGGCAATCACGCGGGCTCAGTTGTGGAATAGTGCCGCGCAAATCGATCGCAACATAATGCCGTCGTTAGGGCGAATTATTATGGCGCAGACAGAGACCGAAAAAAGCGAAGAGGATTTGCGCCGTATCGATCAATTAATTGAGCAGGGTGTGAAGACTGGGCTGTATTGACGTTACGGTATTAATTTTTCTAGATAAGCGCGAGAGGCTGGCGAGATGATCAGTTTTGATTTTCCGCTGAGGCTTACCAGCACCAGTGTTGTCGTTGCGGTGGCTGCGCGCAATTGGTTTTGCCATACCTCCTGATGCAGGGTTATCGATGTAGTGCCGATTTTGCTGACGCTGCTGCGAATCTCCACGGCGCCTCGGTAAAACAATTCTTTTTCGTATTCGTACGCTGCGTGACGCACCAACCAACCCGAAGTGGCATCTGCTGCGGTGAGTTGCGATGCTTCATCGAGTAGCTGCAGTCGCGCTTCCTCGAACCAAATCGGCAATACCGCATTGCCGACATGACCGCCGCTGTTGATTTCGCTAATACGTGGAATCAGAGTGAAGGTCAGCACGGCAATTTCTCACAACGTTATTTGAATCGAGCGGTCATGCTACTTGCTGCGTTGCTTGCTCGACAAATAATTGTTGCAGCACTACATCGTAAAGCGCGCGCCATGCCGGATTTAATCGACTGGCTTCAGCGCCCATACGCGCGCCGGTAGTAGTGAATGTTGCGCGCTGACCGTAGTACTCGAACGGCGCGCCGATTTGATCGAGCCGAATACCAAAGCGCGAGGTCAATCGTCCCAGGCACGGCTCTATCACCATAAACACATTGTGCACATCGAGTTTCACCACCATTGCGGTTACCGCGTAAAAAAGCGCGGTGGCGAGATACGGGTCGCTTGCGTCGGTCAGGCTGTCCGTCGGTGCGGTTTGACGTTTTGAGCTGTCGATGGCGAGACGCGAAATCTCCACGCTGCGCATGCGTTCAACACTGCTCCAATCGAATAATCGCTCATCGACGTGCGCGGCGCCGTAATGCTCGAACGGCAGCCACGTGCCTTGCGCCTGTGGCATGACGATGCGAAAGCAGCCAACCGCAGCGCCAGTATTTCGTTGTCGCAGTAACACGTGAATGCTGTCGGCATCGTATTCATCGAATTCGCAACCGTCGCGCTGCTGCATGGCATAGCCGAGATCATTGCAAAACACTTTACAGCGGATGCGATAAACCTCGCGCCGCAGCGCATCGGTGTCGGCGATTATTATTTCGTAGCGCGAATTAAAATCCGGCGCGATAGCAAGTATCTGGTCAAGACTGGGTCGCATGATTTTCCCCTAACAAAAATTTTAAGCAAACGCGTACCGTAAACGCTGCGTTTTAAGACGCGGCGCGTGAATGCTTCCTGCAAAGGTTTTTTGTTGCGGAAAATCCGACCCGCTTTACTGCTGCTATCGATAATTATTGCTATCCATAGCGTTGCGCTGGTGTGGTGGTTTTTCGTTGTGTACTGCGCTAACGGTTAACTGCATGCGCTCTCGATGGCCGCATTGTCGACAACATTAATTTGACAGATTTTTGTTACAGGTTGTTGTTATGCTGAAATCATGCCAATTTATTTATTCTTATCGCAAGCTGGGTTTGTGTCTTTCCAGCAACAGTCGATATGCGATTACGATTAAGTAATTTTTTGGCAGCGGTAAAGCCGTTGGGCCTCGTTTAATTGTTGCGAGATTTTCTGATTATTATTTTGTTGTTTTGTGGTGAGGTTTAAATAGTGACAAAGCCGGACCCTGCATTATTGTTGTTGAGTCGATATCCGTTCCAGGTCGAATTGCAAACGCGGTTTGGCGATGTCGATAGCCTGCGTCATATTAATAATGTTGCCATTGCGCAATTGTTCGAGGAATCGCGACTGCGCTTTTTAATTGAAGCGCGCGGCGATGCGCTCGATCCATTGTCGCAATCGATACGGTTGGTGACAGCAGAAATTCGGTTTATTTATTTGCGCGAAGTGGCGTACCCGGATTCGGTAGTTGCCGGCGTGAGCGTCGAGCATATCGGCAACTCGTCATATCGCTTGGGCTGCGCCATGTTTCAATTCGATCAATGCGTGGCGCTGTGCGAAACCGCGATGGTGCGATCCGAAGTCGGTGGCAGTGTGCCGTTGCCGATCGAATTAAAAACAGCATTCGAGCGCTATCGTCCGGTTTAATTTTTTAAAAACTTCGAACGATTTTAAAATTTAGCGCTGTGCTTTAAGCAGATACGTCGGAGCCGCGCGTGGGCGGCTGCGCGTGTTTTCCCACAGCGTATCCGCGAGTACGGTTTTGTCGTGCCACTCGCCACTTAATACCCATTCGGTCAGCGCGGCAGCAACATCGGGATATTCCATCGGCACCACGCGCCGCTCGCCGTTCAACCACTCATGCAAAGTGGTTTCGCTTAATTCATTGACCGCGCTACCCCAGCCGAGTTGTTGCAGCGCAAGTGCGTTTGAGTGCTGCTCCATTTGACCTTTCACCGGCTTTACCAGCGCGGGAATGCCCATGTGCAGGCATTCGCTCACCAGCTCGAATCCTGCATTGCAGATAACACCTTCGGCTTCGCACAGATCGGCGCGAAAACCGTGCAGATTGGTTTGGCGCAGCGCCACGTTGCCTTGTTCGCTATCGGTTACATCGGGCGAATATTGCACGAAGCGAATTGCCGGAAAGCGCTGTAGTAACGACGTAACGAAACTTTGTTGTTCGAATGGCAGATAAACCAGCACATGTTTTTTGCCGCGCGCCTGCAATTGCGTATCGATAATTGGCGGCAAAATATTGGTGTCGAAATGATGCCAGTGCAGGCCCACCGGAATATCGACCGGTGCAAACCATTTCATCACCGCATCGCTCGCCAAATTATTTTCACATTGCGGAATGCGATGTTGAAAAGCGTATTGATGACCGATGCCCATGCAAATTTTATTGCTGAGTTTTGCCGCCCATGCGGTCACCGGTTCAAAATCGCTAATCACTAAATCGTAGCCGCGCACATCGAGCGCGCGCACGTCGCGAATGAATTGCAGCGGTTTCGCCTGCGTGGCGGTCGGCCAATACAACACCGCTCCGTTGTTCTGCACCATCGTCAAACCGATACGGTGTTCGAAATTGCCGAAACACTCCATATCGAATAGGCGCGCGCGTTCGCGGCCGGAAATTAAAAAAGTCACGTCGGCGTTGTGCTCACGCAGTTGTGCCGCCATTTTGCGCGCGCGACTGATGTGACCATTGCCGGTGCCTTGGACGCCGTACAGTATTTTCATAGGTGATCGATTTTCACAAAAGAGAGGCAAGTGGCGAGACAAGTTGAGAGCTGTTGATAAACCAGGCGATGCCGCTGCCGATTAATGCACCGGCGAGAATGTCGGTAGGAAAATGCACGCCGAGCACAACGCGTGATACGCCGACGGCACTCGCCCACAAATACATGGGCAGCATCAGCACGGCGTGGTATTCGCTGGTTATCGCGGCAAGAAGAAATGCGCCACAGGTGTGGCCCGACGGAAAGCTAAAACGGTCCGATGCGGTAATTACGCTGTGAAAACTGGGGATTGCCTCGGGCGGACGTTTGCGTTGGCAGCTATTTTTCAGCACCCAATACAGCGGGCGTTCGATGGCAAAGGCGAGTGCGGTAGCAACAAATAAGAAGGCGCCGTGTTCGCGATCGAGCAACCAGAGCAGGCCGGGTAATACCACCTGCATCAGCCCATCGCCACTGCGCGAAACGGCTCTCGCTGCGGCGATCCACCAGCGTCGATGACGCGTGTGCATGAACCACAACAGCATGCGTAAATCGTAGGGATAAACGCCCTGCAGATAAACGCTTTGTAACCAACTGGATTTGTTCATCATGGCCACAGCATGCAATTGCGTAATTGCAGTGCTGTGACACGGTTATGACAATTCGATGAATGCTGCGGCGTAACTAACGGCGGCGGTCGCCGTTATTTTTTTAGGTAGAGTACAAAACCGTCGAGCTCGGGATATTTCGTGCTGGTCCAATCGAGCAATTCGGCGTCGTGCTTTTTCACCAGTTTTTCAGCGAGTTTAAAAAATGGCGAACGGCCCGGATCGGCAATGGCAATGCGTTTGGCGCCGGCGGCTAGCGATCGATCGATTAGCTTGTACAACGGTTTGACCATTTCATCCCAGAAGCAAATATCGGCGCCGATGACGGTGTGCACGTCGTCCAATAATTTGCCTTTCACCGATTTGAAATCGCCGTGGTGCGGTTTGATTTTGACTTCGTTTAATGTGGCGTGCGATTGCAGATACGGAAATACCGCGTCGTCCGCATCGACTGCGAGTACTTTCGATTTGAACGTTTTCGCGCAATAAATTCCGCCGAGTCCCCAGCCGCAGCCGGCATCGATAACCGTTTTGCGTTTTGGCAGCGGATGCTGCTGCAGAAAATCCATCAGCATATCGGCGGAGGGCCAATGTTTATTGCCGTGAATCGAAGCGACGTGACCGTCACGTTTTAATTTGCGCATGGCGGGATGGCTGGCGGTCATGCGTTGAATGTTGAAGCGTTCGAACTGTGTACTCGGCACCGGGTTACTCCAAAAAATTTCGATCAGTGAGCCCGATTCTAACGGATTATTTTGTGACTATTGCAAGTGCCGTAAATTTTTAGATTTTGCAGCAATCCTTTTGATGATCTGTTCGTGCTCGACGCAACATCTAATTGCGCAGCATTTTTTAAAAACGTGCATTTGCAAAGTGCAGCGCAATTAATTGTTGTGTGGTTTGGGTGCGTTCGTAAATCGCATCGTGAACCACAATGGCTGGCTAATTTCAGGTGGTTGCGACGAAATTGGCGAACGCGTAGTCTGCGCGTCTCGCGCCGCGACGATAAATGTCCAGGTCTGCGGATACGCATTTAAGGCAGTGAATCGCGCTATTCGCGCCGCTGTTAATTTAGATTGAGAAGGATTGGGAAAGAACCATGGCAAGATTGCTCGTCACCGGCGGTGCCGGTTTTATCGGTGCTAATTTCGTGCACTACTGGTTGCAGCACTATCCGGCCGATACCATCGTCGCGCTCGACGCGTTGACCTATGCGGGCAATCGCCACAATCTCGATGCGGTGGCGAGCAACGTGCAATTAAGCGTCGGCGATATCAATGACACAGTATTGGTCGAGCGTTTATTGCGCGAGCACAACATCGACACGCTGGTGCATTTTGCCGCCGAGAGCCACGTCGATCGTTCGATCACCGGCCCGGATGCGTTCGTCACCACCAACGTGATCGGCACCCACAGTTTGTTGAAAGCCGCGCGCAGCGTTTGGTTGGCGGGTAGCGGTGTACCGCATCGTTTTCATCACATTTCGACTGATGAAGTATTCGGTTCGCTCAGCCCGGATGCACCGGCCTTTACCGAAACTCATCAGTACCAGCCAAACAGTCCGTACTCGGCGAGCAAGGCTGGCTCCGATCATCTGGTGCGCGCTTACCACCACACTTACGGCTTGCAGGTAACGACCAGCAATTGCTCGAACAATTACGGTCCGTATCATTTTCCGGAAAAATTAATTCCGCTGTGCATTACCAATTTACTGCTCGGCAAACCGCTGCCTGTTTATGGCAATGGCCGCAATATTCGCGATTGGTTGTATGTCGAAGATCACGCGTTTGGTATCGATCTGGTGTTGAAGAAAGGCGTCGTTGGCGAGACCTACAATATCGGCGGCGTCAACGAGTGGACCAATATCGATGTCGTGCACGAGCTGTGCAAATTGATCGACGCCGAATTCGCAACCGATCCGGCATTAGCCGCGCGTTATCCGCAGGCGTTAGTGGCTCAGGGCGAAGTCAGTACCGATGCGATTACCTACGTTACCGATCGGCCGGGCCACGATCAGCGTTATGCAATCGACGCCGGCAAAGCGCGCGACGAATTGGGTTTCGCGCCGCGCGAATCGTTCGCCACTGGCCTGCGCAAAACCGTGCGTTGGTATCTGGATAACGACGCTTGGTGGAAAGCAGTGTTGGATGGCAGCTATCGAAATTAAAATCGGTAGTTCATCTCGGTTGCAACACGGCGGGTCGCCGCCGCACGACTCGCCTACAGCGCTTTGGATTTCCGCTAGTTAACTCCTCTTTTTACTGGCGCGCCGGGGTCGTTCAGCGCCGTCACTGATGACAAAGCGGTAAGCCATACTTTCGATGGATTACGCTAGAATGGCCGCCGGCTCGCACACAGCGATACACCGCAAGACATAATATGAATCGGCAGCCGCTCGGGTCTGCGCAACGACAATCCGCACCACGCAAAAGCAGTAGGAGTTCGCATGACTAAACCAGTTTTGGCAATTTTGGGCGGTACGGGTGATCTCGGAACCGGTTTGGCGCGCCGCTGGGCGCAAGCGGGCTACACCGTGATCATCGGTTCGCGCACGGCGGATAAGGCCGAAGCGGCCGCGGCCGATCTGCAAAAGCTGATGGCAGAGCGCGGCGTCGATGCGGTCAGCGTGCGCGGCACCGATAACGTCGCCGCTGCGGAAGCCGCCGATATCGTCGCCATAACCGTGCCGTTCAATCATCAGGCCCCTACGCTCGAGCAAGTAAAAGCCGCGCTTCAGGGCAAAATTCTGATCGACGTGACCGTGCCGTTGGTGCCGCCGAAAGTGGCGCGCGTGCAACTGCCGGAAGCGGGCTCTGCCGGTCAGATCGCGCAGAATATTGTCGGTGAAGGCGTGCGTGTGGTTTCTGCGTTCCAAAATGTCGCGGCGCATCATCTGCAGGAAGGTCATGCGCTAGATTGCGATGTGCTCGTTTGCGGCGACGACAAAGCAGCGCGCGCAGCAGTGATCGAATTGATCGAAGCGGCGGGCATGCGCGGTTTTCACGCCGGCTCTATCGCCAATGCGGCGGCAGCCGAAGCGTTGACTTCAGTGCTGATTTTTATCAACAAGCAGTACGGTTGCCACGCCGGTATTCAAATTACCGGGCTTGAAAAAAGCGAGGCGTAGCTTGTGCGTCTAGGCCAGCGCCATGCGCCAAGGGGATAACGTCGTGCGCCAGCGTGTGCAAATGACTGCGTTGCCCGACTTTCCAATGGTCGAGCCGGGCGACGATATCGCCGCATTTATTCTTGCCGCGCTCGACCGCGCGCAAGAATCGCTGAACGATGGCGATGTGTTGGTGCTGGCGCAAAAAATCGTTTCAAAATCCGAAAATCGTTACGCCTATCTCAACGACGTGACACCGAGTACCGATGCGAAAGAACTGGCCGATTATGTCGATAAAGATCCGCGCCTGGTCGAATTGATTCTGCGCGAATCGGTCGAGGTTTTGCGTATGCGCAAAGGCGCGATCATCGTTGAGCATCGCAACGGTTACGTGCACGCCAATGCGGGCATCGATCAATCGAATATTCAATCGCAGGCGGAAAATCCCCGCGTTCTGTTGTTGCCGGAAAATCCCGATGCCAGCGCCGCGCAATTGCGAGCGCGCCTGCGCGAATTAACCGGCGTAAATGTCGCCGTGATTATCAATGACAGCGCCGGTCGCGCGTGGCGCAATGGCGTTATCGGTTTTGCACTCGGCACCGCCGGTTTGGTGCCGCTGGAAAATCGCATCGGTACGCGCGATTTATTCGGTCGCGCGTTGGAAATTACCGAAGTTGCAGTGGCCGATGAAATTGCAGCGGCCGCGTCG
Organism: Verrucomicrobiaceae bacterium; assembly: GCA_028293825.1. GTDB lineage: Bacteria > Pseudomonadota > Gammaproteobacteria > Pseudomonadales > CAMLJR01 > CAMLJR01. The sequence goes on from JAQGNY010000012.1 coordinate 31,980, forward strand.
TTAATGATGGGGCAGGCAGCGGAAGGCGCACCGGTGGTATTGATTCGCGGCGCGGATATTAGCGTCAGCGATGTCGGCTCCAGCGCGTTGATTCGTGCGCGCGAACAGGATTTGTTCCGGTGAGCACGCCTTCTTCGTCGAATCTACTTTCTGTGTCGAGTGAAGCATCGATGCCTAACAGTGTCACTCAGCCGCGACGTTATTTGGCGCTGTCGGGCGGTGTCGGTGGCGCCAAACTGGCGCTGGGTTTATCGAAACAATTAACGGCCGAAGAATTAATTATCGTCTGCAACACCGGCGATGATTTCGATCACTACGGTTTGCGCATTTGCCCCGATCTCGACACCGTGATGTACACGCTGGCCGGTCGCAATAATCAGCAGCAGGGCTGGGGGCTCGCCGATGAATCGTGGCGCACGATGGATGCGCTCGCTGAGCTCGGTGGCGAAACCTGGTTTCGCCTCGGCGATCTCGATATCGCCACCCATCTGCAACGCGGCGAATTATTGCGTCGCGGTTTATCGCTGAGCGCGATTACGCAAACATTGTGTCGGCAACTCGGTGTCGATTACCGCGTGTTGCCGATGAGCGACGAAGCGGTGCGGACGGTGGTTAGCACCGATCAGGGGCAGCTGAGTTTTCAGCATTATTTCGTGCGCGAGCAATGCCGGCCCGAAGTGCGCGGTTTTGAATTTCGCGGTATTGACGATGCGCATCCGCAGCGCGAGTTTCTCGAATTGTTGCGCTGCGAGGAACTCGACGCCGTCATTATTTGCCCGTCGAATCCCTTCGTCAGTATCGATCCGATTTTGCAATTGCCCGGCGTGCGCGCCGCGTTAGTCGATTGCTCCGCGCCGGTCATCGCGGTGTCGCCGATTGTCGGCGGCCAAGCGATTAAAGGACCTGCCGCAAAAATGCTGCGCGAATTGAATTTGCAAAGCAGCGCGTTTGCGGTGGCGCAACATTACAGCGACATTCTCGATGGTTTTATTATCGATACCGCCGATGCCGATCAGGCCGGGGCCATCACGGAATTAAATATTGTCGTGCACACGACGCCATCGATTATGACCACGCTTGACGATCGCATTCGTTTGGCAACGGAAACGCTGCGCTTTGCCGCTACGCTCGGTGGAGACGTGTAATGCAAGTGCTGCTGCCGCTGAAAGAATTCGCCGCATCGAAACAGCGTTTATCCGGTGTGTTGTCTTCGATTGAGCGCGCGCGTTTGTTGCAATCGATGGTGGGCGATGTACTTGGCGTACTGACTCTGCAACGCGATATCGAGCGCATCGCTATTTGTTCGCGCGATCGTTCGGCGCAGTGGCTAGCCAATTATTATGGCGTCGATTTTATCGACGAAGACCGCGACTGCGGTGGCGATTTGAATGGCGCCGTCAATGCGGCGGTGCGCGATTTTGCCGCGCAGGGTTGCACCGATATTCTGGTTGCGCATGGCGATTTGCCATTGCTATCGGCGCAGGATTTATCGATGTTTTTGCGCGGCCACAACAGTGGTGGAGAACACGCGGTAACGATAGCGCCCGATCGTCGGCGCGGCGGCAGTAATTTATTGGCGTGGCGTCCGCTGCAAAAATTTCACGTGCAGTACGGTGTCGATAGTTTCGCGCGGCACTGCGCACAGGCGCGGGCGATTGACGCGCAATTGACGATTTGCGATTTACCCGGTGCGCGTTGCGATATCGACGAGCCCGAAGATTTGTTGTTGATGCTGGCGCAAACCACCGACAGTGCCGCGCACAACACCGTTACTTTTCTGTACGAAAGCGGCATCGCCGAGCGGTTGCAGTCGTTGCAGCTCAGTGCGAATAACGCCGCCGGAGAAAATCATGAATGCGCCTGATGGTTTGATCCAACAGTTCGCCGAACAGTTATATCGCGGCGCAACATTGAGCGATGCGCAGGCGCTGCAATTATCCGCATGCGATGACACGGCGGCGCTAATGACAATCGCGGCGACGCTGCGCGATAGCGGTTTTCGCAATGTCGTTACTTATTCGCGCAAAGTATTTTTGCCGCTGACGCAACTGTGTCGCGATGTCTGTCACTACTGCACATTTGCACAAACGCCGCGCCATATCGACGCGCCGTATATGGCCATCGACGCTGTGCTTGAGCAAGTAAAAGCGGCGGAAAAACTCGGCTGCAAAGAAGCATTGCTAACGCTCGGTGAAAAACCCGAATTGCGTTATCGAGTTGCGCGCGAAGCACTCGATGCCATGGGTTTTGCGACCACGCTCGATTACGTTGCCGCCGTGGCCGAGCGCATCGTGCAGGAAACCACGGTGTTGCCGCACATCAATGCCGGCACCATGGATTCTAACGAAATCACTAAGCTGCGCCGGGTGTCGGCGTCGATGGGCATCATGCTCGAATCCGCTTCGACACGTTTATGCGGCAAAGGTCAGCCGCATTACGGTTCGCCGGATAAAGACCCCGCTTTGCGTTTAGAAACAATGCGCCTTGCCGGCGAAGCCGCAGTGCCATTCACCAGCGGCATTTTAATTGGCATTGGCGAAACACGGCGCGAGCGCATCGAAAGCCTGCTCGCTCTTCGCGATGTGCACGCGCGCCACGGTCATCTGCAAGAAATTATCGTGCAGAATTTTCGCGCGAAACCGAATACGTTAATGGCGCAGGCGCCCGAGCCCGATTTAACCGAATTGCTGTGGACCATCGCGGTGACGCGCTGCATTTTCGGTTCCGCTATGAGCATTCAAGCGCCGCCGAATTTAAGCCCGGGCGTATTGCCGCAATTAATTAGTGCCGGTATCAACGATTGGGGCGGTGTCAGCCCAGTTACGCCCGATTATGTAAATCCCGAGGCGCCGTGGCCGCATCTGGATAATCTCGCGCGCGAGACAGCCAGTACTGGAAAATTGTTACAGGAGCGGCTGACAATTTATCCGGCGTATGCGCTGAATTATTCGCGCTGGCTCGATGCGGGATTGCATACAAAATTGCTCGATAGTATCGACGCAGAAGGTTTTCCGCGTATCGATAATTGGGCGCCGGGTGAGCACGTGCCGCCGCCGGCTTTCGATTTGCAGCTATTGAATAAGCCATTAAAAAAATCGCCGCAAACAATCAGCGCGGATATTCAAACCATCGTGCAACGCGCGCGCGCCGGCGAAAAATTGCCGGAAGAGCAGGTCGTGCGTTTGTTCCAGGCACGTGGCGATGATTTTGCGTATGTCGCGCAAGCCGCCGATGCATTGCGGCGCGAGGTGAATGGCAACGGCGTCGCTTACGTCGTCAATCGCAATATTAATTACACCAATATTTGTTATTTCAAATGTCAGTTCTGTGCATTTTCAAAAGGCAAGCTGAGCGAAAACTTACGTGGTCGTCCGTACGATTTGGCGCCGGAAGAAATTCAACGGCGCGTGCGCGAAGCGTGGTCGCGCGGTGCGACCGAAGTGTGCATGCAAGGCGGCATTCATCCCGAATACACCGGCCAAACCTATTTAAATATTCTCGCTGCAGTGAAAGAAGCGGAACCGGAAATGCACGTGCATGCATTTTCGCCGCTGGAAGTTTGGCAGGGGGCGCAAACGCTTGGCGTTGGGCTTGAAGAGTTTTTATTGCGCTTGAAAGCGGCGGGCCTGGGCACGTTGCCGGGCACTGCGGCGGAAATTCTCGATGACGAAGTGCGCGCCGTTTTATGCGCCGATAAAATTCGCACCGACGAATGGTTGCAAGTGATCGAGACCGCGCATCGCATCGGTCTGCGTACGACCGCCACGATCATGTATGGCCATATCGAAAAACTCGAACACTGGGCGCGACATTTATTGCGCGTGCGCACGCTGCAGGAAAAGACTGGCGGCTTTACCGAGTTCGTGCCATTGCCATTCGTGGCCATGGAGGCGCCGCTATATTTAAAAGGTAAAGCGCGACGCGGCCCGACTTTTCGCGAAGCGGTGTTGATGCACGCTGTTGCGCGGCTGGTATTGCATACGCAGATTTCGAATATTCAGGCGTCGTGGGTAAAAATGGGCGAGGCCGGTGTGGCCGCGTGTCTCGCCGCCGGCGCCAACGATATCGGCGGTACGCTGATGAACGAATCGATTACGCGCGCGGCCGGTGCCATGCACGGTCAGGAATTGCCGCCGGAAAATATGGATGCGTTGATTCGCAACTGTGAACGCATTCCCAGTCAACGCACCACGTTGTACGGCGAACCCGATGCTGCGCAAGTAGTGGCGTCATATAACGCGGACGTGCTCACCGATATTATTAATACGCCGGCGAAACGTTATGAGCGCAGCGAAAAGCGCGCTTTGGTGCGTCATGCCGATCCGATTGTTATAGCGTCGAATTGAGCAGCCGATGAGCGAAAAAACAATCAAGCGCGATCAGGTTAAATTGAACGAATCGTGGCTGGCGGTGATCGGCGATGAATTCGAAAAGCCGTACATGACGCAATTGAAAGCGTTTTTACTGGCGGAAAAAAACGCCGGGAAAATTATTTATCCCGCTGCGGCAAATTGGTTTAACGCACTCAATACCACGCCATTCGATCAGGTCAAAGTCGTGTTGCTCGGGCAGGATCCATATCACGGCCCGGGTCAGGCGCACGGTTTATGTTTCTCGGTATTACCGGGTGTGCCATCGCCGCCATCGCTGGTAAATATGTTCAAGGAGTTAAACAACGATCTTGGCATTCCAATCAGCCGTCACGGTTATTTACAGCATTGGGCCGAGCAGGGCGTGTTGTTGTTGAACAGCGTTCTTACGGTGGAGCAAGCGAAAGCCGGTTCGCATCAAGGACGCGGTTGGGAAGCTTTTACCGACGCCTGTATCGCGCATTTAAATCGCGAGCGCGACGGCCTGGTATTTTTGCTGTGGGGTAGTTATGCGCAGAAAAAAGGTCAGTTGATCGATCGCGAAAAACATTTAGTGCTGGAGGCGCCGCATCCGTCGCCGCTGTCATCGCATCGCGGCTTCTTTGGCTGCAAGCATTTCTCGAAAACTAACACTTATCTTCAGCAGCGCGGCAACGATCCGATCGATTGGGCATTGCCGCCGCTAGCGGCTAATTAATTAGCGCGTGAATTACCGCCGAAACCCTTGTGGACGATCGGTCGGCGCGCTTTTCGCAAAGGCGCAGCGCCGAGTAAGCTGCATCCACTGGGTCGACACCGGGCCTGGATCGATTCTCTACTGACCCCGGTTCATTTCAAACAAACTTGAACTAACGGCGAATAGAGCTAACCTCGCTCAGACCCGGCTCAGGTTGGCCGCAAGCAGAACCCATCTCGCTCAAACCCGGCCTAGTATTAATGCGAACAGAATTAGCCTCGCTTCCGGCCAACCTAAGTAAGTCGCAGACAGAATGGGGTTTATTTGAATTGAGCCGAGGTCTGCTCTGAATAGAACCAGCTTTGTGGCAAATAGAACCAGGCTCGTTGCCGATAGAAGCAGGTTTGTTGGGAATAGAGCCAGGTTCGTACGAATCCGATTTAGGTTTGCGGAAAACAGAACGAAGCTGGTTGTAAGCAGAACTAGCTTCGCTCGAGCCAAGCTCAGGTTGGCTGCCGACAAAATCGATTGCGTGTTTCCTTGCTACCCTTTTTCTCGGGCGTTTGTTAATGCTTTTTTGATTGCGCGAACGCCATCATTGCAAGAATGCCATCGCGGCTTCCATATCGGCGGACAGGTCTTCCACTTCACGCATATTGATATCGGACGATAAACCGAGTCGATCGAACGCGCTGATTTGCGACCAATCCAACTCGTTATACGGGTGCTCGCTACCCAAATAACTTTGCAGATTGGCGACCATGACGACATCGGCGTAATCCACTTTCTTCACTTCGCGGCCGAAATTTAAATGCTCTTGCGGCACGATGATCAGGTCTTCGGGAAAGCTCCACGCTTCCAAAATGCGGCGACCCAATACCGGATGCAGCATGGCGATGAGGGTGTCGAGCGCACCTGGGTCTTTCAGTAAACGGCGATTGTCTTCGGCGTAGGTCAAAATCGGCAAGATGCCGATTTGATGCACGATGCCGGCGAGTGTCGCCTGATCGGGTTTCAACTTGGTGTAATGCCGCGCCAGCGCGTGCGCAATGCCCGATACCTCAGTGCTGTGCGACCACACTTGGCGCATGCGCTCGTCGACCACATCGGAGGTCGCCTGAAACATTTGCTGCATGGCGAGGCTGGTGGCCAGATTGCTTGTGTAATTGATGCCGAGACGACTGACCGCCATTTTCAAATCTTCGATCGGACGGCTCGCGCGCAGTAGCGGGCTGTTGGAAATCTTGACGATGCGCGCGGAAATGGCCGGATCGTTTTCGATGACTTTTGCCATCGTCGCGATATCGACATCGGGGTCGCTCGACACTTCGCGCACTTTTAGCGCTACTTCCGGTAGTGTCGGCAGTACCAGTTTGTCGTTGTCGAGAGCGTCGATAATCTCTTCGCTGATCTGCTCGATCATGTCACTCATGGCTGGGGGTTTTACTCACGCTATGCCGCAATGGGCGATGAATAACAACGGCCGCGCGGGCCGCCAAACTGGTTAAGGTATAGCATACGGTAGCGGCTCCGGCCGCAGATTTACGCCATTAATCAGCAGTTTTTCGATGTTGTTATCGTCCTCGCCGGTCACACCAAGTAACTCCGAGAGGTTGGGCGCGAGCAGCACACTATTGACGACAGTACCCACCACACGGCCATTGGCGTCGCTGATCGCGGCGCCGGGAGCGGGTGGCTCCGTGGTCACGCCAGCTCGCAATAAATGCCGTTTTACCTGACCGCGATAATAGGCGCGGGCGACGATTTCCTGCCCGGTGTAGCAGCCTTTTTTGAAGTTGATGGCGCCGGTCAGGTGGTAGTTCAGCATCTGCGGAATAAACGTATCGGTGGTGGCGGCGCACACTTCGGCCAAGCCGACGCGAATGGTTAGCCAATGCCAATAACGGGTGCCGACGGGTTTGTGCGTGCCACTGGCGCGCTGCCATAAATCGTTGGCCGCATCGGCCGCGAGCCAGCACTCAAACCAGGTGCCCTCAGTATCGCGCTGCAAAATAAAGCCTGTGCCGTGAGCGATGGTGGCGTTGATCGCGCCCGGTAAATCTCCCGCCAATTCGCGCACCAGAGCGGCAGTGTTGGGGCCGTGCAATCCGATACCGATTAAATCGTCCGCGCGTTGCAGTTTGGCTTTTGAAAACACGATGTATTTGGCGAATGCCTGCGCGCTGATATCCAGCAGGTCGCGCCGCATACGCAATAGAAAATGATCGGCCTCAATACGAGCCAACTGGAAGCTGGTGATGGCACGGCCTTTCGGTGTGCAATGCGCGCCGGGCGTGCTCAAGGTGGTGGTGACGTCGGCTGAGCTGCAGGTAATTTGGCCCTGCAGGAATTTCTCCGCATCCGCGCCTTTAATCGAGAGGGCGCCGTAATGGCTGAGCGGAATTACCGTGTCGACGGCGTCGAGTTCGGCCAATGTTTCCGGCTCAGCGGCAAAGCGGCATTCGTCGCCGGGCAGCGTTTCGGCACCGATGGTGTCGAGGAAAGTCGTGTGCGGGGCGGTGTGTGCCTCGTTGTTCATAGGGATTCCACATCAAAAGGCGGGTAGGTCAGGGCGAAGATTTGACGTATTCTACGCGCCCGTTTTCATGAAGTGATCATTTGCCGATGCTTTCCGAGCATGAGTTCAATCGTACGTACTGGGCCAGCCGCCGCGGCATGCTCGAACTCGACCTGGTGTTGCTGCCGTTTGTGGAAAAGCGTCTGCGCGAATTAAGCGATGCGCAGCAGCAGGAATACATCGAGTTATTGAAGTCGGAAGACACCGAATTGTTTGCGTGGTTTTTGCAGCGCGAGCGTCCCACCGATTCGAGATTGACAGGGATTGTCGATGAAATCCTCGCCTTCACGCACCGCGCTCAGCGTTGAGATTAAGCCATCGCGTATTTTTTACGGCGCGTTGTGTGCAGTAGTTTTAGTGGCACTGGCGGCGATTTGGTTCGCTGCGATTCCGGTTCTCGCTCGCGCTGGTCTCGGCTTGCTCGCCTTGATTTATGCCGGTTATTGCATTCGCACCGAGTGCCAGCAATGTGGCCGCCTGCAGTGGCGCGAGGGTGGCTTATGGCAATTAAATGCGGGCGCCGAGCGTGCGTTGGAATTGCGCGCAGCAACGTTATGGCCCGGCTTGTTGGTGCTTAGTTTTAAAGAGGCAGCGACGCGCCGCAATCTAACGCTGACACTGTGGCGCGACAGTCTGCACGCGGACGACGCCCGCAAGCTGCGCGTCCATCTGCGTCATTTGCCGGTTTTCGGCGAGTGATTTTCCGGTGTCGGAGGCGAATAGTTTTCGGGTATCAAAATAGTATCGAGCGCTTCCGGCAATAAATCCGGGTGATCGAGCGTGTAATGCAGGCCGCGACTTTCTTTGCGCGCCAGCGCCGAACGAATAATTAATTCCGCCACCACCGCCAGATTGCGCAGTTCGAGCAAATCGTTGTGCACGCGATAATTGCTGTAGTACTCGGCGATTTCCTGCTTCAGCAGATCGGCACGATGCAGCGCTCGCTGCAGCCGTTTGTTGGTGCGCACGATGCCGACGTAATCCCACATCGAGCGCCGTAATTCATCCCAATTGTGCGAAATTACTACGTCTTCGTCCGAGTTGGTGACCTGCGATGAATCCCATGGCGCGGCACTGATTTCTTCGTGCGTGCCGGGTAAATGTTTGGCGATATGCGTCGCCGCCGAGCGGCCATAGACGATGCATTCGAGCAGCGAGTTGCTCGCCATGCGATTGGCGCCGTGCAAGCCGGTGAATGAGCTTTCGCCGATGGCGTGCAAATTCGGCACATCGGTGGCGCCGTTGAAATCCACGATCACGCCGCCGCAGGTGTAATGCGCAGCCGGCACCACCGGGATTGGATCGCGGGTGATGTCGATGCCGAGTTCGAGGCAGCGCGCTTTGATCGTCGGAAAGTGATGCAGAATAAATTCCGGCGATTTGTGGCTGATATCGAGATAGACGCAATCGACGCCAAGACGCTTCATTTCATGGTCGATGGCGCGGGCGACGATATCGCGCGGCGCCAGTTCGCCGCGCGGATCGAAGCGCTGCATAAAGCGCTCGCCGTTCGGCAGCAATAATTTGCCGCCTTCGCCGCGAATCGCTTCGGTTACCAGGAACGATTTTGCATTCGGGTGATACAGGCAGGTCGGGTGGAATTGATTGAATTCCATATTGGCGACCCGGCAGCCGGCGCGCCACGCCATTGCTATACCGTCGCCGGTTGCGCCGTCGGGATTGGTCGTATACAAATACACTTTGCTGGCGCCGCCGGTGGCGAGAATCGTGTACTCGGCTTGAAATACTTCGACCTGTCCGGTGTCGCGGTTGAGCACGTACGCGCCGCGACAGCGACCGTCGCGCAGAATCAAATCGACCGCGACGCGATTGGTGAACATTTCGATATTGGGGGTGTTGAGTACGCGTGCAGTCAGTGTTTCCGATACCGCGCGCCCGGTGGCGTCGGCAGTGTGCAGAATGCGGCGATGACTGTGACCGCCTTCGCGGGTCAGGTGAAAACTATTGTTCGGTACGCGGTCGAATTCGACGCCCTGTTCGACCAACCACTCGATACTTTCTCTGCTGTGCTCGACCGTGAACCGCACGGAATCGGTGTGACACAAGCCGCCGCCGGCGTCGAGCGTGTCGGCAATGTGTGCGTCCACCGTGTCGTTTTCATCGAGTACTGCGGCGATGCCGCCTTGCGCCCACCAGGTCGAGCCTTGATTGAGATCGCCTTTGCAGATCATCGCGACGCGCGCGTTCGGCGCCAAATGCAGCGCAGCGGTTAAGCCGGCGGCGCCGGTACCAATAATCAGAACATCGTGATGGTTCGCGGCGCTCATGGAATTCGGGTTGCTCCATAGGGGGGGCGACTATATTATCCCGCTCGCCCTCGACACAGTTTTCGACAACGGTTTAATCAATGCGCAGTCCGACCGTCGGCGATGACGGAAGTGCAGAAGGCGTAAAAATATTCACCTGTGCTTTAACTCTTATACTTTGCTCAAGCGCCAGCGCCGAACATCCTCGTGCTGAATGGGCGTTGAACTTTTTTTTGGGCTGGCAATCATACCCGCCTTTACGCAACCTGCGTACGGGCTTCGAACTTCCGGAATGGAACATGGTCTATTTGGCGGTTGCAATGCGATGGGTACAACGGGACATACGATGACAGGGCCCGAAGTCACCGATCAGCAGTTAGTCGCCCGGGTACAAAAGGGCGATAAAAAGGCATTCGATTTGTTGGTATTGAAATACCAGCACAAAATTTTGAGCCTCATTTCGCGCTATCTTCGAAATTCCGATGAAGTGCAGGATGTGGCGCAGGAAGCCTTTATCAAAGCTTATCGTGCGTTGCCGAATTTTCGTGGCGAAAGCGCTTTCTACACATGGATGTATCGGATTGCGATCAACACCGCGAAAAATTATTTAGTGGCACGCCAGCGCCGTCCGCCGGGTGTCGATGTCGATATTGACGATGCCGAGCACTTCGATGGCGATTTTCAGCTCAAGGACATAGAAAATCCGGAGAACATTTTGTTCGGCGGTGAATTGAAGCGCGTGGTTGAGCAGGCGATAAATTCTTTACCAACAGATTTGCGCACAGCGGTGACATTGCGTGAATTCGATGGTCTCAGTTACGAAGATATTGCAACGGCGATGGATTGCCCGGTTGGCACTGTGCGCAGTCGAATTTTTCGCGCCCGCGAAGCGATCGACAAGCAGGTGAAGGCCCAAATAAACGGCGAGGTTGTCGTATGAGTAACCACATTGATCTTACGCAAGGTGATCGTATGAATGAAAAACTGCGGGAATCGGTATCGGCACTGGTCGATGGCGAGGCGGATGATCTTGAGTTGCGACGCCTGCTCGCGAGCGCGGATAGCAGCGAGTTGCGCACGGCGTGGCGCGATTATCACCTGCAGCGCGATAGCCTCAGCGGCGTCGACATGCAGTTCGCCCATATTGATCTTTCGCTGGGTATTCAGGCCGCGCTTGCTGGCGAAGAAAGCACCTCTGTTGCTGTGGTTGGTTCGCGCTGGTGGCGGCCGCTGGCAAGCATCGCTGTGGCCGCTTCGGTCGCAACGGTAGTGGCTATCGGTGCACGTAGTTTCAGCACCGACTCAAACAACAGCGCGACTTTGGCGCAGGTGTCTGCTTCACCGACGGCGAACCGCGTCTATCCCGCGCAGATATCGCCATCCATTGGCAATGTTGCAGTGAGTGCACAGCTGACCACGCCGTTATACGCGCAGCCCGTGGCATTGAATGCCGATCAGCTGGCTGAGCAGCGCTTACAGCAATATCTGCTGCGCCATACCGAACGTGCTTCGCTGAATAATGGCCAGGGCGTTATCAGCTTTGCGAAGGTTTCTCAGCTGAGCCCCGAGTAAACTGATGCGTCGTTCTAACCCCTTTAAGCGCCGACTCCTGTCGGCGCTATTGTGTTCGGCGCCTTTATTAGCGCGAGCCGATGCGGCGCAAACCGAGCAATTGCTCAGCCGTTTCGCTCACAGCATGGGCGAATTAAATTATCGCGGCGTGATGAGCTATTCGCGCGACAATCATCTCGAGTCGCTGCGAATCACCCATGGCACGCTCAATGGCGAAGAGTTCGAGCGGCTCGAACATCTCGATGGTCAGCATCGCGAAGTTATTCGTCACGGCCAGCAACTCACCTGTATTCAACTCGGTCAGCGCTTTAGCTTGTTGTTTCATCAACGTCTGCTGAAGGAAGGCTTGGCTGGCCTCAACGCTTTTTACGACATACAAGCCGGCGGTGAGGATCGCGTCGCCGGTCGTCGTGCCGTCGCGCTAATAATTAAACCGCGCGATGGATTTCGTTACGGCTATCGACTCGCGCTCGATTACGACACCGGTTTATTGTTGCGTTCTGAATCGCTCGATGCGGCCGGTAAAGTGTTGGAGCGTCTGCAATTCGTCGAAGTAGAAATTGGCCAGCCGTTGAAAAAAGAATGGTTGGGCGATGTGCCGGCCGCAGCCAGCGTTAATGTCGGCGAACAAGGTGGCATCCAGCGCGTCGTCGAAGAAGTGCAAATGCCGTGGCGCCCGCAGTGGTTGCCGGCCGGATTTGTGTTGTCGGTGGCACCACATCGGACCAGTGAAGATGTGCTGACCTATTCGGATGGATTAGCCGTGCTGTCCGTATTTGTCGAAGCAGCGAAAGGACCACTGCCGAGCAATGGTGGTACCGCTGTGCAAGGCGCCACGGTGGCGTATTCACGCGCGACGCAATTTGGTCCAAATCCCTACGTGGTGACGGTGGTTGGTGAGGTGCCTACCGATACCGCAGGGCGAGTTGCCGAATCGGTGGTCTGGGATGGCGGCAGCTAATCTGGCCAATCCCGCCGCGTGGCGCCGGCCCCGGGTTTTGGGCTACAATCGCGCACCTTGATCGCTTCCGATCGAATCCCCCGCAGTCGCTGAGTAACGCATTTCCCGTGAGCAATCTCGATCACATCCGTAATTTTTCCATCATCGCCCATATCGACCACGGTAAATCCACACTGGCGGATCGTTTCATTCAATTGTGCGGCGGGCTCGAAGCGCGCGAGATGGAGGCGCAGGTTCTGGATTCGATGGATCTTGAGCGCGAGCGTGGCATTACCATCAAAGCGCACAGCGTCACGTTGTATTACAACGCGCGCAGCGGCAAACGTTATCAGCTGAATTTCATCGATACCCCTGGCCACGTCGACTTCAGTTACGAAGTATCGCGCTCGCTCGCTGCCTGTGAAGGCGCACTGCTGGTCGTCGATGCCGCGCAAGGCGTCGAAGCGCAATCGGTGGCGAACTGCTACACCGCGATCGAACAGGGACTCGAAGTTATCCCAGTGCTGAACAAGATGGATTTGCCGCAGGCCGATCCTGAAAAAGTGAAGTTGGAAATCGAGGAAATCATCGGTGTCGATGCCTCGCACGCGATTCCTATCAGCGCCAAATCCGGCTTGGGCATCGAGGATTTGCTCGAGCAATTGGTCGAGTTGGTACCGCCGCCGGTTGGCGATCTGGATGCGCCGCTGCAAGCGCTGATCATCGATTCTTGGTTCGATAATTACCTCGGCGTGGTATCGCTGGTGCGCGTGAAGAACGGGCGCATCAAGAAAGGCGACAAGATCATTACCAAGTCGATCGGCAAAGCGCAGCTGGTCGATAGCGTCGGCGTATTTTCCCCGAAGCTGACTTCTACCGATGGTCTGAATGCCGGCGAAGTGGGTTTTATCGTTGCCGGCATCAAAGAGATTCAAGGCGCGCCGGTGGGCGATACCATCACGCACTTTTCGACACCTAATGTCGACGCGCTGCCGGGCTTCAAAAAAGTAAAACCGCAGGTGTACGCCGGCTTGTTCACGGTGTCCTCCGAGGACTATGAATCGTTTCGCGAGGCGCTGGCCAAACTCACGCTGAACGATGCGTCGCTGTTTTATGAGCCGGAAGTATCGGATGCGCTGGGCTTCGGGTTTCGCTGCGGCTTCCTCGGCATGCTGCATATGGAGATCATCCAGGAGCGGCTCGAGCGCGAATACGATCTCGATCTGATCACCACCGCGCCGACTGTGGTCTACGAAGTGGTGCGCGCCAACGGCGAAATTGCACTGGTCGACAACCCCTCGAAAATGCCGGACCCGGGCGAGATTGAGGAAATGCGCGAGCCGATCGCGACGGTCAATATTCTGGTGCCGCAGGAGTTTCTCGGCAACGTCATCACCCTATGTATTGAGCGTCGCGGTGTGCAGAAAGACATGCTGTTCCTCGGCTCACAAGTGTCGCTGGCGTATGAAATTCCGATGAACGAAGTCGTGCTCGATTTCTTCGATAAATTGAAATCGGCGAGCCGTGGTTTTGCGTCGCTCGATTACAGTTTTGCGCGCTTCGAGGCGGCGAAACTGGCCAAGCTCGACGTGTTGATCAACGGCGAAAAGGTCGACGCGCTGTCGATCATCGTGCACCGCGATCAGGCCCAATACCGCGGTCGCGCCCTGGTTGAAAAAATGCAGGAGCTGATTCCGCGGCAGATGTTCGATGTCGCAATTCAAGCCGCCATCGGCGGTCAGATCATCGCGCGCTCCACCGTGAAAGCGCTGCGTAAAAACGTTCTCGCCAAATGCTATGGCGGCGACGTGTCGCGCAAAAAGAAATTATTGGAAAAGCAAAAAGCCGGCAAGAAGCGCATGAAGCAGGTTGGCAATGTTGAAATTCCGCAAAGCGCGTTTTTAGCGGTCTTGAAGGTCAATAATTAAATAAAATTAAACGGTGGATGCGCTAACAATCCACCGTCCCACTGCCTATCGTGGGTAATTCGCGGAGCGAATTTTGCGCTCGGTACCGTCGAATTTTTATAAATAATTTCAGCCGTGACAGTAAAAGCCATCTGGAGATGGCTTTGCTATTAACTCAATAAATCTTGGGATGGTTCTGCAATGGTGAATACGGCTTTACTCGTTTTAGTGGTGCTGACATTAGTGGTTTGGCTGGTGCAGGAAGCCATCGGCCGCCGCCAGCAACACTGGCGTATTGCCCAGCAAATTGAGCATGGTGCAGCGGTTCTGCCCGATACCGGAGCGGAGCCGCTGTGGTCGGCGTGGTCGTATAAAGTCCTTATCGCATTGTGGATATTATGGGTAGTGCTGGTTGTACGTCTGAAGGACGGCGATTTCGCGTTGGTGTTGGTGTTATTGACACTGTTGACCGGCGTGATTGCCGCGTTGGATCGCTGGGGTTTCGAGCGCGCACGCAAATCTGCAGCGATGAATTTGCACGGTGCCAATGCGGCGTTTGTTGCTGAGCGTCCGATTGCGGAATATAGCCGCTCGTTTTTTCCGGTACTGGCGGTGGTGTTGATCCTGCGTTCGTTCGTGGTCGAACCGTTCCAGATTCCGTCGTCGTCGATGGTGCCGACATTGGAAGTCGGCGATTACATTCTGGTGAATAAATTCAGTTACGGTTTGCGCGTGCCGGTGCTCAAAACAAAAATTCTCGACGTGGGCAAACCGCAGCGCGGCGATGTCGTCGTGTTTTATCCGCCGCACAAAAAGAATGTTTATTTCATTAAGCGTTTGGTTGGTTTACCCGGCGATCACATTCAATACCGCCACAAAGTTTTGTATATCAATGGCGACAAAGCCGAGCAAACATTTTTGGCGCGGCTGCTGCCGATGCAGGGCACAGAGTTGGCATCGGAAAAACTGGGGCCGGTCGAGCACAATATCCACAAGCAAATGGACAGCTACAATGAGATAGCCGACAACGTCGACGTCGTCGTTGAACCTGGTCATTACTTTTTCATGGGCGACAACCGCGACAACAGTGCCGATTCGCGCTTTTGGGGCCAGGTGCCGGAGCAGGAAATTGTCGGTAAGGCTTTCGCGGTATGGATGCATTGGGAGTCGCTATCGATTCCAAGCTTCGACCGCGTCGGCAAAATTCACTGACCGTTTGTTCTGATCGTCTAGGAGAATAACAGCATGCAAATGCGTAAATACCAGGGTGGATTGGGAACACTGGGCTGGCTTTTTGTGTTGGCTATCGGGGCGTTTCTGTTTACCTGTGTTGCCAAAGTGGGTCCGATCTATTTGGACTATTGGCAAACTAAAAAAGCGATTGATCTGGTGCTGAACAACTCCGCATTGGCCACTAAATCAAGGCCGGAAATAATTGCCGCGATCGAAAAACAATTCGAAATTAACAATATTGATTCGGTCAAGCCGACGGATATTAAACTCACCGAATCAAAAGGCACGCGCGAGCTCGATGCCAGTTACGAAAAGCGGGTCGCTTTAATTTCCAACATCGATGTCGTCGTTAAATTCGACAAATTGAAATACAACTTGTCTGCGGTGCAATGAGCGGTCTCAATGCGCAGATAAAGTTGTATCGATCACTGGGCTATCGATTTACCGATAGCACGTTGATCGAGCAGGCCCTGACCCATCGCAGCTTCGGCGGCACCCACAACGAACGTCTCGAATTTCTCGGCGATGCAATTGTTAATTTAATTGTCGCCGAAGCTTTATTTGCTCAATTTCCCACCACTCGCGAAGGCGATTTAACCCGAATGCGCGCGACGCTGATTCGCGGCGTGACGCTGGCGGAAATCGCGCGAGAATTGCAGTTGGGCGATTTTCTCAAGCTCGGCTCGGGCGAAATGAAAAGCGGCGGTCATCGGCGCGAGTCAATTCTCGCCGATGTATTGGAAGCGATCATTGCGGCGATTTATTTGGATGGTGGCATCGATATCTGTCGCGAGCGCGTGCTCGCATGGTTCGGCCAGCGCTTGCAAGCGGTTGCGCCCGGTGAGGCAACCAAGGATCCAAAAACACGGCTGCAGGAATGGCTGCAGGGTCGCGCGAAGGCGCTGCCGGTTTATGTGTTGACGGACACGCAGGGTGAAGCGCATAACCAGCACTTTGCTATCGAATGTCGAATTCCCTCGATAGCGGAACATTTTCCCGGCAGCGGCAGCAGTCGCCGCATCGCCGAGCAAGAAGCGGCGCAAGCCGCACTCGACTTTTTAGAACAGCACAAATCGGAGCAGCATAAGCATGACTGAAGAAATTACGCGTTGCGGTTATGTCGCTTTGGTCGGTCGGCCCAATGTCGGCAAATCGACGCTGCTCAATCATTTGCTCGGACAGAAAATCAGTATCACGTCGCGCAAACCGCAGACCACGCGGCATCGCGTGCTCGGGATTAAAACCGAGGGCGACGTGCAGATTATTTACGTCGATACCCCCGGTCTGCATCGGATCGAACCGCGCGCGATCAATCGCTTGATGAATCAAACGGCGAGCCAGGCATTGCTCGATGTCGATGTCGTTGTCTTCGTTATCGACCGGCTGCGTTGGACCGAGGAAGACGAATGGGTGCTGGAGAAATTACAGGCTGTCAAAAATCCGGTGATCCTGGCGCTGAATAAAATCGATTTGCTGGAAAACAAAGAAGAGTTGTTGCCGGCGTTAAAAAAGTTTTCGGAAAAATATCCGTTTGCCGAAATATTTCCGCTGTCGGCATTGCGCGGCCACAATCTCGACGGCCTCGAAAAAGCAATTACTAAGCTGTTGCCGCACAACCCGCACTTTTTTGCGGAAGATCAAATCACCGATCGCAGCCAGCGTTTTCTCGCCGCCGAAATGGTGCGCGAAAAAGTAATGCGGCAGTTGGGCGAAGAGTTGCCGTACGAAATTACCGTTGAAGTCGAATCGTTTAAATTGCTCGGGCGCATGGTGGAAATTCACGCGCTGATTTTAGTCGAGCGCGAGGGCCAGAAAAAAATCGTCATCGGCAACGGCGGCGAGCGCATTAAATTGATCGGCGAAGAAGCGCGCAAGGACATGGAAAAAATGTTCGAGAGCAAAGTCATGCTCAAGCTTTGGGTAAAGGTAAAAGCGGGCTGGTCCGATGACGAACGCGCGTTGCGCAGCCTCGGCTATACGGACTACGAGTAATTTGCTTCGTGAGCATCACGGAGTCACTGCAATCGGCCTATTTGTTACATTCGCGCGATTATCGCGACACCAGTCTCATCGTCGAATTGTTTACGCTGCAGCAAGGTCGCGTTTCTGCGGTCGCACGTGGTGCGCGCAGCGTGCGGCACGGCTCCAGTCAACGCGCAATTTTGCAGCCGTTTCAGCCGCTGTGGCTTGAAGTTGTCGGTCACACCGATTTAAAAAGTTTACGTCAGGTCGAGACGCGCGCCGCTGCAATCACGTTGCGCGGCAAATCGTTATTCGGCGCGCTGTATTTAAATGAATTGCTGTGCCGGTTGTTGCATCGCGACGACGCAAATTCAGAATTATTTGCCGACTACGAAAACACGTTGCAGCAATTGAGCAATGACAATTTACTCGACGTGGTATTGCGGCATTTTGAATTGCGCTTGTTGGATGCGTTAGGTTACGGCTTCAGTCTGACGCACGTTACCGACAGCGGTACCGAAATCGTACCCGGCCTGCTTTATGATTTCGATGCGCAGCGCGGATTAACCCGCAATCGCATGGCAAATCCGCACGCGATTAATGGCAGCGACATTATTGATTTTCTACAGGGTATTTATTCGCCGGCGGCGCGGCGCGCATTAAAACAAATTTGTCGCCAGGCATTGCGGCCGCACTTGGGCACTAAACCATTGAGCAGTCGCGAGCTATTTGTCAGCGACCGTTAATTGCTGTCAGGCTGATTTGGCTGCTGAGTTATTCGCATTGGGCGCTGGCTCGTCGGTATTAAAAATAACGTCCAGATCGTGCTGCTCTTCCCACGCCAATAATTCATCGATCGCAGCGAGCAAGGTTCCGGTCGCCGCTGCCACTGCATCGCGCGAACTATTTTGTTTTAGCGTTTCTTCCAGCGCATAGCTGCTTTGCTGTAATTTCAACGCACCGCAATAACAGCTGGCGCCATGTACTCGATGCGTTTCTTCCAGCAATGCTTCTAAATTGTCGTCCTGATGATGTTGAAATAATGCTGTGCGCAACGTGGGAAGATCGCGCAATAAATCGCGCAAAAACTCTTTCGCCAGCGCCGGTTTATTGCGCGCGCGTTCAAGACTTAATTCGATCTGCACCGGTTGCTGCGGCATCGCGCGTTCAGCCGTCACACAGCTGTCGAGCAAGTCGCGCAATTGCGTTTCGGTAATCGGTTTAATCAAACACAGGTCGAAACCTTCGGCCAATAAACGACGTTGCTCTTCCGGCAATAAATGCGCGGTCAACGCGACAATTTTAGTGCTGCGATTTTCACTGCTGCCGTTGCGAATCATATCGGCGACCTGCGCACCGTTAAGTTCGGGCATTTGAATATCGAGCAGAATTAGATCGAAGCGTTGTTGCTCGCAGTGCGCCAGCGCTTCGCGGCCATTGCTGGCGAGCACGGCGCTGGCGCCAAACTCTTCGAGCAGAATGGCGATTAATTTCAGATTGGTGGCGTTATCGTCGACGGCCAACACGCGCAAGCCGCGCATTGTCGACGCGGAGATGTTAGCGGGCGCGACATCGGTGGTGCGCGGGCACCATTCGTCGCAGAGCGCATCGTAAAGCGGGATATGTCCCAGCGGTTTGGTCAGCACTTTTATCGCGCTATTAATAACCGGCGCATTGCTGTGACTGGCGTGCAATAGCCACACCGGCGCTTTTGGCAACGGCAATGCGGGCGGTAAGATTTCGCCGATGGCGGGATTGAGCAGCCAGCCGTCGCAGTTCGCCGCACGCGCGGGTAAAGCGCGCAGATCGTCGGCGACGGTCACTTCGATATGCCAGCTGCGCAGCAATTCAATCAGGGCGCGTTGCGAGAGCGGCTGCGGATCGTAAAGCAGTAATTGTTTGCCGGCGAGTTGACCGAATTGGCGTCGTTGCAGCGGTAACTCTTGCGCGGGCAATCGCAACGAAAACCAAAATGTCGAACCGTTTCCGAGCGCGCTGTTTAAGCCGATTTCGCCGCCCATATGCTCGACCAGGCGTTTGCTGATGGCGAGGCCGAGTCCGGTGCCGCCGAATTCGCGTGAGGTCGATGCGTCCGCCTGCGTAAATGCATTGAATAATTGTTGTTGATGTTGCACGTCGATGCCGATGCCGGTATCGCGCACGCTGATTTTCAACGGCACGCGTGCGCCGACCGCAGCGGTTAATGCGACCTCGACTGAAATGTGACCGCGCGGCGTAAATTTAATCGCGTTGCTGATCAGGTTGGTGAGAATTTGCCGTAATCGCAATGGATCGCCGATTAATTCGGTCGGCACTACCGTGTCGTACGCGAGAATTAAATCGAGTTTTTTCTCGTTCGCGCTCGGCGCCAAGATCGTTAGTGTGTCTTCGATAACTTCGCGCAAATTGAACGGCGTGTTGTCGAGCACTAATTTGCCGGCTTCCATTTTCGAGAAATCGAGAATGTCGCTGATGATGCCGAGCAACGCTTCGGCGGAAAGCCGAATGGTTTCGAGGTATTCGCGCTGGCGCGCGTCGAGCACGCTTTTCAGCAGCAATTTACTGAAGCCGATAATGCCGTTCAGCGGCGTGCGCAATTCGTGGCTGGTATTGGCGAGAAATTCGGATTTGATACGGCTGGCTTCGAGTGCTTCGCGCCGCGCCAGATCGAGTTCGATATTTTGTATTTCGACGGTTTCGAGCGACTCGCGCAAATCGCGGTTGGTTTGTTCGAGATTGCGGCGCAACTCGATGGCGGAGTTTTGCACGGTCGATGCCATGCGGTTGAGATCTTCGGCCAGATTGCGCAGCGTGTCGTCGCCGTGTAATTGCACCGGCGCATCGAACTGACCGTTGGCGATGCGCTGAATACCGTCGCGCAAAATGCTGACAGCCTTTTCCAAACGGCGACTCGCGAACACGGCAATTGCCACCGCACTGATCAGTGCCAGCGCTACGATCATGCCGCCGACAAACAGCGATTGGTACGTGTCGACCTGATACGGCGAGCGCGAATATTCGACCATCACCCAGCCGAGCGGCGCGGAGTTCTCCACGCTTTTGCTATCGCGCTCGTTGGCGGTGTGAGCCGCGCTATTAAAAGCGCTGGTGAACGCATTGTTGGGCTGCACCGGCATCGTAATGCGTAACGTGGTGTCGGTCGCCGCAATGATATTTTGCGTGATCAGCGCATTCGTTTGCGCTTCGACCAACTGCGGGCCGGCGTGTGCACGCAGCTGACGCGCGCCATCGTAAATGGCGACCGCATTGACGCCGGGTTCTTCCAGCGCTAGTGAACTCATTTCCTGCAGCGAATCTTTGTCGCCATCGCGCAACGATTTGCGCGCGGCATTCGCCAGCTGTAAGGCGGTGGCGTGACTGCGTTCGAGCAACAGGCGATTGATATCGTCGACGCGGCTTTTATTGAAATACGTGCCTAGCGCCAGCGCGATCAATAGCGATGGCGTTAGCGCCGTGGTGAGGATAAGAGTTTTAAGACCGCGGTTTTGCATAGCCTTCATGGCACGCCGCTGGGAGGGGTGTCGGCATTATCGGGTGAGCGGGCGGCAAAAGCGAGGTGACGGTGCTATCATCCGGCTTCAATTTTTTTGTTTCGTAGGCGCAAAACGACAGCCGTAACACTGCATTGTCGCCATCGCGCAGCAGCCGCGATCACGTTCCGTCAGTGCATTGCATCGTTCTCCACCCGCCTTTTATTTATGTTGTTCGTAGCCTTATTTGTAGAAAAGTTTAAGTAATAGGACGCTGACATGTCGTATCCCACCATTGAGGATTTCATCGGCGAAACACCACTGGTGCGTTTGCAGCGCCTGCCGGGTGAAACCAACAACACGATTCTGGTAAAACTCGAAGGCAATAACCCCGCAGGCTCGGTGAAAGATCGCCCGGCGATGAGCATGATTCGCCGCGCTGAAGCGCGCGGTGAAATTGCCCCGGGCGATACGCTGATCGAAGCTACCAGCGGCAATACCGGCATCGCGCTGGCAATGGCGGCGGCGATTCGCGGCTATCGCATGATATTGATCATGCCGGGACATATGAGCGCCGAGCGCAAATTGGCGATGGCGGCCTATGGCGCGGAATTGATTTCGGTAACTCAGGCGCAGGGTATGGAAGGCGCGCGCGATTTGGCCCTAACCATGCAGGCGCAAGGTAAAGGCAAAGTGCTCGACCAGTTTTCGAATTCGGACAATCCGCTCGCGCATTACGAGGGAACCGGCCCGGAAATTTGGCGTCAGACCCAGGGCCGCGTTACCCATTTCGTCGCGTCGATGGGCACCACCGGTACCATCATGGGCGTATCGCGCTATTTGAAAGAACAAAATCCGGCGATTCAAATCGTTGGCTTGCAACCGACGGAAGGCTCGGCGATTCCCGGTATTCGGCGGTGGCCACAGGCGTATTTGCCGAAAATATTTCACGCCGAACAAGTCGATCGCACCATCGATATGGATCAGGCGACTGCCGAAATAACCATGCGCGAACTCGCCGCGCGCGAAGGCATTTTGTGCGGCGTGTCGTCGGGCGGCGCGGTGGCAGCCGCATTGCAGCTATCCAGCGAGCTGGACCAAGCGGGCACACTGGAAAATGCGGTAATCGTCGCCATTATTTGCGATCGCGGCGATCGTTATTTATCGACGGGCGTGTTCGATGCCGCGCTGAAGCACGACTAAGCTCAAGCACGGCAGCATTGAGACACTGCTGGGTTGATGCACAAATAAAACGGGCGATGAAATACAGAGCGATGTATTTCGTTTATGCGGCGATGCCGCGCGCTTATGTCTCGTTCGGTTCCGGCAATAAAAGCACGGGCTAAACGATAAGAGAATTGCATGGTAAAGGTTCGCGAAGAGCACCCGGAAAAAGCCGATGGCAGCGTCGATCTCGAGCGTTGGGTCAGGCGCTTACCGGTGCCGGAAAGCGTCAGTCGCGGTACTTTGTTACGCGCCGCCGGCGTCGCGCGCGCCGCTGACGAGCGCGTAAAGTCCGATCCCGAATTGTCTTGGGGCGCCGGCAGCTCCTGTCTGCGTACCGGCCTGGAAATGGCGGAAATTCTCGCCGATTTGCACGTCGATCAAGACGGCTTGGTCGCGACGATTTTGTATCGCACCGTGCGCGAAGGAAAACTGACGATTGCCATCGTCACCGATCAATTCGGTCCCGCGATTGCGAAATTGATTGAAGGCGTGCTGAAGATGGCCGCCATCAGCCGCGTGAAATCCGAGCGCGGACCGGTGCTCGGGCAAGCCGAAGATCAGAACGATACCGTGCGCAAAATGTTGGTCGCACTGGTCGACGATGTGCGCGTTGCGTTAATTAAATTGGCTGAGCGCACCTGCGCGATTCGCTCGGTAAAAGATGCACCGGAAAAGCGTTATCGCATCGCGCGCGAAGTCGCCGATATTTACGCGCCGCTGGCGCATCGGCTCGGCATCGGTCACATCAAATGGGAGCTCGAAGATTTATCGTTCCGCTATCTGCACGCCGATTCGTATAAAAAAATCGCAAAACTGCTCGACGAAAAACGGCTTGATCGGCAGGGCTATATCGATCAGGTCATCAACGAATTGCGCGAGTCGTTGACGCGCGTTGGTATTCGCACGGAGTTCTCCGGGCGCGCCAAACACATCTACAGCATCTGGCGCAAAATGCAGCGCAAGGGCATCGGCTTTTCGCAGGTTTACGATATTCGCGCGGTACGCGTGTTGGTGCCGGAAGTGAGGGATTGCTACGCCGCACTCGGCATCGTGCACGGTTTATGGCGCAACGTGCCGAATGAATTCGACGACTACATCGCCAACCCGAAAGAAAACGGTTATCGCTCGCTGCACACTGCGGTGATTGGGCCAGAAGGCAAAGTGCTCGAAGTGCAAATTCGCACCTTCGATATGCACGAAGAAGCCGAGTTCGGCGTCTGCGCGCACTGGCGTTACAAAGGTGCCGACAGCGAGCGCAAACGCGTCGGCAGTTACGAAGAAAAAATCGCGTGGTTGCGCCAGGTATTGGAATGGCACGAAGAGACCGGCGCCGATGCCGATCTCACCGAGCAATTCACGCGCGCGCAGGATCGTGTTTACGTGTTCACCCCGGACGGACACGTGGTGAATCTGGCGCAGGGATCGACGCCGCTCGATTTCGCCTATCACATTCACACCGAAGTCGGACATCGCTGCCGCGGCGCCAAAGTAAACGGCCGCATCGTGCCGCTCGCTTATGTTTTACAAACCGGCGAGCAAGTCGAAATTCTCACCGGTAAAGAAAATGCGCCGCGCCGCGATTGGTTGCAGCCGAATCTCGCTTACTTAAAAAGTTCGCGCACGCGCGCGAAAGTGCAGGCGTGGTTTCGCCAGCAGGCGCGCGAAGACAATATTCTTGCCGGCCGCAATTTGCTGGAAAAAGAATTCAAGCGGTTGGCGTTGACCAGCCTCGATTACAAAGCCGTGGCCGAGCGTGTGCGTTGCGCCACCGTTGAGGATATGTACGCGGCAGTCGGCGTCGGCAGTATTAGCGCCTCGCAAGCCATCAATGCCGCGCAGGCCTTGTTGACGCGCGATGGTCAGGTCGATCCGGTGCTCCCGCATTTAATTCGCAAGCGCGCCACCAAAGAATCCAACAGCGCCGTGCATATTCGCGGCGTCGGCAATTTGCTCACGCACATTGCCGGCTGCTGCAAACCGGTGCCGGGCGAAGCAATTGTCGGTTACATCACACTGGGCCGTGGGGTCAGCGTGCATCGTCAGGACTGCAGCAAAATATTGCAGCTGCAATACGCCGAGCCCGAACGCATTATCGAAGTCAGCTGGGGCGATGAGCAGAATACGTATCCGGTCGAGGTTGAAGTTATCGCGCACGATCGCCAAGGTTTGCTGCGCGATATCACGCAATTGCTCGCGGCAGAGCGCACCAACGTGCTCGCGTTGAATACCTTGTCCGATATAGAAAACAACACCGCGAAAATGCGCCTGACCGTCGAAATCACCAGCCTCGATGCGCTCGGCGGGTTGCTCGCCAGGCTGAGCGGTTTGCGCAATATTATTTCCGCCAGTCGCGTGCATGAAGGCGAAGGCCGCGCCGCACGCCGCGATGCGGGCGAAAAAAATGAGCACTGAAATGCGTTACGCGCTGCCGGATTTGCTTGAGGTGATGGCGCGCTTGCGCAATCCCGACGGCGGTTGCCCGTGGGATTTACAGCAAAACTTTGCCAGCATCGCGCCGCATACGTTGGAGGAATGTTACGAGCTGGTCGATGCGATCGAGCGCGGCGATTATCCGCAGGTGCGCGAAGAGCTCGGCGATGTTTTATTCCAGGTAATTTTTTACGCGCAACTCGGGCGCGAGCAAAACCTATTTAGCTTCGATGATCTGGTGCACAACCTGGTTGCGAAATTATTGCGACGTCATCCGCATGTATTTCCGTCCGGCGATTTAACCGAGCGCGTGCACACCGGCGATGTCGCGGTCGAGCAGGTCAACGTCAACTGGGAGCGCATCAAGCAGCAGGAGCGCGCCGAGAAAAGTCAGCACAGTGTGCTCGACGATGTGCCGTTGGCGTTACCGTCATTATCGCGCGCGGCGAAATTGCAGAAGCGCGCGGCGCGAGTCGGTTTTGATTGGCAAAGCTGGCGCGATGTCATCGTAAAAATCGATGAAGAAAAAAATGAATTAATCGAAGCCATCGATAGCGGCGATCGCGCGCATATCGAGGATGAATTTGGCGATCTGCTGTTTAGCTGCGTCAATCTGGCGCGGTTTCTCGATATTGATCCCGAATCCGCTTTGCGTGCCGGTAATCGTAAATTCGAGCGCCGTTTCGGTTACATCGAACAAGCGCTCGCTGCGCAGGGCCGCGAGCCGCAACAGGTCGCCCTGGCCGAAATGGAAGCCCTATGGGTGGAAGCGAAGCAGCGCGAAAGATAGGTTTAAGCAGTGCACGGCACGGCGCAAAATTGCTGCGCCGGTGCTGGTAAAAGCGCAAATTCAGTTCTAGACCTAATCGCCGCGCCATAATTTCCCCAATACCCACACGCTGGACACGTGCAAAACAGATGTGTATGGTGATCCGCCTTCTGGTTTGGCGACCGGCGCAGCTTAACGCGCGGCATTACTTTAACGGCAGGAGCAGTACTCATGCGTATCATTTTGTTGGGCCCACCAGGCGCGGGCAAGGGCACTCAAGCCCAGTTCATCGTCGAGCGCTTTGGAATTCCGCAAATTTCAACGGGCGATATGTTGCGCGCCGCCGTAAAAGCCGGCACCGAGCTGGGGCGTAAAGCCAAAGAAATCATGGATGCGGGCGGTCTGGTTTCCGACGACCTGATCATCGGCGTAGTAAAGGAGCGTTTGATTCAGGAAGATTGCGACAAAGGCTTTTTGTTCGACGGTTTTCCACGTACGATCCGGCAGGCCGATGCGCTCACCGAGTCGCTGATCATGATCGACCACGTGGTTGAAATCGTGGTCGACGACAACGAAATTGTCGGCCGTATCAGTGGCCGTCGCGTGCACGCACCATCCGGTCGCGTTTACCACGTACTGAATAACCAGCCGAAGCAAGAAGGTCTCGACGATGTCACCGGCGAGCCACTGACACAGCGCGTCGACGATAAAGAAGAAACCGTGCGCAAACGTTTGCAGGTTTATCACGAGCAAACGCAGCCGCTGGCCGCGCATTATGAAAACGGCGCGCGCTGCGCTTGGGCACCGCGTTATCACCGTGTCGAAGGCATCGGTACCGTCGAAGAAATTCGCGAGAAAATTTTCGCTGTGCTCAGCTAATAAATCGCAGCGATTGAAAAAGCCCCGCTCAGGCGGGGCTTTTTTTTGCCTGCGCAATCGATTCGCGCCACACTGCCGCGCCAAGCATTTTTAGCCCGCGAATCTTTTGCACGCGCTACGACGTATAACCGTTTTTGTAATTCATCGGCACAATCCGTTGGTGCATGAAATGGAGTTAGGTATGAACACAGCAGTAATTTTGATGAATCTCGGTACGCCGGCAGCACCAACCGTAGCGGCGATTCGACGTTACCTGCGCGAATTTCTCAGCGACCGGCGCGTGGTGGAAATTCCGCGCTTTATTTGGTATCCGATATTGTTCGGCGCCATTTTGCCGTTTCGGCCGCAGCGGCTCGTACATGGTTATGCGCAAATGTGGCGGGAGTTCGGCGATTCGCCGCTGCGTGTGATCAGCCGTAAACAAGTCGAACGTCTGCAGCAGCGGTTACAACAGGATGGCGAGAACCCACCGCAAATTCGATTTGCTATGACGTATGGCGAACCGAAATTAAGCACAGTAGTGCAAGAGCTGCGCGCGCAAAATATCGAACGCATTCTGGTGCTGCCGCTGTATCCGCAATTTTCGGCGACCAGTAGCGGTGCTATTTTTGATCAGGTCGCAGCGCTGTATAAAACAAGTCGCGATATTCCAGCACTGAACATCGTCAAGCATTACCACGATCACCCTCTTTATATAGAAGCATTGGCGCAATCGGTTCTCGCACATTGGCAGCAACACGGCCGTGCACAAAAATTGCTGATGTCTTTTCACGGAATTCCAAAACGCAATGTTGAATTGGGCGATCCGTATCGCGCGCACTGCGAGATCACCGCAAAATTCCTTGCGCAACGTTTGCAACTCGATGCCTCGCAATGGCAATTGTCGTTTCAATCGCGATTGGGTCGCGCCGAGTGGTTGCAGCCGTACACCAGCGTGAAATTGTTAGAGTGGGGCACGCAAAAATTTTCCAGTATCGATGTGATTTGTCCGGCATTCGCCACTGATTGTTTGGAAACGCTGGAAGAAATTGCCATCGAAAATCGAATTGTGTTTCAGTCGGCCGGCGGCGGCGAATATCGCTATATCCCCTGTTTAAACGATGGCGATGCGCATATTGAATTATTGCGCGAGCTTATTATCTCGAATATGCCGCGCTGAATTGCCGGTACAGATTGTGATCCTCACTCACCGCGTGTAGACATAAAAAAATTCGCTTCGACAGCGAATTTTTTTTGGCCGCAGTAAATTCGAATAACTTTTTTAGTATTTGAATTTCTTTTTTCCTGTATTCATCGACGAAAAAATTACTAAATTCATACACTTTCTTGTACGTAGTTTATTTTGTGTGCTATTTTCAGACCGTTGTCACGAAAATGGCCTTAGTCGAGGAGAACAACAATGCCAAGAGCCAAAGCGAAAAAAAGCGCACCGTTAACAAAAAAACGGGCGATAAAAAGTAAAGTCAGCGTTGCGAAAGCACGCGCTGTTAAATCACCAGCAGCTAAATCATCAACAGCAAAGTCACCAGCAGCAAAACAATCCGCAGTAAGCACACCTGCATTATTGAAAGCGCAAGATGCATTTGCGAAATTGCAAAAATCCATTACTACCGATCGTTCAACTGTCGCTTCATTGCGCAAAGCAGTTGCCAGCGCGCGTACTAAAGCAGCAAAAAGCGGCACTGCTGCGGATAAGCGTGCGGTAAAACGCGCAGCGGCAGCAGCGACTAAAGCGGGCGCAAAACTGCGCGCTCTGCGCGGCAAGTCAGCCGATGCGAAAATCAAATTGGCTTTGGCGAAAGCGTCTGCTGGCGTTAAATCCAGTGAAGTGACGTTGAAAGCACAAACCGAATCGCGCGTGCAGTCGTTAGCGAAAAAAGCGGAAACCGATTTGACGCTGGCACTCGATGCATTCAAATCGAAGTGGAGCAAAAAACGCGCTGCAGCTGATATCAAGAAAGTGCTGGCAGCCGAGAAAAAGCTGAAAGCAAAACTGAAAGTTGCTGCAAACAAGCAAGCTATCAAAGTTAAGAAGTTGGAAAAGAAAGCAGCCGCTAAAGCGAAAATAGTAGCGCGACGTGTTGCAGCTGTTGCTAAAAAGGTAGCCAAAGCGGCTAGTAAAGCAGCCCGTGCTGCGACCAAAGGTACCGTCGCCAAGAAAGCACCAGCGAAAAAAGCGCCTGCGAAAAAAACAGCAGCGAAAAAAGTAGCGGTTAAGAAGGCAGCAGTTAAGAAAGCGCCGACAGCAAAAAAAGCAGTAGCTAAGAAAAAAGCCGTAGCAAAAAAAGTAGCCGTAAAAACTCCGGCCGCTAAAAAGCGCGGTAGACCACGGGCCGCATAATTCTGCGGTTTCTGTGAGTATAAAAAAACCCGCTGCGGCGGGTTTTTTTATGGCGGTAATAGTTGCAGATCGGCAGGACGGTTGAGATTCAGAAAGCGCTCTTTTTCATCGTTGAAATCGACGGCGATAGCGCTTTCGCTGGCATACCAGCGGCGCACTGCCAATTCACCGGTTTGCAAAAAGCGTTCGAGATTGTCGTGCAAATCACTGCGCAGCAGCGCGTACAGGTAGTAATCGTTTTGAGCGCAGGTCACATACGCAATCGATGCATTTTGATTTTGCAGTGCGCCGGCAAGACGCTCCAACAAGCGTTCCGACAGCATCGGATTATCGCAGGGCACAATTAATGTCAGCGGCGTGGCGCTGTATTTCAAGCTAGCAAGAATACCGGCGAGAGGTCCGCGTCGATCGGAAAAAGGATCGGTCAATATCGGCAAACCAAGCGCGCTTAAGCGTTCGTCGGATGAGTTGGTGTTGATGGCGATACGATCTACCTGCGTCTGCAAGCGCGCGACGATGTGCTCGATAAAAGTGCGTTCGCGCCACATCAGCAATGCTTTGTCATTTGAATTCATGCGCGTGCTAAGGCCGCCAGCGAGCACAACCGCCGTGGTAATTTCACGATAATTATTTTGTGCGATGCTCAATTTCTTTAATCCGCAATGGTCGGGTCAGGTTAACAAGTACACCCGTTAAATAATCTGCGTTAGCGTTTGCCGCTCGCGGGCGTCACCGCTAACATGCGCGTTTTATTGTGTTGATTAACGCATGCCTCGTTTGCTCGCCATTGATACCTCCACTGAAGCTTGTTCCGTCGCGTTGTTGGACGGTTCGCGCATTGTCGAGCGCTTTTTTGAGGCGCCGCGCGAACACGTGCAACGTTTGTTACCGATGATCGACGAGCTGCTGACGGAAAATCATATCTCGCTGCGCGATCTCGATGCCATCGCCTTCGGTTGCGGCCCGGGTTCTTTCACCGGCTTACGCATTTGTTTGGGCGTGGTGCAAGGGCTCGCGTTTGGTGCAAATTTGCCGGTTATTCCAGTGTCGACGCTCGCTGCATTGGCGCAATCCGCGGTCACCAGCTCGCTGTCGAAAGAGTCTTATTTATTCAGCGCCATCGATGCGCGCATGGATGAAATTTATTGCGGCTGGTTTCGGCTTGGCGCCGATGGCCTTGTTGTTGCTGAGAGCGAAGAGCGGGTTTGCGCGCCGGAATTGATGCCAATGCTCGATGTCAGCGGTGCGGATTGCATCGGTGTCGGCAGCGGTTGGAATTACGCGGCGCGCATGCAGGCGCAACGCTTTGCTGATATAAGCGCCGCGCAATTGCCGCACGCGGCTGCGGTCGCGGCGCTGGCATTGCCGTTGTGGCACGCAGGCAAACATTTTTCGGCGGATGAGGCGCAACCGGTTTATCTGCGCAATGACGTCGCTTGGAAAAAATCGATTAACTAATGATGGAAGTCAGCATGAGTGATTTGTGGCATGTCGTACTGCTTGGAATTATTGAAGGTATCACCGAGTTTTTGCCGATTTCGAGTACGGGCCATTTGCTCATCGCGGAAAAATTGGGGCTAGGTCAGCGCTCCGATGTTTTTAATATCGTGATCCAGGCCGGCGCCATTCTGGCTGTGACGATAATTTATTGGTCGCGCATTTGGCAATTGGCGATAAATATCAAGAAGCCCGAAAACCTCGACTATGCGCTGAAGCTGGGGGTGTCGTTTCTGATTACCGCCGTACTCGGCCTGATCGTCACCAAGCTCGGCTTTAAATTGCCGGAAGCGATCACGCCAGTGGCATGGGCGCTGATTATCGGTGGCATCTGGATGGTGGTGGCCGAGTACTTCGCCGAGCGCAAACCCGACAGCGCCAAAATTACCTGGAAGGTCGCCATCGCGGTCGGTCTCGCGCAGATTGTCGCGGCGATTTTCCCCGGCACATCGCGTTCGGCCGCGACCATTTTTATCGCCATGCTGGTCGGCACCGGCAATCGCGCCGCCGCCACTGAGTTCGCGTTTCTGGTCGGCATTCCCACCATGTACGCCGCCAGCGCCAAGGTGGTGTTCGATCTCTCGCGCCATGGTGGCTTCGGCGATGAAAACTGGTCGGCCTTGGGTATCGCGTTTGTAGTGTCGACGGTTACCGCCTTTGTCGCGGTTAAATGGCTGCTGCGTTATATCCAGACGCATCGGTTCACAGTTTTCGCCGTCTATCGCGTTATCGTCGGCGCGGCGCTGCTGCTTTTGTTGCCAGCCGGGACATGACGGCGGATTGATCAACGGTCTATACTTGCCGGCACCCCGTTGCTTGGACGTTTCTCGTGCGAATCGGCGCCTCCACACTTCCGGCTTTACCGGCCCCGGTCAGTTACCGGCGCGACGATATTGGCGAAAGTCCGGCCCGCCAGCCCAGCCAAGCCGTGGTTGCGACGTCGGAGCCGGCTGCCGAGCGCGAAATCACCCGTATTCGCACCCGCGCCAGCACCAATTCGCAACAGACCACCACCGACCGCCAGCAGTTTTCCAGCGATTCTCTGCCGCAGCGCACCCGCAACGCATTGCTCAGTTACACCAGCAATGGCCCGTCGATTGAAGAACGTTTGGGCGTCGAGCTGGCCGGTATCGATGCGTACGCCTAACCATAAATCTCGCCACGTTTCGTAATCCTGGAGTCTTACCGTGAGTGATGAGCACGCACTGCTCGCCGAGCTATTGGATTTTTTACCGCGCTCGCCGACACCGTTTCATGCCGCCAGTAATCTGGTCGATCTATTAAAAGCCGCGGGTTTCGTCGTTTTGACCGAGGCCGACGAGTGGCAGCTGCAGCGCGGCGGTCGCTATGTGGTAACGCGCAACGACTCGTCGCTGATTGCGTTTGCGCTTGGCCACGATGATCCGGTTACCGATGGTATTCACCTCGCCGGCGCGCACACCGACAGCCCCTGTTTAAAAGTAAAACCTAATCCCGATTTACTGCGCAGCGGCTATTTTCAGCTCGGCGTCGAGGTCTACGGCGGCGCGCTGTTAAATCCCTGGTTCGATCGCGATTTATCGTTGGCCGGCCGCGTAACGTTTGTCGATGCGAAGGGTGAGCTGGCAAATACGCTGATCGATTTTAAGAAGCCAATCGCGACGATTCCAAGCCTTGCCATTCATTTGGATCGCGACGTTAACAGCAGCCGTTCGATCAACGCGCAAACGCAATTGCCGCCGGTGCTAATGTGCCAGGCCGGCAACACCGTGCCGACGTTTCGCGCGCTGCTGCTCGAAGAAGTGCACGCGCAAGCGGGCAACGAAAATGCGCGCGAAGTGCTCGATTACGAAATCAGTTGTTACGACACACAGCCGCCGGCACTGGTCGGTCTCGCGCAGGAATTTATCAGCAGCGCGCGCCTCGATAATTTGTTGTCGTGTTTTATCGGTGTAAAAGCACTGATTGCCGGCTCTCCTAGAGAGGGCGGTAAACGCAGCAGCATGATGATTTGCACCGATCACGAAGAGGTCGGCAGCGCATCGACATCCGGCGCGCAGGGCACCTTTCTACAAGCGGTGTTGCGGCGCATCGCCGGAGCGCACGCTTCATTTTCGGAAGAGCGGTACGTGCGCATGGTCGATCGCTCGCTGTTAATTTCCTGCGATAACGCGCACGGCGTGCATCCTAATTTTTCCGATCGCCACGATGGCAATCACGGGCCGCTGCTCAATCAAGGTCCGGTAATTAAAATCAACGCCAACCAACGCTATGCCACCAACAGCGAAACCGCAGCGCAATTTCGTCAGCTCTGTCGGCAAGTCGATGCGCCCGTGCAGAGTTTTGTGGTGCGCAGCGATATGGCGTGCGGCAGCACTATCGGCCCGATTGTCGCGACCGAAATCGGCGTCAAAGCCGTCGATGTCGGCATTCCGCAGTGGGCGATGCATTCGATTCGCGAAACCGCCGGCACGCGCGATTGCTGGTATTTATTTCGCGCGCTGCAACAATTTTTTACTCATTAATTTTTTAAGCATTAACTTTTTACTTATTAATAGTCTACGAATCGGAAGTTATGAACACAGAAATCGCTAACAACGACGCAACCGCCACGCAAAAAAAACGGCGCGTATTGACCGGTATAACCACGACGGGAACACCGCACCTCGGCAATTATGTCGGCGCGATTCGTCCGGCGATTGATGCGAGCCGTGACGCTAATGTCGATTCGTTTTATTTTCTCGCCGATTACCACGCGCTAATTAAATGCCAAGACCCGGAGTTGGTGCGGCGCTCCGGTAAGGAAATTGCGGCGACGTGGATGGCACTCGGACTCGATACCGATGCGGCCACTTTTTATCGGCAATCCGATGTGCCGGAAATTACCGAGCTGACGTGGATTCTTACCTGCGTCACCGCTAAAGGTTTGATGAATCGTGCGCATGCCTATAAAGATGCGGCGAAAAAAAATAGCGATGCCGGTGAAGATCCCGATCTCGCGATTACGATGGGCTTATTTTCCTATCCGATTTTGATGGCCGCGGATATTTTGACGTTCAATGCGCATAAGGTGCCGGTCGGTCGCGATCAAACGCAGCATTTGGAAATGGCGCGCGATATTGCGCAGCGCTTCAATCATATTTACGGCGAAGCCTTCGTATTGCCGGAAGCGGTCATCAATGACAATGTCGCGGTGCTAGGCGGTCTTGACGGTCGCAAGATGAGTAAAAGTTACGGCAACACCATTCCGTTATTTTCGACCGAAAAAGAATTACAGAAACTAATCAATAAAGTAAAAACCAATTTGCTCGAGCCGGGCCAACCAAAAGATCCTGCCGATTCCACGGTATTTCAAATCTGGCAGGCTTTTGCGACGCCGGAACAAACGCAATATATGCGTGAGCAATTTGCCGCCGGCATTGCGTGGGGGCAGGCGAAAAAAGAATTGTTCAGTCTGATTAATAATGAAGTAAGCAGTGCGCGCAGCCGCTATAACGAACTGTTAGATAATCCCGACCATATCGAAGCAACCTTAAAAAAAGGTGCATTGAAAGCGCGTAACGAAGCGGCGAGCTTGCTCGCCAAAGTTCGTCGCGCAGTGGGCATTGCGCCAATAACTTGAATAAACCGAAGCGAAAAAAAGCCGCCCGGGGGCGGCGTCAATAATTTTGCTTTGGGAGAGAACCTAAGATGCAATGTGACTCGCTCATCGCCTCGACGTTCGAGTCACTCTTTGACTATAGCTAGCCGCCCCATATTCACCATCAGCGTTTAGCGTGATGTGATTAACCGCACAAAACAGCCCCTTTTGTTAAATCAATTTAATGGTGCCTGAGTCATTCGGCGACGGCGTATAAATCAAATACTTGGTCGATTTGTTACGTATTTATTTTATCGATTGCCAGATTTTCATGGGCTTATGCGGCACTTCTGTTTTGACGTATGAGTATTTGCAATAAATACTCATGCTATTTTCGATCTGAAAAATAATTACGCTTTTCCTAAAATGTTTTTCGCAGTTTTGATTTCATTTTCGATCCAGCCCAGCTCGTCGTAATGTCGGCCTTCGTTGCGCTCGGCTAATTGCTCAAGCGCTGCGATTTCAGTTTCGCGTCCGGTGCGATGCGAGGGGTCTACCGATAATGCGATGTCGGTGAAATGAAGGGCTTCCACCGCTCGACCCGCCGCGACATGTTGACGTGCGCGCTCGATCAATACGTCGGGGCCGCCAGCCAATTCTGCAAGCTCACTCCAGATCGCTTTCGGTGGCGTGCCGTAAAGTTCGGTAGTCGATTCCTGCCGGAACCAGCCTGTGTACTCTTCCCACACGGCGCGCACATACCACGATACCGGACCGCGACCGGCGGCGATTTTGAAATTGCTCGGCAATTTAATCTCGCGCATTAACGTAAATAAATCCGTTTTTGCGTTCATGCCTTTCAGTGTTTCGTCGTGAATGTATTGCACTGCATTGCGCAATTGAGTGAGATCGCGTTCGATGCGCGCGGCACCGACGATCGGTTCGTCGTGACCGGTTATTAGCAGCTCGGGTTTCAATTCGATGACGCGAGTGATGTCACGTAAAAATTGCGCGGTGCTGCGCTGGCGATCGCCGCGCGGTGTGGAGAAATGCGGCAGCGCGCCATATAGAGCGCCAAATAAATTGCCGGTGAATACGGCTTTATCGGCGGGCAACCAAACGATAAGCGAATCGATCGTTTCACCGGATGGCGTTGAATACAATTCAAAGCGCCGACCGCCTAATTCGAACGCATGCGATTCGCTAAATAGTGTCGCGGTTTCCAGTTCTTTTACGCCTTGATGCCACGAGCGCACGTGTTCTGGATTTGGCAATAAACCTGCGAGCAAGCGCGCGCCACGCGCCGCAAAAAAAGGCGCTAATAAATTACGCTCCGCACGGATTTCAAAAAATCGCTGCTGCGCGATAACTTCAGTTTGCGCTTCGGCAAAAGCAGCCCAACCGCCCATGTGATCGGGATGGCTCTGCGTGAAAATTATTTTGCGCACATCGAGTTTGCGCCCGAGCAATTGTTCATACCGTTCGCGCGTGCGCTCGCCCTGATACGGCATGCCCGCGTTAATAATGACGTCGCCGTCGTCGGTCGTGACCAGATAGCTGTTCGAGGTGCTGCGCGAGAAAAACAAATGATCGTTAATTCGCTCCGCCGGATTTTCCGGAACCCATTCGATCGCTTTTATGAAGTGGTGATTCGCGCTTTCGTAACGTGCCATTACGATTCTCCTCGATTGCCGTCTATTAATTATTAAATGACCGCGCCGAGAAGCGCGGTTCGCCTATTTATCGGAATGTTTGATAGGGCGTTATAGAAGCATTTTATAGGACGGCTGTCTAATATTAATTAGTTGGTTTGATAAAACGTAAAGTGAAGCGATCGCTCTCGCCAATCGCTAAATATTTCGCCTTATCTTGCTCGCCGAGCGTCAGAGTCGGCGGCAACGTCCACACGCCTTTCGGGTAATCCTTGGTGTCGGCCGGGTTGGCGTTGATTTCACTGCGTGCGACCAATTTAAATCCGGCGTCGGTGGCGAGTTTGACGACATATTCTTCAGGCAGATAACCGCTATTAATGTCGAGCGCGCTGCCGGATTTGGCGCGATGATCCTCGATGCCGAGCGTGCCGCCTGGCTTCAGCACATTAAAAAATGCGCGGAAATAAGCCGCTTCAGTGCCGCTATTAACCCAGTTGTGCACATTGCGAAAAGTGACGACGACATCGGCACTGGCCGGTTTACCGAAGCTTGGAGCGGCTGGATCGAATTCAATAATATTTGCGCGTGAATACCGTTCGGGATCGTCTTTAAATTTAGCTTTTAATTTATCGCGGCCCTGCGTCTGCATAGCTTGTTGTTGTGGTGGCGCTTTATTCGGTGCAACGATGGCCGCGTAATAAGTGCCGTGCTCGTGCAATAACGGCGCGAGTATTTCAGTGAACCAACCGGCGCCCGGTGTAATTTCGATAAGCGTGATATCGCCGTGCACATTAAAGAATTCCAGCGTTTGTGCAGGATGACGATATTGATCGCGCGCGCGATTTTGCTCCGAGCGCCATGTGCCATTCAGAATGGCCTGTAGATTTGAATCCGATGCAGTGGTGGCATTTGCAGCACTGACGGGGGCGCTCTGCAGCCAAGTGCCAAACACAATAGCGCTGGCTGCGATCAGATGGCGATAATTCGGTAAGGCGATACGCATGTTGGAATCCTCTAATTAATCCGTTGAAAATGCCGCAGAAAGCACGCAGGCACCGTGTAAATGCTCGACATCACAAATAGCCAGACCGCAGGTGTGTTGCTTGACAGGCAGTCCTATCGTTAATTCAATAAAATAAATTGCATTGACGTCGCGCCCAGTTTTACACAGTCTTGCGCGATGAAGTAAACGATGAATAAAGAGAGACATTAAATGCGGATTAAATTTCTATTAATGATCGCCGTTTGTAGCACGCTGAAATGTGGTTTTGCAGCAGCCGCCGAACCATTAGCCGAAATTTATAATCCCGATCCTGCGCAAACTGATCCATGGGCTGACATTTCTCTGCATATTAATTCGATAAATTGCGATGCCGGCCATCACCAATGCGCGGTGCGGGCACAGGGGCTTTATCGCGGCAAACCAGTTGGCTTGGAAGTTGTTATTGGCGCGCAGAAAAATAATCGTCGCGGCGTGTCGTATCGTTCGACCGGCGTTGAAAGTGATGCGTTACTCGCAGCGCTGAGTGAACTTTATAAATCCCGCGCCCAGACAAAAGCATTTCATGCAGATGCATTCGCCGATGCCGAATTATTGCAAGGTGATTTAGCGCGCATCAAAGACGAGCCAATAAAAATTCGCGTGGTTTTTAATGCCGACGGACCGGAGGCGAAATATGCAGAGCTGTACACGAATATTATTCCCGATCGACGCGTGCTCGAAATTAATGAAAAAGATGAAGCATTTCGTAAACAGATTCTCGAAGCACTGGCGCAGTAATTTTTTTAATCAAAAAAAATTGCGTCACTGGAAAATTATTGTAGAGGGCAGGGCATGAACGATTGGTCGAACAATTCTATTTGTAAATTACTCGCTATCGAATTGCCAATTATTCAGGCGCCGATGGCCGGCTCCGCATTTTCCGATTTGGCGATAGCGGTTGCGACCGCAGGCGGCTTGGGTTCGCTGGCGTGTGCAATGTTATCGGCCGATCAAATCAAACAGCACGTCGCACTAATTCGCGCAAAAACGTCGGCGCCGATTAATCTCAATTTTTTCTGCCACCAGTCGCCACCGATTAATACCGAGCGCGAAAAAGTATGGCAACGAGCGCTGCACAATTATTATCTGGAATTCAATATCGATCAGGATGCGCCGTATGCGCCTTCCAGTCGCGCACCGTTCGACAGTGCCGTGTGCACTGTTGTTGAAGAAATAAAACCGAGCGTAGTGAGTTTTCATTTCGGCCTGCCCGCCACTGAATTAATCGAGCGCGTCAAAGCAACCGGCGCAAAAACTTTATCGTCCGCCACCACCGTCGATGAAGCGCGTTGGTTAGAGCAGCGCGGCTGCGATGCAATTATCGCGATGGGCGTCGAAGCGGGCGGTCATCGCGGAATGTTTTTATCGGACGATATCGCCACGCAGGTCGGCACCTTTGCATTGGTGCCGCAAATTGCCGACGCCGTGCGCGTGCCCGTCATTGCGGCGGGCGGTATTGCCGATGCACGCGGCATCGCCGCCGCGTTTGCGCTGGGCGCATCGGCAGTGCAAATCGGCACTGCTTATTTGTTCACGCCGGAAGCCGCCACCGCGCCGTTACATCGCGTGGCGCTGCGCACTGCAAAAGAAAATCAAACAGCGCTGACGAATGTTTTCACCGGGCGCCCCGCACGCGGCATCGTCAATCGCGCGATGCGCGAGTTGGGGCCGCTATCGAATGTCGCGCCCGAATTTCCGCTGGCCGGTGGCGCACTCGCTGCGCTGCGTGCAAAGGCGGAGCTGCTCGGTTCCAGCGACTTCTCGCCGTTATGGGCCGGGCAGGCGGTGGGGTTGGGGCGTGAAATCTCCGCGTTTGAATTAACGCAGCAGTTGGCTGGCGAGGCGTTGAATTATTTAAAACGAGCAGACTGAGTGCAGTGCAGTTTTTAAAAGACCAGCTCGGTGTTTTTTAAAAAAGGGCTCGACCGTTTTAAAAATTAGCTCTGCGGTGGAAATGACAATGCAAAGACATGCAGCAGCGAAAGCTTTCAATACGAAATGAGGTGCAGGCAGCGCGAAACGATTTGGAAGGTACGGAGAAGTTATGGTGCCCGGGGACGGACTCGAACCGTCATGATGTCACCATCGGTGGATTTTGAATCCACTGCGTCTACCGATTTCGCCACCCGGGCGGGTAGGGAATTAAACGAGGCGCGATTATATCAATCGCGCTTGGAAGGTCAACAAATTGGTGTGCGCTGAGCCGATATCAATGCCGATGCGCCGCTTTCTCGGCGATTTATTGTTCGTACTGAACAAGAACACGCTTTCTCTGAACTCCGCGCCCCTGGTTTAGAACAGAAAAGAGCTGGTTGCGAGCAGTAATTAGCTCGCGCCAACCACCCTCGATCTATCCCGGAGCAAGCTCTAGCTATCTCGCCACAGGAAAAAGCTCGCTCCAAGTGACCTCGAGCTATGGTCGACAGAGCTTGAACTATCGCCGAGCGAGCTCGATCTATCCGCACACAAGCTCGAGCTATCACCGAGATAGCTTTATCTATAGTCGACTGAGCTCGAGCTATCTCCACGATAGCTTTATCTATCGCCGAATGAGCTCGATCTATCCGCGCATTAGCTCGAGCTATCTCCGGGATATATCTACTGCCGAGCAAGCTCAAGCTATCCGCACACGAGCTTTAGCTGTCTCCGAATGAGCTAGAGCTCAGTCCGCACCAGCTCAAGCTCGCTACGAGCACGCTTTAGTGCTATCGGAAACAGCTTCAGATAATGGCGAGCGGACTTCTGTTCGCAACGCATAAACCGAACTGCTCTCTGCGATTGAACCAGCGCAGGGCGAATGCACAAAAAACGTTTTTGAAATCGAGACGGTCTATTCGAAACAACAAACGGCTCGCCATGAACGAGGCAGAAAATGCAGCGCGCAAAAAAAGGATTTTTCGGAAATAAAAAAAGCCGGCAGCGAGCCGGCTTTTTGTTGGGTGTTGGCGAGTCTTTATTAAGGACTAACTAATGCTGTTCGATATCAATAACGAGGTGCTTGCGAACAACGGCGCTGCTTGCATCGTCACTGCGTGCACGCGCGCTTTATGCTAACTCCGGCTTCGTCGATTTAGCGCGCGGGCCGTTCGGAAAGCGCGTCGACAAATCCTCGTAAATTGTTTTCGCGTTCAACTGTCCCGATTGCGCCGCCGCTCGCACGCTGCGATAAAACACCAGCGCCGCCTGATACGACTCGCTGGCGGTGAGCAGCAAACTGTCTTCGATATTTGCAGTTAACGGCAGCAGCGTGCGCAGCAAATTGCTCAGCGCATCCACGCCCTGTAAATCCGCGTCGAACATTTGCAGATTGAGAAAGCCCGGCACCAACTCCGGATTGCTCGCCGCGTACTCGCGCGCCTTGCGCACGAACGCGAGCGACTTATCGCCCATCTTCGGCAACTCGCGCCGCGCGTCGGCGGAAAGACTAATCAGATGCGGAGGCAACAGCGTGGCAAGCGTCTGCACCGCCGCCTGCACGTTTTGCAGATCCGCAGCGGAGATGTTCAGTTCGAAAAGATTTTCTTGAGCCATGATCATGTTCCTTATGAGTGTTGCGATGAATGTGATATTTGAAATGCGAACGCGGGAAATGCAGACATCGACAAGCGATAACATCGTCGGCACTTCCTGTGCTCGGACGCGGATTTTAAGGAGGCGACACAAAGAGCGGCGTGATCAGGTTGGCAATTGCGCCATCGTGCGGAGCGGTCCGGTACACCACAACAAGTTTGGCCGCCACGGTGCGGTATTCAAACATCGCAAATCGCGCTAATTGGGAAAAATCACCAAAGCCTTGCTAAGCTTTTGTCCGAGGCAATAGGTCCTCAAAATTTTCCGCCACAACAACGGATTAAAATTCGTAAAAAAGGATTGAGTCGATGCTTGAAGATAAGACAACTTTAATAATTGTTGTGGGGCCGATTGCCATTAACAGACGGATAGGGCTCCATGTTCATGAAGTTGTATAAATTCAAATATATAAGGAGCGAAAGCTTGCTTCACTCCTTAGACATGATTGTGAATGAACGCATATATCTATCAACTTGCGAAGATTTAAATGACCCATCCGAGGGAGCATTCAGAGCTAGATATGGCGAGTTTGGCACCGCCGACAATGAAGTCCTTACTTATGCGTACGCCTTACGAAAACTCATTAATTCGACCCTATTCACGTCATTTGCATCGGCATTTGAAAACGAGCTGCTTTGGGCTCACTACGCTGGCGGATTTACGGGCGTATGCTTTGAGTATGAGCTAGACGAAAAGCAGCTCGATATCAGGCCCATTCAGTACATCGGCGCCCCGGAAATATCTAAAAAGCAAGCAGATCTTTTACTTGCTGGGCACGTTGCGCCACAAGACTTAAATATCTTACTAACTAAAAGTCATGCCTGGGTGTATGAAAACGAGTATAGGCTGTTCTCCACCTCCGGCAGTGCGAACCCCTATTTATATGCAAAGCCGTCCAGAATCATATTCGGATTTCGGAACCAAAAATATGATGATGTATTTCACGCCATAGCTAAGAAGTTCGATATCACCATCTCCTACTTAAATCCTTTAAAAGAAAACTATGAGTATTTCGATGTTTCTTAAAAGAACAGCTCGTAGGGCGCAATAAGCGAAAACGCATTGCGCCTCAAATTGAAAGCTACGCAATATCCCGTTCGGGGCACAAGTGCCTGTTGGTTATGCGCGCTACGAGCCAAATTTCCCACTATGTGAAGGGATTAAAGTTCGCAAAAGGATTGAATCGATGCCTGCAGTTATGACAACTCTAATAATTATTATGAGACCGTTGATCTCATTAACAGGCTGTAACACATCATTATGAAGTTCTGTACGGTCATTCATTCGCTAAAAAGCCCCGAAAATGTGGGCATGATTGTTAGAAGCCATCTCGCACACAATGGTGAGGAAATTATATTTACAGGCAATGATTTGCCGTGGGTCTTTAAAAAGGGCAGTCAGGCCTTTTCAAGGAAATTGGAAAAGCAGGCAGTAATCGTTCATATCAAGGACCCTGTCGAAGCCATTAAATATGCCAGAAATAAAGAGTTCTCACCTTTAGCCATCGAAATCTCTGAAAACTCGGAGTTCATAAATAAGTTTTCATTTCCAAACCGAGCGGCGCTAATTGTCGGCAATGAAAGTGAAGGGTTGTCTAAAAGCTTTTTGGCTTTGTGTGATGCGGTCGTTACGATTCCGCAATATGGCGGCGTCGGCAGTTTAAATGTGGCGGTTTCGGCATCAATTGCAATGTATGAATTTATGCGAACATCGAGTCCTGCAATGATAATTGGTGACGAATATGCTTAGCCCGTAGGGCGCAATAAGTAAAACGCATTGCGCCTTTTCTTATCGCAAGTGTGGCGCTACGGGCTAATAATTATGTGAGGCCGATGGTCTCTTTAAAAGGCGGTTAAGTGAATCAATGAAATTTCTGCGCGCATTTCTTGCTGCTTTCCTTGGCCAACAGGCCGTCGCTTGCCCTAGCCTTTTAGGAACGTGGCAGTCTTCAAAAGAGCAGAGCATGGAGTACAACAAGGGCTTTGGTCGGGCCACCGAGCCCCAGATAGAGCTATTTGAACAAATCATCGGCGTGTTGAAGCTAACTTATACCGATACCCTAATTCACTATCACGCTGCAAAATCAATAATGGTCACTGTCAATGGCAAGCAAAGCGATTTTTTTTCGAGGACTTAAAATATAAATATGAAACGCTATCGTGCACGGAGCATTCAATAAAGATTAAGCAATACGATCCTGGTAGAAGCCCATTCACGAGTGTGCTTAATTTCATTGATAGCAATACTTATTGGGTTTCACCGGATACTTTTCCGAAAACAAGAGAATACTTTGTTCGTGCATCAAGTGATCGTACTTAAAAAGAC
Source organism: Verrucomicrobiaceae bacterium (assembly GCA_028293825.1). Taxonomy (GTDB): domain Bacteria; phylum Pseudomonadota; class Gammaproteobacteria; order Pseudomonadales; family CAMLJR01; genus CAMLJR01. The sequence continues at coordinate 74,267 of JAQGNY010000012.1, forward strand.
GCTTAAGTTCGTTACGGCCACGCGGCCTTTACTGGACCACAAAACGTTGGCGCGTTTCGCATCTGTTTGGCTATCGTTAAAAGCTACTGGAGTCTTGATCATGAAAGGTGTCGTTGCTTACATTGAAGGCTGTGACAATGATGAAACGAAACTAGTATTCCACGATGTTGATTCAGCAGACTCCATCAGCCCATAAGAGTGGCAGTTTATAGTGCCTTTACGTCCAATAAATATGATGCGCGTTCATTTGAAGATCTAAACCTGACGCAGCAGCAGTACGCAGAAATTGGCGAGAACCTCATAATCAGATTGTTGGCACTCAACGACAAACTTAAATAATTCTAAGACACCGGTTTGGGTGGCGGCCAAATACAGTAAGAGACATTTTTTCCCGATTGATAGAGTTTTCGGTCAGTGTCCTTCGGAAACTGTTCAGCACCTAGGGCGTAATAAGTGAACCTCATTGCGCCCTAGGCGCTACGAGCTGATCTTGGTATTTTGCTATGCAGTTGTGACAATGAGCTAACGGGTAATAATTTCGCAGCAGTGGTCTGCTATTAAGGATGAGTACAGATGAAAAGGATTTTCTTTAACGTAGTGCTAACGTCATGTGCAATTGCGCACTCTGCTTTAGTGTGGAGCGCCGACGTGGATCAATCCACCGCGTATTCTTTTGACGTTTGCGAAACCGCCAAGCCAAAAGCCGTGATCGCGGCAACGCGTAAGCTTTTTGCGAATGCTCGCGAGAAGTGTGCGTATGAAGCTAAGCGTCCCTATATAGAATCGCTTTTTGTTGGTCCTGCTGCTGATAGTTTTCGTGACGGGGTTTCACTTTCATTTAAATGCCTGCCAGGCGATGACGTGCAACTGAGTCAAATAGGAAGAGATGCCTCCCAGCCGGACGCAGGAGCAGGGCTTTGGAGCTACGCCGCGCGGACGTTGATTTCACCTATTCCCGGATGGGATTTGTCGTACAAGCACGCATTCGATCAGTCGAAAGTGTCTGAACGCGACACTATGCGTAAGTTTTTCCGTGACTCTGCAGTAGGGGCAGAATATGCGCGTCATTATGTAGTGGATGCGTCACTATTTAAAAATGTTCCTGCAAAAGTAGACGCGGCGGTGTTGATCGACTTTCAAGCCTTTTATTATTTTGGTCATCGCATCGTGCAGTTTTCGTATGCCGACAATACGCGCAGTGAGAGCAGATCCTGGAATACGCGCAATAGTCGCATTGAAGCAGTGCCCTTAGAGGCAGAGCTGTTGCGGCGTCAAGCTCAGGTGTTGATGGACTATAAGTTATCGCCCCCGCCCGAAGTGCGCCCCTACCCACTCAACGGCGCTAATAGCCAGTTCGTTTTTTCGGGCTATGTCGGCGTGGTCAGTGTTTATCTTGATGGCAAAATACGACAGTTCCCCATTGTTGCTGATGACATCATAGAAACCGCGTCAAGTAAGGGTGCGCCGGGACGCTTGATACGCACATTGCAGTTACAGCACATCACAGCTGAGGAGCGTGAAAAAGCGACACGAAGTGAAGAGGCGCGTGAGCGTGGCCTATCTCTGCTCAAGGCAGCGCGTAAGGCCGATATTGGCGAGGTCCAGAGATTGATTCGAGCTGGCGCAGACCTTAATCAGGAGATAGATGGCTCCACGCCATTAATTGAGGCGACCACGACCGACAGCAGTAAAGTTGTGCAGCTTATGTTGCAAGCGGGCGCCAATGCTAATTTCATCACCGTTAGCGGTGAGTCGGCTTTAAACCGTGCGGCTGGTCGCGGCTCGCTCAGTAATATTCAAATGCTTATACAGGGTGGTGCAAAAGCTAGCGTTGGCAGTATGTCAACCGCGATACGTTGGGGGCATTTTGATATTTTGAAGATTTTGTTCGAGCAAGGTGGTGCCAGCGAATTTATATCGAGCAGTGATTTAACCTCGCTACTCTTTCAATCACTAGAGGCGAATTCCAATCTCGATATTGTTTCGTATGTCATTGCCAAAGGGGGCGATGTTAATGCTATTCAGGATGGCAAAACGCCGTTGATGAAGGTCGCCACGGGAATGGGGATGATGGAGAAGCTAATGGCGCAGCACGAGGGCGAAAAAATACTTGGCGCACTCATTGATGCAGGCGCCAATATTAATTTCGCTTCTGCGGATTGCTGGACTGCGCTGTTGTGGGCGCGCCACATGAACAAAAAACAAATTGAAAATTTGTTGCTAAAAATGGGGGCCTCGGCTGATGTCGAGCAGTATTGTCATAGTGAGCGCTCTGGAGACAGAGCGTAGGGCGCAACAAGTGCCCGTTGGTTATTGCGTTTATGTGCTTTCATGGCTGCCCCGCGTGCAGCATTAAATTTCAAGGAAGACAAATAAATGAAGAAACTTTTAATTCTCGCAATTTTGGCCGGGGCTGGATTTTGGTATTACAAAAATATCTATTCATTGCCTATCTATGGTGAGTGGGCTCCCAATGAAAAGGAGTTCATGCACAAGGCCTACGAAAAATCTGCCATGACGTCCGAGCAGGAAAAGCGCGTTAAGTCCTATGTATCCACCACCAGAGTCATAATTAATCGCAGTGGTGAAACAGAATTTAAATTCCCCGATCAGAGCGGCAAATTTCCACACAAAATTACTCACACGGTAGGCAATTGTTATCTGCTGGACCTTCCGATTGGCAGTTTCGAATCTTGCGTAGATGGCAGGTCGATGAAAATGCGAAGTACTAAAACCGGATACATAGAGACGTATGACAAAATTTAAGAATTACGAGTAGCAGTCATTGCGCGGTACCGTGCTGCACAAGAATATGATCGCTTCGCTGGTGTATGAAAGATGACTACGCACCGTATTTTCACCACAGAATTCTCCAAGGTTTATCCGCTATATGTTCAAAAGGCGGAGCGTAAAAATCGCAGTAAGGATGAGGTTGATCGGATCATTTGCTGGTTGACTGGTTACAGCCCCGCAGAGCTGCAGAAGCAAATTGATGCGCAGAACGATTTCGAAGCTTTCTTTGCGCAAGCCCCTGCCATCCATCCCAATAGTTCGCTGATTAAAGGCGTCGTCTGTGGTGTCCGCGTGGAGGAGGTCGAGGACCCCCTGATGCGCAAAATACGCTATCTGGACAAGCTGATCGCTGAGCTGGCAAAGGGAAAGGCGATGGAGAAAATTCTGCGGTGACGATCCTGTCTGGTTCATTGTCGAAATAGTGTGCGATCTGGTCAGGCAAAGCGCTTTGCTTTAACCTTGCCGCCCCGTCGCTGCCCGGCCGGCTGATATCGCAACCTTATGAACCTGTCCGACTTTCACTTCGATCTACCCGATGCGTTGATCGCGCGTTTTCCCGCTGCGCAGCGTACGGCTAGCCGTCTGTTGGTGCTGGATGGAAATACCGGCGGCATCGAGCACCGTCAATTTACCGATTTGCTCGATTATCTGCGCGCTGGCGATTTGTTGGTGTTCAACAATACACGGGTGATTCCGGCGCGTTTATTCGGGCGCAAGGAAACGGGCGGGCGCGTTGAAATCTTGGTTGAGCGTTTGCTCGATGAGCAGCGCGTGCAAGCGCATATTCGCGCGAGCAAAGCGCCGAAGCCGGGAAGTACGATTTATTTAACGCGCGACGAAAGCGATGAGGCGGCTGCTGCGCGCGTCACTGTCATCGACAAGCAAAACGATTTGTACGAGCTTCGTTTTGACGATGAGCAAAGCGCGTTGGCGGTGATGAATGCAATCGGGCATATGCCGTTGCCGCCGTATATCGATCGCGCCGATACCGAAGCCGACCGCGAGCGTTATCAAACGGTGTATGCGCAGCGCGAAGGCGCGGTGGCGGCACCGACGGCGGGCTTGCATTTCAGCGAAGATTTCTTGCAGCAGTGCAAAGCGCGCGATGTCGAATTTGGATTTGTCACACTGCATGTCGGGGCCGGCACGTTTCAACCGGTGCGTGTGCAGAATATTTTCGAGCATCGCATGCACGCGGAAAGTGTCGAGGTCGATGCGCCGCTGTGCGAACAAGTGCGTGCTACGCGTGCTCGCGGCGGTCGCGTTATCGCGATTGGAACCACCAGTGTGCGCGCATTGGAAAGTGCGTCGGCGAGCAGTGAAATACAACCGTTTCAGGGCGACACGCGGATTTTTATTTATCCCGGTTATAGTTTTCGCAGCGTCGATCTTTTGTTTACCAATTTTCATTTGCCGGAATCGACGTTGATTATGCTGGTCAGCGCATTTGCCGGTCGCGAGCATGTATTAAATGCGTATCGCGCGGCGGTCGAGCAGCAGTATCGATTTTTTAGTTATGGCGATGCGATGCTGGTGTCGCCGCAATTAAATCAGTCAGAGCATTCCGCTTAAATAATCGCAGCAGCATTTGTTTTTAGATTGAGAGTTTTTTCATGAGCTTTATGCAATTTGAACTCGACAATACCGATGGCGCTGCGCGACGCGGCCGCTTGAAATTCCCGCGCGGTATTGTCGAAACACCGGCGTTTATGCCGGTCGGAACTTATGGCACGGTTAAAGCAATTATGCAGCGCGATATCGAAGATATCGGTGCGCAAATTATTCTCGGCAATACGTTTCATCTAATGCTGCGTCCCGGCACTGAAGTAGTAAAAGCGCACGGCGATCTGCACGATTTTATTAATTGGCAGAAACCGATTCTGACCGACTCCGGAGGCTTTCAAGTATGGAGCTTGGGCGAGCTGCGCAAAATTACCGAGCAGGGTGTCGCGTTTAAATCACCCATCGATGGCAGCCCGGTATTTCTCGATCCGGAAACATCGATGCGCGTGCAACGCGATCTCGGCGCCGACATTGTGATGATTTTCGACGAGTGCACGCCGTACCCGGCGACTGAAATAGAAGCGCGGCATTCAATGGAATTGTCATTGCGTTGGGCCGAGCGCAGCAAGCGCGCGCACGCCGATAATCCCTCGGCGTTATTCGGCATTGTGCAGGGCGGTATGTACGCGCAATTGCGCACCGAGTCGTTAGATGGTTTGCAGCAAATCGGTTTCGACGGTTACGCCATCGGCGGCCTTTCCGTCGGCGAACCGAAAGAGGAAATGCTGCATGTGCTCGATTCGATTACGGCGCATATGCCGGTCGATAAACCGCGTTATTTGATGGGTGTCGGCAAGCCGGAAGATATTCTCGATGCGGTACTGCGCGGTATCGATATGTTCGATTGCGTAATGCCGACGCGCAATGCGCGCAACGGTCATCTATTTACCGATCATGGCGTGGTACGGATTCGCAACGCGAAACATCGCTACAGTACGAAACCGTTGGAAGACGCCTGCGATTGCTACACTTGCAAAAATTTCACGCGCGGCTATTTGCATCATCTCGATAAATGCGGCGAGATGGTCGGCGCGCAATTAAATACGATTCACAATTTACGTTTTTATCAGCGCCATATGGCGTCGATTCGCGCGGCTATCGAGCGCGGTGAGCTGCAACAATTCGCCGATGATTTCTACGCACGGCAGGGCACCGAAGCGGCCAGCGAATAACGGAGCGGTGCATGTTTAAACTCTGCTTTTATGTGCCGGCTTCGCATGTTGAAGCGGTTAAAAATGCAGTATTTGCAACTGGCGCGGGACGCATCGGTGCCTACGATAACTGTTGTTGGCAAACACTAGGGCAGGGACAGTTTCGCCCACTCGCGGGGAGTCAGCCTTTTATTGGTGCGCAAGATCAGTTGGAAATTGTCGACGAATATAAAGTCGAACTGGTTTGTAACGACGATATTATTGTGGCGGCGGTGGCTGCATTAAAGCTTGCGCATCCGTATGAAGAGCCGGCTTACGATGTCAGCCGGCTCGAAATAATCTAAGCGTTAAGCGAGGAGTTTTTTTAATCAGTGGCGCGCAGGGAATGGAATTATTTCAGCGTCGCGCTGAGTTTGTAGATCGTCATCCGGGCCATCGCTCAAGGTGCGCTGCAATTGCTCCAATGTGTCGTGCATCATTGATGACACAGCGATACATGCAGCTACAGGATTGGGTGCAAGACGGATGCGCGCATTGATTTGAAATTGCAGTCCGCGCAAACGTTGCCTTGATTCTTCCGGCGAACGCGCGATCAACATTTCCGTGAGCGTACAGCGTAAACGTTCCAGACGCTCGGGATCGTTTTCGGCCAAATAGCGCAGGGTATCGAATCCCGGCAATTCTAAGCGGATCATTTTGCCCTCCCGTCCCTTTCAGGGGGACACTGCGGTGGCAGGGAAAGTCGGTTGTGAAACGGCTTACTCGCTGGCAGCATGCCGCTATATTCGCGACATCTCAATACCGTTCGTCGGCTACCGGGAGCAGTTTTGGAAACGACGCTTTTAGATCATCTCCACAATTGTTTAGAGCAAAAGCCATGCCCATCGCCTGCGCCTATCGGGCAAGCGGCGGTGTTAATGGCGATTACTGATGAAATGGAGCCGGAGCTAATTTTAATTCGGCGCACGTTACAGTTGCCTACGCATCCCGGTGAAATTGCATTGCCTGGCGGCAAAGTTGAAAAGGGCGATATCGATTTACGTGCCACTGCGTTGCGTGAAGCGTGGGAAGAGATTGGTTTGCCCGGTGAAGTATTTCGGTATGCCGGACACTTGCCGTCGCGATTCAGTGCGAATGGTTTGGTCGTGTCCGCCATCGTCGGTGTGGTGCCAGCGCAATTAACCTTGCGTGCGCAAATTAGCGAAGTCGATGAAATTCTTGCGGTGCCGCTGCACTTTTTCGCCGAGCCTGAAAATCTGCGCGGCGATCGTTTAATTCATAACAATGTCGAACACGTGGCCGCACGGTTTCAATATCGGCATCACACGATATGGGGAATGACGGCGGGATTTATCGTCGAATTGGTCAATCGTTTTTATCGCATTGAGTTGCGCGCCGCTGCGCGTTCGCCGCGAATTCTTGCAGGAGTGGATAAATGATTTTTGATCTCGAAGATCGCCGCGTTGTGTTTGAATCGGAAAATTATTTCGTCGCGCATAACGCGACATTGGTCGGCTCTATTGTGATCGGCGATAACGCGAGCATTTGGTTTAATGCGGTATTACGTGCGGATCACGATGTCATTACGATCGGCGCAGAATCCAATGTGCAAGACGGCGCGGTGTTACACGTCGATGCAGGCTCGCCGTTAACGCTCGGGCGCGGTGTGACGGTGGGGCACATGGCGATGGTGCACGGTTGCAGCGTCGGTGATTTCACCTTAGTTGGTATTAACTCGGTCATTCTCGATGGCGCGCAAATCGGAAAATATTGTTTGATCGGCGCTAATACGCTAATTCCCGAAGGCAAGGTTATTCCCGATGGCTCATTAGTGGTCGGCTCGCCCGGGCGTGTAATTCGCCAACTCACTGATGAGCAGCGCGGTCGGCTCGAATGGGGCGCGGCACATTATGTCGAGAACGGGCAGCGGTTTCGCCGCGCATTGCGTGAGCGCACTGAATTTCGATGATGAATAGCGACAGCGAAATCAAATCGCCGTGCATTAATATTTGCGAGCTGGACGATCGCGAAATTTGTTTAGGTTGTTGGCGTCATATCGATGAAATTGTGGCGTGGTCAGCGCTTGATGATTCAGCGCGGCGCGCTGTAATTATGCTAGCCAAGCAGCGTGGCGATAAAAGTAAGGCGTAGTAATTAGTTCGTTGCAAGCGGCGTATATCGATCACACCGGAATGTAATCTTTGTCGTGAAATGCGCGTAAGTTTTTGACGATGTTGCCGTGCATATTCATTGTTTCAAAACAGTATTCGCCGATACGGATACCGACATCGGCATCCGGAAAGCCTTCAAGATTTTCCAGCACTAATCCGCTCAACGTTTTCGGGCCATCGGTGGCGAGCTTCCAGTCGAGCGTGCGATTGATTTCGCGAACGCTGGCGCTGCCATCGATTAGGAATGAGCCATCGTTCTGTTCGATAATTTCTTCCGATTCATCGGTGAGGTTGGATGTGAACTCACCAACGATTTCTTCGAGAATATCTTCGAGCGCGATTAACCCCTGCACCACGCCGTACTCATCAACGACAATTGCCATACGCCGTTTTTGTTTCTGAAAATTAAATAATTGCGTATGCAGCGGTGTGCCTTCGGGAACGAAATACGGCTCGTCGATTTCTTTCATCAACGCGCGGCGATTTAGTTCGCCGTTGTTTCCTAGCAGACGTATCACCGTACGTAAATGCAAAATGCCGATGATGTTGTTGATGTCTTTTTTAAATATTGGAATGCGTGTGTATTCGCATTCGCTCAATTGTTTGAGCAGCGTCGCGTCGTCGTCATCGATATCGAGACCGACCACTTCGCTGCGCGGCACCATAATGTCGTCGATCGACATTTGCTCCAGATCGAGAATATTCAGCAGCATGCCTTGGTGGCGCTGCGGAATAATTTCGCCGGCTTCGTTAACGATGGTGCGCAGTTCTTCCTGGCTCAACGGTTCTTCGCGATGGGTGTCCGGATCGATACCAAATAATTTTAATAATTTATTGACGATGGTGTTGAGCAGCCACACCAACGGATAAATCGAGCGCAGCAGCGGTTTGAGTGCGCGGCTGAATGGAAAGGCGATACGTTCGGGATAAAGTGCTGCGACGGTTTTTGGCGCGATTTCCGCGAAGATCAACAAAAATACCGCAATTGAAAAGCTGGCGATCGTCACCGCGATGCCGTTATCGCCGAGGATGCGAATACTGATAAAAGTGGCGAGTGCGGAGGCGAGTACGTTGGCGAGGGTGTTGCCGATTAACACTACGCTGATGAGTCGTTCGGGGCGTTCGAGCAATTTGCTGGAGCGTTTAGCGCCTTTGTGACCGCTGCTCGCAAGATGTTTCAAGCGGTAGCGATTCAGCGCCATCATGCCGGTTTCAGAGCTGGAAAAAAACGCAGAGAGAAAAACTAGCGCAATAAGCAGCAGAAACAGAAGTCCTAAAGGGGCCTCGTTCAAAAAAGTAAATCCTGTGTGAACGGCGAGCGGCTATCTTCGCGAAAAAGTCGCTAGCAGGCAACCAACGTTAGTTGTCCGTTGTTAAGCCGTGGCTAAACGCGATTGTCTGTTGTGTTTTTAGTTGTCAGCTGCAGGTGCTAGGTGCGGTGCAGGATCAGTTCGAGCACTAGCTTGGTGCCGAAGTAAGCCAGAAACAGCGCAACAAACCCAATCAGGGTCCAGCGCACCGCTGTATGTCCGCGCCAGCCGAGTTTTTTATGGCCCCACAATAGGCTCGCGAAAATACACCAGGCGATTATTGTGAACACTGTTTTATGCACAAGGTGCTGTGCAAACAGGTTTTCGATGTATACGGCGCCGGTGGCAATCGAGAGAGTTAGCAGGATCAAGCCGATCCAAATCAGCTCGAACAAAATTTGTTCCATAGTTTGCAGCGGTGGTAGCGCGTTCAAAATGCCGCGCGTATGCCGGTGTTTGAGTTCGCGTTCTTGTATCGCTAAGACGATTGCCTGCAAGGCAGAGAGCGACAACACACTGTAGGCAAGAATCGAAAAAATAATATGACCGAAAACACCGGGGCTAATATCTGGTTCGGGCGTGATAGGGCCGTGCAACGCAAAAGAAATAACGATCGAAATACTGGCCAGCGGAAACAGCAGCGCGAGGGCGCTTTCCAGCGGGCGCCGCCAGTTGCCCAATAAGCCGATTAAACAAATAAACCAAAAAATCAGCGACAGCACCCGATAAATGCCGAGATCGATGCCGTGTGCGGTATAGATTGTTCCAAATGCACTGACGCCATGAGCGATTACGGCGATGATGCCGAGCGCGACGAAGCGCCCTCGCGGCGGATGCGGGTGGCGACGATTGAGTAAATAGGTGCCTTGATAGGCAGCCGCAGCCAGATAAAACACGACTGCGATGAGACTGGCGACAGCGTGAATCATCTCGCTATGGGATTTCCAAGATTATTGTGAGTTGGGCGTAAAAATTGAATCCGGTATACTTCAACAGCTTATTTATTTGAATGCAAGCGCGCACTGCCCGCGCAACTCCCTTCAGACAATTCATCCAGGCTCTTCATTATGTTTGAGAATCTTACCGAACGCCTTTCCAATACGCTGCGCCATATCACCGGGCAAGCGCGTCTTAGCGAAGAGAATGTGCAAGAGGCGATGCGCGAAGTTCGCATGGCATTGCTTGAGGCTGACGTTGCCTTACCGGTAGTAAAAGATTTTGTGGAGGCGGTGAAGCTGCGCGCCGTCGGGCAGGAAGTCAGCAAAAGTCTGAGTCCGGGGCAGATGTTCGTCAAAATTGTTAAAGACGAATTAGAGCGGGTGATGGGCGAGCGCAACGAGAAATTGAATCTCGTGACGGCGCCGCCAGCGGTTATTTTGCTCGCGGGTTTACAGGGCGCAGGTAAAACCACATCGGCGGCGAAACTCGCGCGTTATTTAAAAGAGAAAGAAAAGAAATCCGTACTTCTGGTTAGTGCCGACGTCTATCGGCCCGCTGCGATCAAGCAGCTTGAAGTGTTGGCGCACGAAGTCGGCGTGAGCTTTTTCCCGAGCTCGGCGGATCAGCGGCCGGTGGATATCGCCAAGGCGGCAATCGATGCGGCGCGGATTAAATTTCACGATGTAGTGATCATCGATACCGCGGGTCGTCTGCATATCGATGTCGCCATGATGGATGAAATCAAAGCGCTGCACGCTGCGGTCAACCCGATCGAAACCTTGTTTGTGGTCGACGCGATGACCGGCCAGGATGCGGCCAATACTGCCAAATCGTTTAGCGATGCACTGCCGTTAACCGGCGTGATTCTGACCAAGGCCGATGCCGATACGCGTGGCGGCGCCGCATTGTCAGTGCGTCATATCACCGGCAAGCCGATTAAATTTATCGGTGTCGGCGAAAAAACCGTAGCGCTCGACCCCTTCCATCCCGATCGTATTGCGTCGCGGATTCTCGGCATGGGCGACATTCTGTCGCTGATCGAAGAGGCCGAAACCAAACTTGATAAGGACAAAGCCGAAAAGCTAGCCAAAAAAATCAAGAAGGGCAAAGGCTTCGATCTCGAAGATCTGCGCGACCAATTGCAGCAGATGAAAAATATGGGCGGCATCAGCAGCATGCTCGACAAATTGCCGGGCATGGGCAATCTCACTCAAATGGCGCAGGCGCAAGTCGACACCAAGCAATTCTCGCGTATGGAGGCCATCATCGGGTCGATGACGCCGGCGGAGCGACGCGATCCCGAGTTGTTGAATGGATCGCGTAAACGACGTATCACGGTTGGCTCCGGCACCGACATTCAGGATTTGAATCGTTTGCTCAAGCAGCATAAGCAGATGCAAAAGATGATGAAGAAGATGACGCAGAAAGGCGGGCTCGCCAATATGATGCGTGGCCTGGGTGGCGCGGCGGGCGCTGGACGGGGATTTCCAGGGCGCTGATTTTTTCGCCACAAATAAAGTTTCCAAACCGAGGGCTTTCCCTTACAATACGCCGCCTTTCTGGCCTGGTATCTGGCTGGCGGCGCCATCGTCTTAAATACGTCGCCCCGCCACACAAGCTAGTTACAGGGTTTACGGTGCATGAATTCGCAATGACGGGTATTTCCGGCATTGCCAAAAACTGGGATTAATGAGTAATGGTAACGATTCGTTTAGCTCGCGGCGGCGCCAAAAAACGCCCCTTTTATCATTTAACTGTCACTGACAGCCGTAGCCCCCGCAGTGGCCGTTATCTCGAGCGCGTTGGCTTTTTCAACCCAATCGCACGCGGTGGCGAAGAGCGTCTGCGTGTTGATTTCGACCGTCTGAATCACTGGGTTGGCACTGGCGCGCAGCTTTCCGATCGCGTCGCGTCGCTGATCAAAGAGGCGCAGAAGTCCGCTTAATGTCAGTTTTATCGGCTGACTCCGTGCCTGATGACCTGGTGGTCATAGGCCGCCTCACCGGGGTGTATGGAGTAAAGGGTTGGCTGAAGTTGTTTTCGTACACCGACCCTATGGAAAATTTCTTCGGCTACCAGCGCTGCCAGATTTTTCGGCAAGGCGCTTGGCAGCAGCTGGCAATAGCCGATGGGCGCCAGCACGGTAAAGGTTTGGTGGTTAAGTTACGGGACGTTGATGATCGCGATCAGGCAGCTGCTTTTGTCGGTTGCGACATCGTGGTACCGGCTGAGGATCTTCCGCAGTTGGCCGCAGATGATTTTTACTGGCGCGAGCTGGAAGGTCTGCAAGTTGTTGTCGATGATCCCGAGCGTGGTCGCTTGATTCTCGGCAAAGTGAACCACCTGCTGGAAACCGGCGCTAATGATGTATTAGTGGTTAAAGGCGATGATCAAAGCATCGATCAACGTGAACGGCTGATTCCCTACCTGCCGGATCAAGTAGTGCTGAAGGTCGATCTTCCGGCGCAAACGATAGTGGTAGCGTGGGATCCGGATTTTTAGCTCGACTGCTGGAACAGTAGGCATGCAGATTGATGTCGTAACACTGTTTCCGGAAATGTTTGATGCGGTAATCGACTGCGGAATTACCAGTCGCGCTGTAGATCAAGGGTTGTTGCAGCTCAATTGCTGGAATCCTCGGGATTACACGACTGACCGTCATCGCACTGTGGACGATCGCCCTTACGGCGGTGGTCCCGGGATGGTGATGAAGCTAGAGCCATTGCGCGATGCGATTCACGCCGCGCGAGCTTCGCTGCCGCAGGCGCGGGTGCTTTATATGTCGCCGCAGGGTCGCAGGCTAGACCAACGCGGGGTTGAAGAGCTGGCGGCGCGGGAACAGATAATTCTGGTTGCAGGGCGCTATGAAGGAATCGATGAGCGGGTGATCGAGTCCGAAATCGATGAAGAGTGGTCGATTGGCGATTATGTGTTGAGTGGTGGCGAATTGGCCGCCATGGTGCTGGTAGATGCGGTTACACGGTTGTTGCCGGGTGCTTTAGGCGACGCGCAATCAGCAGTACAAGATTCTTTTGCGGATGGCCTGTTGGATTGTCCGCATTTTACTCGCCCGGAGGACTACGCTGGGCAGCGGGTACCGGAAGTGTTGCTGAGTGGCAATCATGAATTGATTCGCCGCTGGCGCTTGAAACAGGCGCTGGGGCGAACCTGGCTGCGACGCCCTGAGATGTTGCGGGATCGCGAGCTGGATAAAGAACAACAGCGTTTGCTCGATGAATTTATTCGCGAGCTTGGAAATTAAATTAGCTGCGAAGCTATTGATTGAATATTTGAGAGGAATTTGGTCATGACCAACAAAATCATCGCGCAATTGGAAGCTGAGCAGCTGAAGCAGGAAATCCCTCCGTTTAACCCTGGCGATACCATAGTCGTTCAGGTGAAAGTGAAAGAGGGTGATCGCGAGCGTATCCAGGCGTTCGAAGGCGTGGTCATCGGCAAGCGCAATCGCGGTTTAAACTCCGCTTTCACCGTGCGTAAAATTTCGCACGGTGTAGGCGTCGAGCGTACATTCCAAGCGCATAGCCCGTTGATCGACAGCATCTCTGTCGTGCGCCGCGGCGATGTGCGCCAAGCCAAACTGTATTACCTGCGTGAGTTGAGCGGTAAAGCAGCGCGTATCAAAGAGAAATTGAACTAAGCGCTGCGCTTCGCGGCGACGCGATAGCGCTGGGCAGATCAAAAAGGCGACTTCGGTCGCCTTTTTTTGTTGGGTTTGATTACCTGCGTTTTCGATATCTCTGAGAACGGTTTGTCTATTGCCCATTACCCAATGCTGCTAAATCAGCATTGGGTAATGGGCAATTTACGGCTTACCTAACCAAACAATGCTCATTGTGCGCGCGGCGTATGGAACTGCCTGCTAGGCTTGAGTTCGAATTCGGTACTAATCAATTTTGCGTGGTGTGGTCTGCAATGAACTGCTTAAAAAAAGGGGTGGCGCTTCTATTGGGTTGCGCGTTTGCGTACGGCGCAGCATTTGCGGCCGAGCAACCCGCTGAGAAGCCTGAAGTGCTTATCAAGCGCGCACTCGAAGCGAGTCGCTCCGATCTCAAAGTGCAAACTGTGACGGCGAGCGAAATTCCCGGTCTATATTCCGCGCAATTCGAAAATGGTCCGATGGTATATGTCACGCCGGACGCGAAATATTTCGTGCTTGGCGATCTCTATCAGGTGCAGGGCAAGAGTTACGTCAATCTTGCTGAAGAACGGCGCAACGTAGATCGCGCTAAGCAATTGGCTGGCGTACCGCTGAAAGACATGATCGTGTTTAAGCCGAAGGTCGCGACTAAAGGCGTGATCAACGTTTTTACCGATGTCGAGTGCGGCTGGTGCCAGCACTTCCACAAAGACGTTCCACAACTGAATGCGATGGGTATCGAAGTGCGCTATTTGGCATTTCCGCGCGCCGGCCTCGGCTCTGAGGATTACAAAAAAATGGTAACGACCTGGTGCGCTAAAGATCGTCCGGCGATGCTGACGCGCTATAAAACAGGTCAGCAGATACCGTTGAATTTATGTGATAACAATCCGGTTGCGGCGCAGTTCCAGTTGGGTGAACGCCTGGGTGTGCAGGGTACGCCCACGTTGATGACGGCCAAAGGCGAAGTCATTCCCGGTTACGTACCGCCCGAAGAATTGGCGAAAACACTCGGCATTCAGTGATACGAATGGTTGGCAACGAGCGGCTCAGGCCGCTCTTTTTGTTTCCGCGCCACGCCGATTAGCGGCATTGCAGCCTGATTTTGGTTTTAATGTCAGCGCCGCTGCAATAAAATCCGCGCTTCGTTTTCGACTGATGGAATGACTGACTTGAATCCGGTACGAGTGGGCATTTGTGGCCTGGGCACAGTGGGTAGCGGCACGTTCAATGTGCTGAAACGCAACGCTGAAGTGATTGCCGCGCGCGCGGGTTGTCAGATTGTGGTCGAGCAGATCGGCGCGCGTCGCGATAACGCAAATTGCCCGACAGGCGATGTCGACATCACTCGCGACGTTTTCGCGGTTGCCGAAAATCCGAATATTCAAATCCTGGTCGAATTGATCGGCGGCACCACCACGGCGCGCGAGTTGGTGTTGCGCGCGATTAACAATGGCAAGCACGTCGTCACCGCCAACAAAGCGTTGATCGCGCAATATGGCAACGAGATTTTCGCCGCTGCCGAAAAGCGCGGCGTCAGTGTTGCGTTCGAAGCCGCTGTCGCCGGCGGAATTCCCGTTATTAAGGCGATTCGCGAAGGCCTCGCTGCTAACCGCATCGAATGGCTGGCCGGCATCATCAACGGCACCAGCAATTTTATTCTCACTGAGATGCGCGAGAAAAAGCGCCCGTTCGCCGATGTGTTGAAAGAAGCCCAAGCACTCGGTTACGCCGAAGCCGATCCGACTTTCGATGTTGAAGGCATCGATGCATCGCATAAGTTAATGATCCTGGCGTCGATTGCATTCGGCATTCCGCTGCAATTCGATAAGGTCTATACCGAAGGCATTACGCGCATCGCGCCGATTGATGTCGAATACGCCGAGCAACTGGGCTATCGCATTAAAAGTCTCGGCATCGCGAGCCGCGTGGAAAAAGGTATCGAGCTGCGCGTGCATCCAACGCTGATTCCGGAGAAGCGGTTGATCGCGAACGTCAATGGCGTGATGAACGCTGTGCTGGTCAAAGGCGATGCGATGGGGCCGACGTTGTATTACGGACCCGGGGCCGGCAGTGAGCCGACCGCGTCATCGGTGATTGCCGATATTGTCGATGTTGCGCGCACGTTAAATGCCGATCCGAAACACCGCGTGCCGTATCTCGCGTTTCAGCAAAATTCGTTGAGCGATGTGCCGGTGTTGTCGATCGACGACGTGGTGTCGTCGTATTACCTGCGAATTTCCGCGCACGATAAACCTGGCGTACTGTCGCGCGTCGCGCAAATATTGTCGGATCTCGGCATCAGTATCGAAGCGCTAATTCAAAAAGAGCCGGCACCGAATCAAGATCATGTGCCGGTGATTATTCTCACCAATCGTACGCAGGAGCGTTTGATTGATTCCGCGATTGCACAGATCGAAGCGCTCGATAGCATAGACGGCGCTGTCGTTCGCATCCGCGTTGAGTCGCTCGCAGGTTAAGTCGTAGGGCGCAATAACATTGCGCCATGTTTAATTCACGCGGCGCAATGCTATTGCGCCCTCCATGAAGTATTAAACGATGAAATACATCAGCACTCGCGGGCAGGCCCCGGCACTGAATTTTGAAGAGGTTTTGTTGACAGGCCTCGCCCCGGATGGCGGCTTGTATGTGCCGCAAACATTGCCGACATATTCGCGTGAAGAAATCGCCAGTTGGGCGAATCTGAGTTACACCGAGTTAGCATTTAAAATTATTCAGCCGTTTGTTGCCGAAAGTATTCCCGCTGCGGATTTGAAAAAAATTATCGACGATACCTACGTCGATTTTCGCCATCCTGCCATCGCACCATTGGTCCAGCTCGGTCATAACGAGTGGGTGATGGAGTTGCATCAGGGCCCAACGCTGGCGTTTAAAGACTTCGCGCTGCAAATGCTCGGGCGTTTGCTCGATTACGTGCTCGAACGCAATCAACGCAAAGTCGTCATCATGGGAGCGACTTCGGGCGATACCGGCTCAGCCGCGATTCAAGGCTGCAAGCGCTGCAAGAACATCGATATTTTTATTCTGCATCCGCACGGTCGTGTCTCCGAAGTACAGCGCCGCCAAATGACGACGGTGCTCGGCGAAAAAATTCACAACATCGCCATTGAAGGTAATTTCGACGATTGTCAGGCGATGGTGAAAGCGAGCTTCGGTGCGCAACAATTTTTACCGCAGGACCGACAATTGGTCGCTGTGAATTCGATCAACTGGGCGCGCATCATGGCGCAGATCGTTTATTACTTCTACGCGTCACTGGCGTTGGGCGGTCCGCACCGCGCGGTTTCGTTCTCGGTGCCGACCGGTAATTTCGGCGATATTTACGCAGGTTATCTCGCCAAGCAAATGGGATTGCCGATTGAGCAATTGGTTATCGCCACCAATGCCAACGATATTTTGCATCGTTTGGTCAGCAGCAATCTCTACAGCAAACATCCATTGCAACACACGCTGTCGCCGAGCATGGATATCGTAATTTCCAGCAATTTCGA
The DNA here is from genome assembly GCA_028293825.1 of Verrucomicrobiaceae bacterium. GTDB lineage: Bacteria > Pseudomonadota > Gammaproteobacteria > Pseudomonadales > CAMLJR01 > CAMLJR01. The sequence goes on from JAQGNY010000012.1 coordinate 91,364, forward strand.
ACGCTTGTTATTTGATTGTTACGATCGCGACGGCACCGCTATCAATACGTTGATGAGCGATTTCAACAAAGGTGATGTGAAATTAAAAGAAACCGCTTTTGAAAAAGCGCGCGCGTTGTTCGACAGTTATGCGGTTGATGACGCGGCCACGGTAGCGACGATTAGCGATGTGTGGGAGAGCGCCGAATATTTGCTCGATCCGCATTCCGCGATTGGTGTTAAAGCTGCGCGCGAATGCCGTCGCAATACCACGACGCCGATGATCACACTCGCGACCGCGCACCCGGCGAAATTCCCGGATGCGGTAAAGCAAGCGGGTTATCCGAAAGAAGTACCACTGCCGCATCACATGGCGGATTTGTTTCAGCGCGAAGAGCGTTACACCGTATTGCCGCACGATATCGCTAAGGTGCAACAATTTATGGTGGCGAATATTAAAGCCTGATTTTCCCTCAATTGGCACGACGCTGATTGATGGAGGCCCCCTTTAACGAAGTGGGCAGCAGGAGGTAGGGCAACGCAGGAGCAGTTGCCGAGCGAGCATAGCGAGCGGGGGATTTGCTAGCTCGCCGAAATCTCCCTACCCCCCCTTTGATTAAAGGGGGGTTCTGTACGATAAATTTGGGCACGATATTCAATGCAAAAACACATTCGTCGCCGTGAACAAATTAATTCCCAAGCTATATTTTCTTCAGCAATTCATCCAGCACTTGCCAATATTTATTTATCGCGCGGAATCAGCAGCGATGAGCAGCTCGCGAATGAATTACCTCGCCTAAGCACGCCCGATAATTTCAAAGGTTTGCGCGAAGCGGCAAAATTAATCGCAACAAGTATCGAGCAAGAAGAACACATTCTTATCGTTGGCGATTTCGATGCCGATGGCGCGACCAGTTGCGCGCTGTCTGTATTGGCTTTGCGTGCGATGGGCGCATTGCATATCGATTTTCTCGTACCGAATCGCTTCGAATACGGCTACGGACTTACGCCGGAAATTGTTGCGGTGGCCGCGCAGCGTAAACCCGAATTAATTATCACTGTCGACAACGGAATTTCGAGTATCGAAGGCGTCGATGCCGCCAATCGCGCGGGCATTCGCGTATTAATTACCGATCATCATTTGCCGGGCGCTGTGTTACCTGCTGCGGCGGCGATCGTTAATCCAAATCAACCTGCCTGCGAATTCCCAAGTAAATGTCTTGCCGGTGTCGGCGTTATTTTTTATGTGCTGAGCGCATTGCGCAGTGAGTTGCGCGCGCGCGATTGGTTTAAAAAACAAAATCGCAGCGAACCGAATCTTGGCGATTTTCTCGATTTGGTGGCGCTCGGCACTGTCGCCGATGTGGTGCCGCTCGATCACAACAATCGCATTTTGGTGGCGCAGGGTTTGCGACGAATTCGCGCTGGTCGGGCGCGTCCTGGCATTAAAGCGTTGCTCGAAGTGGCTAAGCGCAATCCGGCCAGCATCGTCGCCAGCGATTTAGGTTTTGCCATCGGTCCGCGGTTAAATGCGGCTGGCCGGCTCGACGATATGACGCTGGGCATTCAATGTTTACTAACCGACGATCCTTATCGCGCGCGTGAAATTGCGCAACAGCTCGATGAATTAAATCAAGACCGCAAAGCGATCGAAGCGGGCATGCAGCGCGAAGCATTAACGGTGCTCGAGCGTCTGCAATTGGGCGACGCCAACGCATTGCCGTGGGGCGTCTGCATGTATCAGGCCGATTGGCATCAGGGTGTAATCGGTATTCTCGCGGCGCGCATTAAGGATCGTTATCACCGTCCGGCGATTGCATTTGCCGACGCCGATCCGCTCGCCGAATCGAATGGCAGCGCCACGATTAAAGGCTCCGCGCGCTCGATACCCGGTTTGCATATTCGCGATGCGCTCGATGCGGTCGCCGCGAAACATCCGGGCCTGCTCAGTAAATTCGGCGGCCACGCGATGGCGGCTGGATTGAGTTTGGCGCGCGAAAATTTCGCGGCGTTTTCCGCTGCATTCGATGTCGAGGTGCGCGCGCAATTGTGTGCGGACGATTTGACGGCGGTGCTACTCAGCGACGGTGAATTAATTCCCGCGCATATGACACTCGATCTGGCGCAGGCATTGCGCGATGGCGGGCCGTGGGGGCAGCATTTTCCGGAGCCATTATTCGACGGTGAATTTGTCGTCGTGCAACAGCGCCTGGTCGGCGAGAAACACCTGAAATTGGTTGTCGCACACGCCAGTGCGCCCAAACAACAGTTCGATGCGATTGCATTTAACATCGACAATCGTCGCTGGCCCGATCCGGCAACGACTAAAGTGCGGCTCGCGTATCGACTTGATATCAACGAATGGCGCGGTCAGCAGACGGTGCAATTGTTGGTGGAATATTTAGAACCCGCTTGATTCGGCCACTCGCTTCGCCGGCGCGGGTTCCGTGCGCACGGTGCATAGGGTAAAATCGCCGGCCTTGTCGAAGTCAACTCCCGCGGTTTTTATAATGCTTGAAATCAATCCTCTCAAAAATGCCATCAAAGACTACGCCGAGCGCACCGACGTGCTCAGGGGGTATCTTTGACTACGCCAACAAAAAGGATCGGCTGAACGAAGTTGAGCTGGAGCTGGGCGAGCCGAGCATTTGGGATAATCCGCAGCGTGCGCAAGATTTAGGTAAAGAGCGCGCTGCGCTTGAGACGGTCGTGAATACCATCGAGTTGATGGATAGCGGTTTGGCCGATGCGAGCGAGCTGCTCGAAATGGCAGCCATCGAAGACGACGAAGATACCGTTAACGCTGTTGCTGCCGATCTCGACAAACTCGGCGAGCAGCTCGATCAACTCGAATTTCGCCGGATGTTTTCCGGTGAAATGGACGCGAATAGCGCTTACCTCGATATTCAATCCGGTTCCGGCGGCACCGAAGCGCAGGATTGGGCCAGCATGTTGTTGCGTATGTATTTGCGCTGGTGCGAAGACAAAGGCTTCAAAGCTGAATTGGTCGAGGTTTCCGACGGCGAAGTTGCCGGCATCAAAGGCGCGACCATTTATGTGCAGGGTGAATACGCGTTCGGTTGGTTGCGCACCGAAATCGGTGTGCATCGATTAGTGCGCAAATCGCCATTCGATTCCGGCAATCGCCGCCACACATCGTTCTCCGCGGTATTTGTCTCGCCAGAGATCGACGATGACATCGACATCGATATCAATCCCTCCGAGGTGCGCACCGATACTTACCGCGCCAGTGGTGCCGGCGGTCAGCACATCAACAAAACCGATTCGGCGGTTCGCCTTACGCACATTCCAACCAATACGGTGGTGCAGTGCCAAGCCGAGCGCAGTCAGCATAAAAACCGTGATCGCGCATGGAAAATGTTGCGTGCGAAGTTGTACGAACTGGAAATGCAGAAACGCAACTCAGCGGCGCAGGCGATGGAAGACACCAAATCCGATATCGGCTGGGGCAGTCAGATTCGCTCGTACGTACTCGACGATTCGCGCGTAAAAGATTTGCGCACCAATGTGCAGACCAGCAATTGCCAAGCCGTGCTCGATGGCTCTCTCGATCAATTTATCGTTGCTTCCCTGAAGCAGGGTCTTTAAACACGTCCTTTAAATTAAACAAAGAACACAAGGTCTATAACCCATGACTGACGAACAGAATCCCATCGCGCAGGACGAAAACAAACTCATCGCTGAACGCCGCGCGAAGCTGAATACAATTCGTCAGCAGCGCAATGCATTCCCGAATGCGTTTCGCCGCGATAGTTATGCAGAAGGTTTGCAGAAAGAACTCGGCGATAAATCGAAAGAAGAGCTCGAAGCGCTAAATCGCAAAGCAAAAATCGCCGGTCGGATCATGGCGATGCGCGGTCCGTTCCTCGTGTTGCAAGATATGAGCGGGCGCATTCAGGCGTATGTCGACAAAAAACAATTACCTGAAGAAAAATTGAATGAAATTAAAACCTGGGATATCGGCGATATTATTGGCGCCGAAGGGCCAGTGCATAAATCCGGTAAAGGCGATCTTTACGTTTATCTCGACGATGCGGAACTGCTGACCAAATCGCTGCGGCCGCTGCCGGATAAATATCACGGTCTGCAAGATCAGGAAATTCGTTATCGTCAGCGCTACGTCGATTTAATTATGAATGAGGACGTGCGTCGCACGTTTCGCATTCGTTCGCAATTAATCGACGGCATTCGCGATTATTTAACTGACCGCGAATTTCTCGAAGTCGAAACGCCGATGATGCAGGCGATTCCCGGCGGCGCCAGTGCCAAACCGTTCGAGACATATCACAACGCGCTCGATCTCTCGATGTTTCTGCGTATTTCGCCGGAGCTGTATTTGAAGCGGTTGGTGGTTGGTGGCTTCGAGCGCGTGTTCGAAATCAATCGCAATTTCCGCAACGAAGGTTTGTCGACACGACACAATCCCGAATTCACGATGATCGAGTTTTATCAGGCCTATGCCGATTACAACGATCTGATGGATTTGACTGAGGATATGCTGCGTTATTTGGCTACGCGTATCCTCGGCAAAACGCTGCTCGATTATCAGGGCAAGCAATTCGATTTCGGTGCGGCGTTTAGCCGCATTTCCGTGTTCGATTCGATCCTGCATTACAACGCCGATATTAAAGCGGAGGAGTTGCAAACGATTGCCGGTGCGAAAGCGATTGCGCAGCGCTTGAACATTCACATTAAAGAGTCGTGGGGCTTGGGCAAAATCCAAATCGAGATTTTCGATGCGACGGTTGAGCATCGCCTCGAACAGCCCACATTTATTACGCAGTATCCAACCGAAGTGTCGCCGCTGGCGCGTCGCAATGATACGGATTCATTCGTCACTGATCGTTTCGAGTTTTTCGTCGGCGGCCGTGAAATTGCGAACGGTTTTTCGGAATTGAATGACGCCGAAGATCAGGCCGAGCGTTTTCATGCGCAGGTGAAAGAAAAAGAAGCGGGCGATGATGAGGCGATGTTTTACGACGCCGATTACGTGACAGCGCTGGAGTACGGTATGCCGCCAACAGCGGGTGAGGGCATTGGCATTGATCGTTTGGTGATGTTATTTACCGACTCGCCGTCGATCCGTGATGTGTTGCTGTTCCCGCATATGCGACCGCAGTAAATAATTTGACAATAAAAAACGCCGGCATTTGCCGGCGTTTTTTATTGCAGTGCCGGTTAGAAAAAACCGGACATCGCATAGGCCATTTTCTTAAACATCTGATCTTGTGCATCTTCAAGTTTTAGATTGGCCTTGTTGCCTGTAGTTACGATGCGCGTTCGATATTCCTTGCGATCAGAAACTTCAGACAACGTTTGTTGACTCGATCCGGCATCGGAATTTTTCACGTTTACTTTGGAGTCTTTGCGAACGATTACTCCTTCTTTGGCCTTTTCGGTAATTTGCACGTCGCAGACCAGCATGTACGTTACATTTTTAACGAGAGCTCCAGAAATTAGTTCGGCTCCCCCGCCAAGAATTCCACCTCCCACAATGCCGTTCACGGGATGGCTGGTATTTGCGATGCCTCCCACTGCTGCTCCGGCAATTATTGCACCACCCATATAGCCTTTATTTAATGCTTCTTCTGCGGCTGTTGGATTGGTTTTTTCCAAATTTAAAACATATGCAACCATTTGAAATTGCGCTTTCTCCGGATCATCAATTATTTGATAGCCATCTTCATTAGAAACAAATTGCTCGCGAACAAAATCTTTGAACTTGCGTCGATCGAACTCCATCACACCACTTTTAATATCCAGATAAATCGTACGCTTCGGTCTTGATACGGGGTCCACAAAAACTGGTGTTGATGTTCGAGCCTGCACCTCAAGATCTTTATGGGAGAGGGCAGTTTCTGTAGCTGCGCAACCGGCGAGCGTTGCGATAATTGCAGCAACAAAGAAAAGTTTTTTGTATTTAAAAAAGATTGGATTATTCATAGATTGCTCCTAGCAAAATATCCTTAATAAAATGTAAATTCCGTAGCCCTACCTACCAATAGCGGCCGTAATAGCGGTGGTAGTACATGCAGTCGCGATAGCCGTTGTAGTTATAGGTGTAGGTCTGATAATAGGAATCGCAGGTGTAGCCAGACTGCCAGCCGTTGGGGGCAACTTTTTTGGGTTGAAGATTTTTTTTCATCGCGTCGGCGATGTAGGTGTCGATTTTTGCCACATCTTCAACTGCAAAGGGTTTATCCATTGTTTCTTGATTGAGCTTTTTTTGCATTTCAGCTCTATCGGAAGCGGTATCGGCAAAAGAAGTGGCAGCAGAGATAAGCAGAAGGGGGAAAAGCGCGGTACGAAGAATGGATGTATTCATTCGCGAACTTCCTTGTCGAGTTGGGTGTCAGGAACTGCCCGTTTCCGTCGGCAGCAAGTGCGCGAATAGTAAGGAGCGCTTGTTCAACCTGTCAACTACGGACAAGTGATATTTAAGAGTACGTCAAAGATGGAAAGTGTGAGTGAACTCTTCGTCGAGCAGTTTTCATTGTGTAAAAGTAAGCGGCGATTTATCGTCATAGCCATAAACCAGACGCACACTTATTTAAGGTTTTTGGGGCCAGACCATATGCAGGATGTTCTTCATTTAATTATAAATAGCCCGCTTGGGCTTATTGGTTTTGGTTTTATCGTATTTGCATTGCTGTGTTGGCCGCGAGGTCGGGCATGGCTGGTCGGTCTTATCGTTATTATTTTTCTTATTATCTGGGCGCTCTCCGCTTTGCAGAGCGGTATTCGCCATGCGGAGCAAGCCGGCGAACAAAAAATCCAAAACGGTAAAGATTGGCTCGACGATCACATTCCCGACTGGTGGAAAAAGTTAATGCCAGACGGTGGGTTTGGCGGCAAGGTTATCGACGCGGCTGCTGAGTCTTCCGAGGAAACGACCAAGCAATATTACGATTGCCTCGAAGATCAGGTTTGTCGTTTGCATCTGCAAAATTTTGCCAGCGATTGTTATAAACAGCCGAACATCGGCGGCTGGAATTCCTGCGTTCTGAATGCGCTCAATCACAATGCCTCGACCGAATATGACAATTCTGCGGTGATCGGTTTCTGCCGGCAAAAAGAAGCGGTAGTTGGTCAACTGGCAGAGCCGGGCGAACATCTTCTCTGTTCTTTTATTCCGAAGCTGCCGAAGTTTCTTGTCAAATACGCGCCAAAATTAAATGAAAGCTTAAAGTGCCCGATTGATATGACGCCCACGCAATACGTGCATTGTTTGCCGGGCGCTCGGCCTAAGTGATTTATGGCAGTTTGGCCAGTAAGAAAAGATTAAGGTCGAGGAAATATTAATGGCGGGAAGGATGAATATTCTGTAGTAGGCCACATGCTGGAAATCTAATCAGCTTGTGGCATGATGGTTCGCCGCTTTTTAAAAAAATATCTGCGCCATGCAGCGCATGCATTTATCAAAATAACGCCCGACTTCAGAAGGATTTGCCCATGCCCCGGCTGCCGAAATCTACTTGTTCATTGGTCTTGTTTTTCGTCGTTGCGGGTTGCGCACAAAATGGCGGCGGCTCGAAAACTAATACCGGCACGGCGGTGGGCGCTGTCGCCGGAGCTGCTGTTGGTGCTTCCGTTGCGAAAAATAAAGCGGCAGGTGCGGTGCTCGGTGCATTGCTGGGTGGGCTCATCGGCAATCGTATTGGCAATTTGCTCGATGAGCGCGATCAGGCGCGCTTACAGGAGTCGACGCAAAAGTCGATTGTCACCGGCACCAATCAGACCTGGACTAATCCCGAAACCGGCGTACAGGCAAAAACCGTGGTGAAGGAAACACCGCCGCCGCCACCACAAGAGCGCCAAATTCCGGTGCTGAAAAATAAAGTTAAACAATTGCCGCCGCTGGAATTGATTGGTGAGGATTATGCCGCGTTGACGGATATAAACGTGCGTGGCGGTCCCGCCGCCGACTATGAAATCGTCGATCAATTAAAGCGTGGCGCAGATGTTCACGTGGTCGGCAAAGTGAAAGGTCAAAACTGGTATTTGATTTCTCAAAATGGCGCCGGTAGCGGTTTCGTTGCATCCAACTTGGTGAAGTCGTTGGGCACTGCGACGGTGGTGGCGAAAGCCGACCCCGCTAAAGCTGCAGTTCCTGATGCGAATATTGTGCAAACGCCGGTTGCATCGACCACAACGTGTCGTGTTGTCACACAACAAGTGAAAACAAAAAATGGACAGACTGCAAACCAGGATGTGAAAGCTTGTCGCGGTCCGAATGGCTGGGAAATTGTTGCTGCGTAACTCTTCTTTCAAATAACGCGTCGCACACGACGCGATTTTTAAAAATTGTGTCTGGGATTCTTTATGTCGTCGCGCGCTCGTCTTTTTATTGTCTCTCGCATTGTTTGTTTTTTGATTGCGGGGATATCACTCTGTATCGCGACACCGCTCGCGCATGCCGATCGCACATTGCTTACTCACGAAGGCATCGAAGCAAAAGTGCCTGATGGCAGTGCCTGGTGCAGCAAAAATGCTGGCGTGGTGTTGTGGGCCAATAAAGCCGACGATTTTTTAGATACGGAATTGATACAAAAATTATTGGGCGGCCTGCGCGCGGCGCTGTCGTTTGAATGTCCAGAGGCGGAAAAAGTAACCTTAGTTGGCGCGCTGAATTCCAGCGGCACGCCGATTTATAAAGCTACTGCAAGCGCTGCGAACAATTGGCAGCTTGTCGTCGAAAAGTCCCCGGCACCGGTCGCCGCCGCGCCACAATCCAGCGTTGCTGCCGCCACTCAGGTTCAAACGCGCGCAGTCGTTGAGGCTGCGCCGCCAAAACGTAAAGCGGTAGAGCCCATCGTCAATACGGCTGCTTCCGCGCCAATACCAACAGCCGATCAGGAGTCGGGAAATAACGTCTATTGGCTCGCGGCAATCATTCCCATCGCATTGCTGATCTGGTTCTTATGGCGCCGCAAACGTAAGCCCGCAAAAATTCAGCGAGAAATTCCCGCCGCGCCACCGAAGTTTCGTCCGCCTGAAGTCGCGCCGCCTAAACCGCTTGAGCGCAGTGCTGAAATTCCAAAGGAGGACGTGCCCAAAGAAAAGGATCCGATATCATCGGTGCAAACGCCGCCTACGCCTGTTTTTACCGGTAGTTTTAAAGAAAAATTGCTCGCCGAACAAAAATACAAGTATCAGCTTGCGATTAATAATGCGCTGGACGCACTGACCCAAAGTCAGATCGCATTGCAGCAGCGCGCGGCAATTCCGGAAAATTTGCGCAAAGAATTACGCCAACTCGCCGCTGCGTTGCAAAAAGATGTGCGGGATTTATTGCGCAAGCGCGATTTGAAAATGGGCAAGGCGATTTTAGAGGCGGTGATTTTAAAACCGCTATTCAAAGGTATTTGGCGGTTGCCGGTTATTCCACGTATCGCAGTAATCATCGGAGCGCTGGTATTGATTCAACGCGCCTTTATTTCGATCGATGCGCGCCACTACGCACCGACTATTTTGGTGTATGTGTTTTTGTTGGCGTTGCCGGCATTTTTTCTCGCACGTCGACAACAGCTAAAAGGTGGAAGCGTTGCGCTGGATAAGGGCGCAGCGGGATTTAAATTGCCGTCGTTCTACTACGCCTATTCTGATCAGGTCGGGCAGATTAAAAACGCCGTAGCGGTTTACAAAGGCGTCGGTGTGCATGGCTCTGCGGAAAAATCGTTGGTCGAGGAAAGCGTGCTGACGCCGACGGGCAGCGACGTCAAAGCCGGTGCTGATACCGTCCTGTTTTCGCTCGGCGATATGGCCTCTTATCGCGTGGCGAACAACGGCCAGCTCGCGCTGATTTACGCGCAGGCCGGCAATGAATACATGAATAATTACAGCGCACTTTTGACCGAGACCGCCGTCGCGCACAGCGAGGAATTTCCGCCGTTGGCAAGTGCACTGCGCGAATACGGCGAACTGCGTTGGCGCGAGCGGCGTCAGCGCGAGGAAATTCCGCGCCTCGAGCACTTGGTGAAAAGTGTCGAGCGCTTGGAAGAAATTTGGAATCCAGTATTTGTAGATGGCAAGGTTTTCGATTTTCTTTTACGTCGTATCGATTTATTTAATTTGCGCGATCGCGCCACGCCGGCCGGCATTTTGTTACACGGTTATCGCGGCAACGGTAAAGAATTTCTCGCGCGAAAAATTGCGGAATCGGTTTTCGCCAAATTCGTTAAAATCAGTGCCGCTGATATGACTTCAGCAAAAGAAGTGCGTGAGCTGTGGGCGGCGCAACACGACGAAGAGTCGGTGGTGTTGTATGTCGACTACTCTGAGCAAATCTTCGCGCGTGCCGGCGATGGCGAAGGCGCGAATCGCGAAACAATGCTGGCATGGTTGGAAGCGTGGTCCGAGCACGATATCGCGCACGGTAATATTTGGGTGGTGATGTCGGCGCAGAGTGATCAGGCGCTGCATCAAAATATTCTCGGACATTTCGGCAGTTCCAAAATCGAAGTGGGTGCACCCGATGCAAAAGGGCGCGCAACGATTTTGCGCAATGCCTGCAACGAAAATCAGTTGCAGGCGATGGCGCCGCAATGGGTGGTCGAAAGCACCGGCGGCGCGTCGATTCGCGAGCTGCGCGATATCGTCAAGGAAACCAAATTGCATTCGGTGCCGAATCTCGCCACCGATGCGCATTGGCGTCAGGCAATCGCGAATGTTCGCGGCACCGAAGCCGGTTTGAAGGACGAGCGCAAAACCTGGGATCGTTTGGTATTGCCCGGCGAAATAAAAGAGCAATTGCAGCGTGTCTCACGCATTTTGCGCGAGGCCGATCGCTATAAAGAAAAAGGCGTCAGCGTGCCGAATGTTTTATTGTTCGGCCCGCCAGGCACTGGCAAAACAGATATTGCGCGCACCTTCGCCAATGAAGGCGGCGTGAAATTCATGATGGCAACGACGGCGGATTTGAAGGCCGAATATATCGGCCAGTCGGCGCACCGAGTGCGCGATGTGTTTGCCAAAGCGCGCGCCAGCGCACCCTGTGTTTTATTTATCGATGAAATAGAAACAGTGGCCGCAAAACGCGGCTCATCGAGCGGTGATAGTTTCACGCAGGAAATTGTTACCGAGTTATTGCAGCAAATGGACGGCGCGCGCAAAACCGATGACCGTCAGGTGTTCGTGCTCGCCGCCACTAATCGACCCGAAGATATCGACTCCGCCATTCTCAGCCGCTTCACCAGCAAAATTGAAATTCCGTTGCCCGATGAAGACGCGCGCCGCGAAATGTTGAAGCGCTTAATTGCCGAGCGTGCAGTCGATCCGGCAATGGATGTCGAGGAAATTTCGGCATTGTTGGCGAAGCGATTAAATCGAAAAAGTGGACGCGATCTGGTCAGCTTGATTAGCCGCGCAATGGAGCGCGCGGTGATGGTGGCCGATTCGCCGGATGACGTAAAACTCACGCGCGATTTATTGCTGGCCGAAGTAGCGCCGCAGGGCGGTCGCCAAGTATCGGAAACGGAAATTCAGGCTGCGTGGTCGCGGATTATTTTAGCGCCTGCGATTAAAGAATCGATCATCAGCAAGATTCGTATGTTTAGTAATGGCGATAAAGCGGCGCCGCGCGGCCTGTTGTTATTCGGCCCGCCTGGTACCGGAAAAACCGAAATCGCGCGACGCATTGCCGATTCGGCAGGCTGTTATTTCATGGCGTTGTCCGGCCCTGATTTGAAAGCGGGTTATGTCGGTCAAAGCGGGCAGAACGTACGCAAAATTTGGGAGCAGGCGCGAGCGCGCGGTCGTTGCGTTATTTTTATCGATGAGTGCGAAGGTGTGTTTTCACGGCGCGGCTCGATCAATGCCGATTCGGCATCGGACGAATTGGTGCAGGCATTTCTCGCAGAATGGGACGGCGTGGCATCGGACGGTCAGGTGTGGGTCGTCGGTGCCACCAATCGCCGCGATTTATTGGACGATGCGATTGTGTCGCGCTTCGGCGCCGCCGTTGAAATCGGTATGCCGGAAGCGCCCGAACGAGTAAAAATCCTGCAGCTGGAAATGGAAAAACTCGAACGCAAAACTGAAATTCCCGAATTTATCGGCAAACAGACAGCAGGATTTTCCGGCCGCAATTTATCGATGCTGGCGCGCGAAGTCTGCACGCTGGCGGTAGAGTTTGGCGGGGTGATTACCGATGATTTATGGCGCGCCGTACTGAAACGAAATGCGCAAACCAATACTGAATCGGTGGACGAGCACGCAAAATGGGATGCATTGATTCTCGCCGAAGATACGCTCGATAAATTAAAAACGATTTGCGAATCGTTGCGTCATGTTGAAGTGTTGAAGCAACAGGGTTTTGAGGTGCCGCGCGGCGCTTTGTTATACGGCCCGCCCGGAACCGGCAAAACACAGATTGCGCGCACGATGGCAAACGAAAGCGGCTTATCGTTTATTTCTGCTACCACGGCGGATATTAAAGCCGGTTACATCGGCCAGTCCGGTCAGAAAACCAAGGAATTGTTCGAGCGCGCGCGCGGCAAAGCGCCGTGCATTTTATTTATTGATGAAATGGAATCGATTGCGCCGGCACGCGGCAGTGCGGGTGCCGATCAATTTACCAATGAGGTTGTCACGCAATTGCTGCAAGAGCTCGACGGTGTGAAAAAAAGCGAGCGCCATGTTTTTTTATTGGCGGCGACAAATATTCCGAATGCCATCGATTCGGCGATTCGCTCGCGCTTCGAAGACGAAATCGAAATTCCGAATCCCGATAAGTCGCAACGCCAGCGTTTATTCGAATTGTTTTTGCGCAAACAAAAAAACCTTGATTTCGATATCGCGCAAATGGCGGAAAAGCTGGCGCATGCGGCTGGTGATGTGGGGGGGCGCGATATTCGCAATATCGTGCAACGTGCATCGCAGCGTGCAATTCGTCGCGCAATAAATGCAGGCACGCCGGATCGTGTGCAATTGGTTGATTTGGATTTGCTCGCGGAAATCGGTGCGGCGTGAGCCGACTTCATAAATCGTTTTTAGGCGATTGAACATGGCAGATTCACAATCCAAGCACCAAGCAAAAAAACGCGCGCAATCGAGCGATCAGTCGTCCAATGAATCCATCGATAAATCGTCCGCACGGGATTTAACCGGACAGGAAAGCTCGCGTGAAAGCGGTGATAGCGATAAAAAGCCCGGTGTGCAACTCGCCGAAGAAAAAGCCACGGCGGGGCAATTGGGTGAATGCAATCTGCGCATCGAGTGGATCGATGTTTGGGTGGGAAACTCCAAACCGTGTCAGTTCAACGTGGTAACGGCAGACGGCAATAATCTTGAGATCGAATTGACGCAACTGTCTTATCGAAAAACTTACGCAGGTGCTGGCGCTGTTAAAACGGACGTTTTACCAATTGTGCCTATCGGTACGCGCGGCAAATTAATTGCGCGCGATATCACGACCGGTGAAGTCTTGGAGCAAACCTGGATTTGGCACAGCATGGGCCAGTCTTTCTTCGGCTGGCTGATTGCCACCGCGCGCAAATTATTCGTCGGTTAATTTGCGGTGCTGCTTTTTTATAAACCAAAAATAATAATGAGTAACAAACCCAAGTATTGTTAGCGCGGACGACGTTTAACACTTCGCTGCGCGGTGCGAGTTTTCGTTTCGCCGCGCGGCGGCAAGCCGGTGTGCTGCGTTAAAAAACGTTTACCGTTTGGTTGTGCCGGCGATTCTGCTTTGCCCGGTTTGCTTGACTGCCAATTTGCCGGCTGACGCGGCGGAATCAACTGCTTTTTGCCGTAGCCGATTAGATCGGCGCGCCCCATCTTTTGTAATGTTTCGCGCAGCAGTTGCCAGTTTTCCGGATCGTGATAGCGCAGAAAGGCTTTGTGCAAGCGGCGCTGCCGCAAACCTTTCGCGGTGAATACTTTTTCGCTGCTGCGATTGACGGGATGCAACGGATCTTTTTCCGAATAATACATGGCGGTGGCATTGGCCATCGGCGACGGATAAAACGTCTGCACTTGATCGGCGCGGAAACCGTTATTTTTCAGCCACAGCGCGAGATTCAACATATCGTCGTCGGTGGTGCCGGGATGCGCGGCGATAAAATACGGAATCAAAAATTGTTCTTTACCGGCTTGTTTCGAGAATTTTTCGAACATCGCTTTGAAGCGGTCGTAGGTGCCGATGCCAGGCTTCATCATTTTCGACAGCGGGCCGCCTTCGGTGTGCTCCGGCGCGATTTTCAAATAACCGCCGACGTGATGCGTCACCAATTCTTTTACATACGCCGGTGTTTCCACCGCGAGGTCGTAACGCAGGCCCGATGCAATCAATACTTTTTTGATGCCGGGCAATTCGCGCACCGAACGGTATAAATCGATCAGCGGTGTTTGATCGGTGTCGAGACTTTTGCAAATGCCGGGATAAACACACGATAAACGCCGGCAATTTTGTTCGATTTTTTTACTTTTGCAATTCAGCCGCCACATATTTGCGGTGGGGCCGCCGAGATCGGAAATCGAGCCGGTAAATCCCGGCGTTTTGTCGCGAATCAATTCGACTTCGCGCACGATCGAATCTTGCGAGCGGCTTTGAATAATGCGGCCTTCGTGCTCGGTGATCGAGCAGAACGTACAGCCACCAAAACAGCCACGCATGATATTTACTGAGAACCGAATCATGTCGTAAGCGGGAATTTTCGCGTCGCCATACACGGGATGCGGCACGCGTTGATACGGCAATTCGAAGACGTTATCGAGTTCGTCGGTTTCGAGCGGAATTGGCGGCGGGTTCAGCCAGACTTCGCGATCGCCATGCTGTTGCACGAGTGCGCGCGCGTTGCCGGGATTGGTTTCGAGATGCAGCACGCGCGCGGTGTGCGCGTAATAAATCGGATCGGTTTTAACTTGGTCGTAACTGGGTAAACGAATAACGGTTTTGTTCGGGTCGAGTTTTGCCTTGCGTGCCGCGAGCGGATCGAGAATGCGCACGACTTGCACATCGCTGTCGGCGGCGGGCTGCTCTTCTTTTTTGCTCGCGCAAACGCTGGGCTCTTCAACCATCACGTACGGATTTTTGTGATGATCGACGGGGCCGGGCTTATCGAATTCGGTGGAGTCGATAACGGTCCAGCCGCCGGGAATTTCATTCAGCGCGAACGCGGTGCCGCGCACATCGCGAATTTGTTCGATCGGTTCGCCATTGGCGAGGCGGTGCGTGACTTCGACGATGGCGCGCTCGGCATTGCCGTATAACAGAATGTCGGCTTTGCTATCGAGCAGAATCGAGCGGCGGACTTTGTCGCTCCAGTAATCGTAATGCGCGATGCGGCGCAGGCTGGCTTCGATCGAGCCAATCACCACCGGCACATCGCTATAGGCTTCGCGGCAGCGTTGCGAGTAAACAATAACGGCGCGATCGGGGCGTTTGCCGCCGACATCGCCCGGTGTGTACGCATCGTCGTGACGCAGCCGGCGATCGGCGGTGTAGCGGTTGATCATCGAATCCATATTGCCGGCGGCGACACCAAAATAGAGATTCGGTTTGCCCAGCGCCATGAACGCGTCTTTCGAATGCCACTCCGGCTGCGCGATGATGCCGACGCGAAAGCCCTGTGCTTCGAGAGTCCGACCGATGACGGCCATGCCAAAGCTTGGATGATCGACGTAAGCATCGCCGGTAACGATGATGACATCGCATGAATCCCAGCCGAGCTGGTCCATTTCCTCTCGCGACATCGGCAGGAACGGCGCCGGACCGAAACATTCGGCCCAATATTTTCTATAGGAAAAAAGCGGCTGTGCCTGCGGCATGAGAGATTACGGCTGTAAGAATTGGGCGGGCATTATACGGTAGTTAGTGCAGCTTGGGACTCAGGGAAAACCACGAGCCGCAGGCTCTAATTGCCACGGTATATGGGCCATAAAGCAATCCGCCCGCAATACTTGCAAAACTGCGGACGGCGCGGCGGTTGTACCGCTAATCGCCTTATGCAATAGTGGCCGCCTCTTTATCCACCCCTCGTTTAGCCGTTGATTTTCCTATGGAACATACATATCGCCTGGTGATTTCCTGCCCCGATCGCGTCGGCATTGTGGCGCGTGTCAGCGCCTTCGTGGCCGAGTACGGCGGCTGGTTGACCGAAGCCAATTACCATTCCGATCGTGACAGCGGTTGGTTTTTCATGCGCAACGAAATTCGCGCGGATTCGCTGAAAATCGGTTTGCGCGAATTCAGCACCGCGTTTTCGCGCATTGCCGACGAGTACGCGATGAACTGGACGATTCGCGATTCGACCGTGCGTCAGCGCGTCGTCATTCTCGCCAGCCACGCGTCGCATTGCCTCGCGGATTTATTGCATCGCTGGCATTCGGATGAATTGTTTTGCGATATTCCGTGTGTGATTTCCAATCATGAAAATCTGCGCAGTATGGTCGAGTGGCACAACATTCCATTTCATCATGTGCCGGTGCCGAAAGACCCTGAAAAAAAGCAGCAGGCGTTTGCCGAAGTCGAGCGTTTAATCGCGCAACACACCGCCGATACCGTGGTGCTCGCGCGTTACATGCAGATCGTGCCACCTAATCTGTGCGCGCAATTTCCCGGTCGCATCATCAATATTCATCACAGTTTTTTGCCGTCATTTATCGGCGCCAATCCGTATCAGAAAGCCTACGACCGCGGCGTCAAATTAATCGGTGCGACCAGTCATTACGTCACCACTGAACTCGACGAAGGCCCGATCATCGAGCAGGACGTGATGCGCGTCGGCCATCGCCATAGCGTTGAGGATTTGGTGCGCTTGGGCAAGGACGTCGAGGTGGCGGTATTGGCGCGCGCGCTGCGCAATCATTTGGAGGATCGCGTCATCGTGCACGGCAATAAAACCGTGGTATTCAGCTAATCGCTTCGAGCTTTTACACAACTGTCATATTTATTTCATATTGCGTGTCTTTAATAGCCGTCAATTTGTAATAGTCGTTCACGCTCCAGCGGAGAAAGCAGACGGAATATGGAAAACAAATGTGTATTGATTGTCGATGATGAATCAGCCATTCGCGAAATGATCCGCGTGGCGCTGGAAATGTCCGATATCGACTGTATGGAGGCGGGCAGCGCGCAAGAAGCGCACGCGCATATCGTCGATCACAAACCCGATTTGGTATTGCTCGATTGGATGTTGCCGGGCGCCAGCGGTATCGAATTATTGCGGCGTTTGAAGCGCGATGAGCTGACCAAGGATGTTCCGGTCATCATGCTCACGGCGAAGGGCGAAGAGGACAATAAAATTCAGGGCCTCGATGTCGGCGCCGACGATTACATCACCAAGCCATTCGCGCCGCGCGAATTGATCGCGCGCATCAAAGCGGTTTTGCGCCGTGCCGGGCAATTGGAAGATGAAAGCGCGATTGACGTCGAAGGCTTAACGCTCGATCCCGCCAGTCACCGCGTATTTATTCAGCAGAAGCCGGTCGATATGGGCCCGACTGAATTTAAATTGCTTAAGTTTTTTATGACGCATCGCGAGCGCGCCTATTCGCGCGGACAACTGCTCGATCACGTTTGGGGCGGCAATGTGTATGTCGAGGAGCGCACGGTCGATGTGCACATTCGTCGGCTGCGCAAAGCGCTGCAAACCGATCACATCGATTACGGCACGTTGATTCAGACCGTGCGGGGCACCGGTTACCGTTTCTCCACCACCGGCGCCAATGTGGCTTGAGCTATTCCGCTGTTACCAATGCCCGATTAATATGCGCGGGCGCGTTTGACCTACAATGCAAAGCGAATCAACACGTCGCACGCCGCAATAATTGTCCGATCCGTTGGCTCCGAGAAATTGAGCGGAGCGCTACTTATGAGAACGCATGCTGACCAATAATTGGAAGTCAGAGCTGTATCGCTTGCTGTTGTGGCTCGGCGCAGCATTGGTTGTCGGCTGGTTGCTGAATTTAATTCCGTGGGCGCTGGCATTTGCCGCGACGGCATTCGCCGCGCGCGCGATTTATCGATTACATCAATTGCAGCAGTGGCTGACCCATCGCTCCGCGATCGAACCGCCGGAGGCCAGTGGCCTGTGGGGCGAGGTGATGGACCATCTTTATCGCATGCAGCAAAAAGATCGCCGCGAGCGCGTGCGCCTGCGCGCATTGATCAGTTATCTGCGTGAATCGTTTACCTCGCTGCCCTACGGCGCAGTGATGATCGATGCCGAAAATAATATCGAGTGGAGCAATCACGCGGCGCAGACGTTGCTGGGTTTGCGCTTTCCCGAAGATACCAGCCAGCAGATTTTGAACCTGGTGCGCGCGCCGGAATTTATCGCCTATTTCGAGTCCGAGGAATACAGCAAACCGCTGGAGATGTCCTCGCCGTATCGCAGCGGCATGTATTTGCAAATTCACATCACGTTTTTTGGCAAGCGCAGCCGCTTATTGTTTTTCCGCGATATTACGCAGACTTTCAAGCTCGAGCAGATGCGCAAAGATTTCGTCGCGAATGTTTCGCACGAATTGCGCACGCCACTGACGGTGATCAACGGTTATCTCGAAACCTTTGCCGACTCCTTTTCTTCGGGAAAGGTCGGCGATACCAATCCGCGCTGGGCGCGCGCGCTCGATCAGATGTTGATTCAGTCGCGGCGCATGCAAACGTTGATCAACGATTTGCTGCTGTTATCGCGGCTGGAGACACTGCCGCAAGCCAATCAGCACGATGCGCTGGCGGTTCGGCCGCTGCTCGAAATTATTCGCGAAGAAGCGCTGGCGTCGTGTGGCGGCTCGCGTGAAATCACCATCGAGAGCGACGACTCGCTGGCACTGATCGGCCAACGCGAAGAGTTGCACAGCGCCTTTGCCAACATCATTTTCAACGCGACGCGCTACACTGAAGCCGGCGGCAAAATAGCGCTGCGCTGGTACGCGGATGGCGAGCACGCTTATTTGCAAGTGCAGGACAATGGCATCGGTATCGATTCGGAACATATCCCGCGCTTGACCGAGCGCTTTTATCGCGTCGACAAAAGCCGCTCCATGGATACCGGTGGCACGGGCTTGGGTCTCGCCATCGTTAAGCACGTGTTGATCCGACATCAGGCGCGACTCAGCATTACCTCCAAAGCCGGCGAGGGCAGCTGCTTCAGTTGTGTTTTTCCGCTGGCCCGGACCGCCCGCGAGCCATTGGTCGCGCAGCGTTAACTCTCTTTCCAGTTGTCGTTCAACGGTCATCTAACTGTCACAATCGCGGCTTACAGTGCGCACAGTCAGAACCCACTACGAAAACAACAACAGTTAAATAATCCAAGCCCTATCAGGAGATTCGGATGAATATGAATACCCTTCTGCGCGGTGCCACACTGGTGGCGGCGATCAGTGCCGCAGCGCTCGCACACGCAAAAAACGAAGTCGACCCGACTATTCCCGCATACACCAAATCCACGGGTGTCGCCGGCAATTTGTCCAGCGTCGGTTCCGACACATTGGCTAATTTAATGACGATGTGGGCCGAGGAATACAAGCGCCAATATCCGAACGTCAATATTCAGATTCAGGCAGCGGGCTCTTCCACCGCGCCACCCGCACTCACCGAAGGCACAGCCAATATCGGTCCGATGAGCCGCAAAATGAAGGACGAAGAAACCGGCGCGTTCGAGAAAAAATTTGGCTACAAGCCCACCGCTATTCCTGTCGCCATCGACGCGTTGGCGGTGTTTGTGCACAAGGACAACCCGATCAAAGGGCTGACCATGCAGCAAGTCGATGCGATTTTTTCGAGCAATCGCACCTGCGGCGCGAATAGCGGTATCGATAACTGGGGCCAAGCCGGACTGACCGGCGCCTGGGCGACGCGCGAGCTGCAATTGTTCGGCCGCAACTCGGTATCCGGCACTTACGGCTATTTCAAAGAACACGCGCTGTGCAAAGGCGATTTCAAAAATACCGTCAACGAGCAGCCCGGCTCCGCGTCAGTGGTGCAATCGGTATCGACCACGATCAATGCCATCGGTTATTCCGGCATGGGTTACGTGACCGCTAGCGTGCGCGCAGTGCCTTTGGCTAAGTCGGGCGCTGAGTTTGTCGAGCCAACGCCGGAAAATGCGATCGCTGGCAGCTATCCGCTGTCGCGCTATCTCTATGTCTACATCAACAAAGCACCGAACAAACCGCTGCAACCGCTGGAAAAAGAATTCCTGAAGATGGTGTTGAGCAAAACCGGCCAAGAAGTTGTTATTAAGGACGGATTTATTCCGCTGCCGAAAAAAGCGGTCGATACCGCGTTGAAACTGCTGGACTAATTATCGTCGATTCCTGATCTCGGGAATTCAAAGCCGCGATTGCTTGGTAATCGCGGCTTTTTTTCGTCTGGCTGGTGAGTTGGGAAGATCAGCGGGCTACATGAAACCGTAACATAACTGTCATAATGCGCCCCTAAAATGCGACCATGAAAGAAATCACCATGTCTTCACCGTCAGCTGCCAGCCCGGCCGAAATCACACGTTTGCTCAGCAATGGCCGTCGCCATTGGATTCGCAAAGTTAAAGATCGCCTCGCCGCAATCACTATTACCGCAGGCGGGATGAGCGTTCTATTCGCGATTCTGCTGATTTTCTTTTATCTGTTTTACGAGATTCTGCCGCTGTTTCGCTCGGCATCCGCCGAGCAAGTTGCCAGCTATCCGATAACCAAACTCGGCGATGTCGGCGCGCCGCTGCTGCTTGCAGTCGAAGAGCAGAATGAAATTGCCATGCGTCTCGACGACAGCGGCAAAATGGTGTTCTTCCACACAGGCTCCGGCGAGCCGATTCAAACCGTCGCCGCGCCCATTCCCGCCGACGTCAAAATCAGCAGCTTTGCGCTGGAATCCGAACAAAGCCAAATTATTGCGCTCGGTTTGAGCAACGGTTCGGCGCTGCTGTTGCGCCACGATTACACCGCGCATTACGGTGATAACGGTGCCCGCGAAATCGTACCGAGCGTGGTCTATCCGTACGGCGAGCAAGCGTTGTCGCTGGATACCCCCGAAGCATTGTTGGCAATTGCGGCACGCAGCAGCGATGCTGGTTTGCTGGTCATTGGCGCGACTGAAGGTGGCAAACTGGTCGCGCGCAAATGGGAAAAACACGAAGACTTTCTCAGCGGCGATACCACCACGGAAGAAGTGACATTGCACGTGCCCGATGTCGATATTCGGCCGGCGCATTTGCTGATTTCGCCCGATCAAAAATGGCTGTACGCACTGGCGGCGGACGGCAATTACCGTGTCATCGACTTGCTCGCGAGCAATGTGGTCGATAGCGGTCGTTTTTTTGCGAGCGGCGAATTGACCGATGCGCGCTTTTTGCTCGGTGGTATTTCGATCATGGTCGCCAGCGATCACGGCGAACTCAGTCAGTGGTTCATGGTGCGCAAACCTGATTCCGCGCCGCAACTCACGCGCATTCGCAGTTTTAGCGACAGCGGCACCGCCGTAACGCAACTCGCGGTCGAGCATCGGCGCAAGGGGTTCGTTACGGTCGATGCAAAGCATCAGCTGCAAATTTATTACGCCACCTCGCAGCGCCGCATGTTGAGCGTACCGACCGGCGAAGCGCCGGTGCGCTCGCTGGCGTTCAGTCCACGCGCGAATGGATTGATTTACGAAGATGGTAGCGGCGAGCTGCATTTCTGGTCCGTCGCCAACGATCACCCGGAAGTGTCGTGGTCGGCGCTGTGGGACAAGGTCTGGTACGAGAACTATCCACAACCTGATTATGTCTGGCAGTCGTCGTCGTCTAATTCGGATTTCGAAGCGAAATACAGTTTGATGCCGCTGGCGTTCGGCACTTTGAAAGCCGCGCTGTACGCGATGGCTGTCGCTGCGCCGTTGTCGATTTGTGGCGCGTTATTTACCGCGTATTTCATGTCGCCGGTGTTGCGCCGCAAAATTAAACCGCTGATCGAATTGATGGCCGCGCTGCCCACGGTCATTCTCGGTTTTCTCGCCGGCCTATGGTTGGCGCCGGTGGTTGAACACAATTTACCGGGCATATTTTTCGTGCTCATATTTATGCCGATTTCGGTACTGTTATTTGCGCTGCTATGGAATCAAATTCCCTTTGCATGGCGTAAATGGATTCCCGAAGGCTGGCAGCCATTGGTGTTGGTGCCGTTAGTTCTGCTGGTTACATACGCGTGTTTTGCGTTGAGCGCGCCGGTCGAGCATGCGCTTTTTGGCGGGGATTTACGCAGTTGGATGCGCCGCGAATGGGATTTGGATTATTCCCAGCGCAACGCCTTAATTGTCGGTATTGCGATGGGTTTTGCGGTGATCCCGAATATTTTCTCGATCGCGGAGGATGCGATTTTCTCGGTTCCCAAGCATTTGAGTTATGGCTCGCTGGCGTTGGGTGCGACGCCGTGGCAAACGTTAGTCGGCGTAGTATTGCCGACCGCATCACCCGGTATTTTCTCCGCGCTGATGATCGGTCTTGGCCGCGCGGTTGGCGAAACCATGATCGTATTAATGGCGGCGGGAAATACGCCGATCATGGACGCGAATATTTTCGAAGGCATGCGCACGCTATCGGCAAACATTGCGGTGGAAATCGGCGAGACCGCCGTTAACAGCACGCACTACCGCGTATTGTTTTTGGCGGCATTCGTACTGTTCTTGTTTACGTTCGTATTGAATACCGTGGCGGAAGCCATTCGGCAGCGTTTGCGCCGTCGCTACAGCGTTATTTGATGCATCGATGATTAAATAAAAACTCAGCAGTTAACTTAATCATTCGGCCCTGAATTTTCAAAACAGTTATCGAGGTTGGCTTTCAATGGCGTTGGCACAACAAAGCCGTTTATCACTGCGCGAGTGGGTCAAGAGCGGCGAACCCTTTATTTGGTTCAATGCAGCGGCTGTCACTATCAGTACCATCGCCGTGGTCGGGCTATTGCTGTTATTGGCAACGCGCGGTCTCGGGCATTTTTGGCCGGGCACCGTCTATCAATTTAAATACTCGCAGCAGGGTGTCGAGCCGCAACATCTGCTGGCCGAACTGGTTGAATCGGAATCGGTGGCAATTGAGCAGTTGCAGGCTTCCGGTATGCAGATCGATATCAAAACGCCTTTCGTACGTCGCGATTTATTAAAGCTTGGCAACCGCGATTTGCTCGGCCACGATTTCAGCTGGGTATTGCATCCGTGGCTTAGCGACACGCAGCAACCGGTCGATGCAATGGTGCTGGAGCGGCGCGAGTGGGGAAATTTTTACGGCTATCTGCGCCAGATAAAACAAAACGGCGCCGTCATTGCTGACAGCAAAACGGACGATGGCACGGTATGGCAGACGCTGCAAAAGCAGTTGGAAAGCGCATCAAAACTGCACGATGCGATTGCTACCATCGAGAAAAAAGAAATTGGCACTATCAATTACAAGCTCGATCAATTGCGGCTCGATGCACGCAAATTAGAACTGAATAAAGCGTCGCTCACAGATACGCAAATCGCCGTCAAGCAAGAGCGTTTTGAATCTGAGCGTATGGGACTGCAAGAAAAATACAAAGGCTTGCAGAGCAACCTGGAGAATTTATATCAGCAAGCTGGTCGCGACAGTTTGGTCGCGGAAACCGCCGATGGTCGCTCGGTGGAAATACCGCTGGCGAAAATAGTACATGCGTATCGTCCGAACGCGATGAACGTGTTTCAGAAAATTCATTTTTACTTTGCCAAGTTGTGGGAATTTTTAACTGCCGAGCCGCGCGAAGCCAATACCGAAGGCGGTATTTTTCCGGCAATTTTCGGCACTGTAGCGATGGTGATGATTATGTCGATCATCGTCACGCCATTCGGTGTGATCGCTGCGGTGTATCTGCGCGAATACGCGAAGCAAGGCTTGGTGACGCGCATCGTGCGTATCGCAGTGAATAATTTGGCCGGTGTGCCGTCGATCGTTTACGGCATGTTTGGTCTCGGTTTTTTTGTGTATTTTCTCGGCGCCAATATCGATCACGCTTTTTTTGCGGCGGCGTTGCCGGCGCCGACGTTCGGCACACCCGGTCTTTTATGGGCGTCGCTGACATTGGCGTTGCTGACATTGCCGGTGGTGATTGTGGCTACCGAAGAGGGGCTGTCGCGCATTCCGCGCTCGTTGCGCGAAGGTAGTCTCGCGCTCGGTGCGACTAAAGCAGAGACTTTGTGGCGCGTGGTGTTGCCGATGGCGAGCCCGGCGATGATGACGGGATTAATTCTCGCGGTGGCACGAGCGGCCGGTGAAGTTGCGCCATTGATGTTGGTCGGCGTGGTTAAGCTGGCGCCAGCGTTGCCGGTCGATGGCAATTTCCCGTTCGTCCATCTGGATCGAAAATTCATGCATTTGGGTTTTCATATTTACGATGTCGGGTTCCAAAGCCCCAACGTCGAAGCCGCGCGACCGCTGGTTTATGCGACCGCGCTGCTGCTGGTCATTATCATCGCGCTGCTGAATTTCAGCGCGGTGGCATTGCGTAATCATCTGCGCGAAAAATACCGCGCGCTCGAAATGTAAGTTTCGCAGGATCTATTTATGTCAGACGCTCCTCCCGTAAAATCGCACGCGATCAATATTGCGCAACTTGGCCGTGCGCAAACACATCGCTCGCTCGACGCTGAGCAAATGTGCCTGTCCGTGCAAAATTTGGATTTGTTCTACGGCCAAAAGCAAGCGCTATACAACGTCTGCATGGAAATTCCGCGGCAGCGCGTCACCGCGTTTATCGGCCCCAGCGGTTGCGGTAAATCGACGTTGCTGCGCTGCTTCAATCGCATGAACGATCTGGTCGACGACTGCCGTATCGACGGCAGCATTCTGCTCGATAACGCCAATATCTATGATCGCGCGGTCGATGTAGCTTCGTTGCGGCGTCGCGTCGGCATGGTGTTTCAAAAACCGAATCCGTTTCCGAAAACGATTTACGAAAATGTCGCGTACGGTTTGCGCATTCAAGGCGTGAATAAAAAACGTATTCTCGACGAAGTGGTCGAGCGCTCGTTGCGCTCCGCCGCGCTGTGGGATGAAGTGAAAGACCGTTTGCACGACAACGCGCTCGGCATGTCCGGTGGTCAGCAACAGCGCTTGGTCATCGCGCGCACCATCGCGGTGGAACCCGAAGTCGTATTGCTCGATGAGCCGGCTTCGGCGCTGGATCCGATTTCCACGCTGAAAATCGAAGAACTGATTTACGAACTCAAATCGAAATACACGCTGATAATCGTGACCCACAACATGCAGCAGGCGGCGCGGGTTTCTGACTATACTGCTTTCATGTACATGGGCAAATTGATCGAATTCGACAGTACCGATCGCTTGTTCACGAACCCGGTGCAACGCCAGACCGAGGATTACATCACCGGACGCTACGGTTAAAAAGGGCGTTTATTCCACCCGATAACGCCGCATTTCTATTGAGGTAAAACGACCATGGTCGACAAGGATCTCCACTCGCATCATATTTCCGCGCAGTTCAATGCCGAGTTGGACGATGTTAAAACGCGCATGTTGGAAATGGGTGGCTTGGTCGAGCGCCAGGTTGCCGATTCGGTAAATGCCGTTATGAATTCCGACGGCGGCTTGGCCGAAAGCGTGTTGAAAGGCGACATGCGCATCAACAACATGGAAGTCGCCATCGATGAAGAGTGCGCATTGATTCTCGCCCGGCGCCATCCCGCCGCTAGCGATTTGCGGCTGGTGCTTGCGATCACGCGCGCGCTGCACGATTTAGAGCGCATGGGCGATGAAGCTACCAAAATTGCCGAGCACGCGATTCGTTTAATCGATCACGGCGAAATGCCGCGCTGCGTGGTGGAGATTCGCCATCTCGGCAATCACGTCTGCATGATGGTGCGCGATTCGCTCGATTGTTTCGCACGTCTCGATGTCGAGCAAGCATTGCGTGTTGCGCAGGAAGATAAAGCGGTTGATCTCGAATACGCCACCGCGATGCGCACATTGGTTACGTACATGATGGAGGACGCGCGCAGTATTTCCGCCGTGCTGAATATTATGTGGAGCCTGCGTTCGCTCGAACGCGTCGGCGACCACGCGCGCAATATTGCCGAGCATGTTGTGTATTTGGTCAAAGGCCAAGACGTGCGTCATGTCGGTTTGACTGAGCTCGAAGCGCGCATTCACGACGGCAGATAATTCGCGAATAGTGTGTCAAAAAAGCCCGGATAAAACCGGCAATAAAAAAGCGCCACAGTTTGCTGCGGCGCTTTTTTTATTGTTAAATTTCGATGATTTTTTTGAACGTAAATTAATTACGCTGCTGCACCAAAGCGAAAACTCGAAATAATTACGCCGCCAAACACACCCGCCTCGCGATAAATACAACTACCCGGTTCGTCGATGGCGGCACCGACCGCAACCATCAGCGGCAACAAATGTTCTTCGCGAGGATGCGCCGCCAGTCCAGCTGGTGCGTGGCGCCAATCGAGAAGTTTTTCCAGGCGCGCAGCGGGTTCGCTGTTCACCAAAGTTTGCTGCAACCAGTTATCGAAAATTTCCGTTTCAGGCATCGCCTGCGGACCCATCCGGTGCATATTGTGATAACTCGAGCCGCTGCCCAGAATCAACACGCCATCGTCGCGCAGCGGCGCCAATGCGCGGCCAACGGCAATATGTTGCGCGGGATCGAGTCCCGCTTTTAGCGATAATTGCACGACGGGAATTTCCGCGTTTGGATAAATCGCCGCGAGTGGCGCAAACACACCGTGATCGAAACCGCGTTGATCGTCGAGTTGTGCAATTAAACCGTTATCGGTAATTAATTGCGCGATGTCATGCGCGAGTTGCGGTGCGCCGGGTGCGGAATATTTGACGTGATAAGTGTGTTCGGGGAAGCCGTAATAATCGTACAGCATGGGCGGTTGTGCGCCGGACATTAGCGTGAATTCCGGTTCTTCCCAATGGCCGGAAATAATTAAAACCGCTTTCGGTTTTACGCCGATTTGTCGCGGAATATCCTGCAGCGATAAGTCGAGTTTATGCATCGCGCCCTGGCGAAATTCCGGCATATAGGGCCATGGTCCACCGCCGTGTGAAATATAGTAAGTGGGCAGTGTGGCCATGGCGCTTCACCTCAGTTTGTTTGAACTCGGTACAAAACGTTGCGCTGAATGTTGAAAATTAATTAATTAACGCACGTGTTTGAAACAGACGCGAACTTCGTCGACAAATAATTCCGGTTGTTCGAACGCCGCAAAATGGCCACCGCGTGCCACTTCGTTGTAGTGAATCAAATTCAAATAGCGCTTTTCCGCCCAGCGCCGCGACGAGCGAAAAATTTCGCGCGGAAAATTACTGATGCCCATCGGCGTGGTGATCGGCAGCCGTTTCTGATTACTGAAACTTTCCCAATACAATTGCGCCGATGAGCCGCTCGAATTAGTCAGCCAATACGTAGTTATGTTGTCGAGCATTTCATCTTTGGTCAGCGCTTTTTCCGGGTGCCGCTCGGCGCCCTCACCGCAATCGGTCCACGCCCAGAATTTTTCGAGAATCCACGTCAATTGTCCGACCGGCGAATCAGCCAGTGCATACGCGAGTGTTTGCGGGCGCGTGCTCTGTTGTTTCGAATATCCCGAGTCGAGCGTTTGATACCAATCGAGACCCGCCAGCGCGGATTTCTCGAACGTAGTTAAATCGTTCATCGTGTCCGGGTCTGGCATCGCCAACGGCATATTCACGTGCGCGGCAAAACAATGATCGGTGTGACTCAACGCCAAATGATGGACCACCGCCGAACCCCAATCGCCGCCTTGCGCGACATAGCGATCGTAGCCGAGCCGCGGCATCAATTCATTCCAAGCCTGTGCGATTTTTTCGAGCCCCCAACCGGGCTGCGTCGGCTTATCGGAAAATCCATAACCCGGCAGCGACGGACACACCACATGAAATGCATCTTCGGCATTGCCGCCAAATGCTGTTGGATTCGTCAGCGGCTCGATCACTTTATGAAACTCGGTCAACGAGCCGGGCCAGCCGTGCGTCATCACCATCGGCAATGCGTTGGCATGCGGCGAACGCACATGCAGAAATTGAATGCCGAGACCGTCGATAACCGTTTTCTGCGGCGAAAAACTGTTGAGCTTTTTCTCCCAGCGACGCCAGTCGTAACGATGGCGCCAGTATTCGCAGAGCTCCTGCACATAAGCGAGCGGAACGCCCTGCGACCAATCCTGCGCAGTTTCGCGCGAGGGCCAGCGCACATTGTCGAGTCGACGTTTTAAATCGTCGAGTTGTTCCTCGGCGATGGCAATGGGCGCGGCGTGAATGGCGGTTGTCATTATCAGTTGTCCTGCACTGGCGAGTACGTGCCGTCATTGTGCATGACAATGACGGCACCGACAGCCGCAAGATGTTTACTAACCGGCAAATAGACGGCTATTTTTTTGCATCGATTGCAGTGCCATCGCGATCGAGTTCAATCACCGGGCCCCAATTGAGCGCGCGCAATTGCGGCAGAATTTTTTGTTTATCGCCGATAATTAAAAATACCGCATCGGTTTTTAATACTTTGCTTTGCTGTTGCACGGCAGCGAGCGTGAGAGCGCTCAAGTTTTTGCTGTCGTCGCGCAGATAATTGTCGCCGCGTTGCAACCGCAGATTTTTTGCCGTCGCCTGCAACAACGCACTATTGGTTTCGTAAGCGCCGGGTAATTGTCGTACTTGTTGCTCGCGCACTTTTTCTAATTCGTCATTAGTGATTAGTTTGCTGTTGGAAAACTCCTGCCATTCGCGGCGCAATTCAATGAGCGACGGTCCGGTTTTATCGATCTGCACACCGCCGGTGGCGATCCACAATTGCGGGCCGCGACTTTCGATAACGCTACTGCGCGTGCCGTAACTCCAATGTTTGTCTTCGCGCAAATTCATATTGATGCGCGAGGTGAACAAACCGCCGAGTGCCGCGTTCGCCAAATTCAACGCGTGCATATCGAGTTGCTGGGCCGGTGGCAACACTGTTGCGGCGCTGATCGTCGCCTGCGCACCGCCGGGTAAATCGATAAAAAATAATGCGGCATTGTTGGCTATTGGATTTGCGGTAGGAATTGGCGCCGCAATTTTTGCGTCGGCATTTTTCCACGCGCCAAAATGTTTTTGCGCCAGTGTTTTAAAGCTGTTGATGTCGAGATCGCCCGCCGCAATTAATGTCGCTTGCGCGGGGGTGAAACGATCGCGATAAAACTGTTGCAGGTTTTCGCGAGTCATCGCATTGATGACATCGGCGCGGCCGCTATTGCTCAATGGCACCGCATCGGGGTGATCGTCGCCGAATAACAAACGCGGCAATACACGTTGCGTCAGCGCGCGACCATCGCTTTGTTCGCGTTTTATTTGCGCCAGGGTTTGCTGTTTTAAATTCTCCAATGCATCGGCAGTGGCGCCAGGCTTCTCAATTAATTGCGCGAATAATTGTGTGCTGGCATCGAGATTTTCCGTCAGTGCGGATAACGTCAAACCACTGCTGTCGATGGTGACGTAATTATCGATAGTGGCGCCGAGCGCGCGGGTTTTTTCCGCAATCGTCGCGCTGTCCATGCCGCTGTTACTTTCCTGCAGCATTTGCAGTGCGAAGCTGGTGGTGCCGGCATCGCGCAAGCCATCGACGTAGCGACCGAAGCCAAATTGCAATTGCAGCTCCACCAATGGCAAGCCGGTGCGACGTAATAAAACCAATTGCAAACCATTGTCGAGCGTTGCGCGCTCGATGTTCGGAATATTCGGCGCTTGCGCGGCGCCTGCTTCCGGCACGTGCGTGCGGTCGACTTTTTCGTTATTGGTTTGATATTGCGCGTACGGCGTTACCGTTAATACATACACGCCGTTGTCGAGCCAGGTTTGCGCGACGGCGCGCAATTGATCGTTGGTGGTAGCGGCCACATCGTTTAACACTTGCCGATAATAAGCGGGATTTTTCGCGAGTACCGTGCCGCTCGCGAGGACGTCGCTCTTACCGCTAAAGCCGCCGATTTTTTCGGCCGCGCGCAAAAATTGCGCGCGATAATTAGTTTTTGCGCGCGCCAGTATTTCCTTGCTGGAACCATTTTTTTGAAACAGCGCCAACTCCGCGCGCAAACGTTTTTCCAGTACGGCGGGATCGACGCCGGGTGCAACATCGGCCGCAATTAAAAATTGGCCGCCGATTTCACGCGCCATTTGATAAGCGCTGATATTGGTGGCGAGTTTTTCCGTTTGCACCAATTGCCGCGCCAATAAACCGCTGGCGTCGCCGGTT
Source organism: Verrucomicrobiaceae bacterium (assembly GCA_028293825.1). GTDB lineage: Bacteria > Pseudomonadota > Gammaproteobacteria > Pseudomonadales > CAMLJR01 > CAMLJR01. The sequence continues at coordinate 121,571 of JAQGNY010000012.1, forward strand.
AAAATATCGGCGAGCAAATCGAGTTGATTGGATTCGCGATCGGCATACGCCGGCGTATTCCAGACTAAATAAATGCGAGTATTCGGCACGCGATCCTGCATTACATCGCGACGCTCTTCGCTGCGTTTTGCGATCCAATGTTCGGTGCGCTGTACCGGCGGATTGGCGGCGATGGCGCCAAAGTAGTGTTCGACTTTTTGTTTAATTTGTTGCGGCTCGACATCGCCGGCAATAACCAGCACCGCATTATTCGGCCCGTAATAATTTTTAAACCAGTTGTGTACCTGTTCCAGCGACGCGGCATCGAGATCTTCCATCGAGCCGATAACCTCCCACGAATAGGGGTGTCCTGCTGGGTAAGTGTTGTGAGAAATCTGTTCGAACACACGACCGAACGGTCGATCTTCGCCCTGACGTTTTTCGTTTTTCACGACACCGCGTTGTTCGTCGAGTTTGGCCTGATCGAGCGCCGGCAGTAAATTCGCCATGCGATCGGATTCCATCCACAGCGCCATATCGAGCGCGGGCTTGGGGAATGTCGCGAAATAGTTGGTGCGGTCGTTATTGGTGGTGCCGTTCATGTCGGTGGCGCCGGCTTTTTCGAACGGGCGAAAATATTCGTCGTTGAAATGCTCGCTGCCGTTAAACATCAAATGCTCGAATAAATGCGCAAAACCGGTCTGACCGGTTTTTTCGTTTTTCGAGCCGACGTGATACCACATATTCATCGCAATCAGCGGCGCTTTGTGATCTTCGTGCACGATCAGCGTTAAGCCATTGGGCAATACAAATTGCTGATACGGAATATCGAGATCGTCGGCCCTTGCGGTCAGTGCAGTAACGATTAACCAGCCGCACAACAGCGTGCGATAAAAATTATTCATCTATTTGCGCCCGTGTATTTTTGAATTCGGGCGATTGTTGCGGTTCCGCGCTTATTCGGCAAGTCGAAGCGCGGATTGTTTTTTTGCAGCAGTTATTTTTGTTGATGCATTGCTGCTGAACAGCCGAACCATTGTTGCTTTGCGGTCCAGCAATAGTTGTTTTCTGTTCAGCGATAGTTGTCTACGGTCCAACAACTGTTGCTAGACGGTCGAGCGCTGCTGCTGTGGGAGCAACTTTTCAACTTCGTGTAATGGCTGCGGTTTGCCGAGCAAAAAGCCCTGCACATGATCGCAATTTTCGTTGCGCAAAATGGCCAGTTGCGTTTGTGTTTCGACCCCTTCCGCGGTGACGGAGATACGCAGGCTGTGACCGAGCGCGATCACTGCGCGCACAATCGCCATCGAACCGCGATTTTCTTCCATGCCCCACACGAACGAGCGATCGATTTTTAATTTATCGAACGGAAAGCGCTGTAAATAACTCAGGCTCGAATAACCGGTGCCGAAATCGTCGAGCGAAATACGAATGCCAGCTGCTTTGAATGTTTGCAAGGTACTCAGCGTGCGATCGGTATCTTCGATCAATACGCCTTCGGTGATTTCAAGTTCGAGGCGATACGGCGGCAGTCCGGTTTGTGTGAGCACTTTCATTACGTCGGCGCTCAAATCCTCCTGGCGAAATTGCGCGGGCGATAAATTCACAGCGACGCGCAAATGTGGCGGCCATTTCGCGGCATCGCGACAGGCCGTACTCAATACCCAATTACCGAGCGGAATAATCAAGCCACAGTCTTCGGCGACAGGAATAAAATCGACCGGTGAAATAAATCCGCGCTCGGGATGTTGCCAGCGCAATAGCGCTTCAAAGCCGACAATTTGCGCAGTTTTGCAATCGTGCAGCGGCTGGTAATACACATCCAACTGTTCGTTGGCGGCGAGGGCATGGCGCAAATCGCTTTCCATGCGGCTGCGTTCCTGCAAGTGAAAATCCATCGCCGGCTCGAAGAAGCGATAACAATTGCGACCGCCTTCTTTGGCGCGATGCAACGCGGCATCGGCGGCGCGCAGCAACGTCTCGCAATCGTTGCCGTCGCTCGGATACAGCGCGATGCCGATGCTGGCATTAATCAGAATTTGCTGGCCTTCAAAAATATACGGCTGCTCGATGGCCGTGGTCAGGCGATCCGCCAATTGCGCGACGTTGTCGGGCTGTAACGCATCGCTTTGTAGAATGGCGAACTCATCGCCGCCGATACGGGCAATGGTGTCGTGCCCGCGCACGCTTTCGCTCAGACGCTTGGCAATGCTTTGCAACAGCGCATCGCCGGCGCGATGGCCGAGCAAATCGTTCACGCTCTTGAAGCGATCTAGATTGATCCGCAGCACCGCAATCAACTTGGTTTGCTTGCGCTCGGATGCGGCCACGGCTTGCGTTAAGCGATCGTTAAACAGCGCGCGATTGGCCAAGCCGGTCAGTAAATCGTGATGGGCGAGGTGATGAATATCCCGCTCGGCTTTGCGTCGTTCGCGCAGATCGCGCATGGCGACGACGCGCGCGGTGGTTTCGTTGTAATCGATATTTTGCGCGAATATTTCCACCGGAATGCGTTCGTCGTTGGCGCCGACCACATCGAGCTCCAGTGGCGCCGAGCTCAGATTACTCAGGCGCGCGCCCCTGCGATCCTTCGTCGATGTAATCGAACATCGAACTGCCGACTATTTTCTCCAGTGGTTGGCCGAGCATGCGGCACAGTGTTTCATTGGCGTCGATCACGCGACCGTCGATGTGAATGAATACGCCTTCGAAGGTGGCGCTCGCCAATTGGCGAAAGCGCAACTCGCTCGCGCGCAACCGCACCGATTCCTGCGCGCCGCGCCGGGCCAGATGTTCATCGATCAATGAGCCGCAGAGGCTCAGCGCCAGAATCAATACGCTGATCGCGGCGATGGCGACCGCAAGCAATCCCGATTGAGCACTGCCGGCAGCGACCAGCAAACTATTGTCCGGCACCATCTCGGCCGCGGTCATGCCGGTAAAGTGCAAGCCGCAAATGCCCAGCGTGAGCAACACGGCGGCGAGCGCGCGCGTCGTTAAGGTTTGTTTCGAAAAACTGACATGCAGCGCGAATATGGAGAGCACGACGCCGATCAGCAGCGCTTCAAGAACGCGGCCGGCGCTGTATTGCAAATGCCCGGCGATGGTCATAGCCGCCATGCCGATGAAATGCATCGCGCCGATACTGAGGCCAACCACGACGCCGGCAAGGATGCGCAGACGCGGATAATTTGCCGCGACTACAAGGCCGACACCGGCTCCCAAAATCGCCACCACGATCGAGATCGCGGTGCGCTGCATGTCATAGCCGACCACCGCATGCGCGCGGTACGCGAGCATGGCGACAAAATGCGTGGTCCAGACGCCGCTGCCCAACGCCACGGCCGCGCCAGCCAACCAAGCAGTGCGCGCGGTCGGCGAGACATCGAGCGCGCGGGCGAGCAAATTGAATGTGGTGTAGGTGGCGAATAAACAAATAACGCCAGCCAGCGCCACTAATTTGAGATCGTGCTGATCGGTAATACAGGTAATTATCGCGAGTTGGCTCATGCTTAGAACACTGAGTAGCAATTGGCTAAGACTAGCTGCTGAATAAAACTTGAATGTAACTTTTTTCTCGAAAATCGGCCCGATTTTTGATTTCGCGACATATCTAAAGTGTTATAGAAAAGCAGCTGCAAACGCATCGAATTTAAGGGCTATCAACACACTGCTGTGCAATTTACGGATTGACTTTGGGCAAGCCGAAAGGTGCTGCCAATCCAGCCGCATTAGCTGGCCGAACCGATCGATAAAATGACGTAGTGGTAAAAAATTCGACGCGCTTTAGCCTGGCTTTAACTGGGTTTTAATCAGTCTGGGCGCCGCACACAGTCTCAATGAAACGTAACTGGCGCGGCTGATCGCCGGGAACCGATAATGGCGCGCCCGACAACGGTGGAATCTGTTGGCAGTGCCTGCGCGTAATCAATCGATGCGACATCGATACAACAAGGATTGAATCTTGAAAAAAATTGTAGTGATAGCGGTGCTGGTCATCGTGGTGATCGCCGCTGTGGTTTGGCGTATGCGCCCCGATCCGGTCGCGGTATGGTCGACCAAAGTCGAATACGGCCCGGTCGAAAAAACCGTTTCGAATACCCGCGCCGGCACCATCAAAGCTTGTCGGCGTTCCAAGTTGTCGATGCCGCTCGGCGGTGTTGTTGACAAATTGCTGGTGCAAAAAGGCGATAAAGTCGAGCCCGGCCAATTATTGTTGGAGTTGTGGGACCGCGATCATTTTGCAGAAATGCAGGCCGCGGAAGCAGCGTTAAACGCGGCGCAACATTCGCAGCAACAAGTATGCGTGATGGCCGAGCGCAGCGGCCGCGAAGCACAGCGCTTGCAAACGCTGTCGGAGCGCAAATTAATTTCCATCGATCAAGCCGATAACGCGATGAGCAATGCGGCTGCGCAAAAAGGCGCGTGCTCGGCGGCGCAGGCGCAAGTCACTTCGGCCAACGCGCAATTGTCGATGCAAAAAGCCGTGCTGGAACGCTTTCAATTGCGCGCGCCGTTCGCCGGTGTAGTGGCGGAAATCAATGGCGAAATCGGCGAGTACGTGACGCCGTCGCCACCGGGTGTGGCCACGCCGCCGGCGGTCGATT
>JAQGNY010000048.1 GCA_028293825.1 Verrucomicrobiaceae bacterium
CAAGTTGGTGGATGCATTGGTTGAGCTGCCGGGACTTCGGCAATGGCGCCATCAAAAATACGACAACAGATTCACCTACGCCGAGCAGGTCAATTTGTTTCGCGGCGTCTATCCAACTGCTGCTGCAGCCAGCGCCGCGCTGCCAGCCTCGAAACCGGCCGGATACGATCATGCCGCGCCAGCGGCGATGTACGACGAACGCACGCGTCAGATTTATCCGAGCGATTATCCGATTCTGTTTTGGCTGCAAAAATTGTTGAGCGAAAGCTGCAACAAAGTGTTCGATATCGGCGGCCATATTGGTGTCGGCTACTATGCTTACCAAGCCTTTGTCGATTATCCGGCCAGCCTGCAGTGGTGCGTGTCGGATGTGCCGGCGGTGGTCGAGCACGGCCGCAAGCTCGCGCAGCAGCGCGATAAATCGGGCAAGTTGTCGTTTACTTCTGAGCTTACCGACGCCAGCGGCACCGATATTTTGTTCGCGTCCGGCTCCATTCAATACATTCCGCCGACGCTGGCCGAGTTATTGCGCGATTTGCCGCAGCGGCCGAAACATCTGCTGATTAATCTGCTGCCGCTGCACGAGCGCGAAACGTATTTCACCGTGCAAAACATCGGCACCGCGTTTTGTCCGTACCGGATTGAGGCGCACAGCCGTTTCGTCAGTGATTTGCGTGCGCTCGGCTACGAATTGCGCGATCACTGGGAAAACCTGGAGAAGCGCTGCGACATCCCGTTCGTCGCGCCGCATTACTCGCTTGATCGATATCATGGGTTTTATTTTGCGTTGGTCTAAAATTTCGGACTGAGATGACATTTGGCGCCCCATTGGCGCGCACGATGGTTCGCCATCGCAAGGACTGACATGGGTGCTTTCCATTGTTGGGCCGGCAAGAACGACAGAGACAGAACGTATGCAGGAAAAACAAATACCCTTTCGTATCTGGTTTGATAATCCCAGCGATTATCAGCGCCAGACCGTGGCGGCATTTCAGCATTCCTTTAGCGATCACCCACTATTGCAACTGCCGCGGCTGCAGCAGTTGGCCGAATCGCTGCTCGAAAGCGGCCAGTGCAAATTTATTTCCACCGAGGCCACCCAGGCATCGCCGTTCGATACGTTAAATCGCAATCCGGACGGCCGTTCGATTGCGGATATTTTTGCGCGTATCGAAGAACCGGGCTCGTGGATATCGATGTACAACGTCGAAACCGATCCCGAGTACAAGCAATTTCTGTGGGACGCTTTGACCACGGTGCGGCCGCTGATCGATAAGCAGGACCCTGGCATGTTCAATGTCGGCGGCTTTATTTTCGTGTCTGCGCCGCCGTCGGTGACGCCGTTTCATATCGATCGCGAAAACAATTTCTGGCTACAGATTCGCGGTCGCAAGCAGATCAATGTGTGGAATCCGCGCGACCGCGTGTCGGTGTCAGAACAGGCCGTGGAAAACTTTATAACGCAGGGCGATCTGGCCGCGGTGCGTTTTTCGGAAGATGTGCGCAGCCGCAGTTTCGCTGCCGAAATGGGGCCGGGCGGGGGTGTTTACATGCCGAGCACAGCGGCGCATACCACGCGCGCTGAAACGACGTGGGTCACACCCGGCGATGGCTATGCGATCTCGATTGCGATGGTTTTTTACACGCAGAAGACGCGCCGTGAAGCGAATCTGTACGCCCTCAACCATTTTTTGCGCGCCCGTGGTTTGAATCCGACACCACCGGGCCAATCGGCGTGGCTGGATGCGATCAAATACCCATTGGCGCGCGCGTTCGTGCTCGGCCGAAAATATTTGCGTGGCTATGAGCCGCGCGTCGGCATGTAGCCGGGTTTATATAAAATTGCTGGGCTTGCACAAACGGCTAGCTGGTTTCAGATAAACCGATGGTGGGTTATACATAAATTTGTCGCGGCAAAGCGTCAAAAACCGGGCTACAGTGAATTTTCGTTAGTGAAAGATAAGCTTGGGTTGAGAGTGGTGCTGCGCAGCCGTTTAATGCGTACCGGGTAAGAATTCGTTAGGCTCCGTTGCTTCAGGCTTTTCAGACGCGTGGTTGGATGAGGCAGGGACATAGCCTCCGTATCTTCATAGTGATGTTTTCCGCAGGGTGTTTGCATGGCATTTGATACTGTCGAATCTGCCGAACAAAATCGGCAATTCGCCAACTCCAATTCGTTGTCGCAGCAATTTCGACAACAAGCTGCAGCGGGGCCGGAGCGCATCGCGCTGCGAGTCCCTGCGACGTCAACAACAGCCGCCTGGCAGCTAACCTACCGTGAACTCGACGCGTGGAGCGATAGCATCGCGGCGCGTTTGCACAGTCAAGGTGTCAGCCGTGGCGCCGCGGTGGGACTCTACTCCTCGCGCTCGGCCGCCGCAGTGGCAGCACTTCTCGGCATCGCCAAATTGGGCGCGATCTACGTGCCGCTCGGCTTGGACTATCCAGACGACCGCATTAGCTTCACGCTCGAAGATACTTCTCTGCAAATCGTTTTAGTCCCTGCTGCGCTTGCCGCACGGGTTCAATCGTGGCCGGTTACTGCCGTGGTTTTGGAAGATCGGCCAACGCCAGCCGCTGCGGGCAAGCTGCCGGCTTATGTCGGCACTGCCGAGGACTGCGCTTACATTCTTTATACGTCGGGTTCGACCGGCAGACCCAAGGGCGTCGAGGTGCCGCAGCGCGGCATTTTGCGTCTGGTCGATCCGGCCAACAGCTACTGCCATTTCGACGCCAGCCGCCGCTTTTTATTACTGGCGCCGCTGACCTTCGATGCCGCCACCTTCGAGATCTGGGGCGCCTTGCTTAATGGCGGTTGCTGCGTGGTTTATCCCACTGAAGGTCTACCCGATCCGCTGCAACTCGCCGCGCTATTGCGTGAAGAGCGCATCACCACGCTGTGGTTGACCGCATCGCTGTTCAATTGGTTGATCGACAACGAAGCGTTGCTCGATACGCCGATCGAAGAATTGCTGGCCGGTGGCGAGGCTCTATCGCCCGCGCACGTGCGGCGCGCGCAACAGCAATTGCCCAACACGCAGTTCATCAACGGCTACGGCCCGACCGAAACTACTACCTTCGCCCTGTGCTACCGCATCCCGCGCCCGGTGCCGGTGGACTGGCAATCCATTCCGATTGGATTGCCACTGCTGTGCACGCCGGTTTATGTGCTCGATGAGAGCGGCAATTCGGTAGCAAACGGCGCCGAGGGCGAGTTATTTATCGGCGGCGACGGCGTTGCGCTGGGTTATCGAAATCTTCCCGAGCAGACGGCGGCGCGCTTTAAAACACTCACCATCGACGGTCGCAGCGACTGGGTTTACGCCACTGGCGACCGCGTTTGCGCCAATGCCGAAGGCGCCATCGAATACCGTGGCCGCGCCGATGATCAGATCAAAATTTCCGGCTACCGCATCGAGCTGGGCGAGATTAACCATGCGCTTAATACGCACGCCGATGTAAACGATGCGGCGACGTTGGTACAAGAGGCCGGCGGTCAACGCCAGTTGATTGCCTATGTCGCCATCGGTGCAGCAGCGCTTACAGCCGCGCACTTACGCGATCATCTGCACGCGTTGTTGCCGCCCTACATGATTCCCAGCCAGTTCGTGCTGATGGAAAAACTGCCGATCAATGCCAATGGCAAAGTCGACCGCAATGCGCTGAAACAACAGATCGCGCCCAAACCACAAGCCTCTGTGCCAGCCTCAAAGAGTTTTGCCGGCGATGTGAAAAGCATTCTGCGCACGCTCTGGAGCGAAGCGTTGGGGCGAGCGGTCATCGCCGACGAAGACAGCTTTTTCAACTGCGGCGGCACCTCGCTTATTTACATGGGCATGATTACGCGTGCTCAGAAAGAGTTCGAATTGCCGCTGAAGGCGCTCGATATTTTTGAGTATCCGGTATTTGCAGCGCTGGCCGCCGTGCTCGAAAAGCGTGTGAGCGGCAGCGCGAGTGGGGCGACGCAATTGCACCAACGCGATCTTGACCGCGAGCAGCGCGGTGCGATCGCGATTGTCGGGATGGCGTCGCGGCTGCCCGGCGCCCGCAACGTCCAGCAGTTTTGGGACAACCTCGTTAACGGCGTGGAGTCGATCACCCGTTTTAACGATGCCGATCTCGATCCGTCGATTCCGGCCGAACTGCGCAACGACAGCAACTACGTCAAAGCGCGCGGCCTGATTCCTGAAGCCGAGTATTTCGACGCCGCCTTTTTCGGCATCAGCCCGCTCGAAGCCGGCATTATCGATCCACAGCAGCGCATCTTTCTGGAGACGGCGTGGGAGGCGTTGGAAGATGCAGGCATTCCGCCCAGCGACGACGTTTCCATCGGCGTCTTTGCCGGCACTGGCGCCAATACGTACTTTTTGAGCAATGTATTGCCCGCGAAAGGCGTCGATGCAGGTATCGGTGAGTTGCCGCGCGCGCTGGCTTCCGAGAAGGATTATGTCGCTACCCGCACCGCGTTTAAGCTCGGCCTGACCGGCCCTGCGATCAGTATTCACACTGCGTGTTCGACTTCGTTGGTCGCGGTCGGGCAGGCGGTGGACAGCCTGCGCGCGGGGCGTTGCGATGTCGCGATTGCCGGCGGTATCAGTCTTAATACGCCGTTGAATTCGGGCTATCTGTTTCAGGAAGGCGGCATGCTGTCGCCAGATGGCTCGTGTCGTCCATTCGATATCAAAGCCGGCGGCACCTCGTTCAACAGCGGCGCCGGCGCGGTAATTTTGAAACCGTTAGCGCGCGCGCAGGCCGACGGCGACCGCATTTATGCGGTGATTCGCGGCGTTGGTCTCAACAATGACGGCGGCGACAAGGCCAGCTTCACCGCGCCGAGTATTCGCGGCCAAGTCGATGTTGTGCTGCAGGCGCAGCGCGATGCCGGAATCGATCCACGCACGATCAGTTATGTCGAAACCCACGGCACCGCCACACCGCTGGGCGATCCGATCGAAATCGAGGCGTTGAGCCGCGCATTCGCCGCCGGCGGCGCGACCGACAAGGGTTTTTGCGCGATCGGCTCGGTAAAAAGTAACTTCGGCCACGTCGTGGCGGCGGCTGGTGTGACCGGTTTGATCAAAACAGCGCTGGCGCTTTATCACCGGCAGATCCCGGCCACCCTGCATTACACCGCGCCTAATCCGCAGATCGACTTTGCCAACAGCCCGTTCCATGTCAACGCGAAGTTAACGCCGTGGACGCAGGCGGCAGGGCCGTTGCGCGCCGCGGTCAGCTCATTCGGCGTCGGCGGTACCAACGCGCATGTGATTGTCGAGCAGGCGCCGAGTAGCGTGGCGGTTGAAGCTGCCGCGCCGGTGCCCGAATTGTTGCTGCTGTCGGCGAAAAAGCCGGAGCGTCTGCAGCAGGCTAAAACCAATCTCGCGGATTACGTGGCGGGCGCGCCGCGGTCCAGCCTAAGCGACATCGCCTGGACGCTACAAAAAGGTCGCGCGCGCTTCAAAGAGCGCCAATGGATTGTGCTCGATCCGCGTCAGCCAGCCGCGCCAACGCTGCGCGAACCACCAAAAATGCAAAGCAGAGCCGCTGCGTTCGACGGTAAGCAGCGCGCGGTAATTTTTATGTTCCCCGGCCAGGGCAGCCAATACGTGGCCATGGGGCAGGGACTGTATCAGAGCTATCCGTTATTCCGGCAAGTGGTCGATCACTGTTGCGATTTGTTGCGGCCGCGGCTGCCACGCGATCTGCGCGAGGTGTTATTTATTGAGGCCGGCGCCGATCAGGACGCCGCTGCCGCCGTGCTCAAGGAAACTCAATACACGCAGCCGGCGCTGTTCGTTATCGAGTATGCGCTGGCGCGGTTGTGGATGAGCTGGGGCGTTACGCCAACGGCATTGATTGGCCACAGTATTGGCGAATTCGTGGCGGCAACGCTGGCCGGTGTGTTCAGTCTCGAAGACGGTTTGCTATTGGTCGCCGAGCGCGCGCGGCTGATGCAGTCGCAACCGACCGGCGCGATGCTGGCCGTGCAAAGCGCCGCTGCAACGCTTAAACCGCAGTTGCCCGTCAGCTGCGATATCGCCGCCATCAATGGGCCGGAGTTGTGCGTGGTGTCAGGCCCGCATGAGGCTATCGAGCAGCTCGCTCAACGCTGGAATCAGGCCGGTATTCAATCCAAGCTGTTGCATACCTCGCACGCGTTCCATTCGCCGATGATGGATGCCGCAATTGCACCATTCGCGGGGGTGCTGAAGAGCGTGGTACTGAACGCGCCGACTATTCCGATCATGTCGACCGTCGATGTCAGTTGGCTGTCGGCGAAGCGCGCGCAGGACCGCAATTACTGGGGTCGTCATCTGCGCGAAACGGTGCGGTTTGCCGATGGCGTGCGCGAGCTCTTGAAAGGGGATGCCGCGCTGTATATCGAGGTCGGTCCGCGCAATACCGCTTCGACATTGGCGGCGCAGCAAATGCGCGGCGGTGTGCGCCAACCGGTAATTACCAGTCTTGGCGCCAACCCGATACCCGGCGATGCCGTTGCTGAACAGGTAGCCATTCTCGGCGCCGTCGGCGATTTATGGCTGAGCGGCATCGAATTGAATTGGTCGGCATTGCATCAGCGCCAGCCTGCCATAGTCTCGCTGCCGACCTATCCATTCGCGCGTGATCGCCATTGGATCGATGTCGCGCCCGGGCAACTCAGTGCAGCGGCGGCCACGGCCTTGTCGCAGCCGATTAATTACGTGCAGCCTTATGCGGTTGCGCCGGCTTTAGAGCTCAATGTGTCCGCCGCCGCGCCGGACGTGCAGCCCCTTATCGCAATTAACTCTCTTACCTTTATTTCCCCTGCAGGAACCTCATCGATGGATCAGCAATCCCTGTTGTTAAACGAACTCCGCGAACTGTTTGCCGAAAGTTCTGGCGAAGATTTGAGCCAAACGCCGGCCGATTTGTCTTTTCTCGAACTGGGTTTCGATTCGCTCTTTTTGACGCAGGCCGCGCTGTCGATCAAGAAACGTTACAAGGTCGATCTGCCGTTTCGCCGCTTGTTGTCGGACCTCTCGGATTTCGGCAGCCTCGGCCAATTGCTGTTGAAGGAAGCCGATCCGTCGGTATTGCCATCGGCCGCCGCCGCGGCAGTTACAGTCGCGCCCGCTGCCATTACTGCAGCTCCGGCGCCGCAGCCACAAACGCAAGCATTCGCGCCGGCTCCGCAGCAGGTATTTGCGCCGATCAATCCGACGCAAATGGCCGGCGTACAAGGCTTGATTCAACAGCAATTGCAGCTGATGGCGCAGCAGCTGCAAATGCTGGGCGGCGCACCGGGCGTCGCCGTACAAGCGGCACAACCATTAGTCGCGGAAGCGCCAGTACAGACGCCATCAGTAGTTGCTCAGGCGCCGGCTCAAGCCGCTCCGCAAGCGACACCGGTTGCAGCAGCTACCGCGCCCGTCGATGAAAAACCCGTTGCCAAACCGTTCGGCGCGCAGACACGTATCGATGCCGCCAGCAAAGATGATTTCACGCCAGTTCAGCGCGGCCATTACGAGCAATTGCTCGGCGAATACACCGCAAAAACTGGTAAATCCAAAGCCTTCACGACCAAAACCCGCGCCAAGCTTTCCGATCCGCGCGTGGTCTCGGGTTTCCGTCCGGCGGTAAAAGAAATTACTTACCCACTCGTGGTCGACCGCTCCAAGGGTAGCCGTCTGTGGGATATCGACGGCAACGAATACATCGACACGCTGTGCGGATACGGCTCGATGTTTTTCGGCTATCAGCCCGACTGGATTGTGCAGGCATTCACCGAACAGATGGCGCGTGGGTTCGAAATTGGCCCACAGCATCCGCTGACCGGCGACGTCACCGATCTGCTTTCCGAGTTCCTGCCGCACGACCGCTACGCGTTTTGTAACACTGGCTCGGAAGCGGTACTCGGTGCGATGCGCATGGCGCGCACCGCGACTGGCAACAATAAAATTGTGATGTTCAACGGCGACTATCACGGCATCGTCGACGAAGTCATCGTGCGCGGCGGGCGCAATTACAAATCCTTCCCCGCTGCGGCCGGCATCATGTCGGACGCGGTGAAAAACATGGTGGTGTTGGAATACGGCAGCGATGAAGCGCTCGACTACATTCGCGACAATGCCGATGACATCGCCGGCGTGCTGGTCGAAACGGTACAGAGCCGCCATCCCGCGCTGGTACCTGTCGAGTTTCTGAAAAAACTGCGCGCGCTGACGCAGGAAAAAGACATGGCGCTGATTTTCGATGAAGTCATCACCGGCTTTCGCGTGGCACCGGGCGGCTTCCAGGAATACATCGGCATTCAGGCCGATATTTGCGCGTACGGCAAAGTGATCGGTGGCGGTATTTCGCTCGGCATCATCGCCGGTACCGCCAAATACATGGATACGCTCGATGGCGGCACCTGGCAGTTCGGCGACGATTCGAAACCCGAAGTCGGCGTTACCTACTTCGCCGGCACCTTCGTGCGCCATCCGCTCGCACTTGCCGCGGCGAAAGCCGTGTTGTTGCATTTGAAAGAGCAGGGTCCGCAATTGCAGCGCGGCGTCAACGAAAAAGCCGCGCAATTTGCCGCCGATCTGAATCTGCATTTCAAACGCGTCAACGCGCCGATGGAAATCGAGCAATTCAGCTCGATGATGTATTTCAAATTCACCGAAGATTTGCCGTGGGGCGAATTGATGTTCTGCGATATGCGTCGCCAAGGTATTCATGCGTTTTACGGTCGACCGATGTTTGTGTCGTGCGCGCATACCGATGACGATCTCGCGCAAATTCGCAGCGCGTTTATGCGCTCGCTCGCGCGCATGCAGGAATGGGGATTTATTCCCGGCAGCTCGCGTGACGATATGGGCCGCGAATTGGCGCCGCCGGTTGTCGGCGCAAAACTCGGCGTCGATGCCGGCGGTAATCCGGCTTGGTTTGTCGAGGATGCATCGCTGCCGACGGGTTTGCGTCAAGTCAGCGCCAGTTTCGATTAGCTGAAAAATTCATGCGGTGCTCAGTGTCGCATGAGGCACCGCATGAATCGTTGGCCGTTCAGACACTGATTACAGTTAAACGAAAAAACAGCAGCCGCGCTAACCGATATTAAAAGCGCGGCGGATTTCGCTAAAAATCACAAAGTTGGGAAGACGTTTAATCATGGCGGACGAAAACGGCGCGCAGCAGCCGGCAGCTACAACCAGCGCAATTTTAACTAGCGCAACTACAACCGCAATCAAACCGTCGTTTATCGGCGACATTATTGCGGTTATTGATACCAGCGAACCGCAGCGCGAAATTTTTACCGCCATCAATGCCGGTGGTGCCACGGCGAGCATCGCGTTTAACGAATCGATGACGCTGACGATGAGCGGCGCTGTCGACGAGCCGAGTTTTCGCCAAGCGCTGGAACAACTCGTGCTGCGTCACGATGCATTGCGCGCGACGTTCAACCGTTACGGCACGCAATTTTGCATCCATCGCAAATTAAGCCCGGATTATCACTATATCGATGCAACCGCCGCTGCCGACGCGGTATTAAAACGCGAACAACAACGTGCAGTGCAACAGCCGTTCGATTTACATCAGGGACCGCTACTTCGCGTCGCGTTAATTAAATTAGCCGAGCAAAAATTTGCGGCAATCATCACCGCGCATCACATTGTCTGCGACGGTTGGTCGATTGCAGTGTTGCTGGAAGATATCGGTGAGTTGTATTCGGCAGCGGTTGAGCGTCGTCCTGCGGTGCTCGCACCTGCGACTTACTATCTGCAATATCTGCAGCATTTACGCAGCGACGATTACCGGCAACTGGCGGCGGTCGATGAAAATTATTGGGTCGAAAAATTTCGCGATTCGCAGCCGATTCTAGATTTGCCCACCGATAATGCGCGGCCGCCACTGCGCACATTTAATTCCAGCCGCTACGATCATTTGCTGGCAAAAGAATTAGTCGTCGCCATTAAAAAAGTGGGTGCAGCGAATAAAAGCAGTTTTGTCGCCACGTTATTAGCCGGGTTTTCGATACTGCTGTATCGGCTCACCGGGCAAGCAGATGTCGTCATCGGCATGCCCGCAGCAGGGCAATCGATCGAAGGCTTAGATTATCTGGTCGGGCATTGCGTCAACACGCTACCGATTCGTTGTCAGCTCGACGCGAAGCAATCGTTCGCCGCTAATTTGCAATCGCTGCGCGATCAATTATTCGAAACCTACGATCACCAGCGTCTGACGTTTGGCAGCTTGGTGGCGCGCTTAGGTATGCGTCGCGATCCGTCGCGCATTCCGCTGGTGCCGATTCTTTACAATATCGATCAGGGCATTCAAAGCATGCGCTTCAGCGGGCTTGACGTGCTGGCCACGTCCAATCCGCGCAACTCAGAAAGTTTTGAAATGTTCCTCAACGCCACCGAACGCAACGGCGAAGTATTATTGGAATGTCAGTACAACAGCGATCTGTACAGCGCGGCAACCATCGCGCGCTGGATGGCAATTTTTGAAAAACTATTGCGTCAATTTAGCCAAGAGCCGCAGCGTTCGATCAGCGATTACGACGTCGGCGGCGAAGCCGATGTGCAATTGTGGCAACGTATCAACGCCACCGCGCGCGATTATCCGCGCAGCGCAACAGTCCATGAATTATTGTCCGCTGCCGCTGCGAAAAATACGCAAGCGACGGTTAATTTTGCTCAGCAATCGCTAACGCATGCGCAATTAAATCAACGCGCTGGCCGCATTGCATACACTTTAAATAAAGCGGGTGTCGGCGCAGGCGATTTTGTCGGTATTTGTCTGGATCGTTCGCTCGATATGTTGGCGGCGATGCTCGGTGTATTGAAAGCTGGCGCCGCTTACGTGCCGCTTGATCCAGAATATCCCGCCGATCGTTTGCAATTAATGATCGACGACTCCGGTTTAAAAACATTGTTGATGGCCGATGCGTTGCCAGCGGATTTATCGACGCACGCATTGCCGAATGTCATCGATTTAAAAACGATTGCCGTCGACGGCGAAATTTATGCGGCAACCGTCGATGCGCAAGCGCCGGCTTACATGATTTATACATCCGGCTCCACCGGCAAGCCGAAAGGCGTTGTCGTTCCGCATCGCACCATCGTTAATTTTCTTTTCAGCATGGCGGACGAGCCTGGTCTTACTCCAGCCGATCGATTGTTGGCGGTGACCACGATTTCATTCGACATTGCGGTGCTCGAATTATTCTTACCGCTGTTCGTCGGTGCGCATTTAAGTATCGCCAGTCGCGACGAAACCAAAGACGGGTTTCGTTTACTCGAACGCATTCGCGAGCAGGAAATTACCGCGATGCAGGCGACGCCCAGCACGTGGCGATTATTGTTTGCAGCCGGTTGGGAGGGCGGCGCCAATTTCAAAGTATTAACCGGCGGCGAAGCGTTGCCGCAAAATCTGGCCAATGAATTATTAAATAAAGTCGGCAGCGTGTGGAATATGTACGGCCCGACGGAAACCACGATTTGGTCAACGGTGGCACGCGTCGAAATCAATAAACCAGTCACGCTCGGGCAACCGATCGCAAATACCGTATTGCGTGTGGTCGATGCCGGCGGTAGCAACGTGGCGCTCGGTGTGGCCGGCGAATTATTAATTGGCGGCGAAGGTGTTACGCAGGGTTATTGGCGTCGTCCCGATTTAAATATCGAGCGGTTTTTAACGCTCGATGGCACCCGTTTTTATCGCACTGGCGATTTGGTAAAGCTCGCCGCGAACGGCGATTTGCTGTATCTCGGCCGTATGGATAACCAGGTTAAATTGCGCGGTTATCGCATCGAACTCGGTGAAATCGAAACGCGGTTGGCGAATCGCGCCGAGATCGCCGAAGCCGCAGTCGTGGTCCAGGATTTTGGTGACGACGATCAGCGGTTAGTTGCGTTTTATCGTCCGCGTCTGCAAGCGCAAATTACCGTTGCGCAATTGCGCGATCATCTCGCCGCAGCGCTGCCGTCGTTTATGGTTCCGCAGCAATTTATCGAACTCGAAAAATTCCCGCAGACACCGAACGGAAAAGTCGATCGCAAAACACTGTCGTCGCCGAACATAGATGCGGCAAATAATACTGCAGCGTCGCCAGCGGCTAATTCCGCTGGCGCAGAGTCGGCCGATCCGGTGGTGCTTGAGCATTTCCGCCGCTTTCTAAAACAACCGCAGCTGCATGCCAACGCCGACTTTTTCCAAAACGGCGGCCACTCATTGCTCGCTATGCGCATGGTGGCGGAAATCAATAACAGCATGAGCGCGCAATTGGCGCTGACCGATTTATTTCAGGCGCCTACCGCTGCGGCGTTATCGGTATTGCTCACGCATAAAAATGCCGACCAAGAATTCGCTGAAAAGAAAGTCGCAAATGCATTGCACATTCCGCGCAAAGAAAAACGCGATCGGTTTTTAATGTCGTTGCAGCAGCGCCGCCTGTGGTATCTCGAGCAATTGGAAAAAACCGGCGTTGAATATAATTTGCCGGCGAGCTGGCGCCTGCGCGGAAAATTAAATGTCACTGCGCTGCAACAGGCTTTCGATATTTTATTCGCGCGCCACGATGCACTGCGTGTGAGTTTGATCGAAGAGAGCGACGGTTTATTTCAACGCGTGCGACCGGCGGTTGCCGGTGTTTTACAAATTCAACTACTGAGCGGCGCGAATGAAAGCGAGCGCCTTGCCGCGCTGCAAATTGAATTGCAGCAGCGCAAAACTTTCCGCTTCGATTTAGCGAACGACACCTTATTTCAGGCTGTACTTTTCACTGTTGGGCCGGATGATCATGTGCTTTTTGTGCTTGTACACCATGCGGTTTTCGACGGCTGGTCCTTCGATATTTTACTGGCGGAGCTCGCAGAGAGTTACAACGCGGCGCTGGTCGGACGCGCGCCACAGCTGCCGGAATTACCGGTGCAGTACGGCGATTTTTCAGAGTGGATGCGTCAGCGCACCGAAGCCAGCGACGGCACGGATTTAAATTATTGGCTGCAACATCTCGCCGGTGATTTGCCTGTGCTCGATTTGCCGTGCGGTGGCGAGCGGCCGGAGTTTCAGGAGCATCGCGGCAGCGCGCTGGATTTCGTTTTCGATGTCGATGCGATGGCGCGGTTGCGCGATTTCGCGCGCCAGCAAGGCGTCACGTTGTACATGGTGATGATGGCCATCTATAAAGTGCTGCTGTGGCGCTACAGCGGCCAGCGCGACATTATTGTCGGCACGCCGATTTCGGGACGCAATTTCACTGAAATTAACGATCTGATCGGATTTTTCGTCAACGCATTAACGCTGCGCGATCAGTTGGAGCCAGCACAGTCGTTCGTTGAATTTTTGCAGCAAGTCAAACAAACCTGTTTAAACGGCTTCGCGCATCAGGAAGTGCCGTTTGAACAGTTAGTCGAAAAATTAAATCCGCTGCGCGATTCCAGCCGCTCGCCGATTTTCCAAGTAATGCTGATGTATCAGGACATCAGCAACCGCACCGAAGTGTTCGAAGGCATCACGCGCGAGCAAGTCAATGTCGATCGCCCCGGTGTGCAAACCGATCTGGATTTCTGGCTGAAATGGGACGGTAAAACGATGGCTGCAGGCTTCGAATACGACCGCGATATTCTGTCTCCCGAAACAGTTGAGGCAATGCGTGCGGATTTCAGCGCGCTGGTGCAGCGTGTGCCCGAGATGGCTGCAGCTTCGGTATGGGCGCTGGCCGATATGCCGAATGCCGGCGTGCAGCACGCGCTCGGTGCGTTGAATGACACCGCTACCGATCTGCCTGCCGATGCGCTGATTCACCGCTTGTTCGAGCAACAGGTCGAACGCACGCCGGATGCCATCGCCACCCGTTACCGCAATATTCGGCTCAGCTACGCCGAGCTCAATGCGCGCGCGAATCGGATCGCGAATTGGTTGGATCAGAACGGCATAAAACCGGGTGCGATGATTGGTGTCGCGCTGGCGCCGTCGTCATGGCTGCAGCCGGTATTGCTCGCGGTGTTGAAGCACGGCAGCACCTATGTGCCGATCGATCCGCAATTCCCGCTGGAGCGCATTCGCTACATGATCGACAATTCCGGGCTCGCGCTGCTGATTTGCGACGATGCGCTGGATAGTCAATTAGTGGCCGGCACTGAAGCGGCAGTCATTCATCTGGAGGCATTGAGCAAGGCGATAGCTGCAAACGACATCGCCAATTTAAATCGAGCCATCGCTGCGGAAAGCCCGGCCTATGTGATTTACACCTCGGGCTCGACCGGCTTGCCGAAGGGTGTGGTGGTAAACCATCGCGGCGTGACTAATTATTTATTGTCGATGGCGAAGCGACCGGGTTTCACCGCGACCGATTGCATTTTGGCGGTGACGACGCTGTCGTTCGATATCGCTGTGACGGAGTTGTTTCTGCCATTGATCTGCGGCGGCAACAGCGTGTTGGTCGACCGCGATGTTGCTACCGATGGCGATTTGCTGCGCGAAATTATCGAAACCAATGGCATCACGTTGTTGCAGGCAACACCGTCGTCGTGGCGCTTGCTGTTAGGCGCCGGTTGGACCGGCGACCGTAGCTTTCGTGCGCTATGCGGCGGCGAAGCGCTGCCGCCGGAATTGATTCATCAATTACTGCCGAAAGTGGGCGAGCTGTGGAACGTGTATGGACCGACCGAAACTACGGTCTGGTCCACCGCCTATCATGTCCGGAGTGTCGAGGACGCCGGTGTAATCGGTACGCCGCTGGCGAACACTAGTTGCTTCATTCTCAACGAACAGCAGCAGTTGGTACCGATCGGTGTGGTCGGCGAACTGTGCATTGGCGGTGCTGGCGTGGCGGCGGGTTATTTGAATCGCCCCGATCTGACGGCCGAGCGATTCATCGATAACCCTTTTGGCGATGGCAAGCTTTATCGCACCGGCGATATGGCGCAATTGCGCGCCGACGGTTTACTGCGTTATCAGGGGCGCAGCGATCACCAAGTCAAAGTGCGTGGTTATCGCATTGAGCTCGGCGAAATCGAATCCGCGCTGGCGCAATATCCGGCCATAACGCAGGCCATTGTGATCGCACGCGAATTTCAGCCCGGTGATTATCGCCTCGTCGCTTATGTGGTCGCGAAAAAAGACGAGCCACTCGTAGTCACCGAATTGCGCAAATTCCTGCGCGATTATTTGCCGAGCTACATGTTGCCGCAGCATGTGGTTGCGCTCGATGCCTTGCCAATGACGCCGAACTTGAAGGTGGATCGCAAAGCGTTGCCAGAGCCGGTTATCGAGGTCGATGCCGAAGCGCGCCTGCCAACCACAGAGAACGAATTATTAATCGCGGCAATTTGGTGTGAAGCGCTGCAAGTTGAGCGCGTGGTGCTCGAGGATAATTTCTTCGACAGCGGCGGACATTCGCTGACGGCGGTCGATGCGATCCGGCGCGTCTATCAACAAACCGGGCATCGCTTTGAAGTGCGTGAATTCATCATGGAAACGCTGGAGCAGCTGGCGGCGAAGCTCGATCGCGGCGCGGCTCCGGCGGCGGGTTTAGCTGAAAGTGGGACTGGGGGTGCGGCCGTGAATGGGGCTACGAGTTCGCCGTTTTCCGCGCCCGTCGAGGCCGAAAACGGCCGGGGAGTGTTGGGGCGATTTATGCGAAAATTTTCGGGTAAGGGCCCATAGCCGGGTTTACTGCAGCGCTGCTGGTTGAGGGTGTTGGTTCAATGATAGAGTCGCGAGCGCGCCAAATTGGACGGTAGGATACACAGGCTCATGCTAAACAAAGAGATAAGGAAACAATCATGACTTTTTTTCTCGACATGCGATTTTTAAAAGTAGCGGCTGTAGCTCTGACCACCGCATTGTTAGGCGCTTGCGCGGTTGAACATCTTGAGGCCGGCCCGCCGCCGACAATCAACGAGTTTGCGACCGATACCAATTACCGTATCGGTGTCGGCGATGAGTTGCATGTGCAGGTGTGGCGTAACGACGAATTGTCGGCCAAAGTGCCGGTACGTCCGGATGGAAAAATATCGTCGCCATTAGTTGGAGATATCACCGCGGCGGGTTTATCCACGCAAGAGCTGGCCAAAGCAATTACCGAAAAGCTGGGCAATTACGTGCGCAATCCCGAAGTGACTGTCATCGTCACCAATCCAGCCAGTGCTGATTTTCTGCGGCGTGTGCGCGTAACCGGCGCGGTGCGTACGCCAGTGACGGTGACTTTTCGCCAAGGTATGACGGTGTTGGATGTGGTGTTGCAGGCGGGCGGTTTAACCGAGTTTGCCTCACCGGGACGCGCTCGTTTGTATCGCACAGTTGAAGGCCGCACTAAGATTTATCCGGTCGATCTCGATGCGGTTCTGCAAAAAGGCGATCTGCGCACCAACTACACTCTGTATCCGTCTGATGTCGTGACGGTTCCCGAAAGAAGTTTCTAAGTTTTTTGCAGCGGAGTTCTCAATGCAAACGTCGTTGCCGGAGCAATGGGCTAACGCCATCCTTAAAGAACTCAATCAACACAAAGGCAAAGTTGTGGTGTGCTTTGCCTTTGTAATTTGTATTGTGGTGATAGCAGGATTCTTGTGGCCGAAAAAATACGAAGCATCAACAATTGTTTTTGCTGACGATCAAAACATTATTAAGCCGTTGTTGGCAGGTCAGGCTGAGGTCACACGCCTGACCGAAAACGATCAGCTGTTAGCAGTACAGCAACGCATAACCTCGAACAATATTATGGAGCAGGTGCTGCTCGAGGCTAAGTTGGTCGACAACATCAATGATAAATACTCATTACAGCCGAAAATTCGCGCGCTAATTAATGGATTGAAAATCGATCAAGCCGGCCGCAATCGCATAAAGATTTCCTTTCGCGACAAAGATGCGAGCAAGGCCTACATAGTGACTTCCGCAATTACGAATGTGTTTATTCGCGACAGCGCTCGTACTAAGCGCGAGGAGAGCGGCGAAGCCTATACATTTATCGATAACCAAGTGAAAACGTACAAGGATCAATTACAGTCTGCTGAGGATAAGCTCAAAGAATTCCGAACTGCGAATCCTGGCGCGAGTGATGGCACCGGCTCGAACCGCGTTGGGGATTTTCGCACCTCGATTGAAAGCCTGACGCTTGACTTGCAGGTGGCGCGCGCGCGCCGCAATGAATTAGCGCAGCAGATATCGCATGAAGGCCAATTCATTGCGCAGAGCTACAAGGCGGATGTGTATCGCAATGCGTTGACGCAGGCGCAGGCGAAGCTCGATACCCTGCGTTTGAGCTATCAGGAGACATATCCGGATATCGTATCGCTCAAACAACAAATCGAAGATTTGCGGCGATCGATCACCCAGGCCGAAGGCGAACCATCGAAGGGCAATGATCGCAGCAGCGCCGCTAATCCGGTTTATCAAAAAATTAAATCTGATTTGTCCGACGCCGAAGTCAATGTAAAAACATTGGAGCTGAAATTAGATTCCTCGCGGCGAATGCTTGATGGCGAGATGTCGAACTCGAAACAAAATGCGGAATATCAAGCTCAGCTGGCCGAGCTGTCGCGCGATTACAATGTCACGAAGCAGATTTACGAAGATTTGTTGGAGCGCAAAGAAAAAGCGCGCATGTCAGTGGCGCTCGATGTGCAGGGGCAGGGTTTAAATTACCGCATTCAAGAGCCGCCGGTTTTTCCGACCGCGCCGGTAGGTCTGCGCTTTATTCACTTTTATCTCGCCGCACCGATATTGGGTTTCTTAATTCCGATCGGTTTATTGATCGCCTACATTCAGCTCGATCCACGCGTTCGATTTGTTGATCGGATGGAGCTTGTATTGCCAGCCTCTGTGCAAGTCATCATGGTGGTGCCGCATATGTCAACATCGATGGCCAAGCGTATGGCCCGCGCGGAATGGAATTACTTGGCGATTTTCATCGCCGTTGTGTTGGCGGCCTATGCAATTGTCGCTGTCGTACGCTTATCGGGATTGGTGTAATGGCTTCCGAAGACAAAGACAATCCGTTGGTATTGCGTCCGGTATTAGACCGGCCGGGTACCAATGTGCTGAACCTCGGCGCCAAGCCGCCGATGGAAGAAGAAGACGAAGCGCGCGAAAAAATTCGCCGCATGGCTGAGGTCAGCTGGCTTAATTATTCCGAGCTGGAAGAGTTCAAAATTATTCACCCAGGCATGCGCCAACCGAAAGTCTTGAATGCATTTCGCGAGCTGCGTACGAATTTATACAAGCTGGCCGAAGGCAAAGAAAACTTTGTACTGATGGTCACTTCAGTGGCGCCCGAGGGTGGGGCTAGTTTTATCAGCATGAATCTCGGCGCGGTGATTGCACTCGATGAAAGCAAAACGTCGATCGTGGTGGATTGCAATGTATACGACCCGTCGCTGCATCGTATTCTGCCAGTCGAGCCCGATTTCGGTTTGGTCGACTATTTGGAAAACGTCACGCTCGAATTAAAAGACGTGATTTATTCGACGGGTATTCGCCGCATGCGGATGATTCCCGCCGGCAGTCGGCGTCAGCCTGGTACCGAATTTTTTACGTCGACGCGAATGAAACGCTTCGTCACCGAGTTGCGCACGCGTTATCGCGACCGCTATGTCATTGTCGATGCGCCTTCGCTTGGCAGCAGCGCCGATGCGCGAATTTTGGCGGAAATGTGCGACTACGTTTTATTGGTAGTGCCGTCGGGTCGCGTTAATGAAGCCCAAATTGCGGCCAGCATAGAAGCAGTCGGCGAGAGCAAGCTTGCTGGCGTGATATTCAACAATTGATTTTTTGTTTTAAATTATTTTTTAAGCGCGACAGCAGGCGAGAGATTTCGGAATGAAAATTAAAATTACTGGCGCCTGTAAACCGGCTGTTCTGGGTATTTGTTTCAGTGGCTTGGCGCATCCAGCGTTTGCGATAAGCGATTTAACTTTTTCCGCCGGCGCGGGTTTGGAAGCGCACGACAATGCTGGGCTTGTACACAGTGATGAAAAATCCGATACCAAACGGCTTATCAATGCCGATGTCGGTTACAAGAAAACCGATGGCGCTGTCATTGTCGATATGGGATACAACGCCGAGTACGGCGACTATCAGCATAATGTACAGAGCGATGAAACAGCGATTAACGGACGCACCGCGCTGACTTGGACCATTGCGCCGCGCCAATTGGATGTTGTTTTTTCGCATCAGATTTCACAGCAATTAGCCGACCGTCGCGGACTCGATGTTGCCAGCAATCGCGAAGAGCGCTCGGTGCTGACCGGCGGTGTCGATGGGTTTTTGCATTTATCGGCAGTCGATTCCTTAGTGTTCAGTCCGCGTGTTTCGGATATTCGTTTTCAAGACAGCGACGATTCGAATTCGCGGCGCGCCACCATGACGGCAACGCTGAATCACAAGCTCAGTCGTGTTTCCGCGCTGGATTTAACCGCCGGCTACGATCACGTCACCTTCGATGAGTCGAAGAATGATTACAACTCGCCGAATGTAATGCTGTCTTTTAATACCGCGCTGGCGCGCCTTAGTTATCAAATTGGTCTAGGTGCGAATCGTATTAAACGCGATTCGAGTGACAGCAAAGATGTGAATGGTTCAACGGTGCGCGCTGCAATCGATTACAAAGGTGATGAGGGCAGCGATTGGGGCGCGTCGTATATCCGCCAATTAACCGACAGCTCGATCGGTCTCTCCAATTTCGAATTGTCAGTGCCTAATTTTGAATCGAACGACAGTAACTTCGATCAGTTCGATATTATTCAAAGCAACAAAGTGAATGCGTATTGGCATCAACGTATCAATGCATCTAGTCAGTTATCGCTAAGCGCGGGCTTTGAGAAGCAAGACTATAAAGAAACGCCACGCGATCAAAGTATTGCGGATGCCCAGGCAGGCTATCAGTATTCGATTAATAGCCGCTGGTCAACGGGGGTGGATGCG
This sequence comes from Verrucomicrobiaceae bacterium, assembly GCA_028293825.1. Lineage (GTDB taxonomy): Bacteria > Pseudomonadota > Gammaproteobacteria > Pseudomonadales > CAMLJR01 > CAMLJR01. The sequence goes on from JAQGNY010000048.1 coordinate 19,891, forward strand.
CAGTTCGAGCGCACTAAATTTCTCGATGATCCGAAGTCAAAATACGATACGACGCGTGTTTATTTTAATGTGACTTATCGGCCGCTGCGCCCACTTGAAATTAAATTTTCTATCGGGCAAGACAAACGCAATGCCGATACAAGCGCGCTGAGCTATACGGATAAAGTGGCATTGATTGGGTTTAAATATAAGTTTTTCTAGCGGTTAATAGGCGCCGTAACTCTGGCTGCGCTTATTGTTACCTTTAAATTTTTCATACAAATACTGTGCCCACGATACATAGCGAACGAGTTCATCAAAATTATCGGGCATGGTCATGCGCGGAATGGCGTACCGATAATTCGGATCAGAAGCTATTTGCGGTCCATTCAAATAACCGGGTAAAGCGCTAAATGCGGCGCTTACGCCGGCGTCACGCAATTTATTAAACATGCGCTCGTCATATTGATCTGCCTGCCCGCTGGGATAGCAGAAAATATTACTGGGCTGTTTACATTCCTGCTTAACGCGTTTGAATGATTCGGCAATTTCATGCGATTGCTCATCGTCGGAAAGCCCGGAAACGATTCGATGTGTGACAGTATGCGGCGCAAATTGCATACCGCGCTCTTCCATCGTACGAATTTCATCCCAGGTTGCGGGCCGCTCATCCAGTGGCGGCGCTGACGGAATACGGATTTGCAGTTCTTGGGAAATTTGTTCAACGATTTGATACGCGTTATTGGCGCCGTGTTTACGAATTGCAGCGATAACAGGGCGATGCGCTTTCGGTATTTGCAAATTGAAGGTTTGCTCTGCGCTTGCGAATTTAACCGTCACAGATGTTGCGGTGGTATTTTTCAGTAAAAAATTTAATTGATGTTCCCACTGCCACAAGTTGCCGTCGATAAAACCGGTAATTAAAAAGCAGGTCGCCGGACAATCGAATTTTGAAAATATATTACCCGCCAGTGTGACTTGTTCAGCGAAGCCATCATCGAGCGAGAATGCCACCCATTTCTCGCGCTCCAATGTTCCATTCAATGTGCGTTGAACGGCTTCCTCCAGCGAAATGAAGCGATAATTGTTTTCACAAAGATAGTTCAAGCAGCGCTCTAAGTGCACAGGGCTCAATCCGTTGACGCCAGCCTCAGGCACTTCGAGGCGATGCAGCATGAATATCGTCACGTGCGCCGGCAACAGCTGCTTGGCGATGCTATTCAGCATACGCGAAGAGGCAACATTCTTTATTAATCGGGCGTAACGAGTATTCATGAATATCCGTGTTTGAGACAAATTGCATCTTGCTGACTGTGGGCTGACAACACCTGAGTTGATTTTACTGCATTAACGCACCTTTTAAAGTCCATAAAGAAAATGCTTAGGGAAGATTTTTGACAATTCGCGGCCCCAGCACGTTGGCTAGTACCACCGGCAACTTCTGCCAGCAGGCAATCAGCAGTCGAAACTTAGGGCTATCCGGTTTTAACGCAGGCAGTTCACCGCCATTACTCAACCAATAATGCCAGTAATGCTGGACCGGCTGGGCGCCCCATTGCCTCTTAAAATTGAACGTGCCCGAATCTTGCGTCGAGCGTCCAAAATCAAAAAAGCGATATTTGCGCTCGATACAAAACCCCAGTACGGCGTGATACAGCAGCATATTCATGTTTAATGTGTTGACGGTACGCAGCGTTGACGCCCACGGAATTTCCATCATGTCGCGATGGCCGAGCAAAAAAGCAGCAGCGACTGGCTTGTTGTTGAGGCGAACGATGACCAGGTGCGATTGATTCGGCATCGCCGTCAAAATATTACGGAAAAACTCTTTTCCATAAACCGGTGTGCCCAAATCCCGCATGTTAATGGAAAACACGCGATAGAAATCGTCGAGCAAGTCGAGATGGCCGATGGCAATTTGCGGATCTTCTCGCTGTGCACGTTTTATTTGTGCGCGGATTTTCGCGCCAATCTCGTCGTCGAGCGCATTGGTATTGTCCGGTAATATTTTGATCATCGACACTTTATCGGTGCGACGTGGCCATTCATTTAATACGCGCGTGGCGCGTATTTCGAGGTGAGAAATACCGAGCACTTGCGCGCATTCTTGCGCCTTATTGAGCAGCGCAACTGTCGCCGCATTATTGTTTGTTAGCGGTCCGCCGTAATTGAAGAACGGCATCGACACGGCGAAGTCGCCAAATAAGCGGCTGCGCAAACGAACCAACGGCAATATCCCGCAGGTTGCACCATGGGCAGTGCTGGCCAGCAAATATATAGAGGAGTGGTCGAAGCTGTCGGCGATTACATTGCGCCAGTGATAGCGGTGATAAAGGGCGGCGTGTGGGTGCGAGTCAACATATGCATCCCACACGCCCTGATCGCCATCGACTATTTCACGAACGGAGATCGGCCCGGCAATCTCCTGTTGGCTAGAAAGGTCGCGCTGATAAGCACCAAACTGTTGTGGGGTTAGCGCGGCATTATTTGTGTCATCCACAAATAAATTGCAGATTTGCTCCTCAATTTCTTTGCGGCGTAATTCGATGCGATCCAGCTCTGCAGAAAGTCGCTGCATCTCCAGCTTGATCGGTTCGATGTCTAGCCCATCGGTTTTCGCCTGACCAAATCGACGCGCGCATTCTTGTTTGTTTAATTTGGCTTGTTTGAGTAAGGGCTTAAGTGTGTCGAGTATTTCAACCAGCTGTTCGACGTGAGTTGATTTTTCCGTTGCGATTAAAGTATTGGGCCAGCGCTGTGAACATGCTGCGCCAACATTTTTCAGGATGTCTTTAATCTGCATTTGCCAGGAAACTCTCTAAGCCGTGCAGAGTCGCACGGGCGTGGTTTCTAGCACCGCAGTCGATTGCAGGCTTTCACTGACCGTACCGAATGGGAATTCTTTGAGGAGCTTTTGTAAGCGCGGTAGACATTTTTCGAGATTGTTGTAATGGCGAAATCGCGACAATAAGCTCGCGCCACTTACGCGAGGTTGATCTGGGTCAATCTCCCATGGGTGCAGATAAAAAATTGCCGGAGTTTGTCCTGCATTCGTCGCGCGTTGAAATAACGCACGCGACAGCGCGTACGGATAAAGACGAAAGTAACCACCGCCAGCCGCCGGCATTTGATAGCCGAATAGCTTCGCCGTAGTCAGTGGAAATTCGATCAACGCGCCGTTCGCGGTTTCGACCTGATAGGGTGATGTGGGCGAGTTGGGTATTCCGTAGCGGTCGTGGTAAACCGGAAAAATACTCGAATCCCAGGTGAATCCAAGCTCGGCCAATATATCCAGCGCCCACAACGAGTCGCGCGTAATTGAATAGCTGGCAGCGCGATAACCGAGAACCGGCACCTGCGCGATATCTTCAATCAATTGTTTGGAGCGAATTGTTTCTTCGCGAAATATCGCTGGGGTTTGTTTGTAAATAAGTTGATGACTGTAACCATGCGACGCAATTTCGTGACCGCGTGTATTTATTTCGCGCACAAGATGCGGGTATCGTTCGGCAACCCAACCGAGTATAAAAAAAGTTGCTTTGATCTGGGCGGTATCGAACAAATCGAGCAGGCATCGCGTATTGCGTTCAACCGTAGATGGCCATTGCTCCCATTGATCCGGCGAAATAACTTTTGCGAGAGCGGCAACATGGAAATAATCTTCCACATCGACTGTCATCGCGTGGCGAACGATTGGTGCAGTCGGCGAGGTTGCTGGCGTCGTCATGACAAAAATAATCTACACTGAGCGGCTGGTTGACCCGGGAATACTAGCATAGCCCCTGCAACGAAAAGTACCGCATGAAAAAACTGATCATCCAAGGAAGCTTGGCCTTTGCATTCGCCGTTTGGGTAGTGCTGAACTGGCCCGCATTAATTGCCTTACACCTGCGCTGGATTATAGTCGATGAGTCTTATTCGATCGGCTACCCGGTCGTCGCGATAGCGCTGTGGTTGATTTTTGAGTCACGCAAATCTTTATTGAATATTCCCATTCGGCCATCACTGTTAGCAATCGGGCTGTTTTTGTTGGCGAGTACAGCGAGCCTCGCGGCGCAGTTGGTGCAGCTGCAATTGCTGCAACAATTGATGGTGCCGATTTCGCTGTGGCTGCTAATTGTGGCTGTGGCGGGATGGCGTTTCGGCCGAGTCTTATTGTTTCCGTTTTTGCTGATTTATATCGCTATTCCATTGTGGGATGTTTTGGTCGATCCGCTGCGGATGGTGACCGTCATCGTTACGCAAAGCGTTTTGCATGTCGCGAAAATTCCAGCATTTGTTCTTGGTTATCAAATCACGCTGCCGGACGGAATAATAATGGTCGCAGACGGCTGCAGCGGCCTTAATTTATTGCTCAGCGCCGTGGTCGTCGGCGCGTTGCAATTTCACCTGATGGTGCAGCCGTTCTGGCGGCGCGCAGCAGTGGCCACATTAGCGGTGATGCTGGGACTAATTGATAATTGGATTCGCGTCGTCGCAATCGTATTGGTCGGCCATTTCTCGCACATGCAAAGCGCGCTGGTTTATCACCACGGTAATTTTGGCTGGATAGTTTTTGCCATAAGCCTGGTGCCATTTTTTATGGCCGTGCGCTGGCTCGATCACGGTGATTATGTAAAACCGGTGGATATTTCTATATCGTCTTCGCCCGCACTGAGCGCACACACTGCGAGTTATGCAGCGATTGCTGCTGCCGGCGGTATTGCATTGTTGGCGTTGACGTTGTTTATCGCGCAGCGCGAGCGTTCGGCGACGGTGCTGATCGCTCCCGCGCAGGCCATTCCGGCGCAGGCGATGTGGTTGCCGCAATATGAAGGTTACGATCAACAGCAGCATTGGCGAGTTTCGGTTGACGCTGCGAGCTTCGATATCTCCGTACTGACCTATTTGCACCAGACCGATACAAAAAAATTAATCTATTTCAGCAATCGTATTGCGGATGAGCAGCACACGCTATCTGTGGCCACGGTGGCTGTGAGTGACTCGCTACGGATCAATCAAACCGTCATCGATGCTGGCGGGCCGCGCATGGTGTGGTGGTTTTATTTGATCGACAGTCATGTCGTCACCGGTGGCCTTGCAGCAAAGTGGCATCAACTGATGGAGTTGCTACGAGGCAACGCAGGCGCGTCGCTGGTAACGATTTCAACACGCTGTACTTCTTCAAGCTGCAGCGAGTTTTTATCGGATGATGATGTTGCAACGCCCGCAGTTCGCGGTCTTCTAATCAGCTGGTTTACAAAATTAAATATTGCTTCGCGCTAAATCCAGCCGGACAGGCGGGCGCGAAAGCGCGTGGGTGTGTTACTCACGTCCTCATGGATGCCGATGCGATGCAGTTGATGTGTCGATGCCGGTAGCGCATTAATGCCTGATTGCGTGGTAACGGCAGCAGCGTAATTTTCACTGACCAGTTTGGCCGCTGCCGCGCTGAAATCGCCATTGGGATAACAGAATAAGGTCACCGGTTTTTCCAGTTGCGCTTCAAGTTTGCTGCGGCTATCGACGATTTCGGCATGCAGCGTTTTTTCCGGCAAACCTTTCACCAGCCGCGTGTGATGACATGTATGCGAGCCAATTTCAACGAGTCCCGTCGCTTGCATCTGTCGCACTTCGGACCAATTCATTAACGAAGGCTCCGGCAACGAAGCAAGGCCCGTATCCGCTTCCATTGCATCCAAATTTGTACGCAGTTGGGGATCGGACAGACGCTTACATTCATTAATCAATGCGGCGATAGCTTCACGCGAATGGACGCCGCTAGTTTGATAAGTAGTGAAGGCTTGTAGCCAGTCGAAGCTGCGTAAAGCTTGGCGATCAATGTCGGCAAGCGCGAGTAAGCGCGACAATCGATTCGGCCAGAATTGTTGTTTGGTGCCGATCATGTCGGACACTGCGAAAACGGTGGCGGGCAGTTGCTCGGCTTGCAGTGCCGGTAGGGCGAATTCAAAATTGTCGCGCCAACCATCGTCGAAGGTGATTGCACACGCGCGCGCCGGTAAGGGTTGATTGCTGGCCCGTCGCTGCGTCCATTCGGAGAGCGGCATTACCGCAAAAAGTTGTTTGATGATGCGCAGCTGTTGGCGAAAGCTTTCCGGAGTTACTATCATCCCCGGTTCTTCGGTGCGATAGCGCGGATCATGCACTGGCAATATGCGGTGATACATCAGCACCCAGAGTTGATTTTTACGGGTGCTGTAGCGATGTGGGCCAAGTTGGTCTGCGAGAAAATGAAGCGGCGCTTTAACGGCGTTTTTAATTCGCAAGCTATGACTCACAATAAAAATCCTACGGTTAGCTGAGAACCATTTTAGAGAAAGCGCGCGCAAGTATGAAGACCATCTTACATGTAATCGATACCACCGGCCCCGGCGGCGCTGAAACCGTTTTTATCGAGTTGGCCGATCGTTTGCGGACGTTGGGTTATCGTTCGATTGTTGTGATTCGCGGTCCTGGCTGGGTGTACGACGAGCTGCGCCGTCGCGACATCACACCGCATATTATTCCGGCCAAAGGCTCGTTCAATATTAAGTTCGTGCGTGCGTTGATCAAGCTCATTCGCGCCGAGCGTGTGGATGTGATCCAGTCGCATTTGTTGGGCTCGAATGTTTATTGCGCACTGGTTGGATTAATCACGCGGCGTCCTGTAGTCGCCACTTTTCACGGGCGCGTCGATGTAAATCCGAATGAGCGCCTGCGCGCAGTGAAATTGTTCTTAATGAATCTTGGCGTTAAATATTTTGTCACCGTATCGAAAAGTTTGTGTGCTGAAATTCATGCCGAAGGACTATTAAATCGCAAAAAAACGCAGGTGATTTACAACGGCATCGATACTTCTCGGTACGGAAAATCCAGCGAGCGTGCGCTGCTTATACAGCTTGGTTTGGGTGCAGATACGGTGCTGGTCGGCAGTTTGGGCAATGTACGTCCGGCCAAAGCTTATGATGTGTTGATTAAAGCGGTGCCGCAGATTATTGCGTGTTATCCGCAAGCTCACTTTGTTATCGCGGGCGACATTAAAGCATCGCTGATGACAGAGTTGGATTTGCTATTGAAAGAATTTGCGGTGAGCGATCACGTGCACTTTCTGGGTTTTTGTAATGACAGCGCGGCGTTTTTGGCGCAGCTCGATATATTTTTACTCAGCTCGCGCTCGGAAGGGTTTTCCATTTCCACGATTGAGGCTATGGCAACCGGGTTGCCGATCGTCGCAACGCGCTGCGGCGGGCCGGAAGAAATTGTGTCCGACTCGGTCGACGGCCTTTTAGTTGAATCTGAAAATCCCATCGCGTTGGCTAACGGCGTACTCAAATTATTAGATGACCGCAATTTGCAAACGCGCATCGCGGAGAACGGCAATCGCCGCGCGCGCGAAGCATTCGAAATAAGCGGCATGATTGGCCAATACACTCGATTGTATGAATCCTGATACAAATAAAATACAGCTGGTTTAGTTCAATAGATTTTTAATGTACTGCTTCAACTCGAACCAAGCAGGCGCCAGATCATCGAACCGATTTATTTCATGCCGCGTGGAAAATGGATGTGGAATGAAGAATCGTACGACGGCGCGCAATTTTTGAAATACCGAATAACCGGAGCGGGGACGCACGGTAAGCAGTAAATTATCGAGATCGCCTAACAGCCAACGTAAGCGGCGACCGGTGCTATATTTATCGACGATTTGCGGGTTTTCTTCATTGCAGACGCGGTACAGTAAATGAGGGAAATCGACCCCGGCGTCTATAGCCAGCTGCAGCGAACCCCAAAAGCGCGTATTCACTTCCATTAGATACGCTTTACCTGCGGGATCGACGCGAAACTCAATCATTGCGACACCGTGCCACTCGGCGGCGTCTAATAGCTTTTTTGCCATGCCGTGCATTTGCGGATCTAACGGCGCACTTTCTGACAGGGTGCTGACGCCGCCAGCGGGTGGTTTTTCTCGCAAGCGTTTGTGAGCAAAGAACGTAACGGGTTTGCCGTGGTCATAAAGCGCAAATATTCCAGCGCCATGCCCTGGAATAAATTCTTGCAGGATGAAGGGGTAATTGCGCAAATACGGTTTTTCGAGCAGCAGCTTTAATTGGAGCACATCGTTTGCGACGTGCACGGTTGTGTTCAACCAGCCGCTAGGTGTGCGGATACGAGACAGGCAGGGTTTAATTACAACAGGATATTGCGTTACTTGGCGCTCATCAATTTCCGCTGAGCTGTTAAAATGACGACTTTCCGGGTAAGCCACGCCACACTTTTCGGCAAGCAGGACTAAACTCCATTTGTCGGCAAGCGCTAATACGGTTTCGTACGATGCAAATGGGATTCGGCAAATGCCCAGTTGATTGTTGAGTTGAAGGACCGTGCGGCTGCTTATTTCAGTGGTCGGAAAAACCCAATCGATTTTTTCGGATTGAATAATTTCAGTCAGCCAAGTAAAAAATATTTCTGGCTCGTGAGCTGCGGAGGGATGCTGAAAATATTGTGCACTGTAACGTGAGCTACCAGAGAGCGCAGTCGGCGCCTCATCTGCTGTAATCACTCTTAGGTAAGTATGACGCCCTAAAGAGCGAACAACGGCGAGAGCACTGCGTTGATTGGCATCCAGGACGAGTATTGTTGATTTTTTATTGGGCATTGAACGACAACATCGGATTCATTGTGATTAGAGTCAGTGTAAGCAAACACGTTGAGTATAGAAGGCTTAATCAATGCTAGAGCCAATAAAAAACTACATCAACGATAATTACGGCTCAAAACGTGGCCTTCTCAATACGAGTAGATCCTTATGGTTCACGCAAATCGGTGGTTACAAAGAATTTCAGGACATTGATTGGGATCGCGTACAGCGTTTGATATTTATCTGTAGTGGCAATATTTGTCGCAGTCCTCTCGGCGACGTGTATGCAAAATCAAAAGGCTACAACGCCGAATCTTTCGGGCTGGATTGTGGCGACGCCTATCCAGCGGACCCTCGAGCAATAAATTTTGGTGCCACGCTGGGCCTTGATCTACAAGGGCATCGCACCCGAAATATTGCGAACTATCGGCCTTCCAGTCATGACTTGCTAGTCGGTATGGAGCCATCTCACATGCGGCCGTTGGAAAAATACACGGATAGCTCCGTGCAGATTACCTTGGCGGGGTTATGGCTTGATCCCGTAAGGCCATATCTTCATGATCCTTACAATGCTTGTCCCGCATTTTTTAATAAATGCGAACAAAAAGTAGTGGCTGCTACGAATAATTTGTTGCGCAAGTTAAAGACGCCTACCTAGCAATGGAAGATTTTTACGCGCTGCGCGTCAAGAAGATGTTCTCATGGTTTAAGCGAGAACATTTTTCGTTTTGGATGATTTGCGCCTATTTATTTGTGGAATACGTGCGGCCGCAATCGATTATTCCGGCGTTGGATATTCTGCCTTGGGCAATGGTTTTTATTCTGCTCTCTCTGATTGGCTTGCTAACCGATCCACGACGTAAGTGGGCAAGCGACCCCGCAAATAAATGGATGCTCTCTTTTTTTGTGGTAATTGTATTATCAAGTTTCCTAGCTTATCGACCCGACGTCTCTTACGCAAAGCTGAACTCTTTTTATACATGGCTAATTATTTATTTTCTTATTATTAATATCGTTTATACAAAAGAGCGGTTTTTTGTTTTTTTAGCTGTTTTTATCATCGCCACGTTTAAGATTTCTTTTGGCCTCTCTCTAGTGTGGGCTAAACGGGGCTTTAGTTTTACAACATGGGGGCTACAAGGGCCGCCCGGGTTTTTTCAAAACTCGGGTGAATTAGCGATTCAAATGGCCGTTTTTTTTCCAATTGCATTTACAGTTGCAAAGCATCTCAAGCCTTACGTATCCAAAAAGATATTTTTTGTACTGGCTTTAATGCCGGTAACTGCCGCGCTGACAATTCTTGGTTCTAGCTCCCGCGGCGGTCAGATTGCTTTAGCCGCGCAACTAGTAATTATGTTTTGGCGAAGGCTGTTTAATCCAAAGATTCTCATCGGCGCAGTATTGGCGGGGGCAATCTTGTTCGCTTTGATTCCTCCTGAGCAAAAAGAACGGTTTAGCTCTACTGGTAACGATCGTACTTCTCAGCAAAGGTTGCTGTACTGGCAGCACGGTATGCAAATGATGCGAGAGCATCCGGGATTGGGTGTTGGATATTTTAACTTTGCGCCTTACTACGCCGATCACTTTCAAGGCGATATGCTTTATGAGTTCGTGGAGCTGCCGCACAATATTTTTATACAAGTCGGTACGGATACCGGATTTACCGGGCTATTTATTTTCTTGTGCCTGATATATCGAACGGCTAAAACAAATATTGCGACCGCTCGTTATTCGAAAGCCTCGGGAAATCAGGGCGACTTATATTATGATCTGGCAAAAAGTTTAAATGTTTCGCTGTGGGGCTTTGTGGTCGCCGGCCAGTTCGTTACAGTGACTTACTATCCATTTATGTGGATTAATTTGGCTTTAACCGTGGCCTTGCACCGATCAGTTGTTGATGTGAAGCTACCGGCGGGGCAATTGAGTAGTGGCCCTCCTCGCGCAGCCAATACTTAATGATCAAGTTGGTTTTTATGTATGTAACAGGGGTAATATTTGGGTTAGCTTTTCGCTCCACTCTTTTTCTAAAGCCTCTTTAAAAACGGTAACTTCCGCTTTAAATTTTTCATGATCCTTCAAAATAATTTCAACGGCTTTTGCAATCGGTTTTGATTCATTGGCAACATGCAGGCCGCCCGCTCTAAAATATTTTTTCAGGGCGATACTATCCGACAAAATAAACGGCTTGCGTGCCGCAACTGCTTCGTAAGCGCCACAGACAAGGCAATCTTCGCGAGTGGTGAGATCGATGATGACATCTGATGTACAAATTAAGTTGTGATAATCCGCGTCTGGTACGTAGCCAGTTAAAGTTACGTTATTGGGAATGGGCTTGCCGTAGCCTTTTTCCCGCCCTTTGCTGGATCCGGTGATAAGAAATTGAACATTCGGCAAAGTTCCCGCCGCTGCAATCACCTCATAATAAGGTTCGTCTTGCGCCCATGTGCATATAAATAGGACTTGAGGTTTTTTGCTCGCAGATTTTTCTATCGCAGCGGATGAATCTAGATCGTCAAAGTCTTTGGGGAGTGGGTCGGGCAGCACCAAGGGGCGTCCACCAACGCTGCTAACTCTATCCGCAAGAGCATCATTGGTCACAATAACAAAGTCGGCGAATCGTATAATGAAGTTTGCGAGTGGCGCCAAAATAAATTTTGCTTTGTTTGGGTATATGCCGGCGTTATGTGCATCTACTACAACTGTGTAACGGATGATCCGCTTTAGTAATACCGCAATTAACGCCAGAACAATCGACGGGTTTTGTACGAACACTGTTTTCTTATACCACCTCCGTAATAGAGCAACGGATTTTACGGTCGATTTTACGTAGCGTGTGGCGCGGTTGCCTGGTTCGATAATCTCGACAAGCTCCGCATTAAGCCGTAAAGACAGGTTTCTATTTCGAACTTGCTTCTCCCACGTTAACCAAAGAGCCCAGGGTTTTTCTTTATAGTCGAGCGACTCTGGTTTTATTCTCAATCGTATTGCTCCGTTTTAATCGAGTGGCCCTCGATTTATTTTAGCCGTCGATATGATAGTTCTACATAGCACAAATAAGAAAGGTGATTAAAGCTGTCGCTTTAATCACCTCTTAATTTTATTAGTAAATATTGTGCTTTAGCTTTTTACTTTATCTGCAGTACAGGCGGAGCCGGTGGGCTTGCGGCTGCGGGCGTGCTGGTAGTGGTTGTCTTGGTTCCAGTTCCAACAAAGGGATTGCCTTTTGCGTCCACAGCGGCTGGCGTATCTGAAGTTAGCACAATATCGTCGACGTACAGTTTTTGCGTAGCGGGTGAGCCGCCATTCCAATACGTAAACATATGGGCACGATCAGAAAACGATGACGCGCTAACGAGGGTTTTTCTGTTAGTAATGTCCTTCAACAATTCGCCATTTTTCCAGACGCGAACACGCGCAGTACCACCGCTTGAAACCGGGACATTATCGAATTTAACGTAGAATTCATATGTCTCCCAAGTGCCTAAGACAGGAGCATATTTTGCTGCCCCAAAATCGTCCCATACCTGCTCGCCTTCAAAAATGTAAGAATCAGCAATGGCAGAGCCTTTTGGATTTATATACCAATCGTTGTAACCCTCATTCGAGTTAGATGCGCTTAAGGTGTGAATTCTCAAGAATTTGAGGCGGTTTCCCTCACTCGTTGAGTTATAATTAAAGCCCGCAGGCATAAATGTTCTAACCCTATACCAGATCTGATCGCCTTTTTTTAATACAGTCGGATAATTTATGATCCCACCCCAAGTTCCGAAGGCTGTAGCACCTTTGGTGATATTCATCTCGACAGCCTTTCCTCCCTCATAAGAGTTGGTGTCCGTGAAAAATGTACCTCCTGCTGCATCGCTGAACCCTCCGCTTCCTTGAGCGGCTTTTCCCAATACGCCATTGTTGAAGTTCATGTCAATCCGCCATGCGAATGCGCTACAGGCGGTGACTGATGCTGCCAGCACAACAATGGATTTGAATATAAGTTTTTTAAACATCTTTTTAGCCTCAAGATAATCGGGTCAGTCCAATGCGGGACTTGTGTAGAGTCTATACTCCACGTGTTTTTTCGGGGCTCGCTCTTTTCGCCAATTGCCGGTTTGGTGACGGTGTACTCATAATATCCTTGATCCACCGCCCAGCCAGACCTTAAAACACCCCCAAAGTAAGGGTAATTCCTTACGCCGAAAACTCTTAACAATCCGACATAACTTATATGGATATTGGCTCATTCGGAACCGTTTTTCATGAGAGATCCTTACAAGTTCGGGATATGAAAGAAAATTTATACTGCTCTTTATCCAGGAGTTGATTTATGGGTAATAGTGCTCGCGGTAAAATGGACATCGATCCGTGTTAAATTTTACCAAATAATATATTCAAAGGAGGGTAACGAAAATGCTTAAAAAAATTGCCGCGCAATTGCCTGAGCGGGCACAGCAAGAGTTAAAGCGCATTCAACACGGTAGACAAATAAAAAATGGTCATTTTAACGGAGATGAGCCAGAGTTTTTCCGGCTATCTGAGTGGCTAACGCCTGGCGATTGGTGTCTCGACGTAGGCGCTAATATCGGACATTACGCGCGTGCAATGTCCGACTTGGTGGGTGCTCAGGGACGTGTTATAGCTTTTGAGCCAATGAGCAATACATTTGAATTGCTAGCCGCGAATGCTGCTCGTTTTCAATATCAAAATGTCACTCTTGTGAATGCGGCTGTATCCAGCGCTACCGGAATTGTATCGATGGGGTTGCCTACATTTAACACTGGGCTAAATAACTATTACCGAGCTCAGATCGGCGCTGGTGATATTCAAGCGTTAGCTTTATCTATTGATTCACTCAACCTTAACAATCGAGTTTCGCTGATTAAGATTGATGTTGAGGGGCATGAGCTTCAAGCGATCCGAGGAATGGTTAATTTAATCGAAAATTTTAGCCCGATTTTAATTGTTGAGGATGAGGATCCTGAAGTCGAGCTTTTACTTAATGGTTATGGCTATAAATACTCGCGTGCAAATGGCTCTCCAAATCGTGTCTTTACAAAATAGTTGCGCCTATCCTGGGGCTGAAGGTAAAGGTGACCTTTCCCCTGCGTTAGTGCCATTGCATTAATTTGATATCATTTATCAGGCCATTTGTTTTGCACAGACCTCTGGCGGGGTAATCGCCCTACCTCCGCAGAAGCCTCTTCACTATTGGGCCTGTTATTTTAGAAATATAAAAGCGGCTGTTTGGATCCCTCCATAAAACTCCGGCCAAAATAAAAACAAAAATGAAGTAAACGATTGTTTTAGCAAATAGGTCCAGCCAAAGAGTCTTAAAAGTTACTCCGTATACGGCAAGTACATATCCAATGGCGCCTACAGCCAGGCTTAATAAAAGTGGACTTATCTTTATTTGCATATCGAAATTTTTCTTCGCTATTTTTTCTGTCATAAAAAACTGAAGAATCATTGCAAACATCAATGCTATGGCTGCCCCAATTTCCCCGAATTTCGGAATTAATGTCAAATTCAATGCCGTAATAGCTGCCATTGTTATGTAGTTATTGAAGGTGATCTGTTTAGTATTTCCTGACACTAAAAAACTGAAATTCATGAACATAATAAGACATGAAAAAATAGAGCTCACGGTAAGAAAAGGTACGGAAGCACTTGCTTTATGAAATTCTAAAGCAGACATAATTTTGATGGTCGGATCTGCGAAAATACTGATTCCTAGACCGATAATAATTAAAAAAACACTGACAATGCGAAACACATTTCCAAATAATTCAGATGCTCGCTCATTACGATGATAGTAAAAGCGTTCGACGTCCCATACTTGGGAAAAAGGGCTCCATGCAAGAAACCCTAGAATGCCTGCAAATTTTAATGCAAGTTCATACAGTCCAACTTGATCGAGCGACCCAAACAATCGAATGTAGTAACGATTCGATTGCCATATATACAAACCAGCTAAACCGGAAAACCATAGTGGCCAACTAAAAATCAACATACGTTTTGCAATTGAAAAATCGAAGCGATATCCCGTGTTATAAAGAATGTAAACCGTCAACCCAAGTGCATAGAGTGTCGATGACACGCCGCCGCTAATTACAACCCCCATCACTCCCAGTTTTAGAAAGGCTATTAGCCATATATTAAGGCCCAGTTGAATAACTAGTTTGGTTAAGTTTACGGAAATAAATAAAAGTGGTTTTTGCTGAATTCGAATGAACGTGAGGCCATAATATTCCAATGCCTGTGTAACGATTTGAAACCCGAAAAGCCCAATTATTAAACCAAATTTTTCGCTGCCAAACAGCATGGATGAGGCAGGGTTTCTGCATAAAAATATTATTAGTGCAGCTATACCACTGATCCCGCCAGTAATAGTCAGTGCTACGCTAAGGACTGATTTTCGATTCGCTTCAGCACCTTTTTCAAAATAAAACTTGGGAATCGCATCGCCCAATCGAGCCCCGAAAAAGGGTTCCATCAACGCAAGAGTGAATGTCAGAAGGCCCACGACACCATAGTCCGCAGGACTCATAAAGCGGGTATATACGGGCAGCATCAAAAAGCTAACAAGCTGTCGCGACAACGTGCCGATCGCGTAAATAGTCGAATGCTTAATTAGCTTTCCGGCTTGCGGTGCAGGTTCTTTCAAAAGATACTCTCTATGGGTAAGTTATATAATGCACACCGTGGGCATTTTCTAACGAGGCAATTACTGGCATTATTGATACAAGTAAGCGGAGCACACGATTCAACATTCCGACTCCCCGTCCAATTTCAATTAGATAGCTAATGTCAAAATGCAGACCAGCTTATTTTCAATAGCACGAAGTTTTTTTGTACAGCCTGCACCTCTTATTTCACATGGTGCCCGTAGCAATTGGATCACTTAGATAAATGAAGAAGAGCTAAGTCTTTTTCTGTTCTACGGCTGCAGTAAGTTCTCTAATTTGTCGTTCTGTAGAAAATTTAATAATCGTTTTTGCCCTCGCAGTTTCTGAGAGTGCGTTTCGTTGTGCCGAATTATCCAAAAGATCGCTCATTAACTCGGCAAGTTGTTTGTGATCGCCGGGTTCAAATAATAGCTGCGGTGAACTTGTTGCGACGGACTCCCGAAGGCCCGGTAAATTAGATGCAATAAGTGGTAATCCGCTAGCCTGCATCTCTAAAGAAGAGCAGGTTAGTGAGTCCCATCCTGTAGAGGCGATGATGCCTGCATAGCATCCCCTATGAAGCTTATTAATATCATCTCTATAGCCGCCAAAGATGACGCGGTCTCTAACTGTTGGTGCAAGCTGTGCTAGAAGAGGCTGTTCTTCACCTGGACGATTTCCCAGTAGAAGAATATGCCAATCGTCGATTTTTCGGTGTTCGAACAAATGATTCGCTGCGTTCATTATCACCCTCGTACCTTTACGGTGCTCCATATGCCCGGAATAAAAAAATATTTTTCTCTGCTTGGGTATGGCAAATTGTTCGTACACGTAAGGATGGTCGAGTGGGTCTGGCCGAAATTGATTGTGGTCAACACTAAGATAGACGACTCGAGTTTTTTTAATAGAGATACCTCTTCCTAGAACGGCAGTATCGGCCATGCCTAGCGACTCGAAAATGTAAAGATCTGGCCCGTTAGGTCTCAGCAATACATTTATTTGTTTCAGCAAGCGTTTCGCCGGTCCAAACAGCGAGCTCATGGGGGCTCCCCAGTAAGAAACAAATTTCCGAATCCCACCCCGCCTAAAGTACTTATATGTGGGTAAATTGACTGGCTGGTCGAAACCAAAGAGGATATTTATTCTATTTTTTTTAACGTAGTTTTCAATAAACTCTCCATGCTGTTTATCGTTGTTTGCCGAATCGATAACAACATATTGTTCGAAATTGCTCGGCAGCGTTGTTGGCTTGCCCTTCATCATTGATGTGTAGGCAAAATGTACTCGGTCGCTATTGTTTTGGCATAGCTGTAGCGCCATTTTAAAAAAAATTGGCTCAAGCCGGCCTATGGCATAGCCAGTATTTGATTCACAGTGAAAAAGTACCAATATGCCATTCATTGATTGTTTTTGATTCCAGAGTCTCGCTCTATAAAGGGCGATAGTTTTATTTGGCTAAGCCTCGATACAATTTGCATGCGGCCTCGGCATTCGAAGAGGCTAAATACCTGCTAGGCATAGATTGCTGGCCAATATTAGTAGCTGGAAATCTATTGACGTGCAAAAGACCGACCACGGCACTCGCATATGCTTGTGGAAGATGATCAGTAACGAGTATCCCGAATGCATCATTGTGCAAGAGGTTAGTTAAGCCCCCGACCGCATGGGCGACTACCGGTGTAGTTACCGCGATAGATTCCAGTACTGTCATCGGTAATCCTTCATGATCTGAACACATGACCAATACATCCAATCCTGCCAGGCAGGATGTACTGTCAGGGCGATGTCCGTGAAAGGTGACTTGGCCGGTGACATCTAGCGTAGCGGCTTGCTGGGTTAAGCGCTGACGCAAAGGACCATCGCCAATCACATGGAAATGCCAGTTGATTTCTGGGGCCTGCTGCAGCAATAACGCGGCCATGTCCAAAAATAAATCGACGCGCTTTACCTGTTGTAATCTCCCGACAATACCTACGTGGACGGTGTTGGAAGCATTCAATCGAAAGTCTACCGGCTTGATCGAAGCTCTTACTACTTCGACATCGATACCGTTTTCCACTAGAACAACTTTTTGTGCTGGAAATATTGCAGTCAGCTTATTTTTTAAGTCTTGCGAAACGGCGATGATCCTATCTTGAAAGTATTTCCCGCACCAAAAATCGAATAAGTAAAAAATGCGCCTGTGAAAATTGAGTAGTCCCTTTGGGGTATGCTCGGGCGCGCCATGACAGGTTCGTACACTTGGTATTCGGGCGGCAAGGAGGTTCGCGATGACGCCAAGCACATTTTCTTTTTGGCGATGTGTATGGATTACATTGGGTCGAAGATCGATCATGAGCTTGCGAAGGCGCCAAAGAATCTGCAATCCGTTGAGCTTGGTTTCATCTATTACGGTAATGGCGATATTTTTATCGCGAAGTTTGCGCGCAAGTTCTCCGTCATTTAAGAGTGCGGCATGAGGTTCTATCGCATTGCCATCTCTAAGTTGTGATAACAGCGTGAAGAGCTGCACTTCCGCGCCGGCCCACAAATCTCCTGACGCAATATGCAGTACTTTCAGCTTCGGGGTTGCGCGCGACAAGTCCATGATCAGCCATTAGAATGTTGACTGGTAATGCTAGCCCAACCCCGCCAATAGTGAAATCGCGGCAGCATTTTTGATGAGATATTTATTTCGCGACTACCAAGGGACTTATGACAAAATTTTTGTTTTGGCTATTTGCGATACTGTCGATTTATAGCTACTTCCTTTATCCCTTCGTTTTAATGCTGCTGTCGCGTAATCGTTCGGTAATTTCGCCGCATTTGACGGGTGAGGTGCCGAAGCTTTCCCTAATTGTCACGGCCTATAACGAAAACGGCCGCATTCGCCAGAAAATCGAAAACAGTCTGGCCATCGATTTCCCTGGGGTCGAAATTATCGTGGCCTCGGACTGCTCCTCCGACGACACCGATGCCATCGTGAACGAATATGCCGATCGCGGTGTACGTCTGGTGCGCGCTGGCGAGCGCCTGGGTAAAGAAAATGCGCAATGGTGTGCCATTCAGGCCGCGACTGGCGACATCTTAGTATTTTCCGATGTGGCGACCGAGATCCCTTCAGATGCGCTGCGCAACTTAGTCGATCATTTTGCCAACCCACAGGTCGGTGCGGTTTCCAGCGAGGATCGCTTTATCAGTCAGGATGGCGAAGTGGCGGGCGAGGGTGCTTATGTTAAATATGAAATGTGGTTGCGCCAGATGGAATCGCAAGCTGCAGGTTTGGTTGGTTTAAGCGGCTCATTTTTCGCTGCGCGCAAAGCGGTGTGTCAGGAGTGGGATATTCATTCGCCTAGCGATTTTAATACCGCATTAAATTGCGTGCGCTTGGGCTATCGCGCGATTACCGCTTCCGATGTACTGGGCTTTTACAAAGATTTAAAAGACCCGCAGAAAGAATATCAACGCAAGGTGCGCACGGTGTTGCGGGGAATGACCGCTATAGCGCGGCATCGCGATGTGTTAAGTTTACCGCGTTATCATCAATTCGCATTTCAGGTGTGGAGCCATAAATTGATGCGCTGGCTGGTACCTTTATTTTTAGCGTTGTTGTTCGTGGTTAGTGTTGGATTGGCCGGAAGCAGTTCTTTCTATACGCTAATGTTACTCGGCCAGCTCGCATTTTATGGGGTCGCATTCGCAGCCCATCGTAATGAAGCAATTAAACAAAATCCCATCGCACGAATTATTTATTTTTTTGTGCAGGTGAATGTCGCAATCGCTCATGCCGCCTACCGGTATTTTTCCGGGAAACGCATGACCACATGGCAGCCTTCCGCGCGATGAAATGGAGCGATCTAAGACCAGCAGGTAATGCAATCTCACTGCGTATCGACAACCGGCTTCCCACCTTTGCCGGTTACGTTCCGCTATGGGTTAATTCGGGAACGGCAGCGTTGGCACTGTCAATCGTTGCCGCGCGCGGATTGCATCCACATATCGCTCAGCCAGAAGTTATTTTGCCGGGCTACGGCTGTCCCGATTTAATTGCTGCAGCTGAGTTTGCCGGTGTGCGCATTGTGCTCGCCGATATTGGCGCCGATGATCCGGGTTTTAATCTTGATGCATTGAAAGCCGCGCTTTCTGCCAACACCATTGCTGTAGTCGCCGTTAATTTTTTAGGTATCAAAGAGCGGTTGAGTGAAATCCGCGAATTGATTGGCCCGGATATCGAATTAATTGAAGATGACGCGCAGTGGTTCCCTGAGCCGACTACTGATCTCAGTGGCGATTTTATCTGTTTGAGTTTTGGGCGCGGTAAGCCGGTAAGTTTGTTGGGCGGCGGCGCGTTATTAATTAAGGACTCTTTGGTTGAGCGTGTGTTGCCGTGGCTTAACATCGCGCCCAACTCCAGCGGTGCTAGCGGTAGTTATATGTTGAAAGTGGCGGCATACAATACGTTGCTCAACCCTTTCGCCTACGGTTTTATAAGTCGCAATCCATTTCTCAAGCTCGGTGAAACACGACTTAAATTATTGACCGAAATTTCCGCGTTGGATAAACAGCGCCAGCAGTTTTTAACGAGCAACGTGCGCATTCATTTTAATCGTGAGCGGGCTAGCGAAGAAAAATTACGCGAAATTATCGCCACCAGCGCCCGACTTACGGATGTCGTAGCCGCAGCCGGCGAGCGTAGTGCGCGCCTGCTGCGCTATCCTGTGTTATGCAAAAACCTTAAACAGCGAAATCGTGTATGGGAAGAATTCCGCCAAGCGGGCTTAGGCGTCACGGCGATGTACCAAAAAACATTGCCGGAGATTCCGGACGTAGCGCAGAGAGTTTATGCCGCCGATAATTTGAGTGGGGCAAAAGCGTTTTCGGAACGGTTGCTTACGCTGCCGACGCACAGCGGCGTAAAGGCGAAACATTTGAAACATATCGCCGATATTGTGAAAGCCATTTAACCGTAAGTTTTCAGTAATGATTTGTTAGTTAAATCGTAGTTGGTTTCAATTTAGAGCTTAATGAAGTTAAGCTAAATGTCAGGAAGCTGAAAATAGCTTTTCCGCACAGAGATTCACATGCATTTGCGCTCTCGCTTATCCCTTTGAGGTTATCACTGAAATCTCTGCGTTATATTTAATTTATTATTGGTGTGTTTAATGCCAACGTCTCATTCAAATAAAATCGGCTGGTGCGAATGGCTTTAGTTGATGTGTTATTTCCGCTATCCAATATCCACTAAAAATTAATTTAGAAAAATTTTTTCGGAGTAACTGGTTGGGGGTTCTGGCAATACGCGAAATAAATTGATGTGTTTTTACTAATGCGTTCTCAATGGAAAATTTTATATGAGGACGCTGTAAGCGCCCTGAAAGTAGCGGTGGTTGTGCGGTTCCAAGTATGGCTTTGTACTGTGAGTCGCCTGCTAAGAAATTGTAAATGGCCATACCGAGTGCCGCGTTGTACTCGATGGCCAAGAGATGAGATACATAACCGGGACGCAACATATTGCGATCCTCGGAAGCAAAGCCCGATTGCAACATCAACACGGTATTACGCCAAACAAAATTATATATATAGCCGATTGCCCTTTCCCCACAGCAAATTCGCAGCATTTGGATTTCGCCTCGGTTAAATGCATTGCGTATCAGAGCGAGATGAAATTTTACCCATTTTGGATGAGCGAATGAGCCGGTTCTGCCGACACGGTTCCAGCGCTCCGTGTGCAACTGTCCCATTCGCATAAAATAGTCACAGGCTTGATCCACATCAGCGGCGCAATCTATTTTAAGAGTGCCTTCGTTGGAGTATTCCTTAAAAGAGCGTCGGATTTGCCAGCGCCGACTTTTACTCAATTTATTTAAAATAGATTCGACAGTCGTATTTGAATCGAGTGGTGTAACCCATATTCCGAGCGACCTATCGGTTATTTTTTTGAGCGCTAACCGTTGTTGATCGACCGAGTCATACGCTGCTTTCGGCACGTTCGTCAGGCGTAATTCGTTCCAATCGAAAAGACTGTTATTTAAGTCGAAGATGAAGTGGTTTAGCGCAGCTGTTTCATGTCCTCTCTGCGTTAATAATCCGTTGTATTCAATAAACATATTGAGATGGTGTTTACATGATTCATTTAATGTCACCATGGTCGACTTAAAAAAATGTCGCCGTTTTATGGTGTCATTACCAACCACGGCAAGCGCAATTAGCTCGCCTTTGAAGTAGCAACGATAGATAGATAGTGATGTGTGAGCTGATACAATTTGCAGCCAGGCGCCAATCCAGCTCCAGCTTAAAAAAAATGAACAGTCTGACAAAGGCTCTAGTGCCCGCCACTCACGCTCCAGCGTTTCGATGCTGTCCAGAGCGCTGAAGCTGCCTTCATACCCTGACCCCTCTATGTAGCTAATGGACTCCGTCAATTGCAACTCCGATGGCCATCTGGTGCAGGTTTAGATTTTTCAGCACATTTAATGCGAGCTCGGGTATACCGCACTCTATTTATCGGAGCTTACTAGCTGCGCTCAGCCTGTTGCACATGCTCTTTAATTTCTTTGGAGTCAGGCGCAAGTTGAAGTGCCGCTTTTAATAATTCGCGCGCTTTTTCCACCTGATTATTCTTCAGCAGAATCCAGCCGTAGGTATCGAGCACTGCAGCATTACGCGGTTGTAGCTGATAAGCCTTGGCGCCCAGATCAAGCGCGCGTTTGTCAGCCTTCTGCAAATACAGCAGGGCGAGATTATTCAATACTGCGGCATTGTTACCATCGCGGGCGACGCCGGTTTCGTAGGCGCGAATAGCTGCAGCGCTGTCGCCTTGTTGTTCCGCAATCATTCCCTGCAACAATAATGGTGTGGCGCTGGTCGGTATTTTGGTTTGCCACTCGGCCAAAAATTGTTGTGCCGCCGCGCGATCTGAAGCGCTCAATGCGCGTTGCAGTTTGACTGCGATGCTGTCGTTGGGCGTGCGTTGCCACAGTGTTCGATAACGCGCGACAGCATCGGGCCAACGCTGCTCGGCGGCGGCTATGTCGGCCTTCAGCTCCTCGACCATCGGCGTTTGCGCTTGTAATTGCTCCAGCTGCGCAACGACTTTTTCCGCCTCCTGCGGCGAGTTAGCGCGCAGCTCCACGCGCGCGAGTTGAGTCAGCAACGGCGCGCTGCGTGGATTAGCGCGTAGCGCTTGTACCAACTCCTTGCGCGCTGCGCCAAAATCGCGATTATTGCTGGCTTGTTCCGAACGTGTCATTGCCAACAATTGGCGCACGTAGTTTGCGTAACGTTGATCTGCTGTATCAGGGATTGCTTTCAACAAGCGATCGGCGTCATCCAGGCGCGCATTGCGAATGTAATACTCGGCGATTACGGCATGCGTTACTGGCGAAGCTTGCGCGCTCGGTACCAATTGCTCGACGGTACTTAAAGTCGCTTCGCGTCCATTGGCAATTTCGCGTGCAGTGATCAAGCCTTTAATGGCCGCAACGTTATCGGCATCGGTTTGCAATATCGATTTGAATTGGGTTTCGGCGATTTCAGGATGCTTCTGCAATAAATTTAATTGCGCGAAATCGAATTGGGCACTGATTAATTTTGGATCGAGCGCCAATGCTTTTTGCAGCGCATCGGACGCTACATCAAGCTGGCGTGAGAGTAGCGCGGTGTGACCAAGCACGGCTAAATTGTCAGCTTTAGGCGGTTGTTGTGCGGCGAATTTGCGCGCCACTTCCAGTGCTTGAGCATTATTGCCCAGTCCAAGTTGCGTGCTAATTAAAAGTCGATTCAGACTCGCATCCTGCGGATGTGTAACCAAGGCGCCTTGCAATAATTCGAGCGCATGCGTCGCTTGCCCGGTCGTTAAATAGTGGCGGACCAATGTCGTCGTTATCGCGACGTTATTGGGCTCTTCCGCTTGGGCCTGCGCCACTAAGCGCGCGCCTTCGTCGGTTTTGCCGGTGTCGAGTAACGCAATGCCGACCAGTGCTTTGAGCTGTGGGCTTTTCAAGCGCGCGCGCTGCTCGGGGCCGAAGGTTTCCAATAATTTTGCTGGCTGTGCGCTGCGTAAATCAGCTGCAGCCAATGCTAGCAAAGCACCTTCGGGAGCCACCTCGGGATCGACATGCGCGGTGAGATATTGCGCGGCGCCAGCCACATCATTGTTAGCGTATTTGATCATGCCGAGCAGAATACCGGCGGTGTCGTTTTTCGATTGCTGATAAACCTCGTTCAGCAAAGGCTCCGCTTCTGCAAGTTTGCCGTTTTGAAACAGCTCAAGACCTTTATTGAATTTTTCCTGCGTGCGCATGCGCTCGGGGTCGGCGTCGGCGAGCGTTTTGGTATAAATCAATGATTCGCTAGACCGGCCGAGCTTGGTCAATACCGACGACAGTGTTTCCAGCACGGCTATTTTGGTCGGAGTCAAAATATCAGTCTGTGGTAACTCAATCAGTGCTTTGCTGAGCAAATCTTCAGCGTGCGCAAAATCGCTGTTTTGTTCGAATAAACGCGCCGCGAACAGCAATGTGGCGATGTCTTTCGGATCGCGTTGCAATACGTCCTGCGCCAAAGCGAGCGCTGCCGCGTTGTCGCCTTGTGCCGATAAATTGCGAGCCAACTCAAGCGTGGCGCGCGTGGCGATTTTTGGATCTTTTTGCAGCTCGACCAACTCAAGTTTTGCTGCATCGAATTGGCCGCTGCCGGAAAGCGCGCGCGCGTGCAATAAACTCAGCTCCGGATGTTCGTTCAGCGGCAGTTGCGCTTTTTTGGCATCGAGATAATCGAGCGCGGTTTGATATTTCTTTTGCGCGACATAGGCGTCCACCAGCTCGGTCGCGATATCGCCGTTGGCATTTTGCGCAAGCGGCTCCAGCGTCTGCACTGCCAATCGGGGTTGACCAATGGCGTTAAATTCGCGTGCCAGCAGTTCGCTATTGCGCGGATCGTTTGGTGCTAACTTTAGTGCGTTGCGCGTTTCAATAATTGCGGCGCGATACTGGCCCTGCTGCAGATAGTTTTGGGCGCGTTCATAATATTGACCAGCCTGGGCTTGGTTTTTATCGGCAGATTTTCCGCGATCGCCACAACCCGCCAGTGCGATGCCGAGACTTATCGCAATTGCGACAGCTATTTTTTTTGTGGCAGCCTCATACATAGCCGGCAATGCTCCGTAAAATTTTGGGCGCCGCCGAATATGCGGCCCTCCGGGTTTGTTCAAAAGGCTATGCGTTATTCGCCTGGAATATTGATATCGTACTTTTTGACCAAGTCATACAGCGTTGGGCGAGTTATGCCCAATAATTTTGCCGCCGCTGAATAATTTCCATCCGCCAACGATAGCGCTTGTTTTATGGCAATACGTTCGGCTTCTTGACGCACGTGACGCAAATTAATAAATAATTCACTTGGCGTAACCAGTGCTAAATCCACCGGTGTAATATTTTTTCCTTCACACATGATGACGGCGCGTTTTATTTTGTTTTCCATTTCCCGAATGTTGCCGGGCCAATGGTAGCCTTCGATGGCCTCGGCCGCTTCGCTGGTGAAGCCATTAATTTTTCGTTGTTGCTGTTCGGCGAATTTTTCTAAGAAATGGCGCGCGAGTAATACTTTGTCGCCTTGGCGCTCGCGCAGCGGTGGAATTTCTATCACCATTTCGCAAATGCGATAATACAAATCTTCGCGAAAAGTATTTTCTTTCACCATCGCGTCGAGGTTTTTATTGGTTGCGCAAATCACGCGAACATCGACCGGGATTTCGTCGCGTCCACCGACGCGCTCAATAACGCGTTCCTGCAGGAAGCGCAATAATTTGGCTTGCAGCGGCAACGGCATATCGCCGATTTCATCGAGGAATAATGTGCCTTCGTGCGCGGTTTCAATTTTACCGAGTGTGCGTTTATTGGCGCCGGTAAATGCGCCTTTCTCGTAACCGAATAATTCGCTTTCCATTAAGCTTTCTGGAACGGCCGCGCAATTAATGGCAACGAAACGTTTTTCCGCACGCGGGCTTAAATTGTGAATCGCACGCGCGAACACTTCTTTCCCGGTTCCACTTTCGCCGAGCAGCGTGCATGTCACTGTCGTCGGTGCAATTTTTTCGACGTTGCGACAGATGCGCAGCATTTGCGGGTCCGATGCAATCACGCCTGATAATGGCGATATACGTTGTTCAAGCAGACGCCGATTTTTTTGTTCCAAGTCGAACATGTTATAGGCGCGTTCGACGATCAGATTTAGCGTGTCGGCATTAATTGGTTTTTGGTAAAAATCGTATGCACCTAAAGCGACGGCGCGTACGGCATTTTCGTAATCATGATTGCCGGTGATGACAATAATTTTTGTCGATGGCGCTAGGCGCATAATTTCCTGAACGCATTTAAAGCCTTCTTCGACGCCTTCCTCATCGGGCGGCAAGCCTAAATCTTGTAAAACCACGGCGGGTTCGTGCAAGCGCACAGCGGCAATTGCACCGGCGCGGTCTTCTGCAATAACGACGGTGTATTGATCGAAATGCCAACGTAATTGACTGCTGAGGCCGGAGTCATCCTCAACGATTAGCAATGTTTGTTTCGGTTTAATTTGACTCATTTCGCGCCTTGCAACTTAGTTCGAAAAACCCAGTTTTGAAAGTGCTCAATTGGACCAGTTTTAAAAGTGCTTAATTAGATAAGGGAAGCGCAATCGTAAAGGTGGTGCCTTCGCCGGGTGCGCTGTCGACAGTGACATTACCGCCTAGCGATGCAATAAATTCGCGCGTTTGATAAGCGCCGATACCCATGCCTTTGCCCGATTTGGTGGTAACGAAAGGCCGGAACAATTGATTCTTGATGAAGTCCTGATCCATTCCGACACCATTATCTTCGATGACGATAATTGCATCGTTTTCGTCGCGTTGCAAAGTGATATCGACGAAGCCGTTGCTATCGGTGGCGTCCTGCGCGTTTTTGATAATGTGCGTGAGCGTCATGATCAGGCGATCCTGATCCGCATTTACTTTTAAATTAGTTTGCTGCAAACGCAATGACGGCACTGGCTTTTGTTCTTTGCATTTTTTAACGGCTTCCATTAACACGCGGTGCAATTCCAGCGAGCGCAATTCGCTCGATTCATTCTGCTGCAATTTTCGCAGAAGATTGCTCATTCGACTGACTGAGTTGTCGATAGTGCGAATTGCATCTTCAAAAAACGCCGGGTTTTCCCGATGTTTTGCCGCGTTTTCTACGACCAGCGCCTGCTGCGCGATAAGGTTTTTCAAATCATGCATGATGAATGCGGTGAGTTTGTTGAACGCCTCAAATTGACGTGATTCTGCGAGCATTTCGGCTGCTTCATGCCGATCCAAATAGGACGCTACCTGGCGACTTACTGTTTTCAATAAATCGAGGTCTTCCCATGTTAACGAGTCGTCCAGTTCGGGCTTCGTCAGCACCATAAAGCCGAGTAGCTCTGATTCAGTTAGTAACGGCAGTACTAGCCACAAATCGTTAATGGTATGAATCCATGCCGGCAGCAATTCGTTCATTGCACCCAAGCTGTCGTTTTCCGGGGATTGCGTGGAAAAAACCCATTCGGTTTTTTTCATCGCTGAACAAAAAGGGCTGTCGGCGGGCTCATCGACACTGGCGTTGGGCAACGGCACGTTGTACGCGGCCATCGGTGTATAACGCTGACCCTGGCGCAGCCACAAAGCGCCGCCGGGGCTTTTAAAAATTTCGGCGACCGCTTTGATTGCGCGCTCGTGAAAATTCTCAGCGCCAAATGGTTGTGACAGGTAGTTGATGAGTTTCAACCATTCGGCGCGATAGTCGTACTTATGATGGAAGAAGTGTTTGTTGATCCAAACATTCAGGTGTGAACGCGCTGTTTCCGAAACGAAAATGCCGCCCACACTCATCAGCGCGAGAAATAGCACCAGAATTTGAACGACTGTGCCCCAACTGCCGCCGTACAGCTCGACGTAATAGCCGCCCACGGCCATCAGCGCGAGAAAGCAGCCCGCTGCCGTGAGGCTGGTTGTGTAAAACACGGCGGGTCGCGACAGTGTCATTCGTGTCGGTTTTGCGTTTTGTCGTGCAACTGCGATTGAACCCGCGATCATAAATAATCCGGCAATCGCATTTACGCTGCCGCGTGCGCGCCACAAATCGACATCGATGGCGCCAAACATTAATGCGTGCGAAAACAGATAAATGTCGTAAACAAAGAGCGAACTGATCGCGACGCTCAACAGCTTTATTAATCGATCTTGTTGCGAGTTGCGATATAGCTGCTCGACGGAAACGAGTCCCACCACACCTAGCGATACGCCGGCCCAAGTGAGCGTTTTGGTGTCGTAAGCGAGTGTTGTATGCGTTGCGAATAAATAACTGGCAAGAAAAAGTGCGCTGATCCAAACACCCTGAATAATTGCACGCAATGGAAACGACAGCGTTTTCCCGGAGCTAAATACCATGCAGCTCAGCAGTGCACTAATCCAAGCGCCATCGCGCGCAATTTCCAAAATAAGTAGGACGGGCTTTTCCAGGCTGAGCCAGTGGTAGTGGACGGCAAATGCAAACTGCCACACCGCTGAAACAGCCGCAGCCAGAACCAACGTGCTATGCGCCGCGCGGATGTACCACAAATAAAAAAGCATTAACGTCAGCGCTAAAAAAATACAGCCGCCCGCTAAATTACTCAGAAAAGTGATCTGATCGTGCTGCATAAGGCTCGATTAATAATCGTTGTTGCGTTGGGTGATGGAGCGATTGCGTCGAGCCCACATTATAGTCGTGGTGGCCACAATCGCTCGCGGAGCGAAGATTTACTTGCCGATTTGGCGCAAATTGCCGACGATATTTTCCATCGCGCGGTCGAACAAGATGCCATTTTCGAGAGGAATAGCGCGGCGTTGTTGTAAGTCGTAGGCAAAATCCTTGCGCGACTTTTCCATGACTTTAAAGCCGAAGCGATTGACGAAAACGAAGGTGTCGGAGATTTCGATTTTGGTGGAGAGCTTGCAGCGCAGAATTTTGCCGCGACGGCTGTCTTCATACGAAACCCACGTGCCGACCGGCAAGGCATCGGCTTTTTTAATGAATTCGTAGGTTAATGCTTTGTAGCGCGCGTGCTGACGTTCAAGCGCCGTCATTTCCTGCCAGTTTTTGCTACCGCTACCCGGCGTATGGCCAAGTGCGACTGCCTGTTCTGCGCTGATCGTTTGAAAGGTAACCGGGGCTTCGCACTGCAGTTGATCGAGCACTTCACCGATGACGCGTACGGCATTATGCGAGGCTTCCGCGGTGGTCGATATCTTCGTCAGACCTTGCGCAATGCGTTGTAGTAAATCCGGTTTGATTTTGCCGAGGCGATGCATCGAGCGCGGGTCTTCGTGTTTTTGCGAAGCCCAAATCAAATCGTCGACAACCTGCATCGACTCCAGCCATTCGGCGCTGTCCTCGCCATTTTTTAAATGGATTAAAACCAGTAACTGTTGCCATTGATCGACTAAAAAAGCGGTGATTGGTGCGGGCAACTCTAATTTTTCCAGCTTCGCGAACAGCAGTTGCTGCACCACGGTTTTGGCTTGCTGAGTTTTTGCGTGACCTTCTAGCGACTGACTGGTGCGGCGCTCAACCAATGAGGTGCGATGTTGCTCCTGCTGCGCGAACAATTGCAGCTCGCTTAACTTTTCTGCGAACACCTGATCGTTATCGGCGTATTGCTCGTTAATGGTTTGGATGATTTCGAAAATTTTGTTGTAGAGCTTATCTTTTACCGGCTGATCGGATTCATCCCAGCCAATGCTGGCGTCGGCGATCGCGTTGATCAACTTGCGCGCGGGATGACCGGCATGGCTGAAAAATGCTTTGTCTTTCAGTGCTACTTTAAGAATAGGGATTTGCAGTCGACTAATTAACGCTTGGATGGCGACCGGCAGATTTCGATCGTCCAACACGAAGTCAAAAAACATCGCCACTAAATTGATGACATCTTCGTCGGGCTGCTGCAGTGCGCGCGGACTAGTTGGATTGTGCGAGGCCAGCAGGGTTTGCACTAACTGCCGTAAATCCAGCGGTGCTGCGTCGCCGCCCATACCTTGTGGTGACTGCTGACTTGTCAATAATGTAAGCAAGTCCGTACTGGCCATGATCGGCCCAGGATTCGAGCTATAAGCGCTGTAATTGGGCAGGTTGGTGAGGCCTAAGCGACGCATGCTGGCGAGTAAATTACTCAGCTCGGCAAAGTCGAACTGCAATTGCGAGGCGGCTTGCGCGGCGGCCTCTAAAACATTGTCGACGGATGAGCCCGTATTTGAATTGGCTTCACTACTCCCATCGGCCTGTTTATTTATGCTTCGTGTGATTTTCGGAAGCACGCCGGAATTAATCAGAAGCTCGTTCGATGCCGTATAAACTTTGATCAGCTTGCTGACGACTACACGGTCGAACTGCTTGAAAATAATAATGCGCGCTTTGATGTTGATATCGAAAAGCTCGCAGGCCTTGGCAAAAGCGCGACAGATACGCTCTGGGTCGAGCGGATCGTTTTCTTGATCGATGGTGACGCGTGGAATCAGATAATCGAGACGCGTTGCCAAGTGATAGAGCGCCTCCTGACAATTAATACGAGCCTTTGAAATCATGCCCGTTATCGCAACTTCTTGTTCGAGCGTATCGTTTTGAACAAGGCTTAAATTAT
Organism: Verrucomicrobiaceae bacterium; assembly: GCA_028293825.1. Taxonomy (GTDB): domain Bacteria; phylum Pseudomonadota; class Gammaproteobacteria; order Pseudomonadales; family CAMLJR01; genus CAMLJR01. Next base: position 49,798 of record JAQGNY010000048.1, read on the forward strand.
CGACATTGGTTTCCTGGGCATTTGTCCGCGTCGCTGCGCTATTTTGCGCCAGCGTCAAAAAGCCCTGTTCGAAGTGCTGTTTAAATGAATTGATGACTCCGGCTTTTTTGAAACGCAATTCGCGCATCGATTCAAAATAAAGATTTTGCTCGGCATTGCTACTGGCGCGACTCGAAAGGTCAAAAAATAGGTCATCGCAATTGCTGAACAGGTCTTCAAGACTATTCAATAAGACGGTTTGGGCATCATCTTTAAGTTGGCGAACGAGGGGCGGCAAATTAGACCAAGCGGTGGAAGTGTTTTCCACCATCTTCAAATAATCCTTTTCCTTTGACATGGGTCTCTACTCCTCGCCAATTTTGGCGGGCTTGGGTGAGCGCAATTGCGCTGTTGTTTACGCTTCGCCCAGCGTCTTAAGGTCCCTGACTGGCGCAAAAAACAGCCGTCTAATTTTGTTGGGGGACACTGCGCCCAAATCATAGTTGAATTAGGTCGTAAAAGACAGAGTGTTGAAATGGCAGGATTTTTACAGAAAATGGTGAATTTGAATTTAATTAATCGGGACCGAAATTGGGGCGGATAGCGAGCTCTCCAATCCGTTTTGATCGAGTGCCGTGATTGCGAATGTGTAAGTGCCTGCCACGCTGAGAGTTATTTGCAGAGCAGTGGTCGAACCGCCGCTAACGGGCAGCACCGTATCGTTGCTCGCGTCGGTTCCTTCGACGGCGTAATAGATTCGATAGCCAGACAATTCACTCGCAGTTATCGGCGAGCCGTCTGCTCGGGTGACGGGCATTGACCAAGTCAGTTGGATTGAATAAACGGTGGGCGTAGGCGGGGGAATGGTGATTCCGCTACCCGAATTCGAGCCAGAGCCGGAAGACGCACTGCCGTTGCTTGTACTGCCAGAACTGTTGTTAGAGGAGGTGGCCGGTGTCGACGATGAGTTGCCGCCGCCGCTCCCGCCGCCGCATGCGGCGAGCAGCGTTGTGATAAAGCCAATTACCATCCAAGTGCGAACGGCTCGCAGAGGCATGTTGTAATTCTCTTTTATAGTTGGTTTCCACTTCACTGTGGTTGAACGGCGCGCTCGGGCTGCGCTCCACACTGGCACGGATTGTAAGATGTGCCAGCCCCATGAACAACAGAAATGATCGTTTTTTGTGCGCTTGTTGCGGGGTTTGCGAAGGAGACTGGCGGTATCTCAACGATCTCGATCAACCGCGAGCTGACACAGCCGATTTAACGCTTGCAGATAAGGCGAATCGGACAGCCCCGATAACTCATTTGCAGCAGCCTCGGCGTAAAAACGGGCTCTTTCCATTGTGTAATCGAGAGCCCCGCAACGCGTTACTGCGGCAACCACTTCTTCAATGCCGCTGGCGTCGCGATTAGTAATCGCGGCGCTGATGAGGTCCCGCTCGGTATCGCTACCGCTATTTATCGTCGCGATTAGAGGCAGCGTAGGCTTGCCTTCGCCGAGGTCATCGCCGATATTTTTCCCCATCTTTTCGGGATCGCCGAGATAGTCCAACACGTCGTCGGCCAACTGAAACGCGATGCCGAGATTGAGGCCGTAGCGATAGAGGCGAGCGCTGGTTTCAGTGTCTGCTGCGCTAATAAAGGCGGCGCCTTGGGCAGCGGCGGCAAACAGCACGGCGGTTTTATTCTTGATGACTTCAAAATAGGCGGCTTCGCTCGTCGATGCGTCGCCGGCTTTGGTTAGCTGCAGCACTTCGCCTTCCGCGATGGTATTGGTGGTATCAGCGAGCAATTGCATCAGCGGTAAATTGCCGAGTTCAACCAGCAACTGGAACGCTCGTGAATACAGAAAATCGCCGACTAATACGCTGGGCGCGTTGCCCCATTGCGCATTCGCCGTCGGCCGGCCGCGGCGCAGGCTGGAAATATCGACCACGTCATCGTGCAGCAATGTGGCGGTGTGGATGAACTCGATGATGGCGGCGAGCGAAATATGCTCGCGCTGAACATTGCCGAGCGCGCCAGCGCCTAGCAGCACCAGCAATGGCCGCAAGCGCTTGCCTCCGGCATCGACAATGTAATGGCCAATGTTTTCGACGAGCGCAACTTTGGAATGAAGTTGATCGATGATGAGCTGGTTGACCTGGTCGAATTCGCTGCTCATCAGCGTACGGATTTGCTGCATGGATACAGTACTACTTGGCGGGGAGTGCGGCATCGTAGAGTTCGGATCGAAGCCCTGTCAAGAAAACCGCAGCCGGTAAACCGTCGTTACATCTGTTCCAGATCGCGCAATTCTTCCGAATAGCGGCGGCAGTTTTTCCACAGCCACTCGTCCAGCTGATTGGCCTGGTCCAAATTGCCGCGATTGCGCGATTGAATGGCGTTTAATTTTGCGCCCCGACAGCCTTCCCAATCGTCTTTTAGCGCGCTGATTTCAACGGGCGGTGTGGCGGGGGTGGAGTTGATGATGACCGGCCGCCGATAGTAAGGAGAGGGTCGGTTTTCCAGGCGTGGACCGCAGCGCAAATCGCGATTGGGGCCGCTGCAATCGAGGAGCGGTGGATTCTCTTTTGGCGGTGGTGGGGGTGGCGGCACGCTTACCGCTGGCCTGTTTTTTGGCAGATCGTTGTCGTCGGCCAGCGCCAATGACGGTACTAACAATGTGCAGGCGAACAATATGACCGCCAGTTGACGCCATCCGCTGTTGCCGGCTTTGCGTTGATACAAGCTTCCATCCATTTTCGATCATCCCGCTATCAATTGGTCGTGTGCAATTAGCCGCGTGCGTTCAGTGCGCCCATTAAGCCTTTGACCGCGCCGGGGATATCGCCAGGCAGCACGATCGTTTTTGCATTGGTCGACGCGGCCAAATCGCCTAGGCGTTCTACATATTTCTCGCCGAGCAGATAAACCATTGGCAGTGAATTGTTGCCGACGGCAGCGGTGATTTTTTCGATGGCCTTCTGGCTGGCCTCGGCGAGCACGACTTTCGCTTCGGCATCGCGGCGGGACGCTTCAAGTCGGCCCTCCGCCTCAAGAATTCGCGCCGCTTTCTCACCATCGGCGCGAGTAACAGTGGCGCGCCGTGCGCGCTCGGCCGCCGCTTGTTCTTCCATCGCCGACTGCATCGTTGCCGACGGTTTGATGTCCTGCACTTCGACCGTTTTCAGCGTGATGCCCCATTCGGCGATGTCGTCGGAAATCGATGCTTTCAGTTTGGCTTTGATCATGTCACGCGACGATAACGCGGCGTCGAGCGACATTTCGCCGACGATGGAGCGCAGCGCGGTTTGCACCAGCATGCGGATCGCGACAGTGTAATTGTCGATGCCGTACACGGCTTTTTCCGGGCTGATGATGTTGATGTAGGCCACTGCGTTGACGATGATGACGACGTTGTCCTGCGTTATGACTTCCTGGCTTGGGATGTCGAGCACGATGTCTTTGGTCGTGACTTTGTAGGCGACATCGTCGATATACGGAATGACGAAATTGAGCCCCGGCTGCAGCGTCATGTGGTATTTGCCGAAGCGTTGGACGACGAATTTGAAGCCCTGCGGCACCAGCCGTACGCCTTTGGCGAGCGTGACGCCAATGGCAATCAGAATTGCGATCGGAATGATCAGTGAGTTCATTACCTTCCCCTAATTAATAAAATTCATTATTGAATTGTTCGATGACGATCAGAACTTCTCGATCAAAAGCGCATTGCCGAGCACGTCGATCACCTTGCAGCGATCGCCCATTACGAGCGGCGCTTCGCACAAATACGGCCACTCGTCCTCGCCCAGCAGTGGCACCGAAAAACGCACGATGCCGCGCACATGCTCGGCACTTGGCTTGATCACCGTGCCGATTTGGCCGACGGCGGCTTCACGCGAAATACCCGCTTTGGTTTTGTCGAGCATGCGTGGTTTGAAATAGCGAAACCAGGCGACCGCCAGTCCGGCAGTGCTGATAGCCCAGATAACCAGTTGGATCGTTAATGAAAGCGGAAGGATGGCGGCCAAGGCAGCGACGACAAAGGCGCCGAGACCAAACCATAAGACGGTGAAGCTGGGGACGAAAATTTCAAAAACGCAGAAGGCGATACCGATCAGCAGCCATTGCCAGATTTCGATGTGCATAGCGAGTTCAATCCATTCGGTGTCGCCGGAAGTCTAGCACGGCCATAGTTGCGCGGAGATCGCCGCCGCGCGACGTCACATAACCAGTTTTACCCCGGTAAAGAGTAGGATTGCGGCGAGCGCCGGCCGCAAATAATGATCCGCCACATTGCTCGCCAAATGGCTGCCGATATAAATGCCGGGCAGCGAGCCGATCAATAAATTGCCCAGCAGGCCCAGATTGAGATTGCCGAAACCGGCGTGGCCGAGCCCCGCCAGCAGTGTCAGCGGCACGGCATGGGCAATCTCGGTGCCGACTAATTTAGTCGTCGGCAACAGTGGATACAGTAGAAATAGCGCGACGGTGCCGACCGCGCCGGCGCCGATCGAGGTGATCGTCACGATTGCGCCGAGCAACACACCGACGGCAACGGTCGCGATGTCCTGTTGCTTAGGATTCATTCGCGTCATCCAGAAATCGTTGCGATGGCTGTAATCGAGTAGCTTTTGTTTAAACACGATGGCCAGCGCGGTAAAGATCAGCGCAAAGCCGAGCATGGTTTTGATAAAGGTGTTCATGCCGGCGCCGCTGAAACCGATGTAGTGCATCGCGAGCAGTGTAATCGCCGATGCCGGCAGACTGCCGAGCGCCAGCCAGCCGGTGATGCGCCAATTGATGTTGTCGTGCTTACTGTGGACGAAGACGCCGCCGGCCTTGGTGATCGCGGCGTAGAGCAGGTCGGTGCCCACCGCCGCCGAAGGCGCAATGCCGAAATGCAACAGGATCGGTGTCATCAGCGAACCGCCGCCGACACCCGTCATCCCGACAATAAATCCCACCAGTAATCCGGACGCAACGTAGATCCAATCGAAAGCGGGCCAGTCGAAAACCATAAAGACCTTTATTTTTCTAAGTGTTGTTAAATCAGCAGGGCGCGCAGATTACCAGTTGCCTGTGGTCCTTTAATACGAAAACTTGTGCGCCCGGCCTTTGTGCCGCGCGGCGGTTTCCCTCGTCATGGTGTGACGGTAGACTCGCGGCTTCGACAGCGGGGCATTCAGTAAGTAGAGGCAATCAATGAGCAAGGGTTATCGCATGCCGGCGGAGTGGCAACCGCATGAACGCTGTTGGATGGCATGGCCGAGCAATGCCGACATCTGGCCGAACGGCATGACCGCGGCACGGCGCAACTTCGCTGCCGTGGTGCGCGCCATTCTGGAGTTCGAGCCGGTGACCTTGCTGGTGCGCCCGCAGGACCGTGAGGATGCGTTTCGCCGTTGCGGCGAACAGGTGACGTACTGGGAATATCCGCTCGACGATTCGTGGATGCGCGATTTCGGCCCGACCTTAGTGGTCAATGCGCAAAATCAACTGGCCGGCGTCAATTGGACCTTCAACGGCTGGGGCAAATACCCGCACGAGAACGACCGGAACGTGGCGCGCTTTATCCTCGACCAACTGGGTCTGCCGTCTATCGATGTGCCGCTGGTGCTCGAAGGCGGCTCGATTCATGTCGATGGCGAAGGCAGCGTGCTCACCACCGAGCAATGCCTGTTGCATCCAAATCGCAATCCGCAATTGAGCCAAGGAGAAATCGAGGCTGAAGTGCTGGAGAATCTCGGCGCGCAATCGATGATCTGGTTGCAGCAAGGGTTGAAAGACGACGACACCGACGGCCATATCGACGAGATCGCCTGCTTCGTAAAACCCGGAGTCGCGCTGGCCTTGATCAGCAACGATTCGAACGATATCGATTACGCACCGCTACAAAATAACTTGAGCATCCTGCGCAACGCCGTCGATGCGCGCGGCCGCAAACTTGAAGTCATCACGGTGCCGCAGCCCGAAATCGCCTACAAAGGTGGCGCGCGGTTATCGCAGTCGTACGTTAATTTTTACATCGCCAATGGCGGCATCGTGATGCCGGCTTTCGGTGATCGCAAAGCCGATGATCGCGCGCGCGGTGTGCTCAGCGAAATCTTTTCGCCGCGCAAAATTTTGCAAATTCCCGCGCGCGAATTAGCGTACGGCGGCGGCAATATTCATTGCATTACACAGCAGCAACCGCTGCTAGCGAGAGGTTGAAATAGATGCGTAACGTAACTGTCGCCGCCACCCAAATGGCCTGCGGTTGGAATCGCCCGGAAAATATTCAGCGCGCCGAAAATCTCGTGCGCGAAGCGGCCAAACAGGGCGCGCAAATTATTTTGCTACAGGAATTATTCGAGACGCCGTATTTCTGTATCGATCAGAACGCGCAGCATTTTGCGTTGGCGACCACGTTGGAGGAAAACCCAGCAGTCAATCATTTTCGTAACGTTGCGCGCGAGTTAGCGGTGGTATTGCCGATCAGTTTTTTCGAGCGCGCCAATAATGCGAACTACAACACCACGGCGGTGATCGATGCCGACGGCAGCGTGCTCGGTATTTATCGAAAAACGCATATTCCGAACGGTCACGGCTATCAGGAAAAACAGTTTTTCAATGTTGGCGATACCGGTTTTAAAGTGTGGCAGACGCGCTACGGAAAAATCGGCGTCGGCATTTGCTGGGATCAATGGTTTCCGGAAACCGCGCGTGCGATGGCTTTACTCGGCGCGGAATTAATTTTCTATCCGACGGCGATTGGTTCCGAGCCGCACGATCCGAGCATCGACTCGAAAGATCATTGGCAGCGCGCGATGCAAGGACACGCCGCTGCGAATTTGGTGCCGGTGATTGCATCGAATCGCATCGGCACCGAAGCGAGTGTGACTGACGAAAAACTGCAAATTACATTTTACGGCTCGTCATTTATTTGCGATGAAACCGGCGCGATGCTGCAGGTCGCCGATCGCGCTAGCGAAGCGGTGTTGGTGCAAAGTTTCGATCTAGATGCGATTCGCGATCGGCGTATTGCCTGGGGCGTGTTTCGCGATCGGCGGCCGAGCCAATACGGCATGTTGCTCACTACCGATGGCGGCGCCGCCTAAATAATGCAAGCGCTCGACACGCAGAGTGTGCGCTGCATAGCGTTTAAACAGATGCGAACGCAGAGCTGGGCCGGCTTGCCAAGTCAGTCACACTCTCAGCCGTGTCTTTTAGAACGATGCGGCCATAATTAACGCCAAGGTTCAGCACGAGTGCCCTCGGCATGAAAATAATATTTTGCGGTAGCAAATTCGAGCGGAGTGCGAAAGTTCGAACATGAGCGACCGTGAGCAAGGCGTGATTCACCATGCGGTGATTTTCTTTGATGGCGATGCCGTCGTTAAAGAAATGCTACAGGTGGAATTTGAAGCGGTGCTCGACCAAGTGGTCGGCTTGTCCGAATTCGCGGGTCGTGAAATCGGCGCGTGTTTTTTGCGGATCAACCAGCGTTTGCAAATTGTCGGCGCGGTGTTTTTTCTGGTCGATTTCGATCTGCGCGGCTACGTGAATCGCAGTTGGAATGTGCCGCTCGAACATTTACTCGATAACGCCGGGCGTGGCCCGGATTTAGGCGGCGGTCGCATTCGCTTATCGTGCCGCAGCCAATGTTCTATTCCGTGGCATTCGCGGCAATTGTGGGACCCGAATCTCGACGGCGAAAATAATTCGCTGCAAAAAATGATGCAGGCATTGCAGCGCAATCGGTTAGGTTTGGCGGCCGATGTACCCGAGATGACTGACACCGTCGAGCAACCGCCGCTGTTGCATACATTGAGCAATATCGAGCCGGTCGAATCGATAAAAACCAAATCAAAAGAAAAGCCCGCCGAAACCGAGCGCCAAATCGTCGAGCGCGTTAATTTGCGTTTGCAACAGGAATATCGCCATAAGCTGACCGCGTTGCAGGAAGAACAGCAATTGCAATTGGCGACGGTGAAATCGACGTATCAGCAGCAGGTCGATCAGTTGCATCAGCATTATCGAATGCAGCAAGGCCAGTTCAAAGAAGCCATTGAGTCGGCGAAGAATGTGATTCGCGAAGAAAAGCGCCGCAATCAAATGCTGAAAGACAAGCTCGACAATCAGGCCGATGAATTTCAGCGCACGCGCGAAGCATTGCATCAAGAAGTTGCGCATGAGCGCGAGAGCGCGCAGGAACGCGGCCAACAACAAGTGCAACAGCAATTCGATATCGAATTAAAAGCGCGCGTGGAACAGGCCAGCGCTGAGCTGAAAGAAATGCTCGACATGCGCGAGGTCGAATTATTTTATCGCGAAGAACAATTGGGCACGCTGCGCGAAGAAATTGCACGGCTGCGCCAAGATCGCGAGCGTTTGGTTGGCCAGGGCGGCGATCGGTTATTGCAGCACTTGGTCGAAAATGGTGTCGCGTTTGTCGCCTATCAACCCGGTGTTGAGGCGATGACGATTCCGTTTATGGATATTCCACGCTATTTGGAATCGCCATTGGATTATGTCGCAGAGAAGTGCACGGTGACGCCGCAGCAATATCAGGAATGGTTAAATCATTACGAATTGCCGGTGTGCGCCGCTACTAAAGCGGATGGCGCGCGCTGCGGCGAACTGGTTGAAAAAATCGAACGCCCGCATCAGTTTTTGCCGGGCCGCAGCGACCGTTGCGCAATCCATCGCGATGCCGAACAAATACCGCCGCGCGTTGCGCATAAACTTGGCAACAATTAATGCTGTATCAGTTAGCGCAGAGCGCACCGATGCAACGCGTGCAATTGCTCGAATGGGAGCAACGTGGCGTCGATTTACAAATATGGCGGCTCGATCAACTCGATGTGGCGGCGCCGGGAAATAAATTATTTAAACTCGATGCCAATTTACGCGGCGCGCGCGCGGCCGGATATTCGCGCGTACTCAGTTTTGGCGGCGCCTTTTCCAATCATATTCACGCGCTGGCTTTAACCGGCGCCGCGCAGGGTTTTAGCACAGTAGGAATTATTCGTGGCGAGGCCGATGCTGCGAATAATCCGACGTTGAGCGACGCAGTTGCCGCCGGCATGCAGTTACATTTTGTCGATCGCAGCAGTTATCGGATGCTATCGAAACTGCGTCATGGCGATGATTTAGGCGCTGCGCTCGGTGCGCAATTCGTGGATTGTTATGTCATTCCGGAAGGAGGCGCCAATGATCTCGGCGTGATCGGTTGCAAAGTATTGGGAGCTGCGCTCGCGAATACTGCGCACGCGGATGCGCAAATTGTATTGCCGTGTGCCACTGGCACCACATTGGCGGGATTGGTGGCTGGTTTGAACAATGCGAATACGGTGCTCGGCGTGGCCGTTTTAAAAGGTGCCGAATCGATGGCAGCAACAGTGCGCACCACGCTCAACAGTATCGATGCACACCACTGCACACGCTGGTCGATCGACACTGCGCATCACGGCGGCGGTTACGCGCGTATGTCGGCTGACCTGGAACAATTCATCGCTAATTTTCAGCAGCAGACGCGCATTCCGATCGAGCCGGTTTACTCCGGTAAAATGTTGTACGCTATTCACCGTCGCATTGAACGCGACGATTTCGAGCGCGGCACCCGGTTAATTGCGTTGCATACCGGGGGTTTACAAGGGATGCGCGGGTTTGGCTACCGGAAAACCCAGCAAATGAATAAGGCCGGCTTTTCCCACAGCGTTTTGCGAGTGGGTTGACACCTGCTATCGCGCTGTCGGAATCGTATTGGATGATTCAGTAATGAATACGTTGTTAATGGATCAGAAATTAAAAAAGCATTTGTTGCAGACATTTGTGCCGGTTAACGCGCTGACGGAAGATCATCTAAATACGTTGTTGCGCGACACCCAGGTTGAAGTCATTTGTCGCGGCCAGGTTATTGCGCAACGGGGCGACTGCGATAACACGCATATTTATTTGCTCAGCGGTAGTGTTTCGATCGACACCGGCACCGGCGATCCACAGCACATCGATGCGAATAATCCTTTCGTTGGCCATCCGCTCGCCCACCATCAGCCGCGTTTGGAAACCGTTACCGCCACCGACGACTGCCAAATCTTGCGTTTCGACAGCAATAAGCTCGACGCCATGCTGGCGTGGGACCAAGCGGCCAATTACATCATTCTCGATATTACCGGTCAGCGCGATCTCGACGAAGACGCCGACTGGATGCTCACGCTGCTGCGCTCGAATCTGTTTTACAAAGTGCCGCCGATGAATATTCGGCAAATTCTGACGCGTTTTCGCTCGACGTTTGCCCACTCCGGCGATGTCATCGTGCGCCAGGGCGAGGTCGGCGACTCCTGCTATTTCGTTAAGGAAGGCAGCGTGTCAGTGTTTCGCGCAGCCGATGAAAAAGGTAAATCGGAGCTGGTTGCGGATTTGGGTGTCGGCCGTTGTTTTGGTGAGGATGCTTTAGTCAACGACGCGCCGCGCAATGCGACCGTGATGATGCGCGAAAACGGCGTGCTGATGAAACTCGATAAACAGGATTTCTATTTGCTGTTGAAATCGCCGCCGGTGCGCGGTTTGTCGCTCACCGAAGTCGATCGCGATTTAATTGCCGGCGCGCAATTAATCGACGTGCGTACCGAAGGTGAGTTCGAACTCGCGCACGCGCCGCACGCGCTGAATATGCCGCTAACGATTTTGAAATTGAAATCGCGGCTGCTCGATCGCGACACCCACTACATCACCTATTGCAACAGCGGTCGGCGCAGCAGCGCGGCGGCGTTTTTGCTGGTAGAAGAGGGTTACAACGTCACCGTGTTGCGCAATGGTTTCGACAGCTTATCGCTCGCACAACGGCTGCGTTTTATCGGCGAAGGGAACGACGACTATTTAACCCGCGAACGCCAGCTCGCCACAGATCCGATTCAACGCCTCAAATCGAATTAACCCACCGCCGCAACTGACCCGCTGTAAAACAGCTGCCATAAGGCTGTGTGTATAATGCCGCTCGTTCTTTCTCCCAGGGCGCGGCGTTCATGGATCCCTTTCGCAATATTGGCATCATCGGTCGCGAAGGCAGCGGTGTTGTCGAATCGCTGCAGCGGCTGATCGTATTTCTGCGCACGCGCGGCCTCAACATAATTATCGGCGACCACATTCAGCATTTGCTGGAGCCGCAGTATCTGCACGACGTGCGCGTATCCTCGCGCAAAATGATCGGCGAAGTCAGCGATCTGATTATTGTCGTCGGCGGCGACGGCAGTCTGCTCGCTGCGGCGCGCACATTGGCGCGTTTCGATGTGCCGGTGCTGGGGGTGAATCGCGGTCGTCTCGGTTTTCTCACCGATGTTTCACCGGATGAAATCGAGCAGCGCGTCGGCGAAGTGCTCGACGGTCAATACCGCATTGAAAAGCGCTTTTTGCTGGATGCTGTAGTCACGCGCAATGGCGAACCAATCGGCGTCGCCGATGCGTTGAACGACATCGTCGTTAACTCCGGCACCTCGGCAAAAATGATCGAGTTCGAGTTGTATATCGAAGGCGAATTCGTTTATCGCCAACGTTCCGACGGTTTAATTGTGTCGACGCCGACCGGCTCGACTGCGTATTCGTTATCCGGTGGCGGCCCGATTATGCATCCGCGTCTCGATGCCATCGCGCTGGTGCCGATGTTTCCGCATACGCTCAGTAGCCGTCCGATTGTCGTCGACGGCAATAGCGAAATTAAAATCGTTATTTGTGAAAGTAACACCACGCAATTGCCGGTATCGTGCGACGGTCAAGTGCACCTGACCGCACAAAGTGGCGATGCCGTTTACGTGACGAAGAAGCCGCACAAATTAAAAATGATTCATCCGCTCAACCACAGTTTTTACGCGAGCTGTCGCGACAAACTGGGCTGGAATACTTCTAATTTCTGAACGTTGTGTTGTTGAATGCCTGATCTGATCGCGCTCGAAGTTCCGCTTACCGAAGATTTATTGCCCTTTAGCCAATACCTGTGGCGGCACGGTATGGCGCACCGCATTCTCGAAATAAATGACCACCAAGTTGTTTTCGTTAAGCGCATCGAGCAGATCGACAGCGTGCGCGATTTATATGAGCGTTTGGGGCGCGGCGAAACGCTGCCCGAACAGCCGGATCTGCCGAAATCACCGCGCTATTTTTCGCTGTTATTGCGGCGCGTGCCGATAACACTAACGTTCGTTGCAATCAGCGTCATCGTATTTGCGCTGACCAGTTTCGACGATCAATTTTTAACGGCGCTTACTTTTTTTCGCATCGAGCAAGGTAGCGACGGCATTATTTTCGGATCGATGCAGCAGCAATATTGGCGTTTGCTAACACCGATTTTTTTGCATTTTGGTCTGCCGCATATTGTGTTCAATATGTTGTGGTTATGGGATCTCGGCCGACGTGTCGAGTTAGTGCAGGGGCCGCTGCGCTTGATATCGATCGTTGCGCTGATCGGTGTGGCGTCGAATATTACGCAGGCACTGGCGCAGCCATCGCTCTTCGGCGGCATGTCCGGTGTCGATTACGGCTTGCTCGGTTACTGTTGGATTTGGGGTTGGCTGCGTCGCGATCCAGTGTTGCATGTGCCGGTGCCGATCATGATTGCGATGATCGCCATGTTGCTGCTGAGCATGACCGGTTTGATGGAATTTATGGGTATGGGCGCGATTGCCAATGCCGCGCATGTCGGCGGTCTGATTATGGGTTTGGTGCTCGGTCTGGCGACCATTTTGATCAGCAAAAAACCGGTTAATTAATATTCATTTTTATGCGGTGTCGGTTATGAATTTTCAGCAGTTGTTGCATTCGATTACCCCTGATGTTTATGAAAATATGAAGCGCGCGGTGGAGATCGGCAAATGGCCCGACGGGCGCGGCCTCACCACCGAGCAGCGCGAACTGTGCATGCAGGCGGTAATTGCGTATGAGGAAAAAAATGTCGATGCGCGCGAACGCACGGGCTATATCGATCGCGGCAGCAAGCAAGATGGCGAATTATGCGATGACGATCACCAGCACACCGAGCAGCCGTTGAAGTGGAGCTGATCGATGTGGAGTGTTTGACGTGAGTGCGGTTTCCGTTTCTGGCGCGCTGCGCAAATTGCGCACGCAGCTCGATAATGCAGCAGTCAGTTACCGCGCTGTCATCGGCGCACACGAAATCGATTTAAATCCACTGCTCGGGCAAACCATCAGCCTGCATTATTCCGGCACCATTACCTGCATTCACTGCGATCGCAAAACCAATAAAAGTTTTAGCCAGGGTTACTGTTACCCCTGCTTTCAAAAATTGGCGCAGTGTGACATTTGTATCGTCAGCCCCGAAAAATGCCATCACGATGCCGGCACCTGTCGCGAGCCGGAGTGGGCGGCGCAATATTGCATGCAGCCGCATGTGGTGTATCTTGCCAATTCTTCCGGTATTAAAGTCGGCATTACGCGTGGCACACAGGTGCCGACGCGTTGGATCGATCAAGGCGCGGTGCAGGCGCTGCCGATTTTAGGCGCGCAAACGCGGCAACAATCCGGCTTGATTGAAGTAATGTTCAAGCCACATGTCGCCGACAAAACCAATTGGCGCGCGATGCTGAAAGGTCAGGTCAGCGTGCTCGATTTATATGTCGAGCGCGATCGTTTATTGCAACTGTGCGCCGCCGAAATCGAAACACTGCAACAGCGTTTCGGTTTGCAGGCGATTCAACTATTGCCGGCCGCAACTGCAATTGCGATCGATTATCCGGTGCTACAACATCCGGAAAAAGTCGTCAGCCTCGATCTTGAAAAAACACCGCGCATCGAAGGCCGCTTACTCGGTATCAAAGGTCAGTATTTAATGCTCGATATCGGCGTGCTGAATATTCGTAAATTCGGCGCCTATCACGTAACGTTTTCGACGCAATGAATGTTTTGCCTGTCGCTGCTTCGACAGCGGGGTTTTACCAGCCACAGCAATTGGAGAATCTATGATGCGCGACGCACAACCCCGCACGATTCAGCTGAAAGATTATCGCGTTCCCGATTTTTTAATCGAAAACACCGCGCTGCATTTTGAGCTGCACGAAGAGCGCACGCTGGTGCGCACCACGCTCGAAATGCGCCGCAACCCTGACGCTGAAAATCAGTACGCGCCGCTGGTGCTCGACGGGCAGAATTTATTGCTGCACAGCGTCAATATTGACGGACGCGTATTGACGCAAAACGATTATCAGCTCAGCCCCGATCATTTGACGATTGCCGAAGTGCCGGCGCATTTTGTGTTTCATTGCGAAACAGAAATAAAGCCGCAGGAAAATACCTCGCTGGAAGGTTTATATAAATCGCGCACGATGTTCTGTACGCAATGCGAAGCAGAAGGTTTTCGCAAAATCACTTATTTTCTCGATCGTCCCGATGTGATGTCCGTGTTCACTGTCAGCATCGACGCGGAACTTGCGCGTTATCCGGTGCTGTTATCGAACGGAAATTTAGTGCACAGCGGTGACACCAAAGTGCCGGGTCGTCATTTTGCGACGTGGCACGATCCGTTCAAAAAACCGTGCTATTTATTTGCGTTGGTGGCGGGTGATCTCGCGCATATCGAAGACCGTTTCAGCACGATGAATAATCGTGACGTGACCCTGCGCATTTATGTCGAGCCCAAAGACGCCGATAAATGCGACCACGCGATGGCTTCGCTGAAACATTCGATGCTATGGGACGAAAAAGTTTACGGTCGCGAATACGATTTGAATATTTTCAATATTGTCGCCGTCGATGATTTCAACATGGGCGCAATGGAAAATAAAAGCCTAAATATATTCAATACCTCGTGCGTGTTGGCGCGCCCAGAAACGACAACAGATATTGGGTTTCAGCGCGTTGAAGCGGTGGTTGCGCACGAATATTTTCACAACTGGTCGGGCAACCGTGTCACCTGCCGCGATTGGTTTCAGTTGAGTTTGAAAGAGGGTTTCACGGTATTTCGCGACAGCGAGTTTTCCGCCGACATGGGCTCGCGCACTGTTAAGCGTGTTGAAGATGTGAGCTTGTTGCGCACGCTGCAATTCGCCGAAGACGCGGGGCCGATGGCGCATCCGATTCGACCCGACTCGTACATGGAGATTTCCAATTTCTATACGTTGACCGTGTACGAAAAGGGCAGCGAAGTCGTGCGCATGTTGCACGAAATTCTCGGCGCTGAATTATTTCGCAAAGGTACCGATTTATATTTCTCGCGCCACGATGGCCAAGCCGTTACCTGCGATGATTTCGTCAACGCGATGGAAGCGGCCAGCGGCCGCGATCTAAAACAATTTCGGCGCTGGTACTCGCAGGCAGGCACACCGCGCCTGCATGTCGATGGAAAATATGATGCGGATGCGCGCACCTACACGCTGACGGTTAAACAATCGTGTCCGCCGACGCCGGGTCAGCCAAAAAAAGAACCGTTTCATATTCCGCTCGCCGTCGCGTTATTCGGCGATGCCGGCGCGTTGCGTTTGCAGCTTGCCGGCCAGCCGATAAATGGTGAAAGCGCGGATAACACTGCCACGGTGCTTGACGTTACTGAGGCAGAACAGCAGTTCGTGTTTTCCGATATTCCCGAGCGGCCGGTGCCGAGTTTGCTGCGCGGTTTTTCCGCGCCGGTGAAATTATTCTTTCCGTATGCGCGCGATGAATTAATGTTTTTGATGCGCCGCGACAGCGATGGTTTTTGCCGCTGGGATGCAGCGCAGCAATTGGCTGTTGCCACATTGAGCGACATGATTGCCGCTTATCAACGCGGCGGAGATTTGCAGCTCGATGCGCGCTTATTAACGGCGTACGCGGATTTGCTCGACGACAGCACGCTCGATCCGGCGATGGTCGCGTTGATGCTGACGTTGCCGAGCGAAGCGTATCTTGCGGAAATTTACGACGTCGTCGATGTGCCGGCCATTCACGCTGCGCGCGAAGCAGCGCGCCTGCAAATTGCGCAGGGTTTACGCGAAAGATTATGGCGCGCGTATCGCGCCAATCAATCGAATGCGCCTTACGCGGCGACCGCCCAACAAATCGCGCAGCGCAGTTTGAAAAATATCAGTCTTGCGTACTTGATGCTGTTGGAGGAAGCGGACATCGTTGCTGCCAGCGTCGAGCAATTCACGCAGGCGCAAAATATGACCGATGTGATGGCAGCGTTGACGACGCTGGTGAACAGCCATCAAGACGCGCACAAGGCAGACGTGTTAGAGCGGTTTTATCAGCGCTGGCAACACGAGCCATTAGTGGTTAACCAATGGTTTCAAGTACAAGTCGCGTGCGCGCTGCCCGGAACATTGGAGCATGTACGGCAATTGATGCAGCACGAAGAGTTCGATATTAAAAACCCGAACAAAGTGCGTGCTGTCGTCGGTGCTTTCGCTGCGCAAAATACGGTGAATTTCCATCAACTCGATGGCGAGGGTTATCGCTTTCTCGCCGATCAAGTCATCGTGCTGAATAAATTAAATCCGCAAATTGCATCGCGGCAATTGGCGCCATTATCGAAGTGGCAAAAATACCCGGCGCCGGTGCAGGCGCGCATGATCGCCGAGTTGCGGCGCATTGCCGCCGAGCCCAATCTGTCGAGCGATGTATTTGAAATTGTCGAAAAAAGCCTCGCACAGGCCACGACGTAAAAAATTGTTTTGCAGTTGTAGGGCGCTGCTTGTCGCGCCCTTTCACAGACAGCACCAACTTTAAAAAGAGCGCAGCAAGCAGCGCCCCTACGTATTAATTTGAAGATTAAGGAATCGATATGCAACTGCGTCCGCGCCGCTCCGTTCTTTACATGCCGGGCAATAATCAGCGCGCATTGGAGAAGGCAAAAACGCTTGCCGCCGATGCGCTGATTTTCGATCTGGAAGACGCGGTTGCGCCCGATCAAAAAATCGCAGCGCGTGCGGTATTAATCGAAGCAGTTAAAAATAACGATTACGGTCGTCGCGAAATCGCCATTCGCATCAATGCGTTGGCGACGACATGGGGCGCAGACGATATCAAAGCGGTGGCGTCAACGTCGGTGCATGCGGTTTGTGTGCCGAAAATCGAAAGCGCCGAGCAGGTGCGCGCCATAGCGCTGGCGTTAGAGCATAACGGCGCGCCGCCGAGCATGGCGATTTGGGCGATGATTGAAACGCCGCTCGGCGTATTGAACGCGCGTGAAATCGTGGCCGCGCATCCGCGTTTGAATGTGTTGATCATGGGCACGTCGGATTTGTCGAAAGATTTGCGCGTGCCGCACACACCGGATCGCTTGGGCTTTATTACATCATTGGGGTTATGCGTGCTGGCGGCGCGCGCCTACGGTTTGGATATTCTCGATGGTGTCGATTTGGATCTAAGCGGTAGCGAGGCGTTTCGCGCTATCTGCGCGCAGGGTCGCACCTTGGGCTTCGACGGTAAAACGTTAATTCACCCGAATCAAATCGCCGGTGCCAACGATATATTCGGACCGAGTGCTGCGGTCATCGAACATGCGCAGCGCGTGTTAGAGGTGTGGTGGGCAGCGGAAAAGTCTGGCGCTGGCGTGGCGGTTCTGGACGGTAAATTAGTTGAAAATCTGCACGCGGCGGAAGCCGAGCGGGTGCTGGCGATAGCGGCTGCAATTGCAGCCGTCGCGCCATAGCGTGGTTGTTAGCTGGAAGGGACCGGCGCGGCGGTTGCGGCGCTGAGTTTTTTCATCTGCCATGCTGCAGGTAACAACACTAATAAAAATACCAGGAATGACAGCGCATAACTGCCAGTGAGATCGCGCAGTGACGCCGCAATCAGCGAGCCGACTGCGCCCATGCCGAGGAAGGTATTGCTCAGCCCTAACACTTGGCCAAAGGCGCGCGGCCCGAAACGTTCGATCACGATCGCACTGTTCAACGGCAAATAGCCGGAGTGAAAGAAGCCGAGAATAGCGATGCCGACGCACAGCGCGGTAAAGCTCGAACCCACGCTGATAAGAATAATTGCGCAGCTAACGCCACCGCCAATCATCCAATACAAATAGCGATGATCGTGTCGATCGAGCATGCGACCGATCATGATGCGCCCAATCAACATCAGGATTGATAATTCGGAAACCAGAAAGCCCGTCTGTTGCGCGGTGACGCCCATATCGTGCGCGTACGCGCCCAGATTCATTTGCACCGCATTGAATGCCAGAGATAGCGGTAAAAAACACAGAATCAATGTGCGGAAATCGCTGTGGCGCAGCAATGCGCCGGTGGTGAATGTACGCGGTCGCGGCGGCAATTTATTATCGCGATGCTGCATGTCGAGCAGCTCTTCCTCCGGCGGTTTACGTTTCAACACCAGCCAAGTCAGCGGTGCGACCACCAGTGCGATGAATAAACCAATCGACACAAAAGTAATTCGCCAGCCGGCATGCGCAAGCAGAATCGCGGCGAACGGTGGCATGGCCAGACCGCCCACCGATGAACCTAATGTCGACATGGATAACGCTAGACCGCGATCCTTGGTAAACCAGCGTGTCGCCAAAGTTTGCGCAGGCAGCGAGCTGGTCAAGATCAAGCCGGGTGGGAAAATCACCAGAAAAACCAGCACGATTTGCCACAGTGCAGTGGCCATACTTACCAGCAACATGCCGCCGGCAAATAGCATGGCGCCGGCGCTGATAAGAATATGACTGGGGAAGCGATCGATAGCGCGGCCGGCCATCGGCGAGATTAAGCCCGAGATAATTTGCGAGCACACACCGGCAATCATGATGTGACTGCGCGCGACGCCGAACTCTTCGCTCCACGGGATTACCCATAGTGTGAAGCAAAAATAATGCGTGCCGACACACAGCGATTGGAAGACCAGCGTCATGGCGATGACGTTCCAACCGTAGTGCCACTTGAAGGTAGAGACGGGTAATTTGTTCACTTGGGTGTACAGCATTATGTCGTTGTTTGATTTCACCTTAGCAGATAAGGCGCGGCGAATGAACGTATGCGTGCAATGGCTTCAGGCAAAATAAAATGGATGGGTTCAGCTGATTACGGTTTCGGCAGCTGCGAAAATAGAATTAGTGGAATTGGATAGGAGGACGAGACAGCGGTGTGGGTTTGAAATGGCGGCGGCGATTTCGCGCCGCGCGCAAACATTAACTCTAAAGTCTCAAGCTCAATACCAGACCGAGATGAAAAAGCGAATAACATCGGCATCGAACGAATACAGCGGCTCGGTGCCGGGCGCAACGCCTTTAATGGTAGCGTTGCGATAGTTTTCGTAGTCGAATTTCAAATGATCCCAATACAAATTAATGCTGCTTTTTTCGATCAGGCTATTTTTGAACGGCAGTTCGTAAGTGATGCCGACGCCGGCTGCCATCGAATGAAATGCACTCAACTGTTTGTCGCGCGTCATGTATTTAAATTCGGTGGCATTGCTAAACAGGTCACTGTAAAAATTAGCTTCGTTCTGTTTGTAGTAGCGCGCATGAATATCGAATATCCAACCGTGTGGCAACGCGTGTTCGTAACCGACTTCCAGCGTATTGCTTTTGATATCCCAGCCGTCGTTGTAATAACGGTAGCTGCCGTAAAGTGCGGCGCGCGTATCGGGTAAATGGTATTTGGCGCCCAATGTGGTGGTATAGCTGGTGCGCGCTTGCGGAAATATTTCTTGCTGCCAGCTGTACGAACTGCCGTTTACATAACGAAAGCTGCGATAGGGATTGGCGAGAAAACCTTCGTCGGAAATGATTTCCTCACTCAGGTTAACAATCAGATTGCGCGTTACGATCTGGCTGACGCTGACACGGTATTCTTGATGGGTAGCGGTTTCTTTAAACGCTGCATTGCTGTTGGATTTAATCGTGTCGCTGCCGCGTGTGTAACCCATGCTCAGTGTGGTCAGATCGCCGAAAAAATCCTGACTGATATCGAAGTGAACCGTGTTCGACAGATAATCGCTTTCGCTGCTGTGGATCATGCCCGCAGTCATCATGGTGCGATCGAATAAATAATCGAGACTGAGACTTTCTTCGGTACGTTTATCGGCGAATGGACTGGCTTGCGTGATGACGTCGATCGATGCGCTGCTGACATTGTCGACGTAGTAATTACCGCTGACCGAAAATTTGTCGGCGATATTTTTGCGTACTAATACCGAGGGGCCATCGACGGTCAGGCCACCGCCATCGTAGCGGTGATAAAGCACATCCATTCGCTCTTCCGGCAAAATGGCGGCGAATAATAATGGCGCACTGCTGGCGAGCAATGCGGCGACGATTAATAATCGTTTTTTAGTTACAACCGCAGCCGCCACCATTGCCTCCTTGTCCACCGCGCGAACCTTCGCGCACGCCGTACACATGGGCAAGATAAACACCGGCAACGGGATTGCGTTCAAAGCTCATGATCGGATCGGCGAGATGATCCCGTTCATAAGGTTTGACCCACGGCTCCATGCTGCTGCAGGCAGCACAGAGAAGAGCGATTGTGGCAATTAAAAAAGTACGCAGCATTATTCTCGAATCAGTTCTTTAATTTGTTGTTCGTAATCTTGTTCGTAACCCGGCTTGTAGCCTTTGTGTAAATAGCGCATGTTGCCATCGCGATCGATCAACACCGTGGTCGGCATCGCACTTACATTGTAGCTGGAGCTGACGCTGCCGGTATCGTCGAGGAGAACCGGAAAGCTCACCGGAATATCTTTTAATAATTTTGTCGCGAGCGCCGAATCTTTATCGACATTGACACCGACAACGTTGAATCCTAATTTTTTGTAACGCTCCTGCAATGCATTGAGCTGTGGCATTTCCTGCCGGCACGGGCCGCACCACGATGCCCAGAAATTTAACAGGATAACTTCGCCGCGATGTTCGCTAAGACGAATATTGCTGCCTTCCGTACTTTTTAAAGCGAAGTCCGGGGCCGATTCATTCGCATGGCAAAGCGAAGCGGCAGCAGTGAACAAAAATGCATAAAAAATAGGTAAAAATGATTTTGCGTGCATGGTTTTTCCGGTCTCAAAAGCGTCTCGTTTTGAGAATAGCAGTCATCAGAAAAACACACTGAACCCAGTTCGCAATTCAAGGTTGTTGGTGCGCTCACTTTCACCAAATGTGCTGCGATTAAATAGATGGTCGCGCGCATCGACATGCCAAGCTAGCCAATCGGTAAGTAATAACCGAAAGCCAACACCGAAATTCGCGGTAAACGCGCTATCGCCGGCGAAATCGGTACCGCCGACACCGGCAATTAAATACAGCGCCGAATTGAATGCGTATTTACTGGTGATGAAAACTTCGCCGGGCAATATATTCCAGCCCACCGACAAATCGTAATATTTGTAATCGCGGTCGGAATCGCTCAACAGCGAAGCGCCACCGCTCAATTTTTCGAAACTGGTTTTATCGCCTTTCGACATGGCGTAATTGGCTTCGAGAAAAATATCTTCGGTGACGTGGTAGGCGAGCATCACACCTTTGACCGGTTCGCTGCCGAAATCCTGAATGCTCAACACGCCGTAATACGCGCCGACTTCAAAATCCTGCGAATCGATTTTAGGTACTTTAAGTTCGCGACGTTGCAAATCAGGTTCAATAATCTGATCGGAGCGGGATGGTTTATTCGCATCTTCAGCCCAGCCGTAAACTGCGGTCAGAGAAAATAATGCGGTTAGAAAAAAGCGCTGAATCCGATTTTCCATTCTTCTACATTCTGGTTAGTTTCTTGATCGGTTAATACTACATAGTTCTTGTACTGCGCGCGCAGTAAAAACCGCCGCGTCAGATAGTAACGAACGCCAATGCCTGCATCGATTAATCCATCGGACCGATTCGTTGCCTGCACCAATGTCGATTTCGGTTCGGTGTAAACCATGCCGCCGCCGAGCGTTACAAACGGCGAAATGCGCCACTGCGGAAATGGCTGCATAACTAAACTGCCGGTGGCAATTTTGCCGTTGGAAAAGCTGCCGAAATATTGCGAGCCTTCAATTTCGACCGAAATATTGCGCGTGAAATGATACGCGCCGTACGCGCTGACAATATCGGCGCCGCCGAAACTGCCGGTCATTAAACCGCCTTCCCAATGCCGCTGTTGATACGCGTCGAAATTCGGATGACTGACGGCTAGCGGCTCGCCGTCGGGCGCGAGTGTTTTCGCCATTTGCGCGATCGACACCCAGCCTTCTTTTTCACGCGGCGTATCTTTGTTAATGCGGACCTTGATCCAATCGGTGCGTTGTTTCATCGCTTCGACGATCGCACCGCGTTCCGCAATATAAAAAATCGGATAACCGCGACCGGGGCCGGTGTGCAATTCAATAAATGGATCGACCACCTTTACCGGCAAATAATTATCGTCGGCGTGAGCGATGCAACCGAAGGCCGTATTCAATAACAGCAACAGCGCTATTTTTTTTGCGTTGGCAAAAAGCATCAACACCACACGATTCTGATAGCGATGGATATGGCGGAAAAACAGCGAAAGCGGATGCAGCGCGGTAGTCCGGTTATTAGTCTAGCAGTAAGTAGAAATACTGCCGCGCTCTCGCGCACCAACAAAAAGGTCATTGTTTGCATCGATAATTACTGCGCCGCAGCCGCTTTGACGACGTCGTTATAGTACTGACCGCCGATGTCCAACCACTCGGAAATCAAACGCAGTTCCGCTTTTGTTAATAAATTACTGTGATCGAAACCTGTTTCACCCGATGTGCCGCAAATGCCGCCCTTAAAGCAGCCGAAAAATCTCGCGCTATTTAAAGAGCCGCCTGCCGACATTACCGGCGCGACCGTGTGTTGTGTTGTGGTGGTAGTGCCGTCGCTGTTATTTACGATGGTATCTGGAACATCGACTACTGCGCCGCCCATCAATTGTTGTTGTATGTCTTGCGTAAATAATTCCGAAAACGACAGCACGCGATCGTTGTCGCGATCGGAGGGCGCGCTGGTCAGATCGAGTTGGCCCTTTGGCACTTGCGCAAGTGCGGCGGCGTCGACGGGGCCATGACAGCTGGTGCATTGCATATCGGTCGCGAGCGTGTTGCCGGTGGCATCAACCGTGCGCGATTTATCCCAAATCGGCTGAATGTGCTCGAGATAATTAATCACGATGCGACAACTGGGAATCCAATTGGCCTGACACGCATCGGTGGTCGGCGCCACCGGCACTTGGTGCGGATGCGCCGGATCGGTATTGGTGTAACGGTAATCGAGGTCGGCTGTTTTCAGTGCCACACTCGCATACTCGTCGGTAAAGAAAACATTGACCGACGGTTTGCGCGGCTGTTGATTGGTGGCCGCATAAATTTCAGCGATGCTTTGGCCCGCGCGATTTCCCGCGAGCGTGACCGAGCCTGCGGAAACTCCGTTGAAATAGCCGCTGCCGTTCGCCCCGGGATTGCTATCCAGCGCGGCGCTGTCGTCGCGGCCGTGAGTCAAGGTAACGCTCGCCGGTGTTTGTGCGTTGTGACAGCCGGTGCAACGCACGACTTCGCCGGCTCGAAATTGCCACCAGACTTTATGTTGAGCCGTGCTGATGCGCTGCGCATTCGCATCGAGAATATTAAATGTGACCGGCACATCGGCCGGCACTTGCAGTGCGACCGAGCCGTCCGCTTCGATCGGCACGTAACCGATGATCTGCCGTAAATAATTTCCGTTTTGTCCGAACGCAAAATTCGGCACGCGCAAAATTTGATTGTTGGCGGCGGGGATTTCATCGTTGCGATCAGGCAGCGGCACACCCTGAATAATTTGCAGAAAACGCGCGCGTCGATTTTGGTACGCGGCGGTATTCATCGGATTTGCTTGCGTGGTAATTAAGCCAGCCGGTGCGGCTGCGCCGAAATTACCGATGCCGCCATCGAGGTTGTACACCGAGCGAATATCGAGCACGGCAAGATTACTCGAGAGCAAATTGTTGTACGTGTTATTGCCGTAATCGAGTAAATCGTTGGTGCCGGTTGCGGTGGGATCAACCGCTCGCGTAATGGTTTTGGCCGGCGATGCCGCAACGATGTCGGTAAATAAAACGCCTTCCTGCGCAGTGACAATTGGTTTTTGTGTTTTCGCGACCGGATCGAAAATCCATATGCCGTAAATAAGTGGCGCCGGCAATGCACCCTCGGGCGCTGAAACGCACGGAATAATTTTGCCGGCATCATCGAGTGCGCGACATTGGCTCCACGCAATCAATAAGCGCCCGCTGCCATCGAATAGCGGCCATACGGCGCCGAATTCGCCGCCGGGAGAAAGCTTTGCCGTGCCCGCTGTTGGATTGGGATTGGTATCTATAACCACCGGGTTCGCCGCCAGCGATTGTTGAGCGGTGCCGCCGACGCTGGAGTTTTCCCACGTTGGCTGTGCGTTATCGGAGAAATGCGCGGTATCGATCGCGACCAAATCGCCGCCCATGCCGGGAGAAATATACGGGCGCATGATGGTGACCAGACGGCCGTCTTCCATTTCACGCGGTTGACTGAATTGCACCGTCACGGCGGGATCGCTGCCGGTGTTGTGACTGTTATAGCCATATAAGTAGGAGAGACGCATACCGCTCGGATTGATTGTGTACAAATCCATGCGGTTGTTGCCGCTCATATTATCCCAGCGCGTAAATACCAATTTGCCGTTGCGCAATTGTGCTGGTGACAAATCGTGGCTCTGGTTATAGGAAATCTGATCGATGTGCGTGCCGTCCGCATCCATGATGTGCAGCACACCAGCTTTAATATTGCTGGGTGGTTCGGCCAATCCCGAATAGGCCGGCGAGCCGCTGCTCGATAATTGTTGCCGTGTTTTCAGTTGCCGGTTGGAAACGAAAACGATGCGCTGATCTTCCAGAAATTGCGGTGCGACATCGCTGCCCTGGCTGCGATTTTTACTGCTGATGACCGCGTTGATTTGTTTGGTTTTGAAATTGTAAATCCAGATATCCCAACTCGGCTGATCCGGATCATCGATATCCAAATTGCGATCGAGCGGGGCGTGCAATGCGAAAACCAATTGCGTGCCATCCGGCGACACCGCCAGATCTTTTACATCGTACAAGTCTTCTTTGCCGGCAAATAATGCATCGGTGATATTGGTTTCAACCGCATCGGCATCGGCGCGACTACGCACCAATAATTTTGCGCCGGGATGAAACGCGAATGGATCGCGCAGATCGTTAAGTTGCTTATCGGGGATCGGCTGCGTTGGTGCCGGCCTGCGAATATACGCAATAGGATATTCGACGGTAGCGGGATCGGTGGATTGATTGTCGCCGGCGATGCTGATGCCACCACCGCCGCCTCCGCCACAGGCGGTTAATAAGAACAGCGCCGCTGCCGCGCAATAGCGCAGCCGTGCAATCTGAAAGCCTGCCTGCATTAATTGGTAGCGCGGCACTTTTAAAATCCTATTCACGCAATGGTATCTCCGCGCGGCGCTGCGCCGCGTATTTCTAAGCTAGCAATAAAATCGAGTTACCGGTTTTTGTTTTTGCGCCGCAACTCTTTTACCTGTCGATGAACACGTCGTTTTGCTAACTGTGTCGATTTTCGATCAGAACAATTTTGCTTTTTTTCGAATGTTGATCTACGCCAAGTTGCAGCGTTTTAATTTTTAAAATTTTTTAAATAACTAATGCACAACAGTATAAGCGGCTGACTTTATGCGATGGCTTATTTGCAGTTGTCATTTTTTTGTTCTGTGGGGAGCTTCACCCTTTGTTTTTTTGCGCACGACTACACTTGCGAAAATATCGATATATGCAGCATAAATTCGATAACGCGGCGCAAAAAATTGGCGCTTTTGAAAATATCTGAGCGCTTCGATACAGCAAAGACAAAATTTTGGCCTATGCGGAAGAAATTGCAAATGGAAGGACTAATAAATTGCCTGCCCGCTTTTCGTCGGCGCGCGCTGATGACAATTTCGGTGGCGTTATTTGCGTTGCCGGCGGCGGCCGGCTCGCTCGAACAAGCGAAACGAATTCACGATCGCTTAGCGGGTGTTCCGCCCAGCGCCAGCGTGCTGCTCGATATGAAAAACAAAATCGACAGCAACGATAAAATTGGCGCCGCGTTTGAGGCCATGGACAACAAGGCTTTTTATAACGCGACATTGAAAAACTGGGCGGCGCCGTGGACCAACCGCGACGGCGACAAATTTGCGCCGCTCAACGATTACTCCGCAACGGTGATCGGCATCGTGCGCGATCAACTCGATTATCGCAGCGTGCTTTATGACGACATTCTCTATGTTGGTGAAACCACCGCGCCGGTAACGGCACCGTATTCAAATAGCGATAACGCGAATTATCAGCAGCTCGAAGCCAACGATGTAAATCTCGGTGACGCTACCAAACTCGTTAAAAAAACGCAGTCACAAGTAACTGGGTTGCCGAGCACCGCCACAGCCGGCGTGATTACCTCGCGCGCTGCAGCGCGAGCATTTTTTATCGATGGCACCAATCGCGCGATGTTTCGGTTCACGTTGAAAAATCATTTGTGTAACGACATGGAGCAGGTGCAGGAAATTACGCGCCCGAGCGATCGCATTCGCCGCGATGTATCGCGCAGCCCCGGTGGCGACAGCCGTATTTTCATGAACACCTGTATCGGTTGCCACAGTGGCATGGACCCGATGGCGCAGGCGTTCGCCTATTACAATTATTCGTATCCGGCGCCCGGCAGCGAAGACAGCGGTCATCTGGAATACACCGTTGGTGTAGTACAGCCGAAATATCACATCAACGAAAATCATTTCATGGAAGGCTACAACACGCCGAACGATCACTGGGATAACTACTGGCGCTCCGGCCCGAACACCGCGATTTTAGGGTGGGCGGCGGGTGCCGGTTCCGGCGACGGTGCCAAATCGATGGCACAGGAACTCGCCAACAGCGATGCCTTCGCCGTGTGCAGTGTGAAGAAAGTATTCCAAACCGTTTGTTTGCGCGCGCCAGCTCCCGGCGATCAAAGCGCGTTCACCGCGATGCTCACCAGTTTCAAAACCAACAACTACAACTTGAAACACACCTTCGCGGAAGCGGCGGTGTATTGCGCCGGGAATTAATGGAATTTGAACGCCATGAAGCCAACCACACAGTTCGAGGGAATGCGCGTTGCCGGGGTAGTGCTGTTGGCCGCGCTGAGTTTTATGCTGGCCGCGTGCGGTGGCAGCGGCGGCGGCAATAGTGCCAATCCTGCGCCGGTGCAAACGCCCGGTGGCGATGTCTCTGGTTTTCAATATAAAGGTCCGCGGGCACAATCGCCGGAAGTCCAATTATTTCAAACCGCGTTCTATAACAATGTGGTGCCGCATTGCGGCGGTTGTCACACCAACGGCGGTCAGGGCAAAACGGCGTTTGCCGATGTTGGCGATGTAAACGCAGCCTACAACGCGGCGCTCACCGTGGTGAATTTACAAACGCCATCGACCTCTAAAGTGGTCGATCGGGTGGCGAGCGGTCACAACTGTTGGGACGTTTCCAATGCGGCATGCCGCACCCAAATGCAGGGCTATGTCGAAGCCTGGGCAACCGGCGGCGGCGCTTCGTCGACCTCGGTAAAACTCACTGCGCCAGCAGATCGCGATCCGAACGGGCCCGACATTAATGGCGATGGTGTCGGCGATGGCTTCAGAAGTTTTCCCGATCTCGCCACGTACAGCTCATCGAATTTATACGGTATGGTTAAGCAATATTGCAGCCGTTGTCACTCGGATACTTCCTCGGTTAAACAGCAACCGTATTTCGGTTCCGATAATGCAGCGACATCGTTCGCCGCCATTCAAAGCAAAATCGATTTAAACGATCCGGCGCTGACGCTGACGACGCTGAAAGCAAAATCGCGCTTGGTCGTGCGTCTGCGCGATGAGTTCCACAATTGCTGGACCACCAATTGCGCAAACGATGCGGCAGCGATGCAAAGTGCTATTCGCGAATTGGCGCAGCAGAGCCCGTTGAGTTTATTGAGCAGCGGCGCTTATCGCAGTCAAGGCCAGACACTGGGTGACGGCATCGTCGGCACCAGCGGCGGTCGCTTCGAGTTTTATCAAATCGCGCAGTGGCGCTTTCTCGAAGGCGAAGGCAATGCAGCGGCGGACACCAGCGGCGTTTCTCCGGCAATTACGCTGACGTTGAATGGCGTGGAAGGTGACGCCGGCGATTATCACTGGGTCGGCGGCGGCGGTATTCAATTCAATGGCGCGGTCGCTTACGGCAATGCGGCAGCGAGCAAAAAGCTGTTCGATAAAATTGCGCCGGTCGGTGCATACAGTATTGAAGCATGGGTACTGCCGTCGAATACCGCCGATGAAAATCGCGAAATAGTGGCCTATGGCGACGGCGCCGCCAATCGCAATTTCATGCTCGGCCAGACCATGTACAACTATGACTATTACAACCGCAGCAGCGTCACTAACAGCAGCGGCATGGTCGGTCAGAAAAAATTCGCGACGCCCGATAACAAAGAAGTTTTGCAGGCGGCGTTGCAGCATGTTGTCGCCACATACGACAGCGTCGGCGGCCGCAAAATTTATGTCGATGGTGAATTGGCCAGCGATGCCTACCCGAGCGATCTCGGCACGCTCGCCAACGATTGGTTGTCGAGCTATGAAGTCGTGCTCGGCAATACCTTGGCGAAAGGAGCCTCGTTCAATGGCGCGCTGCGGATGGTATCGATTCATAACCGCGCGCTGACGCTCGATCAGGTTAAGCAGAATTTCGCGGTTAAACCCGGCGAAAAACGCTATGTGATGTTTAACATTTCGCAAATTGCGGGCATGCCGGCGAGTTGTACCGCAGGTGGCGCGAGTAATTGTTTCGTCTATTTCGAAGTGAGTCAGTACGACAATTACGCGTACCTGTTTAACAAACCGTATTTCATCAGTTTGAATTCGGACATCAGCGATCTAAATGGCTTGACGCTGAAAGGAATTCGTATCGGCGTAAACGGCAAATTATCCGCCGTCGGTCAGTCCTTCATTCCGGTGAAAACCACCGTCTCCACCGCTAATTATGTGCCGGGCATTGAGCCCGGTAGCGGCGTGTTGCTGTCAGATCTCGGCACGGTAATTCCAAAACTGGCAGGCGCCGACGCCGATCTGTTTTATCTGGAGTTCGATCAGATCGGCTCGAGTAACGCCGACCAAACACCGGCGCCGATTGTGTTGTCGTTTGCCTATGTACTCGATGGTTCCGACACAGCGCTTGGGGTTGGCTGGCGCACCTTTGATGACATCAGCGCGGCGTTTTCGCAATTGACCGGCGTGCCGTTGACCGCATCGACCGGCATCAATTTCGATAACACATCCACGCCGGTAACTGTCGGAGCGATGTTCAATGGCCTGCGCTCGCAATTGCCGGCGGTCGAGGATTACCCGGCGTATCTGTCGTCGCATCAGACCTCGGTGACGCAACTCGCGATCGGTTATTGCAGCGCCCTAATGCGCAACGACACCATGCGCCAAAGTTTTTTCACGAATCCCAGCCCGGCAAATTTCCGCAGCGACTGGTCGGCTAATTTAATTAATCCGCTGGTGAATAAATTCATGAGTGGCGGCGGTCTTGCCAGCGCACCGGCCAATGCGCAAATCAGCGCCGAATTATTAAATCTGATTACGTATCCGACCACCGATGCAACCCGCAAAGCAGGCATGTGCAGTAGCGGTTGCGACGATGCACATACGCTAAATGCCGCCACCGCCGCCTGTGCCGCCGCGCTGGCGAATGCATCGATCACGCTGCAGTGAGAGTGAGAAAAAAATCATGACCAAACGGAATTCATTTTTACATCCCGACGCGCCGCTGCTGCTGAATAATCATCGCCGTCCGCGCACGCGCCGCGAATTTATCGCGCAGAGTTTTGCTGCGGGTTCGGGTGCTGTCATTGCCAGCAGCTTGTTTGGTCTATTTCCAAACGCTGCGCAGGCCGCATTGTCTGGCGATCTGGCTGCACAGATGACAGCGTGCAGCGCAGGCAACGGTGCCTCGGGCATGTTGCCGTTTTTGTGTTTCGATCTGGCTGGCGGCGGCAATATCGCCGGCTCGAATGTGTTGGTCGGATTTAAAGGCGGCCAGCAGGATTTGTTGTCCACCAGCGGTTACAGCCTGCTCGGTTTACCGGCCGGCATGGCGCCGAATGCGCCCGGCGCTGCAACTGCCGCGTTGATCGATACCTCGCTCGGTTTGACGTTTCATGCGGATAGCGCTTTTTTGCGCGGTATCAAAATGACCTTGAGCCCCGAGGCCATGGCCAATATAAACGGTGCAGTAATTCCGGCGCGCTCGGAAAACGATACCGGTAATAATCCGCACAATCCGATGTACGGAATTTATCGCGCTGGTGCACGCGGTTCGCTGGTGAATTTAATCGGCTCGCAAAATTCGGATTCGGGTGGCAACTCGATGGCGCCGGCGATGCTGATCGATGTCAGTGCGCGCCCGACGCAGGTGAATCGCCCGAGCGACGTCACCGGATTGGTCGGTACTTCCACCGATTTGCCGCGCATTTTGGTGCAGGACGATACCGTTGCGGCGATGGAATCGGTAGCGCGAATTTCAAACCTCGGCGTCAATGCGGCCGGCGCTTATTATCCAACCACGCCCGATTACACTGCGGTACGTGAAAGCGCGAAATGCGAAATCGTGAAAAGCGCCGACAGCACTGATCGCTTTGGCGCGACTTCGCCTGATCCCACAAAAGATGCTGCAATCACCTCGATATTCACCAGCAGTGGTGGCTTGATGTCGGATGGCGAATTCCTAAAGACCGCGTCGATTATGAAACTCGTAGTCGGGCTCGCAGGCACCAGCCATTACGCGGCGGCCGGCACCATCACGATGGGTGGTTTCGATTACCACACCGGCAATCGCTCCAGCGGCGAAGGCCGCGATTTCCGCGCTGGCCAATGCATGGGCGCGTGTCTCGAATACGCGCATCGCATGCAAACGCCATTGATGTTGTATGTGTTCAGCGATGGCTCGGTGTCGAGCAACGGCGGCATGGATTCGAGCATGGCCGGTCGCGGCAAAAATAATTGGGATACCGATAATCAGGCGACCGGCGCCGCCTTTTTTCTGGTGTACAAGCCGGGCTCCGGCGTACGTCCGGCGCTGCGTTCG
The DNA here is from genome assembly GCA_028293825.1 of Verrucomicrobiaceae bacterium. Lineage (GTDB taxonomy): Bacteria > Pseudomonadota > Gammaproteobacteria > Pseudomonadales > CAMLJR01 > CAMLJR01. The sequence continues at coordinate 80,814 of JAQGNY010000048.1, forward strand.
GCGGCCAGTCAACAAATCGGTTGGATGCGCATGGATGGTTCGGTCGATACCGCCGGCAGCCCGGCCGCGAACAGCGTGACGCAGCTGGTCGACACGGTGGTGTTGAATTATCTCGCGTTGCAGGGCAAGCAAAGTCTGTTATCGCAGGCATTGGCGGGTCGCGCTGAGGCATCGATTCTTGGCGGCGCCGCGAACTGGGATAAATACACCGCATTTCAGCCGATCATGTAACGCCGAGCCGCCGAATTTTCGATGGTGCGCGGCTTTATTTCCACGGCGGCAGAATCGGCGCGATGTCGAACGGGTCACACTCGCGCACTCGCGAATGTTCGACGTTGCGCTATCCTTCGGCATGACCTTTTGTTTTAAGGCCTGACCTTTTCGCAGTTTTTGCTAATTAGGCTAATTAGGAGTTACGCATGGTTTGCTCACGGATTCTGCGCGGGCGAAATCGATTGGGGCTTGTTTGCTCGACGATTTTGCTGACGGTTGCCGCTTTTGCGCAGACCACTTTTGCCCAAACTAACTCTGCACCGAGCGCTAATGCTCCCACCGCGCCGCAGCGTGCACTGAACGAGCAAACGCAGGATATTAAAAAGCAGGCGTTGGAACTCAACCGCGATCTGTTCAATCTCGAAGAAGAATTATTATTCCCGGCGAATACTCAGGTAGCGGTATTTGTGTCGCTCGATACCGGCGAATTTTTTCAACTCGACGCCGTGCAAATTAAACTCGACGACAAAATCGTCGCCAATTATTTGTATACCGAAAAACAAGTCGACGCGTTGCATCGCGGCGGCGTGCAACGTCTTTATGTCGGCAATGTAAAAGGCGGCAAGCATGAAATCGTGGCGGTGTTAACCGGTCGCGGTCCGCACAATCGCGATTACCGGCGCGGCACCACCTTTACCTTCGATAAAGCCGATCAGCCGAAATACGTCGAGCTGAAAATTGTCGATTCCACGGCCAATTTCGAGCCGGATTTTCAGATTAAAGAGTGGCAGTGATTGATGCCCATGGGCGCGATGCGCAAGCGGATATTGCGACGATTGCTGACGCTCGGCAGTGCTGCCTGCGTGGCCTATGTTGCGCCGACATTTGGTGCATTCGCTGACGACGAACCGGCGCCGACCAGCGTGCAGGATTTGCGTTACGGCGTTGTCCTCTACGATTTCTTCCAAGATGATTATTTCCAAGCGCTCACCGAATTAATGCTCGGCGAGGATCATCAAGACATGCCGCATCACGCGCAGTTCGCGCAGTTATTGCGCGGCGGTATCAGTCTTTCGTACGGCATGGATACGCAGGCAACGGCGATTTTCGATCAGCTGCTGGCGCAACATCCAAAACCTGAAGTGCGCGATCGCGCCTGGTTTTATCTCGGTAAAAATTATTATGAGCGCGGCGATATTGAAACCGCTGCAAAAATGCTTGATCGCAGTGGCAGCCAATTGCCGGAAAGCCTCGCGCAGGAGCGCGATTACCTGCGCGCGAATATTGCGCTGCAGCACGGCGATCTCGTCAACGGTGTAATTCCCGTCAGCAAAGACGAAAAAAAGATGAACCCGTGGCAGCCGTATGTGCTGTTCAACCGCGGTGTATTGCAGGCGACGCAGGGAAATTCTGACGACGCGACAAAAACCTTCGCGCAATTATCGGCGTTGCCGTTGGTGAACGAAGAGCACAAAGCGCTGCGCGATCGCGCATTCACCGCCGCCGGTTACAGCGCGCTTGGTGCGGGCGATGCGAAGCAGGCGTTGGAATCATTTCGACAAGTGCGCTTGACCAGTCCATTCGCCGATAAAGCATTGCTCGGTTACGGTTGGGCTGCGGCGCAATTAAAAGATTTTCCGCTCGCGTTGCAGCCGTGGCAGGAATTAAATCAGCGCTCATTATTATTGCCGGCGGTGCAGGAAGGTTTGCTCGCGGTGCCGTACGCGTACGAACAATTAGGCGCGCCAGCGCAGGCGTTGCAGGAATACCAGCGCGCCGAGCAATTGTATGTGCAGGAAATTGCGCGTATCGACAGCGCCAAACAAACCTTGCAAACCGCATCGTTACTCAATTTATGGCTCGATCCCAAAGCGAAAAAAGAATGGTTGTCGCGCAACGCGGAATTGCCGGTAACACCGCAATTGCCGTATTTGGAACATCTGCTCGCGCTGAATTCGATTCAGGAAATTCTAAAGGATATGCGCGATCTCGGCGTGCTGGAAAATTATTTAAGCGACTGGCGCGATCGTTTATCCGCGCTCGATGCGGCGCAGGCGCTGCAATATCAACGTCGACAACAGGCGCTCAGCACGCGTCCAGATCAAAAAATTGCCGAGCGCTTTACCGAGCTGCAACAGCAGCGCGATGCAGTTGCAATCGTATTACAACAAGCCGAACAAAATGGCGACGGCATGGCGTTATTGGATGCCAAAGATCTCGCGATTTGGAAACGGCTCGAACGCGTGCGCAAGAATATCGAAACGTTAAAAAGTAATGGCCAGGATGTGAGCGCCGCGGAGCAATCGTATCAACGTTATCGCGGTGTATTGCTGTGGGATGCGCAGGGAAAATACGCGGCGCGGCGTTGGGATTTAACCAAGCAATTGCGCGAACTCAATACGCAATTGGCGAAGGCACAGCTCGATAGTAATTACCTGGCTAATTTGGTCGATCGCGCGCGCGCGCCCGAGCAGGGTGAGCGCATTCGCGCCGTTGAAGCGCGACTCGACGATACCTTGAAAAAAATAACCGGCGCGAAGACACAGGGCGATAAAGTATTGCGCGAGCGCGCGGTTGCCGAATTGCAGCAACAGCGCGAGCGTTTGCTGGCTTATCTCGGTCGTGCGAAATTAGCTAAGGCACGGTTGTTCGATAAAGGCACCACGGAGACGCTGCAATGAGCCACAGCGTTTTCGTTAGTCGGGTATTGAATTGTCGACCGGCTTCATTTTTTTCACGACGCATTCTGTGCACGGCAGTTGCTATTGCATCGGCAACAATGGGCTTAAACGGCTGCACCGTTTTTCATCACAACACAGAAAAACCAGAGCCGACGCTCGCGACATTGAAGCCTGCAAAACTGCCGGAAAAATCCACCGCATTGCCGCAGGTCGGCTTGCCGCAAGTCGCGGAACATTACCGCGATGTATTGCGCTCGACCAATGATCCCGAGTTGCGCGTGCAGGTCAATCAACGTCTCGCCGATTTGCAAATGCTGAGCGGTGAGCAGCAGCAATTAGCGGGCGAACAACAAACCCATTATTTCGACGACACCATAAAATCGTATCGCGATTTATTGGCGCAACATCCGAATCGCCCCGAGAACGACCATCTGCTCTATCAATTATCGAAGGCGTATGACCTCGACGGTCGCGGTGATGAATCGCTAGTCGTGCTGCAACAATTGGTGCGCGATTATCCGAAGTCGGAAAATTATGTCGAAGCGCAATTTCGCCGTGGCGAATTGCTATTCGCACGCGCCGATTATGCACAGGCCGAAAATGCCTACGGCGAAGTGGTAAAGAAAGGTCCGTCATCGACCTACTATCAAAATGCTTTGTACATGCAGGGCTGGTCGCAATTCAAACGCTCCAGTTATGACGCCGCCTTATTGTCGTTCACGCAAACGCTCGATTTATTGTGGAAGAAAGACACGACACTCGACGAGTTGCCGCGCGCGCAACGCGAGTTGGTCGGCGATGCATTGCGCGTGATGAGTTTGATTTTCTCGTATGACAACGGCGCCAATACCATTACCGGCTTTTATGCGAAACAGGGCGAGCGTCATTACAACGCCGAATTGTATCGCCAGCTCGGTCAGCTTTATTTACAGCAAAAACGTTATCGCGATGCGGCGGAAACGTATCGCGCTTACGCCGATGCCTATCCGTTATCGGCGCAGGCGCCGGAAATGTATGTGCTGCTGATTGCCGCATTCGATGAAGGCAATTTTCCATCGGAAGTGTTGAGCGAGAAAGCAGCGTTCGTAAAACGCTTTGGTATTCACGGCGATTATTGGGCGCAGGCGAACGACGCTGCGCGCGAACCGTTGCGTCCGCATTTAAAAGATTATTTGACGGAGCTTGCGCAGTACCACCATGCCGATGCGCAGAAATTAAAAGCACAAATCGGCAAGCCAGCAGCGAAGGGTGAAGAAAAAGTCAGCGATGCCGACAAGAAAGCCGCATCGCAACAGGCCTATCGTTTAGCGGGAAATTATTACCGCGAAACTATTGATACCTTCCCGCAAGATCCGCAAGTGGGGCGCACGGTATTCCTGCTCGCAGAAAGCCGATTTGAAGCGGAAGAATATGCAGCGGCGATTGAAGCGTACGAGCAGGCCGCGTATCAATACAGCAATAACGAGCGCGGTGCAGAGGCCGGGTATTCGGCGCTGATTGCTTACGAAGAATTGATCAAGCGCACACCGGCGGAACAAAAAGACAATTGGCAGCAGTTGAAAATTAATAGCGAACTGCGTTTCGCCAAACAATATGCGACCGATTCGCGCGCGGTGATTGTGCAGGCGCATGCCGCCGACGAATTATTCGAACGCAAGGAATATTCGCAAGCCATTGCAGCGGCGACAGCGGTATTGCTATGGCAGCCTGCGCCCGAGCAACGCTTACTGCGTAGCTCCGCTTTAATTGTCGGTCATGGTGAATTCGAGCAGCAGCATTATGTGCAAGCGGAGCAGGGCTATCGCACTGCGTTGACATTTATGTCGTCGAACGACGCACAGCGCGGCGCGGTGCAAGAGCGTCTCGCGGCATCGGTTTATAAACAGGGCGAGCAACGCTTGGCTGGTGGCGATAAAGCCGCTGCCGCGCAGGAGTTTTTACGCGTCGCGCAAGTCGCGCCGGACTCGGCCATTCGCGTGAATGCGCAATACGATGCGGCCACGCAATTCATGGAAGGCTCTAACTGGCAGGACGCGATCAAAACGCTGACCGATTTCCGCAACCGTTTTCCTAACAATGCGCTGAGCGCCGGTGTTGCGATGAAGTTGGCGGTGGCGTATCAACAGAGCGGACAAACCGCTGCCGCCGCTGCTGAATTGACGCGAGTCTCCGAACAAGATGGCGATACCGCAACGCGGCGCGAAGCGCTTTACAGCGCGGGCGAGTTGTATCAAAAAGCCGGCGATACCAATAGCGCTGCCGAGCGTTACAGCCGTTATGTGAAAAATTACCCGCAGCCATTCGCGCAGGCGCTCGAAGCGCGTTATCAATTGAGCGAAATTTATAAACAGCCGGGCGCTGCCGATTCGCGTCGCCATTGGCTGCAGCAAATTGTCGAGGCCGATGCTGCAGCGGGTGCTGTGCGCAATGACCGCTCACGTTATCTCGCTGCGCAGGCGCAGGACGAATTGGCCGATGAGCTGTATCGCAATTTTGCATCGATCCGCCTGACGTTGCCGTTGAAAGAAAGTCTGAAGAAGAAAAAGGCAGCGCTGGAGCAGGCATTGAGTGCGTATAACCGCGGCATCGATAACGGCATTCAACAATTCGCGACCAAGGCAACTTTCCGCATCGGTGAAATTTATTCGACGTTGAGTAAGGATTTAATTAAATCCGAGCGGCCGAAAGAATTAAACGATTTGGAAAAAGAGCAGTACGACGTACTGATCGAAGAACAGGCCGATCCATTTGTCGAAAAAGCCATCGCGGTACATGAGGGCAATGTGCAGCGCAGTTGGAAAGGCAATTACGATGAATGGGTACAAAAAAGTTTCACCGCGTTGGAGCAATTGTTGCCGGCGCGCTACAAAAAACCTGAAAAAGTGGCGACGGTGAGCAATGAAATTCGCTAATCCTAATTTGCGAATCGCTTTTTTTGCGCTAGTCGCGTCGTTGTCGGCATGCCAGTTTATTCCGTCGGGAAAGAGCGGTGAAAACAGCACGGAAAACTTTAGCGCGACGACTGAAATTCCTGCCGCCGCACAAGCGGCTTTCGACAGTGCAGTCGCTGCACAGCAAGCACAACAATGGCCTGAGGCCGAGAGTCAGTTCAAACAACTCGCGGAAAAATATCCACAGTTGTCCGGGCCGCAATTAAATCTTGCGTTGCTTTACGCGCAAACGCAGCGCCCGCAACAGGCTGAAGAAAGTTTTAAACGCGCGCTGCAGATCAATCCGAATAATTTGAATGGCTATGACCAATATGGTATTTGGTTGCGTTCGCAGGCGCGCTTTCAAGACGCCGAAACAATTTATCTGCAAGCGCTTGCACGCGACGCCAATCATGCGGAAACGCATTTGAATCTGGCGATTCTTTACGATCTTTATATGGGTAAATTGCCGCAGGCGCTGGAACATTATCAGCGCTATCTCGAATTGGCCGGCGACGAGAAAAGCCCGGTGCGCAGCTGGGTCGCGGATTTGCAGCGACGCATGAAGGCAGGTTGAGATGAATACGATAAAGCGCTGGGTGGCGACGATGTTCTGTCTGTTGTGCATGTCGACACTGGCGCACGCGCAAAAAAAAGGCGAGGAGGCCAATGTGGTTTTGCATTCCACGATTACCGGCAATCAGGAACAGCCGAAGGTGTTGTATATCGTGCCGTGGCAACCGCCGGGTAGCGCGGATAAGTTAAATCAGCCGATCCAACCGTTGCTGTCCGATGTTTTTGCGCCAGTCGATCGCGCGGAATTTCAGCGCGAATTAAAGTATCGCGCGCAAGCGGCGGAGCCGGCAGCCGCACCGTAATTCCGTAAAAGTAATTTTGTTAGTTATGAATTTGTCGAGTTGTTAGCAGTTTTTGGAACGTGCCGTAACGCACAGCGGCGAACTGGATAAAACCCGCTATAGTTTGAAACGCATATCCAACTACGCATTTAAAAATACGCATAAATTTTGAAAACGATTTAGAAATCCAATTCGGAATCGTTTCAGCGAACGTTTGTTTCACGAACAACAGGACTTCATCATGGATTTATTTCATTCGGCCGTTCGATTCTTCCAGGAAGGCGGTTTCTTCATGTATCCGATCGCGGTGATCTTGGTGTTCGGTATCGCCATCTCGGTCGAACGCTGGGTGTTTTTGACTTCCGCCCGCGGTTCCAACCGTACTGCCTTCGATGAGATTTTGCCGTTGCTGCAAAAAGGCGATTTTAAAAGTGTGCTCAGTTTCGCGAGTTCGTCGACGGCACCGGTTGCGCGGATTATCGCATCGGGTGTGGCGCGTCTTGCGCACACGCAACGTCGCGACGATATTGAATACGCGATGGAAGAGGGCGTGATGGAAGCGTTGCCGCGTTTGGAAAAGCGCACGCAGTATTTGGCGACACTCGCCAATGTGGCGATGCTACTCGGCTTGCTCGGTACAATTTCCGGTCTGATCAGCGCGTTTGCGGCGGTGGCCAATGTTAATCCGGCAGAAAAAGCACAAATGCTATCGGCGAGTATCGCTGAAGCAATGAATGCGACTGCGTTCGGTTTGACCTCGGCAATTCCGATGCTATTGATTCACACGCTGCTGCAAACCAAAACGACGGAAATTATCGACAGCCTCGAAATGGCCGGCGTGAAATGTTTAAACATTCTTTCCGATAAGCGCGTGCTCGCGCAGCAAACTCGAGTCGGCGAATAATCCGCGTATCGCACAGGTAATTCATCATGGCGATGCGCAGACTAAAAGCTCACAAAGAGGCAGCCGATCTTGATATGACGCCGTTCATCAGCTTGCTGGTGGCGCTGGTGCCATTTCTGTTGGTCAGCGTGGTGTTTTCTCATATCACCGTACTCGATCTTAAATTACCGAATTCGGCGGGTGCCGATGGCGCTGCTGCCGATCAAAACGAAGACGTGGAGTTAGTGATTCGCGCCGATCATTTCGATATTAATTATCCGCGCGGCACACTGCTAAAAACGATTCCCGACGTGGCGCCGGCGCAACACGATTTCATCGCGCTCTCGAATATTTTGCAGGAAGTGAAGCGACAGCTGCATGAAAAGTCGGTCGATAAAAAATCGATAACGATTTTGTCTGAAGCCAACACGCCGTATCAAACCATCATTACTGCAACGGACACGGTGCGCTCTTACAAAACCACTATCGCTACCAGTGTGGTCGATGGCGAATTATTTCCCGATATTGCTTTTGGCGATGCACCCGAAGTCGCCGCTGCAGGGGCGACGCCATGAAGTTATCGATGCGCGCGCGCCGCATGCAACGCAATCATCGCCGCATGCATGTTGCCGAAAAACTCACGCTGGTTCCGATCATCGATATTTTTACGATGCTGCTGTTCTTCTTGATGATGAACTCCGGCAACGTCGAAGTATTGGATTTGGATAAAACCATTAAATTGCCGGATTCGACCGCGGAAAAGCGCGCCGAAGAAACCATCCTGGTAAAAATTAACGCAGACGACATCATCGTGCAGGGCCATAAAGTGGCGAGCGTTGCCGAGGTGTTGGCTGCCAGCGACGATATTATTCCCGCGCTGCGCGATGAGCTCGGCGTATGGGCCGGGCGTAAGCTCGATGTTACTGACGCCGAAAAAGAGCACGGTCGCGCCGTCACGATTATGGGCGATCAGCAAATTCCTTACAGCTTGCTCAAGCGCGTGATGACAACCTGCGCACAAGCCGATTTTCGCGATATTTCGTTGGCCGTTGCGGCGCTGCCTGAAGGCAGTGCAACAGCGCCAGCTGCGGCACCGGGAGCCTGATCGTGGCCGTCGTGCGCATCCCCAATCCAAAATTGCCGTGGTCGTCGAGCTACAACGAGGATTCGCGGTTTCGCAAAATTCTGATAACGCTGCTGGCACTTTATATTTTGGTGGCGTTGGTGGTGACATGGTTGCGCTTACCGCCAGTCGTACATCCGGAGCCGAAAGATTTGCCGCCGCAATTAGCGCAAGTCGTTTTGCAAAAAATCGAATTGCCGAAACCCGCCGAGCTGCCAAAAGTCCCGCCGAAACCGGTGGAGAAAAAGCCGTTGGCCGAAGCGCCGAAACCTAAACCGATTGTGCCGCCGAGTAAAACGCCGGTGCCGCCATCGCGCACTGCCCCGGTAACAGGCCGGACCGGCGGCAAAGAAGCCCCGGTTGAATTGATGCAGCAGGCGCGTGCGACCGCATCCAAATCCGGCGTGCTGCAATTTAAAGATGACCTCGCCGAAATGCGCGAGAGCGTGGATGTATCGAAAGTGACGCGCAGTAATTTAACGCGCGGCACCAGCACTGCCGAAAAAACCGAGCGCTCGATAATTGCCGGCAAAGCGACCGGTGGCAGCGGCGGTATTAATACAGCGGCGCTCAGTCGCGACACCGGCGGCATCGCATTGTCTGGTCGCGAGACTACGCGTATCGATAGCCCCGGCGGATTGGGCGGCTTAAGCACTGAAGCGGGCGGACGTGGACGCGGTGAAGGTACGGGTACCGGCAGCGGTACTGGCGTCGGCAAAGGCTCCGGCAAAAAAGGCGATTTGGTTTCCGGTAGCGAAGGTGGCGGTGGACGTAGCGATGAAGCGATTCGCCGCGTAATGGATCAGCAGAAGGGCGGTATTTTTGCAATTTACAATCGCGCGCTGAGACAGGACTCCACGCTGCAAGGAAAATTCGTTTTTGAAATGGTGATCGAGCCGAGTGGCGAAATTTCCGAAGTAAAAATGGTATCGAGTGAATTGCGCGATACCGATTTGGTCAGCAAAATTCTCGCGCGTATTCGATTAATTAATTTCGGCGCAGCCAATGCGCAGCGCACGCGCGTTAATTATTCTCTCGATTTTCTTCCCAACGCATAATTAACTTTCTTCCTGATACTTAATTAATAACTACGGCCGATATTTCTATCGGCTGCAGACCTTCTACTATTCCATTGATTGTCGCTATCTACTTATTTCCTCTTTAAAAGTCCCATAGCGTTATTTTTTTGCTGGGTTATAACGGCATTTTTTGCCCATTTAATAATCCATTAATTACGCTTTAATCTGCCGTTATGGGAACCAGTTCAAATTCGCTGGCAGCAATCGATACCATACTTTGTCGCTATTAGACGGTCAGCGGCACTTTCTGCCGCAAGAGGGTTGGTGTGGAAGCGCTCGATATTCTTGCTCGTTGTTATCCGTTTCATCAGATCGACAGACAGGAAGTCGCCGCATTAGAACCTCGGATGAAGACCTGCGAATTTAAGCGCGGGCAAACACTGCTAAAGCGATCTGCAAAACAATCCGATCAATTGAGTTATTTAATCAGCGGTAGCGTTGAGCTGCGTCGCTCTTTTTTCGACCGCGTAATTGTGCAGGCCGGCAGTGATGCTGCGTTGCAACCGCTCGATTATCTATTGCTGAGCGATGGCGGCCAGATCGTCGCGCAGGATGATTGTGTTGTGGTGCAAATCGGACGCGATTTAATCGACCGCAGTCTCGCGGCCAATGCGCCGAACGATTACAACGTCGCCTCGCTGCATGAAACCGACTTGACCGACGAATATTTGGTGTCGGATGGCAATGTCGCTGTCGATTGGATGTCGCGTTTTTTACAGTCGCCGCTCGCACAAAATCTGCCGGCATTGTCGATTCAGCAAGTGCTCGCGCGGCTGGTTACGATCGATGCTGTGAAAGGCGATGCCATTGTTCGACGCGGCAGTGCTGGCGATGCGCTCTATATCGTTTTGCGCGGTATGGCTTATGTGCAGACCGACGCGCAGGGCGTGTACAAAGGCCGCGAAATTTCGTTGATGCCCGGCGACTATTTTGGCGAGGAATCGCTGGTGGCCGACACACCGCGCAATGCGACCGTGTTGATGGAATCCGATGGCGCGGTGGCGCGGCTCGATCGCGATGCCTTCGATGAATTAATTCGCCCGCATGTCATCAGCGAGGCCGATGATGCGTTAATGGAGCGCAGTCTGCTCGCCGACGCGGATGAAAAGCTGGTGGTTATCGACGTGCGTTTTCCGGTGGAGTTTCGTCGCGATGGTTTGCCGCACAGTATTAATATTCCAATTTCATTACTGCGTGCGCGCTTGCATTTGCTCGATAAACAGCGCGTGCATTTGATTACTCATCACGGCGGACGCCGCAGCGAGCTTGCGGTTTTTTTACTTCGGCAAGCAGGGTTTAATGCGCACTTGATGGCCTCAGCCGAGCATCGCTTTGGCCATGTTGCGGCTTTCGATCGCGGCGCGTGATTAGTCGCAATGTATATTTAAATTACATCGCAGCCGGCCCGATTTTTCGCTCGCTCTGTTAAACTTTTGTTTGTTTAATTCCCGCCGCATTTCCGCAAATTATTTTTCTTCTTCTTGATTCAAAAACGAGTGTGCGATTTATGCAGCAATGGTTACGGCAGGGTGCGCTGTGTTATTCCGCGGGTACGGTCGGCGGACTTGCTAAAGGTGGTTTGATTTTGGCGTGCGAGCGCTCGTCGCTCACGTCAGCTTTCGCCGATCAATTAGCGCAGGTTTTACACCCGACGAGCTTTTACACGCGGCTGGTTTGGGCAGGTGTGTACGGGCTGTTATTTTTATTGCCGTTCGTGCGCGGCTCATGGCTGATGCGTGGATTGGTTTGGGCGCTGGTTGTAAGCCTGTTGCAGCTGGTCGTGTTCCCGCTGTGGCAGCACGGCGGTTTGCATATTCTCACTTTGACGACGTTGTCTTTGTTGGTTCTTAACTGTGTGTGGGGTTTAACGACAGCGAGCATGTTGCGTTTAATCGAATAATTGACGACGAGTTGCGCCAGCGTGGTGCAGCTTTTTTGTGTTCGTACCAAGATGGATGACTTTTAGCCGATCTTCGAACTCTCCACGCACCCCAACATTTGCGATAAAACTCAGGCGCCATATGGGTTTGGCGCATGCCTCATTTCGTTGGCAAGTAAATTGCTCCCGCTTCTTCGCATATCGAAAAAAAACCGTTCGGCGCAACCCTACGAGTTTGCGAGGAGTGAGACGATGCCAAGACCAACACGCTTTACCGTCAGTGATATACCGCAATGCGTGGTTCAATCCGGGATTAACTGGGCGCGCACTTTTAATTACCGCGATGACTATCAATTTTATCTCGATAGCTTGCGTCAAGCGGCGGCGCAGTACGAATGTGATTTGCATGCGTATGCGTTGTTGCCGAATCGCGTGCAATTGTTAGTGACGCCGCATACCGAACTCGCTGTACCGCAAATGATGCAGTCGCTCGGTCGACGTTACGTGCAATATTTTAATCGTCGCTACGATCGCACGGGGACATTGTGGCAAGGTCGCTATAAATCCTGCTTGGTTGAGCAGGGCGAGCACATGCTCAGCTGCTATCGCTATGTCGACACCTTAGCGGGAATTACTGGCGTGGTGACCGATCCGTTCGATTATCCGTGGAGCAGTTATCGCCAGCATATCGGTGCAGCGCCGCATTTTGTGCGCGATCACGCGATATGGAGTTGCTTAGCCGATACACCGAGCGAGTGTTATCAACGCTACCGCGAGCTGGCGACAATTCCACTGGCGCACGATGTTATTAAAGAAATTAATATTAATGTCGTGCAAGGCAGCGTTTATGGTGGCGAAGAGTTTCGCGCGGAAATTGAAAATCGTTGCGGACAAAAAGTGCGCCCACGTCCACGCGGTCGACCACGTTTACGCCAGGCTGGTTAATTCTTTGAAAATGGATTTTATTGTTTAACGTTGTCGATATTGTGTAAACGTCCTGCCTCAAAAGTCAGGACGTGGTAATAACCTTGTTCAGGGCCATAAACCCACTGCTCAATTTTAAATTCACGTTCGCCACGAAAACCTGTTGCGCCACCGCGCAAGGTATATCCGATCAGTTCTTCGCTCACTGGATCGCCACATTTGTCGCGAACCTGAATCGCCAGATCGCCCTCTGAAATAAGCTTCGTTCCACAACGCAGCGAATCCGCGTAACCGGCATGCGCAAAAACCAGAATTGAAAAACTTATCCACACTGAAATAACTCGCAACGATGTATGGCGCGTCATCATTTGTCTCGAGATCGGCAAGGTGCGTTGCGCGAGCTTAGCAGATACGCCAAAAATAACGTCTGCGTTAACAGTGAGTCGGTCGATAAAAATCAGATTATTCAGGCTCGTTCAGGTTGTGTTAATAAATGTATTTATTCAGTAGTGCAGGATTATTTTTGTTACGGCCTTCGCAGAGAATTTATTAAAAATTTACCGCGTTTATCGATAGCGCTTCTGAGGGTTTACTTCAGTGAAGCATTCGATGGGCGTAATTTTATGTATCGAGAAATATCAATTAGCCGCATGACGTTTATTGTTGAAAACAATTTTCGAGTTTGTATCGGCAGACGCTTTCGTTAAATTTTTGATGGCAATCAAATTGGTGGATTTATCGCGCGGTGAATTCTAACTTCTTGCGTCTATCAATCTAGGGGCTAGAAGCTTCGAGCGCAGGCACGGATAAGTTTTTTGCCGGTCGATATTACGTGTATGTAATAGTCGATTTTTAGCGATAGTTTCAATAAAAGAGAGCTTATTTCAGAGTGCTAAAATCTTTAGGCAACAAATTTTGGACAGCAAAAAGGGGCGCTAAGCCCCTTTCTGTTTTGTCTTTCTCGGCTCAGGTTATGCGGACATAACTTGAATGGGAGAAATTATTTGGATTGCTCTGCCGGTGCAGCAGTATCGGCAGGAGCTGCAGTATCCGCAGGCGGTGCATCGACCGGTGCAGTATCAGCAGGTGCAGCATCTGCAGGCGGTGCTTCAGCTGGTACTGGTGCTTCAGCCGGTGCCGGAGCTGCTTGCTCGGCTGGGACTGGAGCGGTTTCTTCTTTCTTGCCACACGCGGTCAGGCCTAAACCTAAAACCAGCGCAGACACGAACAGATAGCTTTTCTTCATGATGCTCTCCGAATTGTTATGACAGGGACAATAGCTAATGCGGGGGCCAGTCTAATGGGGCCGTGGCGCAGGTGCAAGCGCTGTGGCCGAGTTTGAAATTCATCGCTTACTTAGGATTCGAAAAAAGCTGTTTGAAAAAAGCCCGCTTAAGCGGGCCTTAGATTGCGGTGAGGGGAGATAAAAACCCCATGAAAATGTATGCAGTTAACGCATTGCCAATTTCTGCATGCCAGAGGCCATATTAAAACCATTCCAATTATCCAAGCGGCCTTCGCGCCAACCAGATAGCCATTGGTCGCGCATCGAACTCAAAACATGCGGACATAATTCTTGATGGCGGCCCTCTAAACCTGCTCGATAACCACGTTGATAGGCTCGCTCTTTTAAATCGCGTTTCTGCTTCTTCATAGAGCTGATACTCCGTGCTAGATCATTAACGAGGAAATTGGATTCGAGTGATTGCATATATTGATGATAGAATCGCGCGCTCACCCGCACCTCGAATGAAAGCAAAATTATATAACCCGCGTCGACAGCCAATTTCTTCTAGGATCGAAGTCTTTTAGTGGTGCTGGTTATACCAAGTCGTAACGTTTTATATTTCAATAGTTTGGCCGCCGCGAAAATTCAATCGCGCCAGCGCGCAAACAAAAATCAGCAGCGTATATAGCCACATTGTCTAGCCCATCTGAGCCGCTCGTTATGTCCCCAAATTTTATTTTGACTGCAACGTGTCCGAAGGGATTAGAAGAATTACTTACGGATGAAATTTTTAGTTTTGGCGCTGAACTCGTGAAGCGCCATGTCGCTGGAATTACGGTGAGTGCGACGCTTGAAGTGGCGTATCGCTGTTGCTTATGGTCACGCTTGGCCAATCGAGTTTTAATGCCGCTCACATCGTTTTCGATTAATAGCGCCGAGTCGTTGTATGAGGGAATTGCGGCTGTTGAATGGAGTGAACATTTTACTTCAGAGCAAACGTTCGTTGTCGATTTCAACGGAACCAATCGCGCAATTACCAATACGCAATTCGGCGCGCAAAAAACTAAAGATGCGGTAGTCGACCATTTTGTAGCGCGTGGCGGACGACGGCCGTCGATTGATTTAAGAAATCCCGATTGGCGTCTGAACGTGCATTTACAACGCGATGAAGCCACCGTCAGTATCGATCTTGCCGGCGAGAGTTTGCATCGCCGCGGTTATCGCGAGCACGGCGGTATTGCGCCGTTAAAAGAAAATCTAGCCGCTGCGTTATTAATGCGAGCCGATTGGCCGGGCGTTGCTGCGCGTGGTGGCGCATTAATCGATCCGTTGTGCGGTTCCGGTACGCTATTAATCGAAGGCGCATTAATGGCGATGGATATCGCGCCGGGAATTTTGCGCGAACGCTGGTCTTTCGAATCGTGGCTGCAGCATGATGCAGCAGTATGGAAGCATTTATACGACGACGCATTGCAGCGTAAACACAATGCGATGCAGAGGCAGTGGCCGGAAATTCGCGGTTACGATGCCAGCTCCGCAGCACTGCGCGCGGCAGAAGAAAATATCGAACAAGCGGATTTAACCGGCAAAGTGCGCGTAATGCGTAAAGAGCTCGCCCATTTTGTACGACCCACTCATCAAATTCTCGATACCGGTCTAGTCATCACTAATCCGCCGTATGGCGAGCGTTTGGGTGAGCAGGAAAGTCTTAAACATTTATACGCGCATCTCGGCGAACGTTTGCGCGAAGAATTTAAAGGTTGGAGCGCTGCAGTTTTCACCGGCAATCCCGACTTGGGCAAAACGATGGGACTGCGCAGCAATAAACAATACCGTTTATTCAACGGCGCAATTCCCGCACAGCTTTTATTGTTCGATATCGACGCGCAATATTTTGTTGATCGCGATAAGCCGTTGCTATCTGAGCGCTTACCGGCGCCGGAGTTAAGCAGCGGCGCGCAAATGTTTGCGAATCGCTTGCAGAAAAATCGCAAACGCCTGCAGAAATGGATCCAGCAGAGCGGCGTAAGCTGTTACCGCCTTTACGATGCCGACATGCCCGAATACGCAGTCGCTGTCGATTATTACGGCGATAAAGTTCACGTCGCCGAATACGCAGCGCCGTCCAGCATTGACGAAGCTGCAGCGCAGCAACGACTCGATGAAGTGCTGTCTGCAATTCCGGTGGTGCTGAATATTTCTACCGATAGAATTGTATTGAAGCAGCGCGCGCGGCAACGCGGCAAAACGCAATATCAAAAATTAGCGCAGCGTCAGGAGTTTTTTGAAGTACGCGAAGGCGAAGCGCGGCTGCTGATTAATCTGAACGATTATCTCGATACCGGCTTGTTTCTCGATCACCGTCCCGTGCGCAGAAAAATTTTTGAAATTGCGAAAGGAAAACGATTTCTGAATTTGTTTTGCTACACCGCCACCGCGAGTCTGCACGCAGCCTTGGGCGGCGCGAAAACCACCACCAGCGTCGATATGTCGCAGACGTATCTCGATTGGGCTCGACGCAATTTAGCGGTGAACGGTTTAAGCGAGGCGCGCAATCATTTGGAGCAGGCCGATTGCCGACGCTGGCTTGCCGACTGCAAACAGGACTTCGATTTGATCCTGCTTGATCCGCCGACATTTTCAAATTCCAAACGCATGGACGATACGCTCGATATTCAACGCGATCACGTGGATTTGATTCACCAAGCCGTTCGCGTATTAGCGCCCGGCGGTTTGCTGATTTTTTCCAACAACCGTAAACGCTTCCAACTCGATCCGGTATTAAGTGAAATATTCGACGTGAAAGATATGTCGCGCTGGTCGCTTGATCCCGACTTCGAACGCGTACCGGATATTCATCAGTGCTGGTTTATTTCACATAAATAACGGGCAAAAAAATGGCAGCGCTCGCTGCGCTGCCATTGGTGCTCTCGATAAAAATCTATGCGTTGATTATTTACCCAGTGCGGCCTGCGCTACGGTAGACAGCGTGCTTTTCAGCCCTTTGCTATCGACAGCGGAAATGGCGAAATAATAAGTGTCAGGGGTATAGGCTTCGAAAGCGGCGGTTGCGGAAGTGCCCTTAGCCACTTTGATCGTACCTTTAGCGTCGTCGATGGTGCGCGTCCAATACACTTCGTAACCCGACAATTCACTTTCTTTTAACGGCGTGCCGTCTGCACGGGTAGCGGGAATGCTCCAGCTCAAGTTCGCGCGGTACGCCTTGCAATATTTTGCGCGGTTATAAATCAATACGCTGCTGCCATCCGGGCATTTGCTGCCGCCGCTCGTGAACTGTTTGTAGTTGGCGCCGTTGATGGTAACCGCGTTAGCTTGGACTGCGAGCAGTAAAAGAGAGAGTGCACCGAGACGAGTGAGCATTGATTTACGCATGATTGTCCTACCGATAATGATTGAAGATCTCTTCCGTGTACCCAAGTCTGCCGATCGAAATCGCCATAACTGTCCGCATGTACCTAGCTTAGGAGACCCTGGAGAATTACCCATAGGTAGTAAACGCAAATGTGATCTGATCGCCAGAGCGCGCGGGACTGGATCGAGAGATTGCGGAAATTAAGCCAATTAACCGGATTTTTTAGGCGTGCGTGAATCGCAGAAAGGGATTTCTATAGGCTCTGTCGATCTCGCAAGAGCAATTGCGGCAGGACGGACGGCTTATACCAACAGCCGTCGCAAAATTCCTTCGTACATTGACGACAGTAAATCCAGGTCCGCCGCCACCACATGTTCATCTACTTTGTGGATCGTCGCATTCACTGGGCCGAGCTCGACAACCTGCGCACCGGTCGGGGCAATAAATCGACCATCGGAAGTGCCGCCCGCTGTCGATAACTGAGTCTGCGTGCCGGTGACTTCGCGAATTGCTGCTGCGGTAGCCTCCACCAACGCGCCTTCTGCAGTGAGAAATGGCGCGCCACTCAATGACCATTCGACGTCGTAGTCGAGGCCGTGTTTCTGCAGAATTGCTTCGGTGCGCTCGCGCAATCCGGCTTCGGTGCTCTCGGTCGAAAAGCGGAAATTACACAGTATTTCCAGCTGGCCGGGAATCACATTGGTGGTGCCGGTACCCGCGTTGATATTTGAGATTTGAAACGAAGTCGCAGGGAAAAAGGCATTGCCGTTATCCCAAATTTGCTGGGTTAGCTCGGCCAAAGCAGGCGCGGCGAGATGTATGGGATTGCGCGCTTTCTCCGGGTAGGCAACGTGGCCTTGCACGCCTTTGATCGTCAACTTTGCGCCGAGCGATCCGCGCCGGCCGTTTTTAATCGTATCGCCCACACTGTTCGATGAAGATGGCTCACCGACGACACACCACGTGATTTTTTCTCCGCGTTGCTGCAGCCACTCGACCACCTTTACCGTGCCATCGACGGCAATGCCTTCTTCATCGCTGGTGATTAAAAAGGCGATACGGCCGCCGTGGTTTGGGGTATTCGCAACGAAGCGCTCGCACGCCGTCACCATTGCCGCAAGGCTGCCTTTCATATCGGCCGCGCCGCGACCGAATAATTTGCCGTCGATAATTTCCGGCGTGAACGGCGGGTGACTCCACTGCTGTTCGGGGCCGCTCGGCACTACATCGGTATGGCCGGCGAAACACAGAATCGGTCCGCTGCTGCCATGAATAGCCCAAAAATTATCGACGTCGCCAAAGCGTAACGGCACATTTTCAAAGCCGATCGCAGCCAGGCGTTGCATCATTAATTGTTGGCAGCCATCGTCAAGCGGCGTCACCGAGCGGCGTGCCATCAACTCGATACTTAATTGCAAGGTGGCAGATAAATCAGTCATGGCGTTGTCTTTGTAAGAGGGCTTGATGAAAAACGCTGCGAAATTTGTCGCTGAATTTAAGCAGTCGCGATATGTATCTGTCACTAAAATTTAGCGGTTTTGTCATTTGTGTTCGGTATGTTTTCGCCATGACATCACGTAGGAGCCGTGCCATGAATGATCGCAATGCTATTTCCGTTACCTCGCGCGAACGGTTGCGTTTAGAAATCGCTTCGCAAACCGATAGGTTTTTGCAAGAAGGCGGTCATATCGAACAGATTCGCGTAGGTCAAACCGATGTAACGCGACCGATCGGTCCGGTGTGGTGGGACGCGCGCACCAGTAGCCCGTTGTTAATGTAAATTAAAAGCGGCTACAAAATTAAATGCTGGCGAATTGCTGAAATTTCATAAGTCGCGCTGACATCGCTGTTTACATGGATGCCGAAAGTCACTGCGATTTTCGGCATCCACGCAATTGTGTTGTGCCCGCTACTTTAATTGTGTGCGTGCAATTCGGCATTTAACTCGATGGCCGATTTATTCGTTAACACTTCGAGTGCGCCATTTTGCGAATTGCGGCGAAATAATAAATCGTCTTTACCCGACAATTCGCGCGCTTTTACTTTGCGCACCAGTTGGCCTTTGTCGTCGAGCACCGATGCAACCGAGCCGGCAGTTACATACAATCCCGCTTCGATGGTACAGCGATCACCGAGTGGAATTCCGACACCGGCATTCGCGCCGATCAAGCAGCCTTTACCGAGCGAAATAATAATATTGTTGCCGCCGGATAACGTGCCCATCGTTGAACAGCCACCGCCTAAATCCGAACCTGCGCCGACGAATACACCGGCGGAAATGCGGCCTTCGACCATGCCGGGGCCTTCGGTGCCGGCGTTAAAATTGACGAAGCCTTCATGCATTATCGTCGTGCCTTCGCCGAGATAGGCACCCAGACGAACGCGCGCGGTATGCGCAATACGCACGCCGCTCGGTACCACGTAATTGGTCATTTTCGGGAATTTATCGACCGACATTACTTCGAGTAATTCGCCACGCAGGCGCGCGCGGAATTGACGTTGCGGCAATTCGCTAAGATCAATTGCGCCTTCGTTAGTCCACGCCACATTCGGCAATACACCGAAAATACCGGCTAAAACGATACCGTGCGGCTTGACCAGGCGATGCGATAACAGATGCAATTTCAAATACGCTTCGGCAACGGATTTCGGCGCTTCGTCGGTGGCGAGCACGGTTAACACCATCGGGCGCGTGCTGTCGAGCAATGCTTCGGCGATGTCGGCTTGCTCTGTCGCGCCAGCGCTGCGCAGCGTTTTAATTAAAGTTTGCAGCTCGTTGTTGCTTAATTCGATGGCGGCATTCGCGCCGATTTTTGAACCGGCCTCGGCAATCGCGGCAACGATTGCGGCATCGGGATTTAATAATGGACGCGGATAAAACACATCGAGCCACTCGCCTTTTTGATTTTTGGTGCCGACGCCAAGACCGATTGCAAACAAAGATTGAGTCATGTGAGTACCTGAATTTCTGCTGTGTACGAGATTAGAGGGTATGTGTTTTAAAAATATCGCGATAAGTTTTTTCACTGAAACCGACAAAGCGCTGATGACCGATATCGAGCACGGGTCGCTTGATCAGTGCAGGATGTTCAATCATTAATGCCGCGACATTATCTGCTGTGACTTGCGCGCGCAGATTTTCGTCGAGCTGCTTCCACGTCGTGCCGCGTTTATTCAGCAGCGTATCGATACCGATTTCGTCGAGCCAAGTTTGCGTCTGCTGCAGCTGCAAACCATCGCTGCGAAAATCGTGAAAGCGATATTCAATGTGATGCTGATCGAGCCATTGCCGTGCTTTTTTTACGGTGTCGCAATTTTTGATGCCATACAGCGTCGCGCTCATAATATTGCTCCTCGTTTCAGGTGCGTCTGTGTGCGCTTCTATTTTCGCAGAGAGCGAGCATAACAAACTCGCGGCTAAGCCTTTTTGGTTTTTTTGGCGTGCTTGCGCTCGGGATAAACTGTGCGGCAAATATCGCAAATAGTGCCGTCGCAACCGCGCGCCGAGCAGTATTCGCGGCCGTAATAAATAATCTGCAGATGCAGATCGTTCCAGCTGTCGCGCGGAAATAAACGTTTTAAATCGCGCTCGGTTTGCACCACATTTTTACCGCTGGATAAACCCCAGCGCTGCGCCAGCCGATGAATATGCGTATCGACCGGGAATGCCGGCTCGCCGAACGCCTGCGACATCACGACGCTCGCGGTCTTGTGGCCGACACCGGGTAACTCTTCCAATTGCGCCATATCGGCCGGCACTTCGCCCTTGTATTTTTCAATCAAAATTTTCGACAGGCCGCTAATCGCTTTAGCTTTTTGTGGCGACAGACCGCACGGTCGAATAATCGCCTGAATTTTTTCGACCGGCACTCTTGCCATGTCGAACGGATTGTCGGCAAGCGCAAATAGCGCTGGCGTTACCGTGTTCACGCGCGCGTCGGTGCACTGCGCGGAAAGTAAAACAGAAATTAACAGCGTGAATGCATCTTTGTGATCGAGCGGAATAGGCGGTGCCGGATATAACGTCTGCAGGCGTTTTAAAACGAAATCGGCGCGATCTTTTTTTAACATAGTTTAATTACGGGCCGCATTAGAGCGAATTGATAAAGCGGCGAATGCGCGTAGCGGCTTCAATACATTCATCGAGCGTTGCCACCAGCGCCATGCGCACGCGACGCTCGCCTGGATTATGGCCAGCGCTGGCGCGGGCGAGAAGTTGCCCCGGCAACACGGTGACATTTTCGGCGCGAAACAATTCGCGCGTGAACTGCGTGTCGTCCAACGGCGTGCCGGCCCACAAATAAAAACCGGCATCCGGTTTGGTCACGTCTAATGCAGCGCCGAGTATGTCGAGTACGGCGTCGAATTTTTTTCGGTATTGCGTGCGGTTGTCTTGTACGTGCTGTTCGTCATTCCACGCGGCGATACTTGCCAGTTGGTGTTGCACCGGCATCGCGCAGCCGTGATAGGTTCGATACAGCAGAAATTTTTTCAGAATTTGCGCATCGCCGGCGACAAAACCAGAACGCAGTCCCGGTACATTCGAGCGTTTTGACAGGCTGTGAAATACCACGCAGCGCCGATAGTCATCGCGACCGATTTGCGCGCAAGCCTGCAGCAAACCGAGTGGTGGATTGGCCTCATCGAAATAAATTTCGGAATAACATTCGTCGCTGGCGATGATGAAATCATGGCGATCCGCCAGCGCAATTAATTTTTCCAGCGTCGCGCGATCGAGCACCGCACCGGTTGGATTGCCGGGACTGCATAAAAATAATAATTGGCAGCGCTGCCATACGTCGGCGGGAATGGCGTCGAAATCCGGGACGAAATTATTCGACGCGATGCAATTAATAAAATATGGCTGTGCACCGGATAAATACGCGGCGCCTTCGTAAATTTGATAGAACGGATTGGGCGAAATCACCAGCGGATTTTTGCTGCGATCGACCACTGCCTGGGCGAAAGAAAATAACGCTTCGCGCGTGCCGCTCACCGGAACAATTTGCGTGTCGACATCGAGTGCGCGCAGATGAAAACGTTTTGTCGCCCAGTCTGAAATCGACTGACGCAATTCCACAATACCTTTCGTATTCGGGTAGGTGGAAAGCTGCGCGAGATTATCGCTCAGAATTTGGCGCACAAATTCGGGCGCGGGATGCTTGGGCTCGCCGATCGACAGCGCGATGGGCGCGATGGCGGGCGGAATAACACCCGCTTTCAATGCGGCCAATTTTTCGAAGGGATAGGGTTGTAACTTATCGAGATCGGGATTCATTGAGCGTCGCGCCGGCGTTTAGGCGGCGGCCTTTTCATCCAATTCTTTTTTGATCGCCGTTTGAATGGCGTCGCACAGTTCCGGATCTTCAATCGGTTGCTGCTGAAGATCGGTAATAAAGAAAACGTCTTCTACGCGTTCGCCCAGCGTGGTGATTTTTGCATTCTGCAATTGAATACCGTAGCGATAAAAAATTCGGCCGATGCGCGCGAGCAGACCGGGGCGATCCGGCGTGATCACTTCAAGCACGGTTAAATTTTTGTTGGGATCGGTAAACAATGTTGTCGATGTCGGCATCGCAAATAAACGCAGTTGACGCGGTGTGCGTTTGCGCATTATTTCCGGGTACAGATCGGCTTTGTCGAGCTGCTCGCGCAGAAAGCGTTTGATGTGATCGAGCCGCTGCACATCGTCGACAATCGGTTTGCCGCTCGCGTCCAACACAAAGAACGTATAAAAAATAAAGCCGGTGCCGGAGTTATACAGGCGCGCATCTTGAATGCTTAAATCGAGCTGTTCCATTGCCGATGCAATCATCGCAAACAAGTGCGGACGATTGCGCGAGTGCACGAATATTTGAGTCGCGGCTTCGAATAGAATTTCGCTGCTTTCTTTGATCAGGACAACGGGTTCTTCGCGGTTGCGATGCTGCGCGATGGCCTGCGTATGCCAAACGACATCTTCGACTTTTTCACGCAGAAAATAATCTTCGCCGACGTTGGCCCACAGCTCGCGCAATTCGTCTTCGCTGAAGCCGAGATATTCGAGTTGATCGATGGCGTTCTGCTGCGCCTCTTCAATCCATTCGTGTTTATCGATGGGATTTTCGAGGCCGCGGCGCAAGGCGCGTTTGGTTTCCGCATACAGCTGGCGCAGGAGTGACGCGCGCCATGCGTTCCATAAGGTCGGATTGGTGGCACTGATGTCGGCAACGGTTAATGCAAATAAATAATCGAGATGCAATTGATCGCCGACCGCGAGCGCAAAGCGGCGCACGACTTCGGGATCGGAAATATCTTCGCGCTGCGCGACGGCCGACATCAGCAAATGTTTTTCAACCAGCCACGCGATCAAATTGCTGTCGCGTTTATTCAGCTCGTGGCGCTCGCAAAATGCGAGTGCATCGGTTGCACCAAGCGTTGAATGATCACCACCGCGGCCTTTCGCAATATCGTGGTAGAGGCCAGCGATAAATAACAGCTCGATTTTCGGCAAGCGTTTGACAATGCGCGCGATGACCGGGTATTTCTGCAGTGCGTCGTCGTAGGTGAAGCGCCGCATATTTTTAACCACTTCGAGCGTGTGTGCGTCGACAGTATAAATATGAAATAAATCGTGCTGCATGCGGCCGACAATGCGGCCGAACTCGGGTAGATATTTGCCGAGTACGCCGTAGCGATTCATGCGCCGCAGTTGTTGCGCGACTTTAAAGGGCGAGCGCAGTAGTTCTAAAAATTGACGCGTGTTGCGGCGGTCTTCGCGAAAATGCTCGTCGATTAAATGCACGCTGGCGCGAATCAGCCGAATCGTGGCGGCGCGAATGCCATCGATATGCTCGTGCTGCGCCATCAATAAAAAAACTTCGAGTAGCGCCGACGGTGTTTTTTCGAAAACTTTGTCGTTACTGACTTCGAGATAACCATTACGCACGCGAAAGCGCGTATTCAACTCAAGAATATTTTCCGGCTCGCAGGCGCGCAAAATCGCTTCATCGAAATGCTGCATCAGCACTTCGTTGAGTTCGCCCAGCGCCAGCGCCCAGCGGTAATACACCTGCATAAAGCGTTCGACGCCGAGTCGATTGGCGTCGTCTTCGTAACCGAACGAGCGTGCCAGACTGCGCTGGTGATCGAACAGCAGACGATCTTCTTCGCGACCGGCCTGCATGTGTAATGCGTACCGCACACGCCACAGAAAATCGCGGCCTTCCAGCAAAATGTTCAGTTCTTCGCGCGACAGAAAGCCGCGCTCTACCAACTCTTCGAGCTGTCGCGTTCCAAAATGCCGTTTGGTAACCCAGCCGATCATTTGAATATCGCGCAGGCCGCCCGGCGAACTTTTTACGTTGGGCTCGAGGTTGTACTCGGTATTGCCGTATTTGCGATGCCGCTCGATTTGTTCGTTCCACTTGGCGCGGAAAAAGTCGCTGCTCGGCCAAATTTGATCGGGGCTGGTCGCGGAGAGCATGGCATCGAGTAAATCGTTTGGCCCTGCGATCAGCCGGGATTCCATTAAGTTGGTGGCAACGGTGATATCGGCGGCGGCTTCGCGGCATTGCTCGACGGTGCGCACGCTATGGCCGATTTGTAAACCGATATCCCACAGGAAGGTAACGAAGGCTTCGGCATTGACGAGGCAATCGGCGCAGGATTCGGGCAATAAAATGAGTAGGTCGATATCAGAGTGCGGATGCAGTTCGCTGCGCCCATAACCGCCCACGGCGATCAAACTGGGTTCAAGGCTCGCCCACTGTTGGCGCTGCCAAACGGAGCGGAGCAGCGCGTCAACGAATTCGGCTCGGGTATGAATCAGGTCGCGGATGTTGTCGCCGTTGATGAACGCGTTGTTGAGGTATGTGTTGACTCGCTCGATCGCTGCCTTGCATTGCTGCAGCGAATTGCTCGCACTTAATGCGCTGCTGAATTCAGCGGCGTCGAATACTTCGGCGGGCAGTGACAGCGTCATATTTACGCGGTTTTGCGGAAGAAGGGTTCGTTCGACCGTGCGGTCAGAACTTCCACGCCATCCTTGGTCACCACAATCATGTGCTCAAACTGGGCCGACAGGCGGCCATCCTTGGTAGTGACGGTCCAACCGTCTTTTGGATTGAGCTTCACATGGCGTTTGCCGGCGTTGATCATCGGTTCTATGGTGAAGATCATGCCTTCTTTTAATTCCAGGCCGGTGCCGCGTTGGCCGTAATGCAGTACTTGTGGCTCTTCATGGAACACCGTGCCGATACCGTGACCGCAGTATTCCCGCACGACAGAATAATAATTGGCTTCGGCATGGCGTTGAATGACGTGGCCGATGTCGCCGAGACGCGCGCCCGGTTTCACTTCAGCGATACCTTTATAAAGACATTCGAGGGTGATGTTGATCAAGCGCTCGGCATGTGGCTGCGGGGTGCCGACATGGAACATCTCGCTGGTGTCGCCGTGGTAGCCGTCTTTAATGACAGTGATATCGATATTAATAATGTCGCCGTCTTTCAGAATCTTCTTGTCCGACGGAATGCCGTGGCAGACGACGTCATTGACAGAGGTGCAGATCGACTTTGGGAAGCCTTGGTAATTAAGCGGCGCCGGCACAGTTTTCTGCGTATCGACCATATATTCGTGGCAGATGCGGTCGATCTCGGCGGTACTGACTCCCGGCTGCACGTAAGGCGCGATGAATTCCAGCACCTCGGCTGCCAAGCGGCCGGCGATGCGCATTTTTTCGAGTTCTTCAGGCGTATTTACAGTCACGGTCGATGAGTCTTTTTCGCATCAGATGAATGGAGTGGCGCCAGCGCCGGGAATTTGATCCGGCATTGTAAACCAAGCCGTTAGGCGCTGCCCACGTTTCCGCGAGCGCGTTACTTTTTGCCTTTATGTGGGCAGGCTGCTGTGGTATAAAGCGCGTCCCGCCCATTGGGCCGGGATTTTAAGCAGTCTTTTACTAACGCCGCACATGTGCCGTCACATCGGTCTGGGTGCTCCGCTTGCGGGGTGGATCGCTGGGGTGCATGGAGGACTAACCCGAACTTAAGGAATTATTATGTCTCAAGTAAGCATGCGCGAAATGTTGCAGGCTGGTGTGCATTTCGGCCACCAAACCCGCTTCTGGAACCCCAAAATGGCACCGTATATCTTCGGTGCGCGTAACAAGATTCATATCATCAACCTCGAACACACCGTACCTGCGTTCAATGACGCGTTGGCTTTTGTTAAAAAGCTGTCGTCGAACAAGAACAAGGTATTGATGGTTGGCACCAAGCGTTCCGCCAGCAAAATCATCAAAGAGCAAGCCGATCGTTGTGGCATGCCTTACGTCAGTCATCGTTGGCTCGGCGGCATGTTGACCAACTACAAAACCATTCGTATGTCGATCAAGCGCCTGCGCGAGCTCGAAGCGCAAAGCCTCGACGGTACCTTCGAGAAGCTGACCAAGAAAGAAGCGCTGATGCGTACCCGCGATATGGAGAAGCTGGAACGCTCCATCGGCGGTATTAAAGAAATGGCGGGCCTGCCCGACGCGCTATTTATCATTGATGTCGATCACGAGCGCATTGCCATTCAGGAAGCCAATAAGCTTGGCATTCCTGTTATCGGCGTGGTCGATACCAACAGCAATCCGGATGGCGTGGACTACGTTATCCCCGGTAACGACGACGCGATTCGCGCCGTTAAGTTGTATGCCTCTGCAGTAGCCGATGCCGTATTGAACGGTCGCGGTGATGTTGCAGTTGCACCGGAAGAGTTTGCTGAGCCAAAAGCTGAAGAGGCTGGCGCCGCGGAATAATTTCGCGAGTCAATCCTGCGAAAGGGGGCTTGGCCCCCTTTTTTAAATCAGATTTTTAAACGAATTTTTCAGCCTGTCTAACGGCAGTCTGAGCAAGTGGAGGAATACGCGATGGCAGAAGTAACTGCATCTTTGGTGAAAGAGCTGCGCGAGCGCACTGGTCTCGGCATGATGGAGTGCAAAAAAGCACTCGTTGAAGCTGGCGCCGATATCGAAAAAGCGATCGAAGAGCTGCGTAAATCCAGCGGCATGAAAGCGGCCAAAAAAGCCGGTCGCACGGCGGCTGATGGCGTTGTGGTTACTAAGGTGGCGGCCGATGGCAGCTACGGCGTAATCCTGGAAGTTAACAGCGAGACCGATTTCGTCGCGCGCGACAGCAATTTCTTGGGCTTCGTGGGCAAAGTGTTGGATAAAGCGTTCACCACTAAGCAGACCGATATTGCGGCACTGACGGACGGTGATCTCGAAACCGCACGTCAGGCACTGGTTCAGAAGATCGGTGAGAACATCAGCGTGCGTCGTATCCGTTTGGTTGAAGCGGCTAACGGCGTGGTCAACACCTACGTGCACTCGACCGGCCGTATTGCCGTATTGGTTGCGTTGAAAGGTGGCGACGCCGATCTGGCGAAAGACGTTGCGATGCATGTTGCAGCCGTCAATCCGCAGGTCGTGCGCCAGGAAGATGTGTCGGCCGACGTGATCGCCAAGGAAAAAGAAATCTACACCGCGCAAGCTGCTGAAAGCGGCAAGCCGGCCGATATCGTCGAGAAGATGGTTTTGGGTCGCGTTAAGAAATTCCTGGCCGAGGTCAGTTTGCTCGACCAGCCGTTCGTCAAGGATCCCGATACCACAGTCGGTAATCTGGCGAAGAAAGCGGGCGCCGAAGTTGTCGAATTCACCCGCTTTGAAGTGGGCGAAGGCATCGACAAGGAAACCGTGGATTTCGCAGCAGAGGTTGCCGCAGCGGCACAGCCTAAGGGCTAAGTCAGGCTGAATTTGCACGGGGCCATTAGGCCCCGTTTTCATATCTCGAATTTGCTCCATTTTCTGTTTTAATCAGCGACTGTTTAAATATTGGAGTGCGTTATGTCGAACCCGTCTCGCGACAAAAAATACAAACGTATTCTGCTCAAGCTAAGCGGCGAAGCGCTGGGTAAAGATGGCGTGGGCATCGATCCAAAAATTCTCGATCGGATGGCGTTGGAAATCGGCCAGCTGATCGGTATCGGCGTGCAAGTGGGTCTTGTGGTTGGCGGCGGCAATATTTTTCGCGGCGCCGCGCTGCAAGCAGCGGGTCTTGATCGCGTTACCGGCGATCACATGGGCATGCTGGCGACGGTGATGAACGGCCTGGCTATGCGCGATGCGCTCGAGCGCAGCAATATTGCCTCGCGCGTGATGTCGGCGATTCCAATGAGTGGTGTGGTCGATCACTATGATCGCCGCAAAGCCGTGCGCGCGTTGGAGCGCGGTGAAGTGGTGATTTTCGCTGCTGGCACCGGCAATCCATTTTTCACCACCGATTCCGCGGCATGTTTGCGGGGCATCGAAATCAATGCGGAAATCGTCCTGAAAGCCACCAAGGTCGACGGCATCTATAACGACGACCCCATGCGCAATCCGAATGCCGTAAAATACGACCGCCTCACTTACGACGATGTGCTCGATCAGAAGCTGGGCGTAATGGATTTGACCGCGATTTGCTTATGCCGCGATCACAATTTACCGTTGCGCGTTTTCGCGATGGAAAAAGTCGGCGCTCTGCTCAATATCGTCGTCGGCGGCAACGAAGGCACAGTAGTGCACGGTTGATTCAGGAGAATTAAAAGTGATCGAAGAATTAAAAAAAGATGCCGAAGAGCGCATGAAAAAATCGGTCGAGTCGCTCGGCCATAATTTCAATAAAATTCGCACCGGCCGCGCGCATCCGAGCATTCTCGACACCATCCGCGTCAGCTATTACGGCAGCGATGTGCCGCTCAGCCAGGTTGCCAATGTCGGTGTCGAAGATGCACGCACGCTGACGGTTTCGCCGTGGGAGCGCAACATGGTGCCGGACGTCGAGCGCGCGATCATGAAATCGGATCTCGGTTTAAATCCGAGCACGGCTGGCACGGTCATTCGTATTCCGATGCCGCAGCTGACCGAAGAGACGCGTAAGGGCTTTATCAAGCAGGCGCGACACGAGGCCGAAAATGCCCGCGTCGCGATTCGCAATGTGCGCCGCGATGTGTTGGCCGACATTAAAGAATTGCAAAAAGATAAAGAGATCAGCGAAGACCAAGAGCGTAAAGCGCAGGAAGATGTGCAAAAACTTACCGACCGTTTTATCAGTGAAGCCGATAAGGCATTAACGGCCAAAGAAGCCGATTTGATGGTTGTGTAGACAGCTGATTCCGCATTGTTATGACTGATAATTCAGCTGTCGAAGCGCTCGAGCGCATACCCCGTCATGTGGCCATCATTATGGATGGCAACAATCGCTGGGCAAAAAGCCGCGGCTTGCCCGGTGTCGCCGGTCATCGTGCCGGTGTTGAAGCTATTCGCGGCGTATTGCGCACTTGCCGCAAATTCGGCGTCGAGACACTGACGCTATTTGCCTTCAGCAGTGAAAACTGGAATCGCCCGTCGGCCGAAGTGGCGGCGCTGATGCAATTGTTCTCGGTGTATTTGAATAGCGAAGTAAAAAAGTTGCACGAAGATAATGTGCGACTGCGATTCATCGGCGAGCGCGCGCGGCTCAGCGCTGCGTTGCAGAAAAAAATGGCGAATGCAGAGGAATTCACCGGCGACAATACCGGCTCGCAATTAGTGATTGCAGTCGATTACGGCGGCCAGTGGGATATCGTCAATGCTGCGCGTAATTTGGCAGCGCGCGTCGAGCGCGGCGAATTGCGCGCCGAGCAAATCAATGCGGCGCTGTTCGATCAGGCCAGCGCGCTCTCCGATTTACCGAAACCCGACTTGTTGATTCGCACTGCGGGCGAGCAACGCATCAGCAATTTTTTGCTGTGGCAAATTGCCTACGCCGAGCTGTATTTCACCGACACCTATTGGCCCGACTTCAACGAGCGCGAAATGCTGCAGGCGTTGCAGGCTTTCGATCAGCGCGAGCGTCGTTTCGGCGCCCGCGATACTGCCCCTTCGTTAAAATCGGAGGCCGCTGGCAATGCTTAAGCAACGCATAATTACTGGCTCTTTGTTGGCGATAGGCGCGGTGCTGGCGTTCACGTTACTGCCGGCTTATGTGCTCGTTGGCTTGCTGGCGCTGGTTACGCTGCTGGCGTGCTGGGAATGGTCGGATCTGGCCGGTGTAAAAAGCTTGGCGCTGCGCGCGCTGTATTGTTTGCTGTCGCTTGGCGCTATGGCGCTGCTATTGGAGCTGACGCAATTGCTTGGTCCAGTTCCAGATAATACGACGCTGCGAAAAGTGTTCACCGTCGCTGCCGCGTGGTGGTTTGTCGCGCTGACCTGCGTCACCACCTATCCACGCAGCGCATCGGCGTGGGGTGCGATTCCCGCACGTCTGGTTATCGGTTGGTTGACGTTGCTGCCCGCCTGGCTGGCATTTGCTTATCTGCGTATGCAGCCCTTCGGCGAGAGGAAAATCGTATTTTTACTGGGATTAGTCGCGGCTGCCGATATCGGTGCCTATTTCAGCGGCAAAGCATTCGGCAAACATAAGCTGGCGCCTGCGGTCAGCCCGGGTAAATCCTGGGAGGGATTTTGGGGCGGTCTGGTTTTCAGCCTGCTGGTCGCGACGCTGGTTTGGTGGTTTTACTGGGCCGCCTTGCCTCTGCTGGCATGGCTCGCTGTGGTCGCGTTCACCGCACTCGCGTCCGTACTCGGCGATCTATTGGAAAGCATGGTCAAGAGGCATCGGGGTGTTAAGGACAGCGGTAATTTATTGCCAGGTCACGGCGGTATTATGGATCGCTTCGACAGTATCAGTGCCGCCGCGCCGATTTTTGCGCTCGGCCTGTTACTGGTGAAATGAGATGACGACGGCAGCGCCAAGCGCGCTTAAAGCTGTCACCATACTGGGTGCGACCGGCTCGATCGGGCTGAGTACGCTCGATGTAATTTCGCGTCATCCGGACCGCTATCGCGTGTTTGCGCTGACCGCCAATACGCGTACCGAAGAATTATTCCAGCTCGCACTGACGTTTTCGCCGCGCTATATCGTGGTTCGCGACGAAGCCGATGCCTTGCAGCTGCAGCGTCGCCTACATGAGGTTGGGCGCGAGACCGACGTTTTATTCGGTGCGCAAGGTTTGCACGATGTGGCCGCGCACGAGGCCGTCGATAGCGTGGTGGCAGCCATCGTCGGCGCAGCTGGCCTCGAATCGACCATGGCGGCGGTGAAAGCGGGCAAACAAGTGCTGCTGGCCAATAAAGAAGCGCTGGTCATGGCCGGGCATTTATTTATGACCGCCGTTGCCGAGTCGGGCGCGGTATTGCTGCCAGTTGATAGCGAGCACAACGCCATTTTTCAATGCATGCCTGGCGATTACCGTTCGGGTCTGGCGCGCGTCGGTGTGCGTAAAATTTTACTGACAGGATCGGGCGGACCGTTTCGCACCACGCCGCTGAGCGAGCTTGCCAGTGTGACTCCGGCGCAGGCCGTGGCGCATCCCAATTGGTCGATGGGCCCAAAGATTTCCGTTGATTCGGCAACGATGATGAACAAGGGTTTGGAGCTTATCGAAGCCTGCTGGCTGTTCGATGCACGGCCCGAACAAGTACAGATTGTTGTGCACCCGCAGTCGGTCATTCACAGCATGGTCGAATACATCGACGGTTCGGTGTTGGCCCAGCTGGGCAATCCGGATATGCGTACGCCGATCGCCCATGCGCTGGCGTGGCCGCAGCGCATCGAGTCCGGAGTCGGGGCGCTCGATATAATCGCGCGGGGGCGGCTTGATTTTCAGGAGCCCGACTACGCTCGTTTCCCATGTTTGCGTTTGGCGACTGAGGCGATGCAGTTCGGCGGCACTGGGCCGGCGTTATTAAATGCAGCAAATGAAGAAGCTGTCGCGGCGTTTTTGGCCGGTACAATTCGCTTCACGGATATTCCGCGCGTGATCGAGCGCGTGCTGGGTGAAATCTCGGCAGTTGAACCGCAACTATTGAGCGATGTCCAAACCGCCGACC
This sequence comes from Verrucomicrobiaceae bacterium, assembly GCA_028293825.1. Lineage (GTDB taxonomy): Bacteria > Pseudomonadota > Gammaproteobacteria > Pseudomonadales > CAMLJR01 > CAMLJR01. Next base: position 112,922 of record JAQGNY010000048.1, read on the forward strand.
GTGAAGCGCGGCAGCTTGCCGCGGCAATCATTAGCGATAACAGGTAATCCATATGAATATCGTGCAAATGATTTTAATCACGGCCCTCACGCTGGGCGTGCTGGTCACTATCCACGAATTCGGCCATTTCTGGGTGGCGCGGCGTTGCGGCGTCAAGGTGCTGCGGTTTTGTATTGGTTTCGGCAAGCCGCTGGTGCGCTGGCACGATAAAACCGGCACCGAATTCGCGATTGCGGCAATTCCGCTCGGCGGCTACGTGAAAATGCTCGATGAGCGCGAAGGCGAAGTGCCGCCGGAATTGTTGTCGCAAAGTTTTATGCGTAAGCCAGTGTCGCAGCGCATTGCCATTGCTGCCGCCGGCCCCGTTGCCAATTTCCTGCTCGCAATTTTCCTGTACTGGGTGATGTTTATCGTCGGTGTCGGCGGTATCGCGCCGGTTATTGGCGCCGTTAAGCCAGGTTCATTAGCGGAGCAGGCAGGCCTTGTAGCCGGGCAGGAGATTGTTTCAATCGACGGTGAGGAAACGCCGACGATTCAGGCGCTGCATGAGCGCTTGCTGCAACGGATCGGCGAAACCGGCACGCTGCGCATCGCCGCTAAACGCCCCGACTCCGAAGTCCTCCACGACTCCACAGTAACTTTGAACAGCTGGTTGTCGGGCAGCGAAGAGCCCGATTTAGTCGGCGGCCTTGGGATCGAATTATGGCGCCCGCGCGGCGAGCCGATTGTCGATCAGGTGGTGCCGGACAGCCCCGCATCGCGCGCTGGATTGCAGCCGCACGACCGCATCGAGAGCGCCGATGGCGTAGCGATGCCCGATTGGCAGGCTTGGTTGGATTACGTTCGCGCGCGCCCACAACAAACCATCAATTTAGCTATTTTGCGCGACGGCGTGCGTCATGAAATTGCGCTGACACCGGATCGTAAAGTCGATGAAGCGGGTAAAGCCTACGGCCAGGTCGGTTTGGGCGGTACGGTTAAATGGCCGGACAACATGCTGCGCGATTTCAGTTATTCGCCGCTGGCTGCAGTAATTCCAGCTTTGAACCGCACTTGGATGATGTCGGTGGTGTCATTGGATTCGATTAAAAAAATGATACTCGGCATGATCTCCCCAAAAAACTTGAGCGGGCCGATCACCATTGCTAAAGTGGCGACCGCTTCGGCCAAGTCGGGCTGGGAGCCTTATCTGGCATTTCTGGCTTTTTTCAGTGTCAGCTTGGGTGTGTTGAATTTGCTGCCGATCCCAGTATTGGATGGCGGCCATATTTTGTTTTCACTGCCTGAGTTGTTTACAGGCAAACCGTTGCCGGACCGGATTCAAACCATCGGCTATCAGGTGGGTTTATTCGTTGTCGTCGGCGTCATGATGTTAGCGTTGTATAACGATTTACTGCGGCTCTGAACTTCCATCGAGTGAATGTGCTCTTAGTCGACCAGCGAATGGTGCGAGCGAGCGCGTTTTGAATAACGAGAGTGTGCTTAGCGAAGGCGCCCTCAATAACAACCGCGGTGTTGCGACTTTAAACATTGCGCTTTTGGGTTCTTGGTAACTTACTGTTGATGAAACGTCGTCGTTTGTTCTCGGCCATTGGCCTTCTGTTGGGCACTCTTTCAGCTCAAGCCAGTGATGGCTTTGTTGTGTCCGATATCCGTGTGGAAGGTTTGCAGCGGATTTCCGCCGGCACCGTGTTTGCCGCGATGCCGATTAATGTCGGGGATCAAGTCTCGCCCGACGGGGTGAGCGCCGCAATTCGCAGCCTGTTCCAGACCGGCAACTTCGACGATGTGCAAATTGCGCACGAAGGCGGCGTGATGGTGGTGAAGGTGCAAGAGCGCCCCTCCATCAGCGAAATTAAAATCGACGGCAACAAAGCGCTGAAAACCGAAATGCTACTCGACGGTTTGAAGAAGCAAGGTCTCGCCGAAGGTCAGGTATTTAAGCGTTCGACACTGGAAATGATGCGGCAGGAATTAACCCGCCAGTATGTTTCGCAGGGCCGCTACGACGCGAATATCCAAACAGATATTGTTGCCGAGCCGCGCAATCGCGTGTCGGTGAATATCAATATCGATGAAGGCAACACCGCAAAAATCAAAAGCATCACGATCATCGGCAACACGAAATTCGATAACGAAACGCTGCGCGATTTGTTCGAGCTGAAAACTACCGGCTGGCTGTCATGGCTGAACGATAACGACAAATACTCGCGCGAAAAACTTAAAGGCGATTTGGAAAAACTCAATTCGTATTATCTCGATCGCGGCTACACGAAATTTCGCGTCGATTCGACCCAAGTTGCCACCACGCCCGATCGCAAAGCGGTTTACGTAACCATTAACGTGATCGAAGGCGCCGAATACAAAGTTGGAAAAGTCGATTTATCCGGCGACATTATTTTGCCGGAAGAAGAGCTGCGCAAATTTATTCTGGTACAAAATGGCCAGACATTTTCGCAAGCACTGGTCACCAATACCGAACAATTATTGACGAAACGCCTCGGCAACGAAGGCTATAACTTCGCAAAGGTTAAGGGCGTTCCCGAAACCGCTGAAGACGGCAATATTGTCGATATCAAATTTTTTGTCGACCCCGGTAAGCGCACCTACGTTAACCGCATTAACTTCGCCGGCAACTCGCGTACCGCAGACGATGTCATGCGGCGTGAAATGCGGCAGATGGAAGGCGCTCCGGCATCGTCGGATAAAATCGAACAATCGCGCGTGCGGTTAGAGCGGTTGGGCTACTTCAAAGAAGCGAAAGTCGATACGCAGGAAGTGCCGGGCAGCGACGATTTAATCGATCTTAAATATAACGTCGAAGAGCAACCTTCCGGCAGCATCGGCGCAAGTATTGGTTTTGCGCAGGGTACCGGTTTAGTGCTCGGTGCGAATTTGCAGGAAAACAATTTCCTCGGTTCGGGCAAGCAGGTCGGTATTGGCCTCAACCGCAGTAAATATTTGACCGACGTGCGTTTCAGTTACGTCGATCCTTACTTTACAGAAGATGGCGTGAGTCGCGGTTTTTCGGTATTCCATCGCAAGGCCGAGCTCGGCAAAATCAATATCGCGAATTACACCACCAGCACTACCGGCGGCACGGTGACTTTCGGTTATCCGCTCAGCGAAACACAGCGTCTCGGCTTTACGTTTGGCGCAGCGCGCACATCGATCGATGCGGGTTACGGCACGCCACTGGAAATTGTTGGCTCGCCGCGACCGCTCAAAGATATCGACAATTACTACGATGTTGACGCAACGGGCACACCGATAACGGCTGTGCCTACGCCTAATCAGGGTCTTGCTGTGGGACCGCGTCCTTTAGACCGATCTTTGTTTTATGATCCCTTAGTTAATGGCAAGGGCTTCCTCGATGTCTACGGCAGCTCCTATAACGAGCTGACCTTCACCACGGCGTGGACCGAGTCCACACTTAACCGCGGCCAATTGGCAACGCGCGGTCATTCGCAAAGTGTGTCGCTGGAAATTGCTCTGCCGGGCAGCGATCTCGAGTACTACAAGCTGTCGTACAACGCGCAATTATTTTTGCCGTTGACCGATACCTTAACCACGCGTTTTCACCTCGAGCTGGGTTATGGCAATGGCTACGGAAACCTCGATCAACTGCCGTTTTATTCGAACTTCTTTGCCGGCGGTTTCAGCTCGGTGCGCGGCTTTGAGGCGAGCAGCTTGGGCCCGCGCGGCACGCCTGCCATTATTTACAATACAACCTATGACGCTTCGTTGGTCGAAGGTTATGCACGGGCTCCGGGTGCTCCTAAATACAGCAAATACAGCTACGATGAGCTGCACAAATCTGATCCAATCGGCGGCAACGTGCTGGTTACAGGCGGTGCCGAGCTGTTATTCCCGCTGCCGTTTATTAAAGATCAGCGTTCGATCCGCACCGCGCTTTTCGTCGACAGCGGTCAGGTCTTCAGTACCAATTGCGGGGCCACGCAGGTAAACTGCTACGGCGTCGATTTGTCGAAATTGGTATATTCCGCAGGTTTCGGATTGACCTGGATTACCGGTTTCGGGCCATTGACTTTCAGCATTGCTAAACCGCTCAGAGATAGCGAGTTCGATCGCACCGAGTTCTTCCAATTCTCTCTGGGTGCCGGTTTCTAATTTTACTAACACAACGACATAACTGCTTTTTTTGGAGATCCATCGTGGTTAAAACTTATAAAATTATTCTGTTGGTGTGCGCACTGGTAGTGCCGGGTTTAGTGCATGCGCAAGCCGCTACGCAAGGGAAAATTGCAGTGCTCGATCCCGAAATGGCGATCTTGAGCACCGACGAAGCGCAGAAACGCTTGAAAGCATTGGGCACTCAACCTGAATTTGATGGTGATAAAAAGCAGTACGAAAAACTCAAGAAAGAATACGAAGACATGGTTAAACAGCTGCAGAAAGATGCGGCAGTAATGAGCGCAGAGCAAAAAGAAGCGCAGAGCAAAAAGCTTGAAGCCAAAGGTGCCGATATCGAATACATCGGACGTAAATTGCAGGCGAAACAGCAGGAATTGATGCAGACGCTGATGCAAGAGCAAGAGCCAAAATTCAAAAAAGCCGTCACCGATATTATCAAGTCTGAAAACATCGGCATGTTGATCAACGCGCGCTCCGTTATGCACGCGGATACCAGCTTTAACATCACCTCCAAGGTGACCGAAGCGCTTAACAAATCCAACTAAGGTCCGCGCCGATGGCACACGGTTCGCTGACTCTCGGGGAAGTGGCTGATTTATTGGGCCTGGAGTGCCGCGGCGAGCGCACGCGACGATTGACCGGCCTGGCCAATCTCGCGCTCGCTAACGAACAGCAACTAAGCTTTTTAGCCAATCCGAAATATCGCAAATTTCTCGAAGACACGCATGCCGGTGCAATTATCGTTACTGACGAAATTGCAGCGGATGCGTCATTCGATTGTCTGATTTCGCCCAATCCGTATTTAAGTTACGCCCGCGCATCGCATTTATTCGACAACCGACCACGTATGCAGCCGGGCGTACATGCGACGGCGGTAATAGCTGCTAGCGCGAGTATCGGCGCTGGCGTTGCGATCGGTGCGCATTGCGCAATTGGCGCTGGCGTGCAAATCGGCGCGAATACCACGATTAACAGCGGCACCGTGGTTGGCGAGAACTGCAGCATCGGCAGCGATTGCATTCTTCATGCAAATGTCACGCTGTATCACGCGATTCGCGTCGGCGACGGTTGCGTTATTCACAGCGGCGCAGTGATCGGTGCCGATGGGTTCGGATTTGCACCCGGACCGAACGGTTGGGAAAAAATCGCGCAACTTGGTTCGGTGCAAATCGGCAATGGCGTTGAAATAGGCGCCAATACCACGGTGGATCGCGGCGCGCTCGAAGATACGTTGATCGGCGATGGCGCGATTATCGACAACCTCTGCCAAATCGCGCACAACGTCCAGATCGGCGAAGGCACTGCAATTGCCGGCTGCGTCGGCATTGCCGGCAGCACGATCATCGGCGCGCATTGCATGATTGGCGGTGGCGCCGGCATTGCCGGGCATATCACGATTGCCGACGGCGTGCAGATTCAAGGCCGCGCTCGCATTATTGGCTCCATCACCAAAGCAGGTTCCTATACTTCCGGTACCGGCATGATGGAAACCAGCGCGTGGCGCAAAAACGCCGTTCGCTTCGGGCAGCTCGACGAGTTATACCGGCGCGTCGTTGAGCTGGAAAAACAAATCAAAAAATCACAAAGCTCTGAAGAGTGAAAGGCCCAATACCATGACCGTAATGGATGTGAATGAAATTCGCGAATATTTGCCGCATCGCTATCCGTTTTTATTGGTCGATCGCGTGCTGGAACTGAATTTGCCCAAGTCAATTGTTGCGATAAAAAACGTCACGATTAACGAGCCTTTTTTTAACGGCCACTTCCCGCAAATTCCAGTTATGCCCGGCGTATTAATTATCGAGGCCATGGCGCAAGCCGCTGGGATTCTCGGTTTTAAAAGTCAGGATAAAAAACCCGTCGATGGGTCCATTTATTATTTTGTCGGCATCGACGACGCGCGCTTCAAGCGCCGCGTGGTACCGGGCGATCAATTGATTTTAAAAGCGGAATATATTTCCGATCGACGCGGCTTGTGGAAGTTTGCGTGCAGCTCGTATGTCGGTAACGAACTGGCTGCATCTGGAACTATCCTCTGTGCGGATCGTAAAATTTAACGCGCATTGAAAATTAAGCCTTGCGCGTGAGGGCGAGCGTGAGGAGAAGAAATACCGCGCGTAAAACCGATGATTACGCCGTGGTGAATGGAATTCAAGCACGCGAACGAAGCGCTTGCGTGCGCAGACAATTGTTGAGGTGCCCTTCATGATTCATCCCGCTGCCATCGTCGATCCGTCCGCGCGCATTGACGCCGATGTCGAGATTGGTCCGTGGACATTGATCGGCGCCGATGTCGAAATCGGTGCCGGCACGCGCATCGCCTCGCACGTTGTGGTTAAAGGCCCGACGAAAATAGGCCGTGACAATCAAATTCTGCAGTTCTCGACCATTGGCGAAGATACGCCGGATATGAAATACAAAGGCGAGGCCACGCGTCTTGTCATCGGCGATAACAACATGATTCGCGAAGGTGTCACGATTCATCGCGGCACCGTGCAGGATCGCAGCGAAACCACCATCGGCAATCACAATTTATTAATGGCGTACGTGCATATCGGTCACGATTCGCTGATTGGCGATCATTGCATTCTCGTCAATAACGCATCGTTAGCTGGGCATGTACACATTGGTGATTGGGCAATACTCGGCGGTTATGCGCTGGTGCATCAATTCTGTCATATCGGCGCGCATGCTTTTCTTGGCGCCTCCACCTATATCACCAAAGATGTGCCGGCGTATATTTTGGTTGCTGGCAATCCAGCCGAAGCCAGCAACATTAATGTCGAAGGTTTAAAACGCCGTGGTTTTAGCAGCGATGCCATTAACGCGTTGCGCAAAGCCTATAAAGTTATTTACCGGCAAGGCATTAATGTTGACGAAGCGTTAACGGAGCTGAAAGCGATGGCGGCGGTGCAACCCGAAGTGCAATTGCTGGTCGATTCGCTGACCAACTCCAAACGCGGCATCGTCCGCTGAATGCGATGGCAAATTCGCTGCGTATCGGTATCGTCGTTGGCGAAGCATCCGGCGATATTCTCGGTGCGGATTTAATTAAGGCGCTGCGCGCGCAATCCGAAAAATCGATTGAATTTTGCGGTGTCGGCGGTGCGTTGATGCTGGCCGAAAACTTTCGCACATTATTCGATATTGAACGCCTCGCCGTGATGGGGTTTGTCGAACCGCTTAAGCGCCTGCCTGAACTAATTACCATGCGGCGCACATTGCGCGAACACTTTTTGCAGTGGCGCGCCGATCTGGTTATCGGCATAGACGCGCCCGATTTCAATCTCGATCTCGAATTATGGTTACACGAGCGCGGCATTAAAACGGCGCACTACGTCAGCCCTTCCGTGTGGGCGTGGCGGCAGGGTCGCGTGCATAAAATCAAACGCGCTGTCGATTTGATGTTGACGCTGTTTCCATTTGAAGAACAATTTTATCGTGATCACGCGGTACCGGTTGTTTGCATCGGGCATCCGTTGGCAGATCGATTGCCGCTGCAAACCGATACCGCCGCTGCGCGCGCGCAACTGCAAATCGATGCGAACAAAACAGTGGTGGCGTTATTGCCGGGCAGCCGCGGTAGTGAAGTGGCGCAGGTCGGCAGCGATTTTATCGACACAGCCGCGTGGTTAAGCGCGCGCCGAGAAAATTTGTACTTTGTGTTGCCAGCAGCGAATGCACTGCGCCGCGCGCAGATCGAAACGCTGCTCGAGCAGCGCAGCGATAATTTGCCGATTACAATTTTGGACGGCCAATCGCATTTGGCGATGGCCGCCGCCGATGCGGTATTGATGACATCGGGCACGACGACGCTGGAAGCGTTGCTGTTAAAAAAACCGATGGTTGTTGCCTACCGCATGGGTAAATGGTCGTTTGCGTTAATTAAACGGCTCGTCAACATCACCATGATTGCGCTGCCGAATTTACTCGCGCAAAGGAAATTAGTCCCTGAGTGTTTGCAGGATGATGTTCGCGCCGACGTTATGGGGCCGCTGTTGCTGGAGCAATTGGATAACGTCGAATTACGTACAGATTTGCAGCGCGAATTTTTGACTATCCATCAATCGTTGCGCCGCAATGCCAGCGCAAGCGCGGCACGCGCATTATTGAATTTAGTACGTGTGTCATCTGTCGAGCGCACCGCATCATGAATTTATTTTCGAACATGTACAGCGGCGTTTTGCTCGCCGGTGTCGATGAAGTTGGGCGTGGACCGCTCGCCGGCGATGTAGTCGCAGCTGCGGTAATTTTGCATCCGACCAAAAAAATTAAAGGTCTTGCCGATTCAAAAAAATTAAGCGAGAAACGCCGCGAAGAGTTGTACGGCGAAATCTGCGCGACCGCCACCAGTTGGGCGGTGGCGCGCGCCAGTGTTGCGGAAATCGATACGATCAATATTTTGCAGGCCAGCTTGTTGGCAATGCACCGCGCGGTTGAACTGCTACATGTGCAGCCCGAACATGTAATGGTCGATGGCAATCAATTACCGCGTTGGTCGTATTCGTGCGAAGCCATTGTGCAGGGCGACGATAAAATCAAAGCGATTTCCGCCGCGTCGATTATTGCGAAAGTGACGCGTGATCGCGAAATGCAGCAGTTCGATGCGCATTATCCCGGCTACGGTTTCGCCGCGCATAAAGGTTACGGCACGCGCGATCATCTTGCTGCGTTAAAAAAATTTGGCGCGACACCGTTGCACCGTCGCAGTTTTGCGCCGGTGCGCGCGGTGTTGGAAGCCTTCGCGGCAGTTGATGCATCCATAAGCAACGAGTCACTAATTAAAGCGTCGTCAAGACGCAACGCGAAATCTCGCGAGGAATAATATGCAGCACTCATTCGTTCATTTGCGCATTCATTCCGAATATTCATTGGTCGATGGTTTGGTGCGCGTTGGCGAGCTCGCCAAAGCCATCGCGAAATTGGAAATGCCGGCGTGTGCGCTCACCGATCTCACCAACTTTTTTGCGCTGATTAAATTTTATAAGGCCTGTATTTCTGCTGGTGTGAAGCCGATATTCGGCGCCGATTTTTTATTGCGCGACGAAAACGATGAAGGTCACGACGCGGTTGTCTGCTTGCTCGCGCAAAACGATCAGGGTTATCGCAATCTCACCAATTTAATTTCGCGCGCGTGGCAGCACGGACAGCATCAGGGTATTGCCACAATTCGCCGCGATTGGCTGGTCGAAAGTTCCGAAGGTTTAATCGTGTTATCAGGCGGACGCTACGGCGATATCGGCCGCGCATTATTAAACGGTAAAAATGATTTGGCCGAGCAACGCTTGCGCTGGTGGCAGCAACAGTTCGGCGATCGGTTTTATCTCGAATTGCATCGCACCGGTCGCGAGGGCGAGGAAGAGTTTTTACATGCGGCGGTAGCGCTCGCGCAAAAATTCGACTGCGCGGTTGTTGCGACCAATGACGTGCGCTTTATAACGCGCGAGGAGTTCGAAGCGCACGAGGCGCGCGTGTGTATTCACGAAGGCCGTATGCTCGACGATCCGCGCCGCGTGCGCCGTTACAGCGAGCAACAATATCTGCGTAGCGCGGCAGAGATGCACGAGCTGTTCAGCGATCTTCCGGCGGCGTTGGAAAACAGCGTTGAAATTGCCAAGCGCTGCAATGTGAAGATGAATCTGGGCAAGCCATTCCTGCCTGATTATCCAGTGCCGGAAGGCATGACCATGAGCGAATATTTTCACCATCTCTCGCATGAAGGTCTCGATCAGAGGTTGTCGTATTTATTCGATGCAGCGGCACCGAGTTTTTCCGCAACACAGAAGCTGTATCGCGATCGGCTCGATTTCGAGCTCGACGTAATTATTCAAATGGGTTTCCCCGGCTACTTTCTTATCGTGATGGATTTTATTCGCTGGGCGAAGGATCACGATATTCCGGTCGGCCCCGGTCGCGGCTCAGGCGCGGGATCGCTGGTAGCGTATGCGTTAAAAATTACCGATCTCGATCCGATTCAATACGATTTACTGTTCGAGCGCTTTCTCAATCCCGAGCGTGTATCGATGCCCGACTTCGATATCGACTTCTGTATGGAAGGTCGCGACCGGGTGATTAATTACGTCGCCGATCGTTACGGGCGCGAAGCGGTTTCGCAAATTATTACGTTCGGCACCATGGCGGCGAAAGCCGTAGTGCGCGACGTTGCGCGCGTGCAGGGAAAATCGTACGGGCTCGGCGATAAATTATCGAAAATGATTCCGTTCGAAGTCGGCATCACGCTCGAAGACGCATTTGAAAAAGAAGAAATCCTGCGCGACTTTTTAGCGACAGACGAGCAGGCGCAAGAAATTTGGGACATGGCCACGCAGCTTGAAGGCATCACGCGCAACGTGGGTAAACACGCCGGCGGCGTGGTGATTGCGCCGTCGCGACTTACCGATTTCGCACCGTTGTATTGCGATGAAGCCGGCGGTGGTTTGGTCACGCAATTCGATAAAAACGATGTCGAAGAAGCGGGGCTGGTTAAGTTCGACTTTCTCGGCCTGCGCACGCTGACGATTATCGATTGGGCGAAAAAAATCATCGATACGCAACGCGCGAAAATCGGTGAAGCGCCGCTCGACATCATGGCGATTCCGCTCGACGACGAGAATGTTTTTAAATTATTGCAGCGCGCGGAAACGACAGCAGTATTTCAGCTCGAATCGCGCGGCATGAAAGATTTGATCAAGCGTCTGCTGCCGTCGCGCTTTGAAGATATCGTCGCACTGGTGGCGTTGTTTCGACCGGGTCCATTGCAGTCGGGCATGGTCGACGACTTTATCAATCGCAAACACGGCCGCGCGCAGCTCGCGTATCCGCATCCGCAGTATCAGCACGACAGTTTGATTCCGATTCTCGAACCGACCTACGGCATTATTTTGTATCAAGAACAGGTGATGCAGATTCCGCAGGTAATGGCGGGATTCACGCTCGGTGGCGCCGATTTATTGCGGCGCGCGATGGGCAAGAAAAAACCCGAGGAAATGGCAAAGCAGCGCGATAGCTTCGTGCAGGGTTCGCAGGAGCGCGGGCACAGTGCCGAACTCGCGTCGAACATTTTCGATTTGATGGAAAAATTCGCCGGTTACGGATTTAACAAATCGCACTCGGCGGCGTATGCGTTGGTGTCGTATCAAACCGCGTGGCTGAAGCAACATTATCCGGCGTCATTTATGGCGGCGGTGATGAGTTCTGAGATGCAGAACACCGACAAGATTGTCGTGTTTATCGAAGAATGTCGGGCCATGAAGTTGGAGCTGAAATTACCCGACGTCAATGTCGGCGAATTCATGTTCACGGTGAACGAAATCGGCGACATTATTTACGGGCTCGGCGCGATCAAAGGTCTGGGCGAAGGTCCGATCGAAAGTATTATCGGCGCGCGCACCAGCGGCGGCCCGTTTAAAAATTTATTCGATTTCTGCGCGCGTACCGATGCACGCAAAATGAATAAGCGTGCGTTGGAGGCATTGATCCGCGCCGGCGCATTCGATCAGCTCGGCACCGATCGCGCGATTTTAATGGCGAGCATGCAGGACGCGATTCAAGCGGCCGAGCAAACCGCCAATAACGCCAGTAGCGGCATGGTCGATTTATTCGGCGACGTGGTACCGGTCGGCGATGCCAGCGGCGATGTGTACAAAAATTTTCGCAATGTGCGGCCGTGGGGCACCAAGCAACGGCTCGAAGGCGAAAAAGAAACATTGGGTCTGTATGTCACCGGTCATCCGATAGACGATTACGAAGGCGAGTTGCGCCAATACGTGCCGAATCGAATCGTCGATTTGAAGGCCGATAAACCCACGCAAACCATCGCCGGTTTGATTGTCAATTTGCGCACAATGAAAAACAAACGCGGCGACAACATGGCGTTTGTGCTGCTCGATGATCGCAGCGCGCGTATTGAAGTCGCGCTGTTTGCCGACACCTACAGCACGCATCGCGAACAATTGGTAAAAGACGCGCTGGTGGTGATCGAAGGCCAGGTCAGTTTCGACGATTACACCGGCGCATTAAAAATGCGCGGCAAAACCGTGAAGACATTGCTCGATGCGCGCGCGCAAAGTGTGCGCGCATTGGAGCTGGAGTTGGACGAGCGCGATTTTCGCACTGACTTTCGCACCGAGTTTCAGCGTCTGCTCGACGGCGGTCGCAACGGCACCTGCCCGGTGGTGATTCAATATCGCCGTCGCGGCGCAAAAGCGCGGCTGCGATTGCCCGAACAATGGCGCGTCCAGCCCACCGACGAACTGTTGCAACGGCTGCGTGAACGCTATGGTTCGACCAAAGTGCGGCTGAGCTATTAACCGCTGCCAATATCGACTGTGCCGGGCTAATCGCGTATCGTTGCGCCCACCCGGGACAGGCACCACGCCTCTGAAGTTATTTTTCAGGCACAGAGAAGCCCAGATACCAGAGAAATTATGAATCCGAATTATCTCGATTTCGAACAGCCCATCGCCGAACTGGAAGCCAAGATCGAAGAGCTGCGGCTGGTCGGCAGCGATAACGATCTCAATATCGGCGATGAGATCAACAAACTGCGCGAAAAAAGCAACAAGCTCACCGAAAAGCTGTACACGAATTTAACCGCGTGGCAGATCGTGCGCGTCGCGCGCCATCCGTTGCGGCCGTATGCGCTTGATTACATACCGCGCGTATTTACCGAATTCGATGAACTGCATGGCGACCGTCATTTCGGCGACGACAAAGCGATCGTCGGCGGCATTGCACGTCTCGATGGCGAGCCGGTGATGGTCATCGGCCAGGAAAAAGGCCGTGGCGTGCAGGAGAAAGTGAAGCGCAATTTCGGCATGCCCAAGCCTGAAGGTTATCGCAAGGCCTTGCGCCTGATGGAAACCGCTGAACGCTTCAAATTGCCGATCATTACATTGATCGATACGCCCGGCGCATATCCCGGCATCGATAGCGAAGAGCGCGGTATTTCCGAAGCCATCGCGAAAAATCTCGCGGTAATGTCGCGCCTCAGCACGCCAATCATGTGCGTTGTGATCGGCGAGGGCAGCTCTGGCGGCGCGCTTGGCATTGGTGTCGGCGATCATCTGGCGATGCTGCAATACAGCACCTATTTCGTGATTTCGCCGGAAGGTTGCGCCAACATCATTTGGAAGACGACCGAAAAGGCGCCGGAAGCGGCGGAAGCGATGGGCGTGACCTCCAGCGTGTTGGAAAAGCTCGGCATCGTCGATTGCACCATCGAAGAACCGAAAGGCGGCGCGCATCGCGATGTCGATTTGATGGCGGCGCGGATCAAAAAACATTTGCTCACGCAGGTAAAGCGTTTAAAGCAAATGCCGCCCGAAGAATTACTGCATAAGCGCTATGAGCGCCTGATGTCGTACGGCAATTAAACGCGTCGCGTAATTTCGCATCGACTGCCGCGCTTACTCGGGTAGTCGATGCCGTTCTCCCTGAATATTCAATCTTAATGGCGCTGCAATGAATATCGCCGCCGCTGTTGCTGCTTATCGACATTGTCGCCGCTGGTGGATCGCTTACAGCGGTGGTGTCGATTCGCATGTTTTATTGCACGCACTGGCGCAATTGCGCGATACCGAAAAAAACCTTCCGCCGCTTTCTGTAATTCATATAAACCATCAATTAAATCCGCGTGCGTCAGATTGGGCGCAGCATTGCCAAACGGTTTGCGCACAGCTCGGCATTGAATTAGTTATCGAGACCGTGAACGTTGTGCGCGACGGCGGCGCAGGGATCGAAGCGGCGGCGCGGATTGCGCGATACGCGGCGTTCGAAAAGCATGTGCTAAAAGATGAGTTACTGTTGCAGGCGCATCACGCCGACGATCAGGTCGAAACACTGATGTTGCGTTTGTTGCGCGGCAGCGGCGTTGCTGGGCTAGCTGCGATTCCCCCTGCGCGCTCACTCGGCCAGGGCGAATTACTGCGGCCGTTGTTGACGGTGACGCGCGCCGAGATCCTCGCTTACGCGCAACAGCATCAGTTGCAATGGATCGATGACGACAGCAATAACGACGCGCATTTCGACCGTAACTTTTTGCGCTTGCAGGTATTGCCGCGCATCGCAGAACGCTGGCCGGCGTATCGCAATACGCTGGCGCGTGTGGTCGAACAGGCGGGCGAAGCGTCGCTGCTGATCGAGGCGCTTGCGGCCCACGATTTTGCGCTGGCGAGCGCGGACGATGGCGGCTTGAACATCGCGGCCTATCTCGAATTGTCGTCTGAGCGTCGTCGCAATGTGCTGCGCTACTGGTTGCAGCAAACGCGGTTGCCGCTGCCGACGCGCGCGCAATTGCAACAGATTGAATCGATGGTCGATGCCCGTATCGACGCTGCGCCCTGTGTGCGGTGGGTCGGTGCGGAGGTGCATCGCTTTCGCGGCAACCTTTACGCGCAGCCGGCGCTGCCACCCTTGCGTGGCGATATCGATACGGAGTGGCCCATCGGCGCCGAGCTGGCGGTATCCGGTTTGGGAATACTGACGGCGAGTCGAACTATGGGGCAGGGTCTGCGCGCCGATCGCAATTATCACGTGCGCAACCGACGCGGCGGCGAGCGTTGTAAACCGATCGGTCGTGCGCATTCGCAAACATTGAAAAAACTGATGCAGGAGCGCGCCGTGCAGCCCTGGCTGCGCGATCGCCTGCCGCTGATTTATTGCGGCGATGAGCTCGCTGCCGTGGCGAATCTGTGGATATGCGCAGGCTTCGCTGCCCACTCCGACCAGCCCGGTTGGCTTATCGATTGGCGACTAAGCCTGTAGCCGGTTATTGAGCCCATTCTTCACGCTCTTTTTTCATTGCACCGTCCCCTCTCAAAACGGGCCCGAGCCGACACCGGCGACGCAGCTTAAATTGAGCGTGCGGGGGCTTTCTGGTAAGCTGATCGCCCATCTTGCAGAGCCCAGCGAATTCATCCGCGGCGGCCTCTTCCTCACCAGCCCAAATTGAAAAAAGGTTTTACATGGCGACTCGATTTATCTTCGTCACCGGCGGTGTTGTTTCTTCGTTGGGCAAAGGCATCGCTTCCGCATCGATGGGCGCGATCCTCGAAGCACGCGGCCTAAAAGTCACAATGCTGAAGCTCGATCCGTACATCAACGTCGATCCGGGCACTATGAGCCCGTTCCAGCACGGCGAAGTTTTCGTTACCGACGACGGCGCCGAAACCGATCTCGACCTCGGCCACTACGAGCGTTTCCTGCGCGTAAAAATGTCGCGCCGCAACGCGTTCACCACCGGCCGCGTTTATGAAACCGTGCTGCGCAAAGAGCGCCGCGGCGATTATCTCGGCGGCACCGTGCAGGTGATCCCGCATATCACCGATGAAATCAAACGCCGCGTGATCGAAGGCGCTGGCGACGCCGATATCGCGTTGATCGAAATCGGTGGCACCGTCGGCGATATCGAAAGTCTGCCGTTTCTCGAAGCCGCACGTCAGCTGAAACTCGAACTCGGTTCCACGCGCGCGATGCTGATGCATTTGACGCTGGTGCCGTATATCGCCACCGCCGGCGAAACCAAAACCAAACCGACGCAGCACTCGGTAAAAGAGTTGCGCTCAATCGGCTTGCAGCCCGATATTCTGCTGTGCCGCTCCGACCACGAAATCGATCTGAACTCGCGCAAGAAAATCGCGTTGTTCACCAACGTTGAAGAGCGTGCGGTTATTCCGCTGCCCGACGTCGACACTATTTATCGCATTCCCGGTTTGCTGCAACAGCAGGGTTTGGATCAATTCGTCATCGAGCGTTTCGGTCTGACTAATCCGCCAGCGGATTTATCCGAATGGGACCGCGTCATCGACGGCGAATTAAATCCGGAAAGCACCGTAAATATCGCGATGGTCGGCAAATACACCAACCTTATCGACGCGTATAAATCGGTGAACGAAGCGCTGAAACACGCCGGTATTCAATCGCGTACACGCGTGAAAATCGAATACATCGATTCCGAAACCATCATGGACATTGGCGTCAGCTGTCTCGAAGGCAAGGACGGTATTTTGGTGCCGGGCGGATTCGGTTTGCGCGGTATCGAGGGCAAAATCGCAGCGGTGAAATTCGCGCGCGAAAATCGCGTGCCGTATCTCGGTATCTGTCTCGGTTTACAAGTCGCGGTGATTGAATTCGCGCGCGATGTAGTCGGACTCAAAGGCGCCAACAGCACCGAGTTCGATAAAAAGTCGCCACACCCGGTAGTCGCGTTAATTACCGAATGGGTCAATGCGAACGGTGAAACCGAAGTGCGTGACGAAAATACCGATCTCGGCGGCACCATGCGCCTTGGCGCGCAGGAATGTCATTTGGTCGAAGGCAGCACCGCAAAAGCGTTGTATGCGCGCGATGTGATCGTTGAGCGCCACCGTCATCGCTAT
Source organism: Verrucomicrobiaceae bacterium (assembly GCA_028293825.1). Taxonomy (GTDB): domain Bacteria; phylum Pseudomonadota; class Gammaproteobacteria; order Pseudomonadales; family CAMLJR01; genus CAMLJR01. Next base: position 129,454 of record JAQGNY010000048.1, read on the forward strand.
GAGGTGAACAACAATTATGTTGATCGTCTGCAGCAAGGCGGTCTGCGCGTTGGCGGTTGGTCGGCCGACGATACGCTGGTGGAGATGATTGAAATTCCAGATCATCCGTTTTTCGTTGCCGGTCAATTTCACCCGGAATTCACCTCGAAACCGCGCGAAGGCCATCCACTGTTTTCAGGCTTTATCAATGCGGCGGTCAAACACGCGACACTGGCCGAGGTTGCTCTCGATAAGGCCAAAAGCTAATGGCTGCGAAAACGATTTCGGTAGGCAATCTGCAATTTTCCAACATGCTGCCGTTTGCATTGTTCGGCGGTATGAATGTATTGGAATCGCGCGACCTCGCCATGCAAGTGGCCGAAACTTATGTTCGCGTGTGCGAAAAACTGAAAATCCCGTATGTATTCAAAGCGTCGTTCGATAAAGCCAATCGTTCATCGATCACCTCGTATCGCGGGCCCGGTCTCGATGCTGGTCTGAAAATTTTTGAAGAAATTAAAAAGACATTTTCAGTGCCGGTCATCACCGACGTGCACGAGCCCTGGCAAGCGCAGCCGGTCGCTGAAGTTTGCGACATCATCCAGCTGCCTGCTTTTTTATCGCGGCAAACTGATTTAGTCGCGGCGATGGCAAAAACCAACGCAGCGATCAATATCAAAAAAGCACAATTTCTCGCGCCGCACGAAATGAAACATATTCTGCGCAAATGCGAGGAAGCGGGTAACGACCGCTTGATTTTGTGCGAGCGCGGCAGCTCGTTCGGTTACAACAATCTCGTCGTCGATACGCTCGGCTTCGGCATCATGAAACAATTCGATTACCCGGTATTTTTCGATGTGACGCACGCGCTGCAGATGCCGGGCGGGCGTTCCGATTCTGCCGGTGGCCGTCGTCAGCAAGTGGTAGAGCTCGGACGTGCCGGTATGTCGCAGGGTATCGCCGGATTATTTCTCGAAGCGCACCCCGATCCGGACAACGCGAAATGCGATGGTCCGTGCGCGTTGCCGCTCGATAAACTCGAACCCTTTCTCGCACAGATGAAAGCAGTCGACGAATTGGTGAAAAGTTTTCCGCCGCTAATTATTTCTTAAGATTTAATTGTTTTTTTAATTTCGATTTTGCGCTGCGCGCTTTAAATATTTTTAGAGGAGAGTTAACGATGGCGGCAATTACCGATATCAAAGCGTTTGAAGTGTTGGATTCGCGCGGCAACCCGACCGTGCTGGCGGAAGTCGTGCTGGCTGACGGCAGTCTCGGCAGCGCGTGCGCACCTTCAGGCGCATCGACCGGTTCGCGCGAAGCGCTGGAATTGCGCGACGGCGATAAGTCGCGCTACCTCGGTAAAGGCGTATTGACCGCCGTTAATAACATCAACACGACCATTCGCGATTTGTTAAAAGGCAAAGATGCGCTCGATCAACGCACGCTCGATCAACTGATGATCGATGCCGATGCGACCGACAACAAAGCCAAGTTTGGCGCCAACGCCATTCTCGCCGTATCGCTGGCCGCTGCCAAAGCCGCTGCGATTTCGCAAAAAATTCCGCTGTATCAGCACATCGCGCAAATCAACGGCACGCCCGGCCACTATTCGATGCCGGTGCCGATGATGAATATCATCAATGGCGGCGAGCACGCCGACAACAATGTCGATATTCAAGAATTCATGATTCAGCCGGTCACCGCGCCGACATTTGCCGAAGCATTGCGCGCCGGCGCTGAAATTTTTCATCACCTGAAAAAAGTGCTGCACGATAAAGGCCTGAATACCGCCGTCGGCGACGAAGGCGGTTTCGCACCGAACCTGCCGTCGAACGAAGCGGCGATTTCCGTGATTATCGAAGCGATCGAAAAAGCCGGTTATCAAGTCGGCAAAGATATTACGTTCGCGCTAGATTGCGCATCGAGCGAATTTTATAAAAACGGTAAATACGATTTGGCCGGTGAAGGCAAACAATTCAGCTCGTATGAATTTGCCGATTATCTGGCGGGTCTCGCCGGCAAATATCCGATCCTGTCGATCGAAGACGGCATGGACGAAAGCGATTGGGACGGCTGGGCCGATCTCACCAAAAAAATCGGCAGCAAGATTCAATTGGTCGGCGACGATTTGTTTGTCACTAATACACGCATTTTGAAAGAAGGCATTGACAAGAGCATTGCCAATTCGATTCTGATTAAATTCAATCAAATCGGCAGTCTGTCGGAAACGCTCGACGCCATCAAAATGGCGAAAGCAGCTGGCTACACCGCAGTGATTTCGCATCGCTCGGGTGAAACTGAAGATTCGACCATTGCCGATCTCGCCGTGGGCACTGCAGCGGGCCAGATCAAAACCGGTTCGCTGTGCCGTTCCGATCGTGTGTCGAAATACAATCGCTTGCTGCGCATCGAAGCCGAGTTGGGTGGTAAAGCCTTATATCGCGGCCGCGCTGAATTTAAGGCATAAGAAAAGCCTAAAATTTGAACGAGTGGCAAATTGTGCTAGGTTTGCCACATCGGTTACCGGGAAAATAATTACATGCGCTGGCTGAACATCTTTCTGTTGTTTCTGCTCCTTGTTCTGCAATATCGCCTTTGGGTCGACGAGGCGGGCAGCTGGGCGCAAATTGCCACCCTTAAAACCGATATCGCACAACAACAACAGCGCAATGATCATTTAATTGCACGCAATCGCATGCTCGAAGGTGAAGTGCGCAGTTTGAAATCTGGGTACGAAGCAATTGAAGAGCACGCGCGTGTTGATCTGGGCATGATCAAGCGCGGCGAAACGTTTTATCTCGTTGTCGATAAATAAGCGCGCATGAATGCCGGCGCCAATTCTATTTCCAGTTACAGCGCGATAGTTCCTGCCGCCGGTAGCGGTCGTCGTTTCGGTTCCGCCATTCCCAAACAATATTTGCCGCTGCATGGCGCGACCGTGATGGAACACACGCTGCGCCTGCTGCTTTCCATTTCGCAATTGGAACGCATCGTTGTCGTGGTCAGTGCCGATGATTCGCGCTGGTGCGACTTATCGGTATTTTCCGATCCGCGTATTGTCACTGCCATCGGTGGCAACGAACGCTGTGATTCGGTGCGCAACGGTCTGTTGAAGTTATCCGAATTAAATAGCGCCAGCGATTGGGTGCTGGTGCACGATGTGGCGCGACCGTGTTGTCTGCGCGCCGATATCGAAAAATTAATTGTGCATTTGCAGCGGCATCCGGTCGGCGGGCTGCTCGCGATTCCCGCCAGCGATACGATCAAGCGTGTCGATGGTGCGCATCAAATCGAAGAGACGGTCGATCGCTCCTGGCTGTGGCAGGCGCAAACACCGCAATTATTTCGTTATCAAATATTGCTCGACGCGCTGAATCATTGTCTCGGTCTTGGCATGCACGTCACCGATGAAGCGCAGGCGGTTGAGGCGCTCGGTTGGCAGGCGCAAGTGATCGAAGGTTCGCGGCGTAATATTAAAATCACGCGGCCCGACGATTTCGCGCTCGCCGAATTTTTTCTGCAGGAAAAAAATTAAGTCATGCAATTTCGAGTGGGTCACGGTTACGACGTTCACCGCTTCGGCGATGGTGATGCGGTTGTTTTAGCGGGCGTGCGCATTGCACATACGCGCGGCGTTATTGCGCATTCGGACGGCGATGTTTTATTGCACGCGTTATGCGATGCGCTATTGGGTGCGTGCGCGCTCGGCGATATCGGCCGACATTTTCCCGATAGCGATCCGGCGTTTCGCGGCATCGACAGTCGCAAATTATTGCGTCACACCTATCAATTAATTCGCCAGCAGGGTTTTCGCATTGGCAACGCCGATTTAACGTTGACCGCGGAAGCGCCGCGCATCGCCAAACACGCGCCGGTGATGTGCGCGAATATTGCCGCCGATCTCGAATGCGACATCGGGCAAATTAATATCAAAGCGACCACCACGGAAAAGTTAGGTTTCACCGGCCGCGAAGAAGGTATCGCTGCGTATGCGGTCGTTTTGCTTGAGCGTGCACCGTAGTGGCGTTGCCTGATTGGCCGCGCGCCTATGGCGAACCTCCCGTAACGGCGGTATTGCGCACATCGCCCGCCGATTTTTATGTCGAAGAAATTCTCGGATTTGAGCCCGATGGCCAGGGCGAACATTGTTGGCTGTGGATCGAAAAAGAAAATTTAAATACCGTCGATGCGTCGCTACGGCTGGCGCGTTTCGCCGGCTTGCGCGAGCGCGATATCAGCTATTCCGGTTTGAAAGATAAAGTCGCGATTGCGCGGCAATGGTTTTGTTTGTATCTGCTCAATCGCACCGTCGATTGGTCTGCCTGGCAAGATCCAGCGTTGCGTATATTACGGGTTGGGCGCCACAGTAAAAAATTGCGCCGCGGCACCCATCGCAGCAATCGTTTTGTGATTGTGTTGCGCGATGTGCATGGCGACGCGACCGAGTTTTCGCAGCGCATTGAGCAGCTTGCTCGCGACGGCGTGCCGAATTATTTCGGCGAGCAGCGTTTTGGCCGTGACGGCCGCAATATCGACTTTGCCTTGCGCTTGTATGCGAGCGGCGCGCGCAAGCCGTCGCGGCAGCAAGCCAGTATGTATTTATCGGCGGCACGTTCGTTGCTGTTCAATGAGGTGCTGGCGACGCGTATTCGCGCCGCAAATTGGTTAACACCACTGCCCGGCGACGTGATGATGCTCAACCGCAGCAACAGCGTATTCATTCAGCCCAACGATGCCGAACTGCAGCAGCGTTTGCGCGAAGGCGATATTCATCCCACCGGGCCGCTCTATGGCAAGACGGATGGGCTTGCCGTGAGCGGTATAGTGGAAACGTTAGAGCGAACTATTTTCGACGCACATACCGCGCTAATTGAAGTGCTGGATAAATCCGCTGTCGAGTCAGCGCGGCGGGCGTTGCGTTATATGCCGGACAATTTAACCGGCGAGTGTGTGGCTGATAGCGTGTGGCGTATTAGCTTCGATTTACCGAAAGGCTGTTTTGCGACCAGCCTTGTGCGAGAATTGGCGCACTATACGGTTCAGAGTTCTTATAGTTAGCCGGCTGCACCGATGGATGCGGGCGCCAAACAGCAACATCATCAACCGCAATATCATAGAGAGTCGCTTCGATAAGGCGACCGTTGAAAGATAAATTCGCAGGAGTCAATTTTGGAATCCGAACTGTTCGCCGGGATTGGTATGACATCTCAGCGCACTCGCGATCGCATGATGCAGCGCTTGCAGGAACTGGGCATTCGAAATTTTGCTGTGCTCGATTTAATGCGCAGCACGCCGCGGCATATTTTTCTGGATGAGGCGCTGGCACAGCGCGCGTATGAAGACAGCGCGCTGCCGATCGGCTATCAGCAAACATTGTCGCAACCTTATATTGTCGCGCGGATGACCGAACTGCTGTTTCAGCGCGGACCGCGTCGGCGCATTCTCGAAATTGGCACAGGCTCCGGTTATCAAACGGCAATCCTCGCGCGCATGCCCGATGTCGACCATGTATTCAGTATCGAACGCATTCAGCCGCTACAGGAAAAAGCGCGGCAACGTCTGCGCCTGCTGAAAATATACACGGTGCAATTGCGTCTGGCCGACGGCACTTTCGGCTGGGCCGACAAAGGTCCCTTTGACGGAATTTTAGCGGCTGCAGCGCCCAAACAAGTGCCGCCGGAATTGATAACGCAACTGGCCGAAGGCGGCCGTTTGGTAATGCCGGTCGGTGAAGACGGTGAGCAGCAGTTGGTGGTTGTCGATAAAACTGCAGACGGTATCGAGACAACAATTATCGAGCCGGTGAAATTTGTGCCGCTATTGACCGGTGTAATGCGGAAATAGTTTCACTTTCGGTCAGGGTAGTGTCAAAAAGTTGTTGATATTCGAAATCAGATCAGACAGCCTGTCGATCTTGTGATCAATTTCACTGTTATAGCGGGCCGCGGTAAATGCTAAAGCTCGTTGGCGAATGGTCGAAACAGGTCAAGAAAATTACCGCGCGGCCGCTATAACAAGAATAGAAGAGGTCGGCGGCCGTTCGGTTCCCGTTGGAAATAATTACGTAGAGATGGAAGGTTAAACCTATGCAAATCGAAAGGGACGGTCAGTTCGGCGGCAGCGATTTCGATGGCCTCGGTGTGGAAGAGTTGGAATTTGCCATTGAGGCTGATGCCGACATGTTGGAAGACGCCGACGATGGCGATTCCGAAGAATCCGCCAAGCCGTCTAAGCCCTATACCGGCCGTGTAAGTCAAACCGTCGCTTTGCAGAAAACGCTCGATGCCACGCAGATTTATCTGAACGAAATCGGTTTTTCCCCGCTGCTGACGCCCGAAGAAGAAGTGTATTTCGCACGTCTTTCGCTTAAAGGCGATGCTGCCGGCCGCAAGCGCATGATCGAAAGTAATTTGCGCCTGGTGGTGAAAATTGCGCGCCGTTACGTAAATCGCGGTTTGTCGCTGCTTGACTTGATCGAAGAAGGCAATCTCGGTTTGATTCGCGCGGTCGAAAAATTCGATCCCGAGCGTGGCTTTCGCTTCTCGACCTACGCGACTTGGTGGATTCGTCAGACCATCGAGCGCGCCATCATGAATCAGACGCGTACCATCCGTTTGCCGATTCATGTGGTGAAAGAGCTCAACGTGTATTTGCGCGCCGCGCGCGAATTGACGCAAAAACTCGATCACGAACCGTCCGCTGAAGAAATTGCCGATCTACTCGACAAGCCTGTTGAAGACGTAAAACGCATGCTCGGTTTGAACGAGCGCGTTACCTCCGTTGACACGCCGCTCGGTCATGACTCCGATAAATCGTTGCTCGATACCATCCCTGATCAGCAAGTATCCGATCCTGCCGAATTGCTGCAGGACGAAGATATGCGTACCAGCATCAGCGAGTGGCTGGACGAACTCACCGAGAAACAGCGCGAAGTGGTCGCGCGTCGTTTTGGTCTGCGCGGTTACGAGGCGAGCACTTTGGAAGAAGTCGGCCGCGAAATCGGTCTGACCCGCGAACGCGTTCGGCAGATTCAAGTCGAAGCATTGCGTCGCCTGCGCGATATTCTGGAAAAACACGGCCTGACAGGCGAGTCTGTATTTAACTGATTGCTCGATTCCAAGCCATAAAAGCCTCGCAAACGCGGGGCTTTTTTTTGCGCGGCGGGAAATTATATAAGTGAGGGAGAAACTGCGACCCAAAGCCCTCTAAGGCAGCGTCGGTTTTAGTCTTTGCTCAAAATAAATCTGGAGTAATTCGCATGCGTTTAGGAAAAACCTTATCTGTCGCCGCACTTTGCGTAGCCCTTATTCAGCCCGCGCTGGCGACGTTGCCTTCGGTCGATGGCGATGGTCAGCCCGTCCCCAGCATCGCGCCGCTACTGAAACAGGTCAGTCCGGCGGTGGTGAACATTTCCACTGTGAGCACGCAGACGGTGCAAAACCCGTTGATGAACGATCCTTTTTTTCGCCACTTTTTCCAACTGCCGCCCGGCGCGGAAACACAAAAGCGCCGCACCCAAAGTGCAGGCTCGGGTGTGATTATCGACGCAGCGAATGGCACCGTAATCACCAACCACCATGTCGTGCAGGGCGCCAATGAAATATCAGTCGGCCTGCAGGACGGGCGCATGTTGAAAGCTAAATTGATCGGCTCCGATCCCGACGTCGATATCGCCGTGTTGAAAATCGATCCGACCAAATTGATTGCGCTGAAATTGAGCGACTCCGAAGCGACCGAAGTCGGCGACTTCGTGATCGCCATCGGCAATCCGTTCGGTTTGGGCCAGACCGTAACGACCGGGGTGGTCAGCGCGCTGGGGCGCAAAGGGCTGGGCATCGAAGGTTATGAGAATTTTATTCAAACCGATGCGTCGATTAATCCCGGTAACTCCGGCGGCGCGCTGGTCAATTTCAAAGGCGAGCTGATCGGTATCAACACTGCGATTCTCGGCCCGAATGGCGGCAATATCGGCATCGGCTTTGCCATTCCGGTGAAGATGGCGAAAAACAGCGCCGATCAAATTCTCAAATATGGCTCGGTTAAACGCGGCCAGCTCGGCGTGGTGATTCAGGACCTGACGCCGGATCTGGCGCAGGCATTTAATATCGGTGAGGGACAGCGCGGCGTCGTTATCGCGCAGGTGCAACCGAACTCCGCCGCAGCGAAGGGCGGCTTACAAGCCGGCGATGTGGTTATCAGCATTGATGCGAAGCCCATCGACAGTGCGGCGGAGCTGCGTAATGAAATCGGTTCGCGTCGCATTGGCGAGTCGGTAAAAATGACAGTGCTACGCGACGGCAAAAGTCGTTCGGTCGATGTGAAAATCGGCGAGCCGATAGTGGAGGCTGCAACGGCTTCCGACATCCATCCCTATTTAGAGGGCGCAAAGCTGGAGCCGCGTACCGATGGTCACGGTATTAAAGTCGCGGCGGTTGAACCGGGCTCGGCGGCGCAAGCGGCTGGCTTGCAAGTTGGCGATGTGATTTTGTCGGTAAATCGTGCGGAAGTGCGCTCGCTCGACGATTTGCGCAAAGCCGCGAAAGCCTCGCCGCAGCGGTTGTTGCTGCAAATTAGTCGCGGTGGTGCGGGTTTATTTTTAGTGCTGCAGTAGATGCACTAGCAACAATAGTCACGAGTCCTTCACAAAGCCGCACTAAAGTGCGGCTTTCGTTTTTAGCGGCGGCGATATTGTGGCGCCCACCGCGCAAGTTGAAGCGATCCGCAACGTCGCCGCGCAGGTTTCCTATTGTTACAGCCCCTACCTATAATGCGTGGACATTCGATAACGAGTGAGGGGCAGGGTTTGCCGTCTCAAGTGCTTAATGACAACTGGTCGCGCCTGCAACGCAATGGCTCGCGCTGGTTGTCGCCGTTATTTCAGCGTGCCGCCGGGCTTGGCGTTGAGCGCTGGCGTACGGTCGCGTTAATTATTTTGGCGGCATGGGTTATTGCCGACGTGGCGCGTCTGCTGTGGTTGTTGATGCCGCAACCAACGCCGCTCACGGCGGTTGCAACGCCAATTAATTTAGCGGTTGCCGATGCGAAAAAAAGCGGCAGCGCCGTCGATATCGACACCATGATCAGCTGGCATCTTTATGGTGAGGTCGGCGCGCAGGCAGCGCATGCGACCGTCGTTGAAGAGCAGGCGCAAGACACCACGCTCAATCTGCAATTGCTCGGCGTGATCAGCACCAGCGATCCGGCGCAGGCGCGCGCATTTATCTTGGCCGACGGCAAGCAGCAGCAATTTGTCGTTGGCGAAACATTGCCCGGTGCCGGCAAAGTGGTATTGAGCAAAGTGTTAGTTGATCGCGCCATCATCGATAACAACGGCCGCTACGAAACGTTGTGGTTATACGATCCCGCCGCAAGCGCGCGTCAACCACAGCCAACCGGAAATGCAGCAGCGGCTGCGGAAAATCCCGCCGCGACCGTCGATATGCGCAGCAACAACCAAGTCACTGCAATGGCGCAAAATTATCGGCAGCAGCTTTATCAAAACCCCGGTAGTCTGGCCGACGTCATTCAGGTGGCGCCGGCAACCGAAGCCGGCAAGTTGGTCGGCTATCGCATCAGTCCCGGTCGCGATCAGGAGCAATTTCAGAAATTTGGTTTTAAGCCAGGCGATATCGTCACTGGTGTTAACGGTATTGCGCTGGACGATCCGCAGCGCGCGCTGGAGCTGTACAACTTAATTCGGACCGCGCGCGACGCATCGATCACGGTGCGGCGCGGCAGCGAGCAAATGACGATGGTTGTCTCGCTCGAAAATAACGATTAAAACGAAAAACTTTTCAGAAAAGGACGGGAAGTGAATTCATTGTTACGAGATTTTCGCCGGCTGCTGTTTGTTGGCGTTGCGTTGCTGTGTGTCAGTGCGCCGCGCACGTGGGCCGAGCAGACTTGGACTATCAATTTCAAAGATACCGAGCTGGAAGAGGTGGTGCGATTTGTCGCGCAGGCCACCGGCAAAACTATCATCGTCGATTCGAAAGCGAAGGGTCGCGTCCAAGTCATTTCATCGCAACCGCTCAATCAAGAACAACTCTACGATTTATTTTTGTCGATTCTCGACGTCAATGGTTTCGCGGCGGTCGATTCGGGCGGCGTGCTGCGCATTATTCCGTCGCGCGATGCGCGCTCGTCTGCAGCGCCGGTTGTTTCCGGCAACAAACAGCGTGAAAACAGCGAAATTGTCACCGAAGTAATTCAGCTGAAAAATATTTCCGCCGCGACATTGATTCCGGTGTTGCGTCCGCTCGCGCCGCAACAAGCGCATATGGCGGCGTACGCGCCGAGCAACGCCATTATTATTTCCGATGCGGCTTCGAATATCGCCAGCATTCGCGCGGTGATCGATCGCATCGATCGCGCTGCCGTTGGCGAAACCGAAGTGATTCGTCTTGAACATGCCTCAGCCGAAGAAGTCGTGCGTATGCTCGATCAACTCGATAAAGGCGATCCGACCAAAGCACAGGGCGAAGTGGCCGGCAAAACCGTGGTGATGGTGGCAGACAAGCGCACCAACAGTATTTTGATCAGTGGCGACAGCATGCAGCGGCAACGCGCGCGGGTTTTGGTTTCGCATCTCGACGGGCCGCTCGCGCAAAGCGGCAACGTAAAAGTCATTTATTTGCAGTACGCGAAAGCAAAAGATTTATCGACGGTATTAAATAAAGTGATGCAGAACGTTGCGCAAATGCAACCGGGCCAGACCACACAGGCGAGTTCCGGCAAAGGCAAGGCAACGATTGAAGCGGACGAGGGCACCAACTCGTTAATTGTCACCGCCGATGCCGATGTGATGTCGTCGCTGCAAGCGGTGATTGAGCGGCTCGACATTCGTCGCGCGCAAGTATTGGTCGAAGCAATTATTGTCGAGATGAGCAGCAGCAAAGAGCGCGATCTCGGTATTCAGTGGATGTTTTCGAATTCCGCCGGCGCGTACGGCAGTTCGTCAATGGCCGATGGTTTATTGGCGAATACTGCAGCGGCTGCGTTTGGTGTTTTGCCGACTACGGATACTACGACGTCCGCCACTGCGGTCGATCCGCGCCTCGCCCTCGGCAGCGCGTTATCGACTAATAAAGGCCAGGTGTTCGGTATCGGTCGCGTCGGCAATAATTTCAGTTTCAATGCCGTGCTCAATGCGCTGCAACAAAATACCGATGCCAATATTCTATCGACGCCGTCGCTGCTGACGCTCGATAACGAAGAAGCCTCGATCGTGGTCGGTCAGGAGGTACCGTTTAAAACCGGTTCTTACACCAGCACCGGCAATGCCACCGCAGTGAGCAGTCCGTTCGAAACCATTCAGCGCCAGAACGTTGGTCTCACCTTGAAAGTAACGCCGCACATCAACGAAGGCGATTCATTGGTACTGGAAATCAGCCAGGAAGTGTCGAGCTTAAGCGGCGCCGCGAGTACGGTTAATGCCAGCGACGTGATCACCAACGAACGCAAAATCGAAAGCAAAGTGCTGGCCGATAACGGCCAAGTCATCGTGCTCGGCGGCCTGATTAAAGAAGACGTGCAGGAGACCGCGCAGAAGGTGCCGTTGCTCGGCGATATTCCGGTGATTGGCCGTTTGTTTCGTAGCAATGCATCGACCAAAACCAAAACTAATTTAATGGTGTTTTTGCGGCCCGTTATCGTGCGCGATGGTCGTGTGTTGACCGGTGCGACCGGCGATAAATACCGATTTATTCGCAACGAACAATTGGAAGTGCGTGAGCGCGGTTCCGATTTCCTCAGCCGAAAAGAATTGCCGCTGTTGCCCGAGTGGGAAGAGCAATTGAAAAAAATTGAAGAGCTGCAAGATTTAAAACAACGCAACGATATTTTGAATCTCGAACAGCAACGCCGTGCAAATCAAGCGCCGGGCGCGGCGCCTGCCAATGGTGATGCTGCGCCGGGAGCTGGTGCGCAGTGAATCCACTGGCACCGGTAGAGCTCACACCGATCGAACTGACGGTGGTAGAAATACCTGTGTCGGACGCGGTGGCGCGGCGGCAGCTGCCGTTCGCATTCGCGCAAAATCACGGCGTGTTGCTCGATCTCGACAGTGCGCCATTGCGCGTCTGGTATCGGCCCGGATTGACCGCCGATGCGATGGTTGAATTGCGTCGCTCGCTGGATGTGCCGTTGCAATGGCAAGCTTTGAGCGCCGAACAATTTCAACAGCATTTAAGCCAGGCGTTTCAGCGCAACAATAACGAAGCAGTGCAAATGGCCGAGGATTTAGGCTCCGATATCGACCTGAGCCGGCTCGCCGATGAAATCCCCGAAACATCGGATTTAATGGACGCCGAAGACGACGCGCCGGTGATTCGTTTAATCAACGCCATTTTGTCGCAGGCGGTGCGCGAAAAAGCCTCCGATATTCACGTCGAAACGTTTGAAGAAAAACTCACGGTGCGCTATCGCGTCGACGGCGTATTGACCGAAGTGTTGTCGCCGAAACGCATGCTCGCGCCGTTGTTGGTATCGCGCTTAAAAGTAATGGCGAAACTCGATATTGCCGAAAAACGCATTCCGCAGGACGGCCGTATTTCCATCAAGCTCGCCGGTCACGCCGTCGACATTCGCGTGTCGACAATTCCGTCCGCGCACGGTGAGCGCGTGGTATTGCGTTTACTCGACAAGCAGGCTGGGCAATTGCAATTGCAGCAATTGCAGATGAACGATCAGGTATTGAAAGGTTATCGGCAGGCGTTGAGCACCGCGCACGGAATCGTGTTGGTGACGGGTCCGACCGGCTCTGGTAAAACCACGACGTTGTATGCGGGCCTCACACATATCAACGATGCCAGTCGCAATATTTTAACGATCGAGGATCCGATCGAATATCTGCTGCCGGGCATTGGGCAGACGCAGGTAAATACCAAAGTCGATATGACATTCGCGCGCGGATTGCGTGCAATTTTGCGACAAGATCCCGATGTGGTGATGGTCGGTGAAATTCGCGATGGTGAAACCGCGCAAATTGCAGTGCAGGCGAGTTTGACCGGCCACTTGGTGTTATCGACTTTGCACACCAACACCGCCATCGGTGCGATCACGCGCTTGCAAGATATGGGCATCGAACCGTTTTTATTGTCGTCAAGTTTGCTCGCGGTGATGGCGCAGCGATTGGTGCGTTTGCTCTGCAATGAATGCAAAGAAGCGTACGCGCCCGACGCCGCCGAATGCGAACTACTGCGCCTCGACAGCGCGCAAGCACCGCAACTATTTCACGCGCGTGGTTGTGCGCTGTGTAATAAAACCGGTTATCGCGGCCGCACCGGTATTTATGAATTCGTCGAAATCGACGACCGTCTGCGCACGATGATTCACGAGCGCACTAGCGAACAAAATATGGTGGCATACGCGCGCACGCGCAGCCCGGGAATTTTCGAAGACGGGCGCCGCCGTATTGTCGCGGGGCAAACCACCGTCGAAGAGGTGTTGCGTGTTACCTCCGGTTGATCGCGACAACATATTGGGTGCGGCATGAGCGCATTTAATTTTCGCGCGCTCGATGCCGGCGGCAAATTAATTAAAGGCGTTATCGAAGCCGATTCCGAACGCCAAGTACGCACGCAATTGCGCGCGCGCGATTTGAAACCGGTCGAAGTTATTGCCAGCGCATCGAGCAACCGCGAAAAAGCGGTCGGCGGTTGGCGTGGTTTATTCAAACCGCGTATCAGTCAAAGCGATTTGGCGATGTTGACGCGTCAACTCGCGACACTAATTCAATCGAACATGCCGCTCGACGAAGCGATCTCCGCCGCTGCGCAACAGGCGCGTCGCCCGAAAATTAAAGCGCTTATCTTGCAGGTGCGTTCGCGCGTGGTTGAAGGTCATACGCTTGCTTACGCGCTCGGCGATTTTCCGCAGGCATTTAACGAAATGTATCGCGCGATGGTGCGCGCCGGCGAGACCGCCGGATTTCTCGGCACGGTGATGGAGCGTCTTGCCGACTACACCGAGAACCGCCAGTACACACAGCAAAAAGTAAAAATGGCGATGGCGTATCCGTTTATTTTGATGCTGGTCGCGGTCGGCGTAATTTCGTTGCTGATGATATTTGTGGTGCCGCAACTGGTCGGTTTGTTTTCGCATACGAAAACGCAATTACCGTTGCTGACGCGCGGATTAATTTCGGCCAGCTATTTTTTTAGTCATTATTTATGGATCGTCGGCGTCGCACTGGTAGTGTTGATCGTTGCAGTGCGACGTTTTCTGCGCGATCCAAAACGGCGCCGGTTGTGGCATCGCACCTTGTTGCGAGTGCCGTTTATATCGGGATTATTAACCGCGATGGACACTGCGCGCTTCGCCTCGACGCTGAGTATTTTGACATCGAGCGGCGTACCGCTGCTCGAAGGACTGCGCATCGCCGGTGAAGTGTTGTCGAATATGGAATTGCGCGAAGCGAGCCGCGATGTGGCGAATTCGGTGCAGGAAGGCGGCAGTCTCAACCGTGCGTTGGCGAAAACAGAATTGTTTCCGCCGATGATGGTGCATATGGTAGCGAGCGGCGAAGCCAGCGGCGAACTCGAAGCGATGCTGTCGCGTTCAGCGCTGAATCAAGAGCGCGAATTGGAAATGACGCTCGGCGGTTTGCTGGCAATTATGGAGCCGGCAATGGTGGTATTTATGGCCGCGATTGTCGGCACCATCGTGCTGGCGATTTTGTTGCCGATTATCGAAATGAATAAACTGGTTGCCTAACGGATTCGTTCAGCGGCGATGGTTTTGGCGCAACGATATTTTTCTTTGCCCTTCATCGCATGGCTCATCATCGATGTAGGTAAGTTTTTTTAAGGACTCAGGACGTGAACAACAGACAATGTACAGATAGAAAAGGCATCAATATAAAAGCCAATCGCGGGTTTAGCTTGGTCGAAATTCTGGTGGTGCTGGTCATCATCGGCTTGTTGGTCAGTATCGTCGCGCCGAATGTACTGCAGCGCGCGGATGAAGCGCGGGTGCAAAAGGTGCGTGCGGATTTTAAAAATATCGAAACAGCGTTGAAGCTGTACAAGCTCGATAATTTTAATTATCCGACGACGGAGCAGGGCCTGACCGCGCTCGCGGAAAAGCCGACGATGGATCCGATTCCACGCAATTGGAAGCAGGGCGGTTACTTGGAACAACCGCCGGAAGATCCGTGGGGCAATCCGTATAAATATTTAAATCCGCCCGAATTCGGCCACGGCGATTACGATTTATATTCGCTCGGCGCCGATGGCATCACCGGTGGCGAAGGCCAGAATGCCGATCTCGGTAACTGGCAGACCGATCAAAAAGATAAACAGTAACAATGTTGCGCCACGCCGGTTTTTCGCTGCTCGAATTATTGGTCGTGGTGGTGATTATCGGCTTGGGCACGGCCATTGTCGGCTTTGCGATCGGCAACAATAAACCGCAGGAGCTGCGCAATAACGCGCGCGATTTTGCCAATTTCACCGCGCAGGTTGAAGACGAGGCAATTCTCGGTCGCGAGTCGTGGGGCGTGCAGATTTATCGCGAAGCCGCCACCGACGACGACAGCGAGCGCATAGCGTACCGCTACATGCATCTCACCGATAAAGGCTGGCTGGCGGAAGCACCGCGCGATATTCCGGTGTCCGCGCGTTTTGTGGAAAATGTCGCCGCGATTTTAACTGTCGAAGGCACTGAGCAAGCCATCGAGCCGATTGCAAAAGATAAACCCGCGACGCCGACGATTTGGCTTGCACCCGGGGGTGAGGTAACGCCGTTCGAATTGCAATTGCGTTTTGTCGGTGAAAGTGAAGGCCCCATCGTGCGCTCCGATGCGCTCGGACGTATCGAACTCGATGTCGAACAAAATGAAAAAAAATAATTTTAAAAATTCCCGAGCGCGCGGTTTCACCTTGGTGGAAGTGTTAGTTGCCGTCGCGATTGTGGCGATGGCGGTCACCGGTATTTTGGTGGCGATGATGCGGCAAATCGACGGCACCGCGTATTTGCGCGATAAGTTATTCGCGCACTACGTCGCGTTGAATCAAATGGAATTGGCCTTGCTCGCGAACGCGCACAGCAATCAAATTCCCAACGATGCATTTTCCGGTGTCGACGACATGGTCGGGCGCAAATGGTATTGGCGCGCGCAGCCGAAAAAAACCGCGCAGGCCGGTGCAATTCAATTGGAAATTTCTGTTTCAGATCAAGAGGGAAAAGACGCGTCGTCGCTCGCCGGTATCAGCGTAATTCTCGATAGTTTTCATCGGATGCCGCAGTGATTTTAGTTAATCGAATTTCGAATCGAACGCGATCCGCCTTCGCCCCCTTTAACAAACGGGGCAGCTCGCAATGCGAGCGGGGGATTTTTCATCGGCGGGTAAATCCCCCCTTGCCCCCCTTTGTTAAAGGGGGGGGGTGCTCGGCGGTATCGAAAAATAATGCACGTGGCTTCACGCTAATCGAAGTATTGCTGGCAATGGTGATTACCGCGATGGTCGCCGTGATGGGCTACGCCGGACTCACCACGGCGATGAATGCGGCGCAGCGTCACGGCGATATGGTGCGGCGGTTGGGCGAAGTGCAAACCGGCGTCGGTTGGATCGTGCGCGATTTACGCCAGAGTGTGGATCGTCCGATTATCGATGCGCGCGGCGACCAACAACCGGCGTTGATCGCGACCGAAGACAACGAGCAATTGCTCGAATTAACGCACACCGGTTGGGATAACCCCCGCGGTCAGCGCCGTGGTTCGTTGCAGCGTGTGCGCTATCGGCTCGATGCCGACGGTAATTTGTGGCGCGATTACTGGCTTGTGCTCGATCGCATCGATGAAGAAGATCATCTGCAGCACATTAAATTGTTGAGCGGCGTACAGAGTTTCAAATTGCAATTTCTCGACGGCCAATCGGCCAACGCCAAACAGGAAACGCTCGGCGGCGAATGGCTTGATCGTTGGCCGTTGCCGCCCAGCGATACGTTGTTGCCGCTCGCCGTGCAATTCGATATCGATATCGAAGGTATCGGTATTGTGCATCGCATCGTGGGATTGGCGAATGATCAGAAGCCGCAATAAATTGCGCCGGACTTCGCAACGCGGCGCGGCATTAGTCGTCGCGTTATTAATTGTGGCGATGGTAGTGATGCTCGCGACGGCGTTGAGCAGCGATTTTTTATTGATGTTTCGCCGCGTCGAAAATCAGTTGTACAGCGAGCAGGCGTACGCGTATTTGCAGAGCGCTGAAGAATTGGGTCGCGCCGCGCTGCTGCAGGATTTGCAGCGCGATGGTGATAAACGCAACGATAATTTGGCCGAGCCGTGGGCGCAGGAGCAAAATTTTCCCACCGATTATGGCTGGATTTCCGGGCAAATCGAAGATCTGGGCGGACGCTTTAATGTTAACGGCCTGACCAGCGCGTCGAAAACCGATGGCACCACCGGTGGACATTCCGCGTTACAAAATCAATTTATTCGATTGCTGCTAACGTTAAAGCTGATCTTGACTCCGGGAGTGCAGAGGTATTTCGCGACGACATCGTGGCGTATGCCTCTCGGTTGTGGGCTGCCGGAGTCCCCACTGAATTGCACGTGTGGGAGGGTGGCTACCACGGGTTCGATGGCGCCGACCCTTCGGCGTCGGTGTCCCGCCAGGCACGGGCCGCGCGGACCGGATGGCTCGCCCGGGTTCTGAGGGCGGGAGCTCAGTCGTCTG
>JAQGNY010000003.1 GCA_028293825.1 Verrucomicrobiaceae bacterium
TCGCCAATAAATGCTGGTACATTTTGCCGCGTTTAAATCAGCGATAATTTTCGGTTTGTGAAATTCGCTATTTATTAGGAGCTCAATGATGAAATCAAAATCGGTCCAGGCGTTGATTTATGCGACAGCCGCCGCTGCATTATTTACCGGGGGTGGAGTTGCCGCAATTCACGCGCAGGCGGAAGAGGCGAAAGTGCAGTGTGGCGGTGTCACCGGCTGCAAAGGCGAGTCGGATTGCATGACCGCAACCAATGCGTGCAAAGGGCAAAACAATTGCATGGGCGAGGGTTTTAAATTGCTGACGAAAGCCGAATGCCTGAAGAAGGGCGGCAAGATTCTCGATAAAAAATAATCGAAAAAGGAATGTGAGAATACACCGATCGGATTATTCGTGGGCAGAGGCAATTAATTGTTTGTCGCGAGTTAATTCAAGGCTGGCAAAATCATCGGCCATTAACAGATTGCCTCTGTACAGCGCGCGTGCTTCGTCGAATAAATCATCGATGGCGTGCTCGCCTGGTTTTTTATGGCGACGATATCGCTGGCTGAAATGCGTCAATACCAGATGTTTTAACTGCGCTTGTTGCGCCGCCGCCGCGACCTGCGCCGGTGTACTGTGCTGATATTGCGGGCCGACTTTTGCGAGTATCGCTTCGGTGAAAGTCGCTTCGTGAATCAACATATCGCTGTCGCGCATCGCATCGATTAACAATGCCGGCTGATCGTTGTCGCCACCGACGACGACGCGGCGCGCATCGCGTTGCGGATAACACACTTGCTCAGGCGCAATGGTACGACCGTCGGTTAATTGCACGCTGTGACCGTGTTGCAATTCTCCCCACAGCGGGCCGCGCTCAATGCCGAGCGCATCGAGTTTGTCGGTATCGAGTGTGCGTTCGTGTACTTGCTCGGTGAAGCGAAAGGCAAAACTCGGCACGCGATGCGAGAGTTCAACGCTGGTGACGTGAAAATTTTCATCGCGGTATTCGAAATCTTCGGCATCGCTGCGTACGAAATGCAGCGGATACGTGAGTCGCATCAGATCGGTGTGACGACGCACTGCGTCGATAAACTCTTCGATACCGGCCGGTGCGCAGATGGTCAGCGGTTCTTGACGCCGACCCATTTGCGCGCTGGCGATTAAACCGGGCAAGCCGTAGCAGTGATCGCCGTGCACGTGCGTAATAAACACCGCGCGCAATTTCGCGGCCGAGTAGCGCGTCTGCAGCAATTGATGCTGTGTGCCTTCGCCGCAATCGACCAGATACCACTCGCGCGCGCTTTCCGGCGCGATGGCCAGCGCGGTGACATTGCGCTCTCGTGTTGGTAAGCCTGCGGAGGTGCCGAGAAAAGTAAAACGCATTGGGTGCGGTTGCTTTGTCGAGTGAACCTGCATGGTAGCATGCAAAAAAATAGCGAAAGCGAAACAACAAATCGCATTTAAATAAATGCGGATTGCCGCATTTTTTCATTGCAGGAGATTTAACCGATGTCAGTGGGAGCGCTATGGCGTTGGCTAACCAGTCAAACGTTACGGGGTTTATTGTTGCTCGTGCCGCTGGTGGTAACGGTGATATTTATCGTGTGGTTGAGCCGTACGATTGAGTCGTCGTTGAAGCCATTGTTCGAAGTATTTTTGCCGAGCGGTTGGTATGTGCCGGGTTTGGCGTTGGTGCTGTTTCTGTTGTGCGCACTTATTTTGGGTTTACTGACGCGCAATGTGTTGATGCGCAAGTTGGTCATTTGGACCGAGCGCTGGATGATCAAATTGCCGGTGGTGGGCAGTATTTATCCGGTGGTGCGCCAGCTCACCGATTTATTTTCCGGCAAAAACCAAAGCCAGGGCGGCAGTGTGGTGCTGGTGACATTTACCGAAACCGGCGCGCAGGCTATCGGCATTGTCACGCGCCCCGCGGAAACTATGCAGCTGCCGTGGCTCGCGGCGGATCACGATCTTGTCTACATCCCGATGAGTTACCAGATGGGTGGCTTCACGCTGGTATTGCCGCGCTCGCAATTGCAGCCTTTATCAATGAAGCCCGGTGAGGCGTTGCAAATGGTGATGATGGGCGGAATGGTGCAGCCAAAACCGGCCGCGACGCCTGGGGTGTGAGCATTCTGATATAAACCGCAAAGGCTCTCATTGGATTCGGCAATTTTTTGCAAGACATTAAAAATGCCCGATAAAACATTGAGCTAACAACTTATAACAAAATAGTCTCGCGGCGCGGGCGACATGTCAGGTTGATTCCTTTACCGTGCCAGTGTCGATAACGCTTACAACAGAATTGCACGGGGGGAATCGCCGATGCCCAACCTGTTGCTTGTGGATTATCTCCAACGCTGTCGCGCTCAGCATGCCATCGTAAATGCGACGCCAGCGTATACCGCCGAAGAAACTATTCGCCTGAATCGCATTTCGCCACGGCGTTTTGCGAAAGTGGTGATGGTTCGTCTCGATGAAGAATTAGCGATGGTGGTGATGCCTGCGCATTACCGGCTGGCGCCTAAGCTATTGGGCGAATCGCTCGGCGTTAAACGCGTTGAGCTGGCGACCGAGCGGCAATTTCGCAATCGTTTCCCCCGTTGCGAAGTAGGTTCAATTCCGCCAATCGGTCATCTATTTGGAGTGCGTGCCTTTCTGGTGCCGGCCTTCGATGAGTTTGCCGATATCTACTGCAAATCAGGCTCGCATCACGAATTGTTGCGGATGCCGTTTCGCGAAATGCAGCGCTTTGCGCATTGGGATTCAGTAGAAAAGGCCGCGACCTTGCGCTTGCGCAGCCCCACTGCCAATCATCTGCAGCGCTTGTTAAAACTGGCTAAGGTCAGCGGTATCGATATCCCCAATCCATTACGTCAGCCGTTTCCGCTGTCCTCGTCGTAAATATTTTTCAGATAAAAAAACAGCGCCGATGTTCTCGGCACTGTTTTTTTATTGTGGGCGGTATTTGGTTGCGATTAATTCGGCGAGAACGGTTTTGGGCGATGCGCATCGATACACGCCATTACTTCGTTGGCCGAACCTAAGATGACCGGTACGCGTTGATGAATATGTTGCGGTTGCAGATCAAGAATTTTTTCGCTGTCGGTCCACGCTTCGCCGCCGGCTCTTTCCACCAACAACGCCATCGGATTGGCCTCATACATTAAGCGCAGCTTGCCGGGTTTTTCCGGCTCGCGTCGATCCCACGGATAGGCAAACAAACCGCCGCGACACAGTATGCGATGCACATCGGCAACCATCGCCGCAACCCAGCGCATGTTGAAGTTTTTATTGCGCGGACCGTCCTTGCCCTGCAGCAACTGGCCAATAAAGTGCTGCATCGGCTCCGACCAAAAGCGCTGGTTCGACATATTGATGGCGAATTCATTGGTATCGGCGGCAATCGATACGCGCGCTTCCGTCAGCAAAAATTCGCCGGCGTGTTGATCGAGCGTGTACATCTGCACGCCCTGTCCCGTAGTTAGCACCAGCATTACGGCTGGGCCATACAACACGTAGCCGGCCGCAACTTGCTGGCGGCCAGGCCGCAGAAAATCCGCTTCCGTTACCGGCGTTGCACCGGGCACGTCGTAGATGGAAAAAATAGTGCCGACCATGCTGTTGATGTCGATATTTGACGAGCCATCGAGCGGATCGAACGACACTAAATAACGGCCATCGGCATTTGCAGGAACAATCGCTTCTTCCTCTTCCGAAGCGAGCGCTCGCACCGTCGGCTCGCGCAGCAGCAGCGATTTCAAAATATCGTTGGCGATGACATCGAGCTTTTTCTGCTGTTCGCCCTGCACATTCTCAGCGCCAGCCGCGCCCAGCACGCCAGCCAGCGCGCCGCGATTAATTTGTCGCGCGATATCGCGGCAGCCATCGGCAATTGCCGTAAGCACGGCAATCAGTGCGGGTTGTATCGACTGACTTTGTAAAACCAACGGCAGGCGTTGCATGCGGAACCTCTTGTTCAATGGGCGCGATGGGGTGATGAAATGATGGAGCGCGCGGAATTATGACATCGTACGTCCCGCACTGTCAGTACAGCAGCTGATGCGATGGTTGCTCGATAAGCCATGCGCACTTTCCGAAAAACCGCTAATTTTTTTAGATTATTTTTATAGCAATTTCGTCATGGTTCACAGTCGGGTTATAAAAAGGGGACGGTCAGAGTTTTGGCTTTGGGTCTCTTTCAGCGATAGCGTTGCGCAAGCCACTATCAATACAACAAAAATAATTTTTCAACGCGGCGCTCGTTTTACTTAAAAATGCCGTGATAACGCGCACGCTAATTTTCATCGCATGGAACGCTGCAAAAAATGCGTATGAGCGTGGCGGCTTTCTGGCGAAATGGCATTCGCGCAACAATAAAGCTCAAGGTGTGACGAAAAAATAACGCACCGCAATCGATGAATTAATTTCCTCGAACACTAAAGTCAAAAATCCTGCGCTGAATAATCCTGTGCGCGCACGCCGCTCAAACAATCTGTTAGAGCCGGCCGCCAGCGCGCGCCGAATGCCTGTGATTGGCATCTCAGCGGCTGCTTGATGGAGTGCAATGCGCTGACTAGATTGATGACGTCAAGTGGCAATAGGAGGCAATCATGCGACATCTCGTCTCAGTGTTATTCCTCCTTGCATCCGCCGCTCACGCAGTTGAAGTCAACACAAGCAGTGCAAATGTTGATTCAGGGGGCCAAGGAACGTGCAAGGTTGCAGTTAGTAACGTCGGCGAATCGATGCCCGCCGGCAATTATCAGGGTCAATGTGCCGCCGGTAAGCCGAGCGGTATCGGCGAAGTGATATTCGTAAACGGCGATCGTTTCAGCGGCACTTTTAAAGAGGGCCGCATCGATGGCAAAGGCACCTGGGTCAGCGGTAGCAGTGGCAACACTTATACGGGCAATTGGCATAACGGCAAACGCGAGGGCGCCGGAACGTACAGTTGGTCGCACAGCAGTCAGCAATACGTAGGCGAATGGGCCGACGACAAGCGCCATGGTAAAGGCACACTAACGTGGGCCAATGGCGATCGTTTCGAAGGTGAGTTTCGCAACAATCAGCAATACAACGGCACCTATTTTACTGCCGGCGGCATGACGCATACCTGTTACATGGGATCGTGTCGCTAACGCAGTTACCAGTTCTCTCGCCCGAGAAACCTCCCGGATGTTTGTGGTTGGGAGGGTTTTGCCCTAAGTACAGGGTGGCCCTTGTCGCGCTGCGGCCAGGGCTTTTTTTCGCGCTCATTTGGTGCGGATAAAAAATTCGTGCACTGAAACATTCAAAAATTTTCTTATGCAAAGCGCACAGCCCCGCATTGCTCGTGCGAATTGCAATGGCACCTCGATTGCATGACCCCTTTTAATTAAATAGTTTTCGATGTTCTTTCATGTGGTCCATTTCTTCCCTGGGTGGCGGTTGCGCTAAACGATGACTGCCAAATCAAAAGCACTGACAGTGATGTTGGTCGACGATCAACCTGCGCGCGCCGCTTTGCTTGAACAAGCATTGCTCGATCACTCCTATAAAGTGATTGCGCGCTTAAGCAGTGCCGAAGGTTTGGCCGGACAAGTTGCGCGGCTGCAGCCCGACGTCATCATTATCGATATCGAATCGCCCGATCGCGACACGCTCGAACACATGACATCGCTGCATCGCGATAATCCGCGCCCTGTCGTCATGTTTTCCGAAGAGGGCGATACCAAAGCTATCGAGCGCGCTATGCGTGCCGGTGTCAGCGCTTATATCGTCGACGGATTAAATCCCGCGCGCGTGAAAACAATTGTCGATGTCGCGGTCGCACGCTTTCGCGAATATCAGGCATTGCGCCGCGAACTCGAAGAAACACGCACACAGTTAGCCGATCGCAAACAAATCGATCGCGCCAAAGGTTTATTGATGAAGCAGCGCGGTCTCGACGAACAACAGGCCTACAACGCCATGCGCAAAATGGCGATGGATCGCGGTCAACGTCTGGCAGAAGTGGCGGGCAATATCATCGCCGTGTTTGAGCTGCTCGATAACTGATGCGGCCGGAGAATAAATAATGACATTGGAAAAAACCACGCTCCGTCTCGGCTACATTCCGCTTACCGATTGCCTGCCGTTGGTGGTCGCGCAAGAGCAGGGGTTTTTCGCCGCGCACGGTCTAACAGTTGAGCTGTGTTGCGAAGCATCGTGGGCAAATATTCGCGATAAATTAATCGTCGGCCATCTCGATGGCGCGCAAGTGCTGGCACCGATGTTGTTGGCGGCGAGTCTTGGGCTCGGCGGTTTGCGCAAACCGATGTTGACGGCATTTTCGCTCGGCTTGAACGGCAATGGCATTACGGTTTCGAATCGACTGTTTGCCGAATTGCGCCAGCACTCGGTCAGCGATTCGGCGCTCGACGCGGCGCAGGCGCTGGCGACCGTGGTGCATTCGCGCACGGCGAACGATCAAGATCCGCTGGTCATCGCCACGGTATTTCCATTTTCTAGTCACAATTATTTATTGCGGTATTGGCTATCTGCAGCGGGCATCGATCCGACCCGCGATATCAAATTGGTCGCGTTGCCGCCGCAACAAATGGTCGATAATTTGCGGCTCGAACATATCGATGCGTTCTGCGTTGGCGAGCCGTGGAATAGTTGTGCAGTGGCGATGGGTCTGGGCCGCTGCTTGGTAACGGGTTATGAAATTTGGCAGAACGGGCCGGAAAAAGTGTTCGGTGTCACCGAGCAGTGGCATGAAGAGAATCCCAATACACACGCGGCGGTTTTGCGCGCGCTCGACCAAGCGGCGGCGTGGATCGAAAATAATTTAAGTGCCGCGCTGCAATTGCTCGATCGCGGCCATTACGTTGAAGTGCCGCTGGAATGGTTGGCGCAACCGCTGACTGGCGATTTGCGTGTGGGGCTTGCACAAAATCGACGCGATGCTGAATCCTTTCATGTCTTTCATCGATACATGGCGAATTTTCCGTGGCGCTCGCAGGCGCAATGGTTTTTGCAGCAGATGCAGCGCTGGCGTCAAATTCCAGCAGACACCGATATTGCTGCCGTCGCTGCGCGTGTATATCGCGCCGATTTTTATCGCGACGTATTCGAGTCCACGCGCTCGCTGCCATTACTTGATATGAAACCGGAGGGCGAGCACGAATCGGCGTGGACCATGGCCGGTACCAAGGGCGATGTGACCATCGGGCCCGATCGTTTTATAGGCGGCGCGATTTTTCAGCCGTTACAAAGCGATTCCTAGTTTTCATAAATAATTCAAACAGGCATGCCATTAACGAGCACATAAATATTTTTTTGCACGGATATGAGGCGAACACGATCCGCCACTTTTTTCGCGCGAAATGCCAAGTGTATGAGCCTCAACTGAAAATTGTTTTTGGCACAGGACTTGTGTGCTGATTATTTAGATTTCGAGAATTGAGCAACCAACGTCGGTTGCGCTGATTCTTAATGCATGTGCATCTAACACATGTGTGTGACCGTGAAATAAATCACGAGCAATAAGCAAAGGCGCTTATCGCTGCAGATAAAACTTAGTTTTGTCGCAGTCGTTAGCGCCTTTTTTTACGCATGCAATTTAACGGGCCGGAGTAATACACATGTCTACCGAGCGTTTCAACTTACTGTCGTTTAGCGGCAAGATGAAAATTCTGCACCTAAGCTGGCTCTCGTTTTTCGTCACCTTTATCGTTTGGTTCAATCACGCGCCGCTGTTGCAGTCGATCGGTCATTCACTGTTGCTGACACCGCAACAATTGAAAACACTGCTGACACTCAATGTCGCGATCGCAATTCCCGCGCGCGTGATTATCGGCATGATGACGGACCGCTACGGCCCGCGCGTGATGTACGCTTTTTTGCTCGCGATCTGTTCGATCCCGTGTTTTATGTTTGCTTTTGCCGATACATTCGCGCAGGCCGCACTCGCGCGTTTTCTATTGGGATTTATCGGCGCCGGTTTTGTCGTCGGCATTCGCATCGTGTCGGAATGGTTTCCCGCGCATGAACTCGGCACTGCCGAAGGTGTTTATGGCGGCTGGGGCAATTTCGGTTCGGCCGTGGCGTCGTTCTCGCTGCCAGTGTTGGCGCTGACATTCGGTGGTGACAACGGTTGGCGTTACGCGATTGCCTGCACCGGCGTACTGAGCTTGGTATTTTCTTTTGTTTGGTATTTCAACGTTAGCAATACGCCGAAAGGCTCAACCTATTTTCGTCCGAAAAATATGGGCGCGATGGAGATCACCAGCAAAGGCGATTTCTTCTTTCTACTGGTAATGAAAATTCCAATGTACGCCGCGCTGTCGCTGCTGGCGTGGAATCTGTCACCGGCGCGTGTGAATTTATTAAGCGACAACGTCGTGCTGTCGATTTGGATCGGTCTCGGATTTTTATATTTGTATGAAGTGTCGCAGGTGTGGCGCGTCAACAAAGACGTATTCGTAAAACCAGTTCCAGAATTACATCGCTATAAATTCAAACAAGTTGCCGTGATGGATATGTTGTATTTCGCAACGTTCGGTTCCGAGTTAGCGGTCGTGTCGATGCTGCCATTATTTTTTGCGGAAACATTTAAGCTCACGCCAATTCTGGCGGGCATTCTCGCATCGGCGCACGCGTTTATGAATTTGGTCTCGCGTCCGGGCGGCGGCGTGCTGTCGGATAAATTTGGACGCAAAAAAGTATTGCTGACACTGACCGCCGGTTTAGCGTGCGGCTACGTGGTGATGGGTTTAGTCGATAGCAGCTGGAATGTTTGGGTTGCGGTTTTGGTCGCGGTTTCGTGCGCGCTGTTTGTGCAGGCGGGCGAGGGTGCTGTATTTGCAGTCGTGCCATTAATTAAACGCCGTCTCACCGGACAAATTGCCGGTATGACCGGTGCGTACGGCAATGTCGGCGCGGTGGTGTACCTGACAATTCTATCGTTCGTCGATTACCACACATTCTTCTTTGTCATCGCCGGCAGTGCGGTGCTCGGTTTCGTCGTGTTGTTATTTATGGATGAGCCGAAAGGCCACATCGCTGAAGTGCGCGAAGACGGCACCGTAGAATTAATCAGCGTCGCGCGCGCCGGCTGAATGCGTCAGCGAATTTAAGTACTATGCCGACATGATGATAACGACGCAGCAAGCCGAAATTAATCCGAGTGCTTCGATGCTAAATGCAGCCGCGAAGAACGTCCCGGCGCAATTGACCGGCGATGTAAATCGCCAGCTCGATGTTGAATTTGGCGGCTGCACTAATGCGGGAATTAAACCGCGCAACGAAGATGCCTTTGCCGCGCAACAACCAAAAGGCGCAGCGCTGCAATTAAAAGGCGTCACCGGCTGCATTGCCGATGGCGCCAGTTGCAGTGAAAATGCGCAGCTCGCCAGTCAAACCAGCGTCACCCATTTCATCAGCGATTATTACAGTACGCCCGATACATGGCCGGTAAAAACGGCAGCGGCACGCGTACTGTCCGCATTGAACAGCTGGCTTTATCATCACGGCAAACAAAGTGCATTACCGCATAACGGTTTAGTGACGACATTCAGTGCGGTCATTATTAAATCTACCTCGGCGCATATTTTTCATTGCGGTGACAGTCGCATTTATCGTTACCGCGCCGGCGACTTGCAATTGCTAACGCGCGATCACGTACACGCACAACGCGATGGCGCCGATTTTTTAACGCGCGCGCTCGGCATCGACAGTCATTTGGAAATGGATTACAGCGTCGAAGAAGTTGAAGTCGGCGATGTATTGTTGTTGACGACCGATGGTGTGCACGGTGTTTTAAATACGATCGAACTGAGCGAATTGCTGGCTGGGCCCGCTGACGATCTCGAACAGCGTGCGCGTCATTTAATAGATGCCGCGCTAAAAAAAGGCAGCACCGATAACGTTAGTTGTTTGCTGATGCGCGTGCGTGAATTGCCACTCGCCGATATTGATGAAGTGCATCGGCAATTGACGCAGTTGGCTATTCCTCCAGTATTGGATGTCGGGCAATCGATCGACGGATTTCGCGTCAATCGCATTTTACACAGCGGCACACGCAGTCATTTGTATCTGGTTACCAGCAGCGTCGATAATAAAAATTACGTCTTGAAAGCGCCGTCGGAAAATTTCGCCGACGATGCGCAATATCTCGATGGCTTTATGCGCGAGCAATGGGTTGCCAGCAGGATCAATCATAACGGCGTGATGAAAATATTCGCGCGCCCGCCGGCCAGCCCGTTTTTATATTTATTGTGCGAATTTATCGACGGAAAAACATTGCGGCAGTGGTTATTCGACAATCCAAAGCCGGCATTGGAAGCAGTGCGCACACTGACGCGCGATATCATCTCCGCGTTGCGCGCGCTACAACGCATGCATATGACGCATCGCGACTTGAAACCGGAAAATATTTTGGTGACCAGCGCCGGGCAAATAAAAATTATCGACTTCGGCACCGTGCATGTCGGCGGGCTTGAAGAAGTCGAATCGCCATTGCACGAAAATCAGCCGGTCGGTTCGGCCGATTACATCGCACCGGAATATTTGCTGGGCGATAGCGGCGCGTTCCATTCCGATATTTTTTCGCTCGGCGTGATCGTGTACGAAATGCTGAGTGGGCACCTGCCGTATAAATTGTCGCAAACGCAACAGCGCCATTTGAAAAGTATTCACGATTATCGCTACACGTCTGCGCGCCAGTATCGCGCCGATATTCCATTGTGGATGGATCTGGCTTTGCAAAAAGCCACGCAGCCCAATGTACGTCTGCGTTATCACGTGCTGTCGGAATTTATGCACGACCTGTGCGAACCCAACGCCGATATGTTGCGCACGCGCCAACACGCGCCGTTATTGCAGCGCAATCCAATCCGCTTCTGGCAGATATCGACCGTGATTTTGATGGTCGTCGTTTTGCTGCAATGCTTTTTCTTAATCGGTAAGCATTGATTGCAAGCAGTGATCACCATACCCTGACCGTTTCTTCTTCTTCCGCCGCACGTCTTAACAACTTCTTAACACCGCTTGCCGTTTATTTAACGCGGCATTTATCGCATTTTCCTTACGCTGCATACACGCCAACGTTTCGGAGATGTTATGGACGCCCTGTACGTCATCGCAATTTTTATCTGCTTCACTCTCACCGCCGCCTTGGTGGCCGGCTGCGCCAAATTGGGGGGCCCGCAATGACCTGGCTGTATGTGCTCAGCGCGGTAGTTTCGATAGCGCTTCTAATTTATCTCGTTTACGCGCTGGTTAATGCGGAGGAGTTTTAATGACCGCTCACGCTTGGTTAATTTTGAGTTTATTGCTCGGCAGCGTTTGGTTGTTGGCAAAGCCGCTCGGTATTTATATCGCTAATATCATGGCGGGACGCTTCAGTTTCGCGACACGAATCGAGGCAATTATTTATCGCGTGTGCGGCGTGAGAGCGACCGAAGAAATGCACTGGTCGCGTTATGCATTATCGATATTATTATTTTCGCTGTTGGGTTCGCTCTTCGTTTACGCGCTGCAGCGCATGCAATTGCTGCTGCCACTCAATCCGCAGCAATTGGCAAATGTCAGCGCGGATTCGGCGTTCAATACCGCGCTCAGTTTTGTTTCGAATACGAATTGGCAGGGTTACAGCGGCGAGACCACGATGAGCTATCTCACGCAGATGCTCGCGCTCACCGTGCAAAATTTTTTATCCGCTGCGACAGGCATTGCGGTTGTTATCGCATTGATACGCGGATTCGCGCGGCACTCGGTGGCGAGTATCGGCAATGCGTGGGCTGATATTACGCGCGCCACGCTGTTTATCTTATTGCCGCTGGCGTTGCTATTGGCGTTGATATTTATCGCTCAGGGTGCGATTCAAAATTTCTCCGCGTATAAAAATGTCACGACGCTTGAGGCGACTACTTTTGAAACGCCGAAATTAGATGACGCCGGTCAGCTGCAGAAAGATGCGGGCGGCAATACGCTTACGGAAACGCAAACCACAACATCGCAATCGTTGCCGATGGGTCCGCTCGCTTCGCAGGAGGCGATCAAAATGCTCGGCACCAATGGCGGTGGTTTTTTTAATGCGAACTCGGCGCATCCCTACGAGAACCCAACGCCGTTCTCTAATTTTCTGCAGATGCTGGCGATATTTTTAATTCCGGCTGCACTTTGTTACACGTTCGGCCACAGCGTCGGCGACACGCGTCAAGGCTGGGCGATATTGGCCGCGATGACGTTATTATTTTTAGCGTTCGTAATTCCCGGAACCTATTTCGAGCAGCAGGGCAATTCGCAACTGGCTGCGCTCGGCGTCGATCAAAGTGCAAATGCCTTGCAGCCGGGCGGCAATATGGAAGGCAAGGAAACGCGTTTCGGTATTGCCGAATCCGCGCTATTTACCGCAGTCACCACAGCTGCTTCCTGCGGCGCGGTCAACAACATGCATGACTCGCTGACGCCGCTCGGCGGTCTGGTGCCGCTCGCATTAATGCAAATGGGTGAAGTGGTATTTGGCGGTGTTGGCTCCGGCTTATACGGGATGTTGATTTTCGCGTTGCTGGCGGTATTTATCGCCGGGCTGATGATTGGACGCACGCCGGAATATCTCGGCAAAAAAATCGAGGCATATGACATGAAAATGATTTCGCTGGCGATTTTAATAACACCGTTGTTAGCGCTTGCCGGCACTGCAATCGCCGCTGTCGCGACGCAGGGAAAAGTCGGTGTGTTCAATCCAGGCGCGCACGGTTTTTCGGAAATATTTTATGCGTTCACATCGGCTGCGAATAATAACGGCAGCGCGTTTGCAGGACTGTCGGCGAACACACCGTTTTACAACGTGATGCTCGGCGCTGCGATGTGGCTCGGCCGCTTTGCGGTGATCGTGCCGGTGTTGGCGATTGCCGGTTCGCTCGCCGCAAAAAAACGTTTGAGCACCAACGCGGGCACGATGCCGACGCACGGTCCGCTATTCGTGGTGCTGTTGATCGGCACGGTGATTTTGGTCGGTGCGTTGAATTACGTGCCGGGGTTGGCGCTCGGTCCTATCGTCGAGCATCTGCAATTTACTGTGCGTTAAGCGAGTAAAAATAATGTTGTCTCCGTCTTTGATTAAAAACAGTTCACCAAAAAATCTGCGCATGTTCGATCCATTATTGCTGTGGCCGGCATGCGCCGACGCGTTTAAAAAATTAGATCCACGCGTGCAGTTTCGCAATCCCGTGATGTTCGTGGTTTACATCGGCAGCATTCTGACGACAATTTTATTCGCGCAAGCCATGCATGGCGCGGGTGAAGCGCCGCTCGGTTTTATTCTCGCGATTGCACTGTGGTTGTGGTTCACCGTGCTGTTTGCGAACTTTGCCGAAGCCTTGGCGGAGGGACGCAGTAAAGCGCAGGCAGCGGCGTTGCGTGGCATTAAAAAAACAGTGCTCGCGAAAAAACTGGAGCAACCGTTTTACGGTGCGAAATATTTGCCATGGTCCGGTGCTGAGTTGCGCAAAGGCGATGTGATTCTGATTGAAGCGGGCGATGTGGTGCCGATGGATGCGCAGGTTATCGAAGGCGTGGCCTCAGTCGACGAGAGCGCGATCACCGGCGAATCGGCTCCAGTTATTCGCGAATCCGGCGGAGATTTTTCTTCGGTCACTGGCGGCACACGCGTATTGTCCGATTGGATTGTGGCGCGGGTGACGGTTAATCCCGGCGAAACTTTTCTCGATCGCATGATCGCGATGGTGGAAGGCGCGAAACGCAAAAAAACGCCGAACGAAATTGCGCTGACCATTTTATTGGTGGCACTGACCATCGTATTTCTCGGCGTCACTGTAACGCTGTTGCCGTTCTCGTTGTTCAGCGTCGACGCGGCGCACGCGGGTTCCCCGATTTCGATCACTGTGCTAATTGCGTTACTGGTGTGTTTGATTCCAACCACGATCGGCGCGTTGTTATCGGCCATCGGCATCGCTGGTATGAGCCGATTGATGTTGGCGAATGTGATTGCCACATCGGGTCGCGCGGTGGAAGCCGCCGGCGACGTCGATGTGTTGTTACTCGATAAAACCGGCACCATCACGCTGGGCAATCGTCAGGCGTCGGTATTTATTCCGGCGCCCGGTATTAGCGATATGCAATTAGCCGATGCGGCGCAACTGGCGTCGCTGGCCGATGAAACGCCGGAAGGCCGCAGCATTGTTATTCTTGCTAAAGAGCAATTTAATTTACGCGAGCGCGATGCGCAGGCGCTCAATGCCACCTTCACTCAGTTCTCCGCGCAGACGCGTATGAGCGGTGTCGATTTCATCGATGAAAAAAATAATGTGCGTAAATTACGCAAAGGCGCGGCCGAAGCGATTCGCCTACATGTGTTAGCGCAAGGCGGTACATTTCCTGATTTTATAAAACAAGCCGTCGATGAAATTGCGCGTCTCGGCAGCACACCGTTGGTGGTGGCGGAAGAGGCCCATGTACTCGGCGTTATCGAATTAAAAGATATTGTTAAAAGTGGCATTAAAGAACGCTTTGCCGAGTTGCGCCGCATGGGAATTAAAACGGTGATGATTACCGGCGACAATCGATTAACCGCTGCTGCGATTGCTGCAGAAGCCGGCGTCGATGATTTTCTGGCCGAAGCCACGCCGGAAGATAAGCTCGCGTTGATTCGTGACTATCAGGCGCAGGGAAAATTAGTGGCGATGACCGGCGACGGCACCAACGATGCGCCGGCGCTCGCTCAAGCCGACGTCGCAGTGGCAATGAACAGCGGCACACAGGCCGCGAAAGAAGCCGGCAATATGGTCGATCTCGATTCCAATCCGACCAAATTGATCGAAGTGGTCGAAACCGGAAAACAAATGCTGATGACGCGCGGTGCGCTGACCACATTCAGTATCGCCAACGACATTGCGAAATATTTTGCGATTATTCCGGCCGCTTTTGTCACTACGTATCCGCAATTAAATGCGCTCAATGTCATGCATTTAACAACGCCCGCCTCGGCGATTTTATCTGCCGTGATTTTCAACGCGCTGATTATCGTAGCGTTGATTCCACTGGCGTTGAAAGGCGTGAAATACCGCGCGCTCGGCGCCGCGGTATTGCTACGCAGAAATCTATTGGTGTACGGGCTTGGCGGTGTCGCTGTGCCATTTATTGGTATCAAAGCTATCGACATGTTGCTGGCCGTATTAAATCTGGCGTAACACGCGTGCCGGTTTGAAATTACGTTCTCTATCGAGGTTTGAGCATGAAAACATTATTGAGACCGGCGCTGTCGATTTTTATCGCGCTATCGTTAATCACCGGCGTACTGTATCCGCTGGCGGTAACGGCAATTGGCCGGATCGGTTTTTCGCAACAGGCCGCTGGCAGTGTCATTATGATAAATGGCAATGCAGTCGGTTCGCGCTGGATCGGACAAAATTTTTCGAAGCCCGAGTATTTTTGGGGGCGGTTGTCGGCGACGGCGCCGCAGCCGTATAACGCGGGCGCATCGAGCGGATCGAATTTAGGTCCGCTTAACCCAGCGTTGATCGACAGCGTCAAAGCGCGTATTGCTTCGCTGCAGGCTGTGGATGCGAATAACCCGTTGCCGATACCAGTCGATTTGGTCACCGCGTCGGGCAGCGGTCTCGATCCCGAAATAAGTCCGGCAGCGGCGCGTTACCAAATCGCGCGGGTGGCAACGGCGCGTAAAGTGTCGACTGATGCAGTGAGTGCTTTAGTCGAGCAAAATACGCAGGGTCGCCAGTTCAGAATTTTTGGTGAGCCGCGCGTGAATGTGTTGGCATTGAATATTGCGCTGGATAAATTGCATTAATTTTTTAA
Source organism: Verrucomicrobiaceae bacterium (assembly GCA_028293825.1). Taxonomy (GTDB): domain Bacteria; phylum Pseudomonadota; class Gammaproteobacteria; order Pseudomonadales; family CAMLJR01; genus CAMLJR01. Next base: position 15,791 of record JAQGNY010000003.1, read on the forward strand.
TTAATCCGATAAATTAGTTTTTTTTTACACGTTGAGAAAAAATCAGTGAGACAACGTTAATGGCCGAGCGCCCCGATCCGGATTCGCTGCTTGCGCGTATCAAGCAGGATGCGGCGCGCGCGCAACGCGGCAAGCTGAAAATATTTTTCGGTGCGTCGGCGGGCGTCGGCAAAACTTTTGCGATGCTGGCGGCAGCGCAGGCGTTGCGAAAACAACATATCGATGTGGTAATCGGCGTTATCGAAACGCACGGTCGCCGCGAAACCGCAGCGCTGCTGGAAGGTTTCGAAATATTGCCGCAGCGCACAATTAATTATCGCGAGCGCGTGCTGCATGAATTCGATTTGGACGCGGCGCTAGCGCGACAACCGGCATTGTTATTAGTTGATGAGCTTGCGCACACCAACGCGGCCGGCTCCAGACATCCAAAACGCTGGCAGGATATCGAAGAATTAATTGCAGCGGGCATCGACGTTTTCACCACGGTCAATGTGCAGCATCTGGAAAGTTTGAACGATGTGATCGGCACGATTACCGGCATCCGTGTTTGGGAAACAGTGCCCGACCATGTTCTCGACAGCGCCGCTGAAGTGGTAATTGTCGATGTGGCGCCGGATGAATTATTGCAACGGCTACGCGATGGGAAAATTTATCTGCCGCAACAGGCCGAGCGCGCGGTAAATAATTTTTTTCGCAAGGGTAATCTAATAGCACTGCGCGAATTGGCGCTGCGTCGCGTGGCCGACCGAGTCGACGATGAGGTGCGCGCGTACCGGCGCGACAGCGCTGTCACCGCAATTTGGCAAACGCGTGAATCATTGCTGGCCTGTATTGGTGCCGATGGCGGTGCGGAAAAAATAATTCGCAGCGCGGCGCGCCTTGCGGCTCAGCTTGATGTGCCGTGGCACGTGATTTATGTCGAGACACCGCAATTGCAGCGGCTTGCGTCCGCAGCGCGCAAAAATATTTTACAAACATTAAAACTGGCGCAGGAGCTTGGCGCAGAGACTGCAACGCTGCCCGGTAATGACGTGGCGACGACGATTGTCGCCTATGCGCGTGGCCATAATCTCGCGCGCGTTTTAGTTGGTCGTAAGCAGGCGACTTGGCGGTGGCGAAAGTCCTGCGCCGATCGACTCGCGCAGTTGGGGTCGGAATTGGATATCACGCAGATCGCCGGTGAGTCGCTTGCGCAAAAAAATAAATCATCATTGAACGAAGCTAAAACAACGTCTGCGCGAACACGGCCGATTGCGTGGAAAAACTATGCGTTCGCCGCTGCAATTTGCGCGGCAGCGACTGGCTTGGCGGCTACTTTATTTGCCCTCGTTGAACTGACCAACATCGCAATGATTTTTTTGCTCGCCGTAGTATTGGTGGCGGCGAAACTCGGGCGCGGACCGGCGGTATTTATTGCGTTTCTGAATGTGGCCGTATTTGATTTTTTTTTTGTCGAACCGCGATTTTCAATGGCGGTCAGCGATGCGCAATATTTAATTACATTCGGCGTGATGTTACTGGTGGCATTACTAATTGGTGAGCTGACGGCGAATTTAAATTATCAGGCGCGCGTCGCCATCAATCGCGAAGCGCGCGCGAATGCATTGTCTGGGCTTGCGCGCGAATTATCCGGCGCACTGATGCTGACGCAGGTGGCAGAAATTGCCGGTCGCTACATCGAGAATAGTTTTAATACCAGCGTCGCAGTGGTGTTGGCGGATGCCGAGGATAAACTTGGCGCGCCTTTATTTCCTGCCGGCTCGCGCGCGGCTTTTAATTCGAGTGAATCGCTGCTTAAAACCAACGCCAACGCACACGAATTGGATGCGGCAATTCTGCAATGGGTTTTCGATCGCGGTGAAGCGGCTGGGCCCGGCACCGATACATTGCCGGCGAGCGCGATTTTATATTTACCGCTGCGTGCGCCGATGCGAATTCGTGGCGTGTTGGCGATTGTCGCCAACAATTCGCGCTGGTTGATGATTCCCGAGCAGAGGCGCCAGCTCGAAACTTTCGCGGCGTTGATTGCAATTGCCATCGAACGAATTCATTACGTCGATATCGCGCAGAGCACGACAGTGCAAATTGAATCGGAGCGTTTGCGCAATTCGCTGTTGGCATCGCTGTCACACGATTTGCGCACGCCGCTGGCTGGGCAGCTCGGCGCAGCGGAAGCGCTGTTGATGACAGCGCCGTCATTGAGTATCGCGCAAGTTGATATTGTCGATTCGATCAGACACTCCGCATTGCGTATGAACACGTTGGTGAATAATTTGCTGGATATGAGTCGGCTGCAATCCGGTGAAGTGAAACTGAATCGGCAGTGGCAGCCATTGGAAGAAGTTATCGGTGCTGCGCTGGCGAATACCAAAATAATTTTGGCGGCGCATCATTTGGTCATTAATTTGCCGGCCGATTTGCCGCTGGTCGAATTCGATGCGGTGTTGATGGAGCGCGTGTTCGAAAATATTTTAGACAATGCGCATAAATACACGCCGCCGGGAACGCGCATCACTATTTCGGCGCGTGCAAAAGCACAAACGCTGGAAATAATTATCGAAGATGATGGTCCGGGTTTGGCGCTGGGAAGCGAAGAAGCTATTTTCAAAAAATTTACGCGTGGCGAATCGAATAAACCCGGCGTTGGTTTAGGACTGTCGATTTGTCGTGCGATAGTTGAAGCGCACAGCGGCACTATTCGTGTCGAGGCTTTTTCCGGCGATGCTGTAGTAACTAGCTCTGTAGTAGATGGGTCTGGAGAAGGCAGCTCTGATGTAAATGGCGCAGATATAAGTGGCGCTCGTGTTGATAGCGCAGCGCAAAAATTCCGTCAGCACGGCACGCGTTTTATTATCGAGCTGCCGCTCGGCAATCCGCCCACCATCGAATTGGAATTACGCGAATGACGATATTGCGTTCCACCGTTGTGGTGATCGAAGACGATGTGCAAATTCGGCGTTTTTTACGCACAGCGTTGGAGCTGGAAGGTTGCGTGGTATTCGAGGCGGATAACGCGCAACGCGGACTTATCGAAGCGGGCACACGCAAACCGGATATGTTGATTCTAGATCTCGGTTTGCCGGATCGCGACGGCGTTGAAGTACTGCGCGATTTGCGCACGTGGTCGACAATACCGGTATTGATATTGTCGGCGCGCGCGCAGGAAGAACAAAAGATTGCGGCGCTCGATGCCGGTGCCGATGATTATTTAGTGAAGCCATTTGGCGTCGGCGAATTATTGGCGCGTGTGCGGGCATTGCTGCGTCGAACGCTTAAAACAGCGGGAGAGCAAAGCGTCATGCAGTTCGGTTCGATTCGTGTCGATCTGGCATTGCGCCATGTCGAGCGCGATGGCATCGCATTGCATTTAACGCCGATTGAATATCGTCTGTTAACTCATTTGCTGGCGAATGCCGGCAAGGTACTGACGCATCGCCAATTGCTGCGCGATGTGTGGGGCCCGACACAAGTCGAAAATAATCCATCGCTGCGGGTTTTTATGGCGCATCTGCGCCGCAAGCTTGAACACGACCCCGCACAACCGCAACATCTGTTAACCGAAGTGGGTGTCGGTTATCGTTTCGTTTTGTAATCGCCGCTTTATTATTCTCGCCTACAGCACGCAGCAATTCGCTGCGTGCTAGCTGCTGCAAAATGCGCTCTCTATTTAGCGATTCGTACTTTAGAATGGCGCATAACATTTAACTAATACCAGCAGGCGCATGCTCATGTTTGACGAAGCCATA
>JAQGNY010000013.1 GCA_028293825.1 Verrucomicrobiaceae bacterium
CCGCATACCCGACTGAATTTGCACCGCTGGCCACTTTTGTCCAATCGGCAATGGCTTCATCGCCGACCAATAACAGAAGAAGGATAATAATTTGGCGGAAATGATTTTTTCTTTTCATTAAGGCTAAATACACTTTGGTTGCAGCGCGTTTAAATTGTTAGTTTTATGGAGAAATCGTGTGAAGTGGTAGCTGCGCGGTGAATCGCGTTCCACTCTCTCGCGTCGATGTTACGAACAACTGGCCTTTATGAGCGCTGACAATTTCAGCACAAATATGTAGTCCTAGGCCAAGGCCTTCGCGTTGCGCTGAAGTTGATCGCCGCCAAAAAGGTGCAAATATTTTATCGATGCTGTCCGATGGAATCGGCTCGCCGTCGTTCCATACGTCAATGATCAAGGTCTCACTATTTGTTGTAGACGTGAACACAACAGGACTGTGTGCCGACCCATGCGTCAATGCGTTCGCTAAAAGATTGGATGCCAATTGTTGCAGGCGCCCCTTGTCGCAATCAACCGCGCAATTCACGACGATATTAGAATCAATAATGCGTTCAGCGTGCGCGTCTTGCAGTTCTGTTACGACCGCTGACAACACATTATCAACGTCATCGACGGCCTGGATTTGCACGCCAATACCGGAGCCTAAGCGTCCACGCGCAAAATCGAGCACATCGTCGATCAACGCCGACATGCGCTTAACACTTCGCTTGATATTCGCAGCAATGTTGAGCGAAACCGATCGTTCGCGGTGTGTTGCAACAAATCACCGCAAGCTGCAACGGCCGCTAAAGGATTGCGTAAATCGTGACCGAGAATCGCGATAAATTGCTCGCGCAATTCGCCGGCGGCGCGCTCGTCGAGCAATGCCGCCTGTTGTTCGTGTTTACGTTCGTTTTCAAGGTGTAGCGCAATAAGTTGCGCGAACAGGACAAACATCGACTCAATACGGGGCTCAGAAATTTTTGCGGGGCGAGGATCGATTGCACATAAATTACCAAAGTAATCGCCGCCTGCCAAAACGATGGGAACCGAAATATAACTTTCGAGACCATATCTGAGCGGGGTGTGGTGGGTGCAATAAACGGGATCGACGCTCGCATGTGCTATTACAATCGGTTGTCGCGATGCCCTCACTTCCTTGCACAGCGTTGAGTGAATTTCCAAATGACCGCCTGGTTTCATTCCAAATTCGATGTCATCTTGCACGGCGCAGGCGATCCAAGTGCCTTCGGTGACACGCGCAACGGCGGCAAACCCCATTCCGGTCGATTCGCACAACACGCGCAATAGCACGGGTACCGCATCGATGCGTCCGATTGCCGCGATATCTCTCAATATTTCTTCGGGTGAGTCACCCATATTTTTCTCGTTGCCAGTGCAAATTGCTATTGGCGCTTTGGGGAATGTGGGCCATTTTCGGAAAAAAATCGTTCGCACACAAGAGCCGATGCAGGTGCAATTTTGCGAGCAACTAGTATTTGTAGTACTTACAGGCGTGGGCATCCTAATGCGTCAAGGGAAGCAGTGAGGTACTTTGAGACAAATGGACGAAAGTGACATGGACGTGGACGGAATGTGCCGTTATGTATGCTCGGTGCCACGTTCCTAATAAATAATTATTTCGATTATTTCGCGGGCGGCATTTTAATTGTCAATTAAAAAATTTCTTGTATCACTGTCCAAATCAACCATTGTCACAGTTTCGTCTTTTAGCTCGACGCCCGATAGCTTGCGCAGACGCGATTCGCTGAGCAAATAATTCAAGCGAAAAGATGCTTCCGTAAAGCTCAAACCGCCTTCGCGCACATTGGAAATACAATTGCGCGCGGCGTCGGTCAATCCCGATTGCGGCGCCCACGTCATGTATATGCCCATGCTGTCCGGTGAGCTTAAGCCCGGGCGTTCGCCAATTAATACCACGACAATTTTTGCATTTAATAAACTGCCAATCTCGTCGCCAATCGCAACGCGGCCTTGTCTTGCAAGGACAATCGGCGCGATGCTCCAGTTTGTTTTTTGCAACTGCGCAATTAACGGCACGATAAACTCAACCGCATTGTGATGTATGGCGAGAGCGGAAAGTCCATCAGCTATAACAAATGCAATATCAACTTGCTCAGAATTTTCTTTGTGTTTTTCTCGTTTTCGTTCGAGTAGGTCGCGCGACTCGCTGGATAATTTTCTACCCAGGTCGGGTCGTTGCAAATAACTGTGACGGTCCAACGCGGCACTTTGTACGGTGAGTGTTTTTAATTCGACGGCGTGCAATTGGGCTGAAATTTTTTCTGCATCGAAAACGAGATGTACCGCATCGCGCGCACGTGCGTGCGCGAGTTGAAATTCTAACATGGCGTTAGTTGGTAAGCTGACGCCGACGCGACCGAGTGCAATTCGCGCCGCAGTGAACTGCCGCAACTCTTGCCAGTTGTCGGGAATTATCGATGGTTTTGCAGCGCTCATAGCAGGTTCGTTAATGCGCGTTGAAATGGATGCGGCAGCGCTTCGCTAACGCGTGTATCGCTGTCGGCCGAAAATATTTGCATGCGTTCGAGCCATGCCGAAAATTCCGGTGCCGGCTGCAAATTCAATGCGCGTCGCGCGTATAGCGCATCGTGAAAGGACGTGGTTTGATAATTGAGCATGATGTCGTCGGAGCCGGGAATTCCCATAACGAAAGTGCAGCCTGCGACGCCGAGTAACGTCAGCAATACATCCATATCGTTTTGATCGGCTTCGGCGTGATTGGTGTAGCAAACATCGCAGCCCATCGGCAACCCAAGTAATTTTCCACAGAAATGGTCCTCCAATCCTGCGCGAATAATTTGTTTACCATCGTAAAGATATTCGGGCCCGATAAAGCCGACCACGGTATTAACCAGTAACGGTTTGAAATGTCGAGCGACCGCGTATGCACGAACTTCGCAGGTTTGCTGATCGACGCCACCGTGTGCATTCGCCGATAAAGAACTGCCTTGGCCGGTTTCGAAATACATCACGTTGTCACCGATTGTGCCGCGTTTAAGTGCGAGTGCTGCAGCGCGCGCCTCAGCCAATACATTTAAATTAATGCCGAAGCTAGTGTTGGTGGCTTGCGTGCCGCCGATCGACTGGAACACTAAATCAACGGGTGCGCCGCGATTAATCGCCTCAATAGTGTTGGTGACATGCGTTAACACGCACGATTGCGTTGGAATTTCATAGCGGCTAATGATGGCGTCCAACATCGTCATCAATTTTATGACTTGCGGTAAATTATCGGTTGCGGGATTTATACCGATTACCGCGTCGCCACTACCGTATAAAAGTCCATCGAGAATACTTGCGGCGATACCTGCGGCAGCATCGGTGGGGTGATTCGGCTGCAGTCGTGTCGATAGTCGTCCTTTCAAGCCGATGGTGTCGCGAAAGGCGGTAGTTACGCGACATTTTTGCGCAACTAAAATTAAATCTTGCACGCGCATTATTTTAGAAACGGCCGCAGCCATTTCCGGTGTGATACCGCTGGAGAGGGCGGTCAGCGTGGGTTCGTCGGCATCGTCGGATAATAACCAGTTGCGAAAATCGCCGACGGTCAGATGCGAAATTAATGAAAACGCAGCGGTGTTGTGCGTGTCGAAAATCAGCCGTGTTATTTCATCGCTTTCGTACGGAATGATGGCTTCATTTAAAAATGTCGACAGCGGCAACTCAGCTAAAGCCATTTGCGCGGCGACTCGCTGTTCGGCGCTCTCGGCCGCCACACCGGCGAGCACGTCGCCCGAACGAGCCGGTGTAGCTTTTGCCAGCAAATCGCGCAAATCCGTAAACCGATAAACGAGTTGTCCGACCGTATGGCTATACGCAGTCATCGTGTTCGCCCAAATTAAATCGACGGCTCCAGCATAATACTTTCGCGACGAGTGCGCGTAGTGGTGAAATAGGCGTAACCCACGATTAACACACCTGCAAAAATCGCCGCAATCAGCGGGTTGTAGTAAACCATTGTGACTAAGCAAACACAGGCGCCGGCTAACGCGAACGCAGGAAATATTGGATACATCGGCGCGCGGAATGGTCTGTCCATAAACGGTTCGGTACGACGCAATTTAAACAGCGCCGCCATGCTGATGATGTACATCACAATCGCGCCGAATACCGACAGCGTCACAATATTTGCGGTCAGACTTTGGCCGCCGATGACAATCAAACTGTCACTAAAAATCGCGGCGATACCGACTACGCCACCGGCAATAATTGCACGGTGCGGTGTTTTAAATTTCGGATGTACCGCGCCGAGCCAACCTGGCAAATACCCGGCACGAGCGAGTGCAAAAATCTGCCGCGAATAGCCGAGAATAATGCCGTGAAACGATGCGATTAATCCGAACAAACCCAACCACACCAACATATGTAACCAACCGCTGTTTTCGCCAACAATAAATTTCATGGCTTGCGGCAGTGGATCATTGATATTCGATAATGCACTCCAATCGCCGGAGCCACCCGCAAATAACATCACACCAATCGCCAGCGCAAGCAATGTGAGAATGCCGGCAATGTAGGCAATAGGGATCGATCGTTTCGGATCTTTCGCCTCTTCGGCGGCCATTGCGACCCCTTCGATTGCCAGGAAAAACCAAATCGCAAACGGTATCGCCGCGAACATGCCGGGTATTGCGGCGAGACTGAAGCTATCCTGCCCGGACCAACCGCCTTTGGCGAAATTAGCAATCGAAAATCCTGGCGAGACAACGCCCATGAAAACCAGCAATTCAAAAATGGCGAGTACCGTTACCACCAGTTCAAATGTAGCGGCAATTTGTACGCCGATAATATTCAGCGTCATAAATATTAAATAGGCACCCACTGCAGCAACTTTCGGATCGAGCGCGGGAAATTGCACGTTGAGATAAGCGCCAATCGCCAGAGAAATAGCCGGTGGTGCAAACACAAATTCGATTAGCGTTGCCGCGCCGGCGATATAACCACCGACCGGGCCGAATGCGCGCCGACTATAAGCGTAGGGGCCGCCAGCGTGAGGAATTGATGTAGTCAGCTCGGTAAAACTGAAAATAAAAGTGGCGTACATTGCTGCAATAAAAATTGAGGTGATAAGAAATCCCATAGTGCCTGCCGAAGCCCAGCCATAACTCCAGCCGAAATACTCACCGGAAATCACTAGGCCGACCGCTATTCCCCAGAGTTGCCAAGTGGTCAGCGTTTTTTTTAGTGACGGGTTGGTTTTTGCGTCCATCTATGCCGCCCTCAAAGTTAGTGGTGCAGAGAAGTATTAAACCGGGTCGCTTTGTAATGAAAAATTATTGCGAATTTGAAATGTGCATAAATCAATCCAAATGGTTTTCAAATTAAATCGACGATAATTTTCAAGGCGTTACGATATTTAACAGAATGGAGTTGGATCTTAATGTGCTTATTTATAAAGCATAATGCCTGTTAATAAGGCGCTACAGCCTTTAAATGCGCGATATATCACTGAGCGATTCATAAATTTCAACATTAAGAATCGTGACCCGTTTTTTTTATAAAATGGGAATTGTATTAATAGAAATAGACACGGCAGTTATACACGACTAAAGGTAAATATTTTTCCTTTAAAGCCGTGATCGATAAATTGCTTTTCACTTGAGTTTTCAAATGCGGTGCTGTATCCAAGCGTAGTCATTCGTCGTTTAAAATTGGCCTGTTGGCGTCGCTTTGGATTGACAATAATTATTTGTGTCGCTTTGTTGGCGTGTAAATTAATAAAACGGGCCAGTAGTTCAGGATGGTGTGGTTCATATAAAAGATCGCTGCCGATTATTAAATCGAATTTTCCCAGCGTAGTGATGGGGTTGCTCCAATCGCAGGCTTGATAGCGGATCGAAGGGAAGCTATTTATCCGCGAATTCTCCGTCATGAATGTTTCGGTCAGTGGATGGTGATCGCTGGCGGTAATATTGCCGCCGCGTGCATTGATAATCAGGCTCGCAAAGCCGAGGCCGCAACCAAGTTCGAGAATTTTCAGCTGCGAAATATTGTAGGTGCTCATAATTTCGGCCAGTACTAATCCAGCCGGCCATACCATGCCGAATATCGGCCACATTGCCGATGAAATACCCGATCTTTCTGCCACCCCATTGGGGTCATCGAATTGATCGCGATTTTTAAGCGAATAAATTTGATAAAACGTACCGCTGATGGAATGGGTTTCTATTTTCGTGTTGTAGGCTGCTGTCATCTGATTTCTCATGAGTGAGAATGAGATGAATACTGAGCAAATCAGGAGGGGCGGAATGCATTGCGAAGCGCACGCAGCGGCTGCCGAAATGGACAAAATCCATGGCGGCCACAACAGTACAGCGGTTGTGGGTGAATAGATATCGCTTTCACTGACACTCTGTCGCTCCTGCGTTCGCCACAGCCCTTGGAGAGCATATTAGGGCAAGCTATTCTTGGTGACCCTACGGTCACTCAGGAGGCGCTGACGAAGGCACTTACCCAAGGTGTTACGCCGGAGCAGCTTCAGTCAATGGAGCACATGCATATAAGCCATTCATAGTTCGGATGATGGAATTAGGGATTCAACGAAAGGATTTGGATTTTAAGAATAAGCAGTCTTTCTTAATTTATACGCATAAAGCCGATGCGGGAAGTAAGGAAGTGTTTGTGTTATGAGTTGTTATTCTTATGAGTTTTATCTGTATTGTTCTTGGTGTGCTATATGGCGCTTACGCAATTATGGTGGACTCGTTGTTAAAGACGCATCAACAATTGGTAGGGTCAGCGGTTTCATTGGGACCGTTGTTGGCTATATGTTGCTGCTAGCTAAGCAAGTCGTGAGTTTCTTCTTCGGTTCTTCAAAAGGTTCTGACCGCAAGACAGATGCATTTGCTGGCGCATTCAAAAACTTAAAATAAAAATGAACTTTGAAATGAACCTTGAAAATCTACAATTCATTACCGGCCTCGCCGGTACCGTTCATCATTTCGCATTACAAACATATCGGCAAGATCGAAGATCGTCAATATGATATGAAAGGTGAGCTAGTAACGAAACTTGAGCTAAAGCAAACTGAAGAAAAGATCACAAGTAATATTGGAGAAAAATGGATGTTTTGATTCAATTTATGAAACCTGTGAAGGAATAATGCTAAATGCGCGTTGCCTGGTTGATGTAAGTCAATCGGGCTTTTTTACGCCTGTACTTTATAGATTCTTTGCATCCCGCAACTCACTGTACGAAACCAGATGTGATGAAGACGCTTGCAATACCACATTACTAAAAGAGACTTTCGCCGGAGTGCTTTCGAGACCGATTAAGTAATCCAGAATATCGTTAAACGATTCTGTATTGATTACTTTGCCTTTCGCATAATCTTGTAATTTTTTTAGCTGTCCTTGGTTTGAGGACCATGCAATAAGCGGCACTCGGTATTCATCTTGATAGCTCGGAATAAAACCGTGTCCAAATATCTCGTGATCAAAAACCTCTCCATGATCCGATGCGTAGACAAACAGCAAACTACCCTTGTCGAAGCTTTTGAATAAACTCGTTAACACAGTGTCTGTATATCTCACTGTTGAATTATAAATATCTATCATCGGGCCTTCTTGTGATGCAAAGCTTTTTGGATAACGGCGATGATAATCAAAATGAGATCCTGCAAGGTGAACGATAAACGCTTTCTTCTCATCACCATTGTTCAGTAAATTAACTTGCTCTACTAATTCTTCATCAAAGTGATTCCCATCTGCCGCTGCATTTGCAGTGAGGTACACACTTATATCAGCCTCTTTGCCAAGTGACGAAACGTTATCCTCCCATCTCCCCGACTGTGGTTGGTTCGATATCCAATACGTTGCGTAGCCACAGGATTTTAATTCAGTGAGTATCGACTCTGATTTATAGAAATCATCAAAGTTATCTACAGACGCACTGGTTAACATCATTGGAATAGATAGGCGTGTTTGGTTCGCGCCGGAGATTGCATTGAACGTTGTAAAGCCTTCTCCACTTAGTCCTGACTTTCCTGCATGTGTATAACCATACAATGGATTGTGATCGGCACTGGCTGATTCACCAATGACGATAACGATGTTCTTGAAGTCTGCCCGGCAATTAAGATTTCTTTCTGGCATCGAAGAGATTAGAGCGTTTCTCCTCTCTAAACGTTGATGCCTTACTGGCTGATCATAAATTTCATATGGTAGAGAGATGATTGGTAGCGATAGCGCTCTTGGGTTTGCAGTGATGGGAAGTAGAATAAGAACAAATGGGATTGCTGAAAGCGCACGCATCCAATAAGTAGATGGCTTTCTATTACGCGCTATGTGCCAGATTCCCCATAAGCAGAGTACTGCATGGATGATTATAAAGACATCTATTGTCGAACAGTATGTCTTTAGGTATTCAAACATCTCTAGCGGAGGAGATTCTAATCCAATATTAATCCTTTCATTGAAAGCAAGTAATCCCCAATGAAAAGCAATATGTAGACATATGATATTAACGACAACTAGAGTTACTGCGACCACGCAATAGATAACTCTTGAAAGAAGCATTGATGCAATAAAGGTTATGCAGAGAAGAACAATTATCTTATCGAGAGAGAAGGCGGGATAAACTTTTGCATTGAAGTAAGGGGCAAATAAAACAAAATTGAGAATAGCTACTTTGTACCATCCCTCTATTCTTTCCTTAAGCATCTTGAAGACTCCATACCCTGCTTAACAACGTGATCCATATTATAGATGCGTTACAGGAATGTGAATAACATCACGCATTAAATATTTTTTTGTGTTTTTCTTTACACATCCACTATTTCTCGGCGCCAACCTAACGGTGTGCCTTCGAAATCATTGAGCGACCAATCAAGGTGCGCGCCATATGCCTCAGTGTCATTTTCATAGCACCAACGCTTGCGATATCCGCCTTCGTTAATCTCACCGATGATTGCCCACGTGAATAGAAATCGGTTTAGCGCCTACCATCTATTCTTGGTGGATTGCAGTGGTTGGTCATATCCCAGTTCTATTTATTGATGAGAGAGTGTTTGCCGCGAATAAATAGTTTGTAGAGCAAGAGCTGCTATCAAAACCTGCTCTTGCTCTGAGCGTGAGAATCGTTAGCCGAGCAATAGAGGCATCGAACGCACGGTGATACTAAAGCCGCCGGCAAAGATCGGCAGATCGTTTGGATCAAGTTCAAAATGCGCAACGCGCGCTAACCATTCCTCCAAAAATATTTGCATTTCGAGTCGGCCGAGATTGGCGCCGATACAACGGTGCGCGCCCATATTAAATGTCACATGGTGCTCGGTACGGTGCGGGCAAAATTTAGCGGGATCGGAAAATGCAGTGGGGTCGTAATTTATCGCTGCGATCAGTAGCATGATTTGATCGCCTTGACGGATATCGACACCGTGAAAACTCAAATCGCGGGTCGCAGTACGCAGCGGCGTCGCAATCGAGTGCATGCGTAATAGTTCTTCAACCGCCTGCGGGATTTTTGAGGAGTCGTCGCGCAATTCTTTTTGCAGATCGGGGTTGTTAGCCAAATAACGCACTGCGAAGCACAGTCCATTCACAACAGTATCGAGGCCACCGATAAATAACAGCACGGCGTAATTCACGATTTCCGCCATGCTTAATTTGCGCTCGCCAAAATCGAGCAGAGCCAGCACGCTGATTAAATCGTCCTCCGCCTTTTCCATGCGTTGCGCCACCGTTGCGCTAACGATTTCGCCAATGCGCGCATAGGCGTTTTCACGGACTTTAGATTCCGACGAAGACATAAAGCTCTGTGCAAGTTCGCGAAACTCACGCAGCCGATCGAGCGGAATCCCCAAAATTTTAAAAAATATCTTCGGCGGAAAAGCTTCAACCACATCGAATAGAAAATCGCAGCGCTGCTTGCCGGCGATGTTAGCGATTACCTCAACAGCGGTTGCGCGAATCAAATCAGTGTGCACCGCAGCGGCTCGCGGTGAAAAATGCTTGTTTAATGGCATTCGATAGGCAGTGTGCTGAGGTGGATCGAATGTTGCCGGAATTAACACGGCGACAGATTCAGCAGGCGGCAGCATCAAATTAGCCGCACTAAAATCCTGATGATTGAGCGCAATTTCCTGCAGCATGTTTTTATTGGTCACCACCCAATGACCGCCATAGTAGGGCGCGTAAAATAGCGGCGGTGCTTCAGTATGCAGCGCTTTGAAGCGCTGTTGCGGATCGTTTAATAATTGCGTATCAAAAATATAATCGTAGTCATAAATCAGCGCGGCTGGCACGTGATCGGGAACACTCGAATTTTTAACGGTATTACTGTCTGATGCGGACATGGCTATCACCGGTTTTATTAATTATATAAATGATGGTTACCCTAGCAGCATCGTTACTGCCGTGAAACTTTTGTCATTGTCTGCAAGTAAAATAGTGTTCTTAAAAGCGCCGCTGCGAAGGTCCAGGAATGGCCGTGGTATAGTTGCGCATCCCTGATTTTCCGCCGCGCCGGCTGCATTTATGACTGTTATGTAGTTGTCCGGCCCTCAACAATTTGGAGCGATTATGAAAACGCGCGCAGCAATTGCATTAGCAGCCGGTGAGCCGCTGGTTATTGATGAAGTGGATTTGGAAGGGCCGAAAGCAGGTGAGGTAATGGTGAAGCTCGCCGCCAGCGGCGTGTGCCATACCGACGCCTTCACCTTGAGCGGCGATGATCCCGAAGGAATTTTCCCGTGTATTCTCGGCCACGAGGGTGCTGGCGTGGTTGTGGAGATCGGTGCCGGCGTTACGTCGGTTAGCGTCGGCGATCATGTGATTCCGTTGTACACACCGGAATGCGGCCATTGCAAATATTGTCGCTCCGGGAAAACTAACTTGTGCCAGGCGATTCGAGCGACGCAAGGGCGCGGTTTAATGCCCGATGAGACCTCGCGATTTTCATATAAAGGCAAACAGATTTTTCATTTTATGGGCACGTCGACCTTTAGCGAATACACCGTGCTGCCGGAAATTTCCGTGGCGAAAATCAACAAAGCGGCGCCGCTCGATAAAGTATGTTTACTCGGTTGCGGTATTACCACCGGTATTGGCGCGGTGTTGAATACTGCAAAAGTGACGCCCGGTTCGACTGTGGCGGTGTTTGGTCTGGGCGGCGTTGGTCTGAGCGTAATTCAAGGCGCAGTACTGGCGCGGGCATCGCGCATTATCGTTATCGATATCAATCCCGAAAAATTTGAAATGGCAAAAATGCTCGGCGCCACCGACTGCATTAATCCCAAAGAATACGATCGACCGATTCAGCAGGTAATAGTTGATTTAACCGATGGCGGCGTCGATTACAGTTTTGAAGCAATCGGCAACACGCATACGATGCGCGCGGCGCTCGAATGCTGTCACAAAGGCTGGGGCGAATCGACCATCATCGGCGTTGCGGGCGCGGGACAGGAAATTACGACGCGTCCGTTCCAATTAGTCACTGGACGCGTATGGCGTGGCAGCGCGTTTGGCGGCGTTAAAGGCCGCACGCAATTGCCGGGTTATGTGCAGCAATACCTCGATGGGCAAATTAAGATCGATGAATTTATTACGCACACAATGCCGCTGCATGAAATCAATCACGCATTTGAGTTAATGCATAGCGGCGAAAGTATTCGTTCGGTGGTGTTGTTCTGATGGCGGTTGATAGCTTGAAAATTATCAGCTCGAATAAATCATTCGGCGGCGTGCAGTACCGATTGCAACATCGCTCGAGCGTATTGAAGAGCGATATGGTGGTTTCGCTGTATTTGCCGCCGGCTGCCGCTGATAACAAAGCAGTGCCGGTTTTGTATTGGCTTTCAGGTCTCACCTGCAACGATCAGAATTTTGTTACCAAGGCCGGTGCGCAGCGTTACGCGGCGCAGCACAATGTTGCGATCGTCGCACCGGATACCAGTCCGCGCGGCGACGCTATTGCCGATGATGCGAATTGGGATTTGGGCCAGGGCGCGGGGTTTTATTTGAATGCAACCGCGGCGCCGTGGTCGGTAAATTTTCGCATGTACGATTACATCGTCGATGAGTTGCCGGCTTTAATCGAAAGCCAATTTAATCTCGACGGTGCGCGCCGCGGAATATTCGGTCACTCGATGGGCGGGCATGGCGCATTGACCATCGCCTTGAAAAATCCTGATCGCTATCGCTCGTTATCGGCATTTTCACCCATTTGCGCACCGACCAAATGTCCGTGGGGCGAAAAAGCATTCGGTGCTTATTTAGGAGAGGATCGAACAGCGTGGGAGCAACACGATAGCAGTGCATTGCTCGCGCAAAAGAAATTGCCATATCCGATCTTGATCGATCAGGGTGAGGCCGACGAGTTTTTGAAAAATCAATTAATGCCTGATCGATTAAAGCAGGCCGCGACACAATCGGGTCAAGCATTAACACTGCGTTATCAACCTGGGTACGATCATAGTTATTTTTTCATTGCGACTTTTATTGAAGATCATATTCGCTTTCACACTGAGCAATTGGCTGCGAGCTAAATTACAGCGCACAAAAGCGTCATTCCAATGCGAGGTGCGCGTCTTCTGCGGTCGGGGGCGCTTTGGCTTTTTTCAATATCAGCACCAGCGGTATAACGCACAGTGTGATAATAAACATTAATTTAAACACGTCGAGATAAGCGATCATCGACGCTTGCTGCGTGATAACTGAATTCAATAATGCGGCAGCAGTCGGTGTGGTGGGGTTGAGCGGTCCTGCTCCCGCCAGTGCTGGATTGGATAAATTAATATGTTCCACCAATGACGAATGCATGATTTGCGTGTTGTGCGACATGATCGATTGCACCGATGAAATGCCGATGCTGCTGCCGATATTTCGCGAAAGACTATAGACCGCCGCGCCGTCAGTGCGCATTTCCGTGCGCAATGTCGAAAATGTCGTGGTGCTGAGCGGCACGAAAACGAAGCCAAGACCAAAGCCTTGAATAATTCCCGGCCAAATAATATCGCTTTGGGAGATCTCCAGCGTGTAACCCGCCATTTGATAGCAGGCGAACGCGGCGATAATTAGGCCAATTAACATCAATAAGCGCGTATCGACGCGACCGACAAAACGGCCGACCAGCAACATCGCAACCATTGTCCCGAGCCCGCTAGGGGCTGTCACTAAACCGGCGCTCAATGCGTTGTAACCCATCAAATTTTGCAGCATCGGCGGCAGTAGTGCGCGTGTCGCGTACAGAATTGCGCCGACCAAAAAAATGAACGACGCGCCGGTTAAAAAATTTCTATCGAATAATAATTCGGTTTTGAAGAAAGCATCTTTGCCATACGTCGCGGTGTGAATGATGAAAACCAAAAAACTCAGAATTGCAACGATAGCTTCAAGGCGAATTTCTATCGAGCTCAGCCAATCCAGTTGTTCGCCGCGATCCAACAACATTTGCAGTGAGCCAATAGCCAATGCCAGCGTGGCGAAACCGACGAAATCGAATTTGATCGCGGGCAACGGTTTGCCTTTTGGCAGCGATGCCAGCACGCCGGCCAATGCCAGAATACCGACCGGCACATTGACGAAAAATACCCAGCGCCAGTTGTAACTTTCAGTCAGCCAGCCGCCGAGCGTTGGACCGAGAATAGGCCCGACCATAACGCCCATGCCCCACATCGACATTGCCTGCGCGTGTTTTTCTTTCGGATTAATGCCCAGCAAAATAGTTTGCGATAGCGGCACCAACGCAGCGCCGCACACACCCTGTAACAGGCGCGCAAAAATTAATTCATCGAGATTAGTCGAGCAGCCACACCAAATGGAAGCGAGCGTAAATCCGATAATGGCGCCGCACAGCAACTGCGAAACACCGAGCCGACCGGACAACCATCCAGTCAGCGGTGTGGCGATTGCGGCCGCGACTATGTACGACGTGAGTACCCAGGTGATTTCATCTTGCGAGGCGGAGAGCGCACCCTGCATATGCGGCAACGCAACATTCGCGATGGTGCTGTCGAGCGTTTGCATCAACGTCGCCATCATGATGGAGATCGTGATCAGCGGTCGATTTAGTGAGGCTGTGGGTGTTAATTCAGGCATGGAAAAACCGCGTTCCATAAAACATATGCTAGTCTACTATATGCCCAGCTACAGTGTCGGTCAACGCTAATGCTCGATTTAACCAGACTGATTTAAAGCGGCCAATTTTAAAAAAAGCAAATGGCTAAAAAGAAGAAATTTTAAAGAAGAAGTATCTAAAAAGAAGCTTTTAAAAGAAGCTTTTAAAAAGAAGCAACAGGACGAGTTAGCAATGAGTACTGGCTTGGAAAAAAGATTCGGATTTTTAGTCGCGGATGTTGCGCGCTTAATCGGTACGCAATTCGATCAACAGGCACGCGGCCGGATTAATTTGCCGCGCGCGCAGTGTCGCGTGGTGGTGTACTTGTGCAATTTCGGCGAGATGAATCAAACGCAGCTCGCCGATATGTTGGAAGTAACGCCGATGACTGTGGTGCGAATGCTCGACCGCATGGAGGAGGGCGGTTGGGTAAAGCGGATCGACGATCCGAATGACCGTCGCGCGCTGCGTGTGGTTGCCACCGCAAAGGCCGAGCGCTTAGAGAGCCAAATTCTGGGGCTTGGCGATGAAGTCACCGCCACTGCGCTGCAAGGACTGAGCGCGCAAGAAAAAACCACGCTCATTAATTTACTGATAAAAGTAAAAACAAATATCACTACGTAACAAGCGCTGTATTTATCAAGCGAAGAAGCGTTTTATCAAATCAATTTGCTAATAGTTTTATGGCGCCAAATAAACCAATAAAACGCCAGCTGCAACGCGAGTAGCGAGCTAAAAAACACCGGATACGCCATCCATATTCCGTTAATGCCAATGCGTTGGCTTAGCACGTACGCAACCGGCACTTCGACTGCGATAATCGCTAAGATCGAAATGGCGGTTGGCGCAATAACGGTTCCGCTAGCGCGCATGACGCCGGACAACACCGCCGAAACGCCGAATAAAACAACACTCCACAAAACGATGTGCAGCAGCGTCTGCGCCATTTCAATAACGGCGGCACTGGTAACGAAGCAGCCGATAATTGCGCGCGAGAATAAATACGCAAGTCCAATCAACGAGCCGGTGATGACAAAGTTCAACGCAATGCCGGTGCGCGTGATTGCGCGCAGCCGTCGAATTTGCCCGCCACCAATTGCCTGCGCGCCGAGAATGGACGCTGTGATCGCAATCGACATTGCCGGAAACTGCACGTAATTCAAAACCTGATTGACCGCGCCGTAAGCGGCAGTGGCATTCGAGCCGAATTGGTTCACGAATGACAGCAATGCGATTTCGGCGAGCGACATAACGATCATTTGCACACCGGTAGGAAGACCCATGCGCAAGACCACGCGCAGAATTTTCCAATCGACATACATATGTCGCAGTAATTCGGCATCCGGCGCTAGCGGATGTTTGGCGCGGCGCATGTGCCAAAAAATCCATATCAGCGCAATTAATGTGGCGATGACCGATGCCACCGCCGCGCTTTGAATGCCCAGCATCGGCAAGCCAAACCAACCGCGAATCAGCGAAGGCGTTAACAATAGGCCGCTGGTGGTGGAAATGGCGAGCGCAATCAGCGGCGTTTTGGTGTCGCCGACCCCGCGCGTCATCGACGTCACCAGCAAAAATAGAAACAGCGCCGGCATCGCGATCAACATGACGCGCGCATAGGCGGTGGCATCGCTGAGGATGTTCGCCGGTGTCCCCAGCACTCTCAGTAGTGGCTCGGCAAAGAAGCCACCGGCAAGTGCGACCGCCACGCCGAGCACAATCACCACCGTCAGCGTGGTGCCGGCCACCGCTTTGACTTTATCGAGTTCGCGCGCGCCGTAGGCTTGGCCGATCAACACCGGCGCGCCGGCGCCCAGGCCCATCACAAAGGCGATGCAAAAGAATAACAGCGGAAAGATCGCGGACACGGCCGCCAATGCTTCGACGCCGATCATCTGCCCGATAAAAATATTGTTAAGCGTGCCCGACAGTGCCTGCAGGATGTTGCTCAACATCAGCGGGCCAAGAAAAATAAGAAAGGTTTTCCACAGCGGAGTGTCGGCAGAGACCGGGCGCAAAGAAGTTCTCCTCGATGTGAACTGAGTTAGCCGTTTGAACCCGCAGCGCTAAGGCTGCTGTCGGTTTAAATGACGGCTTTTAATATGGGCGCGAACCATACGGGAATGCTCAGGTGTTATCCAGTGAACGTTATTTAAGAAAACGCAGCGCGCTAATCGGAAAAATAACCACTCGATCAATCGCACGCGCGCGGCGTTGAAGTGGTTCGCTACGGGTTATTGGACGCTTGGTCCAACGAATATGATTGCTTGAGTTCGCGGCGAGCGCGTAAATTCCCGCTGGATAACTAAATGTTCAGATAACGCAACGCATTGTGTCGCCCCGATCTCGTATACCTTGCAAACGGTCGAAGCGAGCGCACCGCAAGCCCTCTAAAAATAATTTGATGTGGAGACAGCTATGACCAATCAGACCCAAGCGGGTGATCGTCCCTATCCGAACCGTACCGAAAAATTGCCGTGGCGCCGCGACGAAATCACGCCCGAGTGGATGACGCGTCTGTTGCAAAACCGCTATCCCGGCGTGGTCGTCAATAACATCGAGTTGCTGCAATTGTTCGACAGTCACACCACTAAAATGCGCATCGCGCTGGATTTGAACGATGCCGGTCGCGCGGCGGGTATTCCACGTCAGGTGTGTTTGAAATCGAATTATTCCGGCGCGTTTGCGGACGTCGATATTTGCGAACTCGAAGCGCGTTTCTACCATTTTCTGCGCGATGAAATGACCGTGCCGACACCGGTTTGTTATTACGCCGATTGGGACGATGACGGCAAAGGTCACGGCTTGATCATTCTTGAAGACCTCACCGAACTGGGCGGTACCTTCGGCCACAGCACACAACACACTGGCGTCGACGGCGTGGCCAGTGCGTTAAAAGGTCTTGCGCAACTGCACGGCGATCTGTGGAACAGCCCGATTCTCGACCAGCACGCATGGTTGCCGAAATCGATGAATACGCCGATCGACAACGATCAGATTCGCATCATGTGGGAATACATTCAGATTAATTTGGCCGATCCCAAATTTCGCGCGGTATTGCCGCAAGCGCTGCTCGACGATCCAACGCGTTTGCAAAAAGCGTTCGATGCGCTCGCTGACTGGGAAAATTCACTGAGCGATCCTTACTGTCTGAATCTGGGCGATTGTCATCTTGGCAATACCTATTTGAAAAAAGACGGCGAGCGCATGTGGCTCGATTGGCAATTGGTACGCAAAGGTCGGCCGTTTCGCGATCTCACTTATTTTATGGTCGGCTCGCTGACCATTGAAGAACGACGCGCCAACGAAATTGCTTTGATCAAACACTACCGCGAAGCGCTGTTGGCGACCGGTGTGCAGGGCGTACCGAGTTTCGACGATTTCTTCGCGAGTTATCGGCGCTGGATCATTTACGGCATGCAGGCGTGGGTGGCAAACATGGACCACTGGGGCCAGAGCGGCCTGCCGATGAACGAGCGCTTTTTCACCGCAGGCGAAGATCTCGATACGTGGAAACTGCTGCTGGGCTGAGCATGTAATTGGCAAATCTTTAAAATGGCAGCGCGTGAAATCGTTCGGGCGCTGCCGCTTAACAGAGTGAAATCACAATGACAAAAAAACTGGAAGGGCGGGTGGCTATTGTCACCGGCTCCGGCGCGAACATTGGCGAAGCGTGTGCAAAAGCATTGGCGAGCGAAGGCGCGCAGGTTGTGCTGGCAGATATTAATATCGACGGCGCAAAACGTGTCGCGCAGGAAATTCGTGATGCCGGTGGCGAAGCATTTGCGCATCCGCTGAATTTGCTCGAAGAGGACAGCGTGCGCACGCTGGTCGCTGCAGTGCTGGAACGTTACGGTCGTATCGATATTCTGCACAACAACGCGGCCGATACGCGCTCGGCGCAAATGGCGGCCGATGGTCCCATTCAGCAGCTCGAAACAGCAGTGTGGGATAGCGCATTTGCGGTAAATACCCGCGGCACCATGCTGATGACCAAACACTGCGTCGCGGCGATGATTGAAGCCGGGCGCGGCTCGATTATCAATATGAGCTCCGGCGTATCGATTTTGGGCGATGTTTTTAATCCGGCGTATTCGGCCTCGAAAAGCGCGGTAAATGCGTTGACGCGCAACACTGCTGCGCAATTCGGCAAACGGAATATTCGCTGCAACGCGATTTTACCGGGATTGATTTTAACGCCGTTGTCGCGCTCGATGATGGGTGCGGAACAATTGGCACTTCTCGAAAAACACACACTGTTGCCGCGTTTGGGCGCACCGGATGATATTGCCAAGGCCGTGGTATTTCTGGCATCGGACGATTCGAGTTTTGTGACGGGGCAATTAATTTCGGTGGATGGCGGGATTACGACCCATCAACCGTATGTGGGCGAAGTGTTGGCGCAGCTCGGTTAAAAATAGTTGAAAGGTTTTTAGGCATAAAGTGGATCGAATACGAGCGCGATAACAATAAAATGCGCTCGTATTTTTAAAACTACCGAATAAAAAAATCGAAAAATTAAATCACGCCATCTTTATGCAATTGCACGAAATCGGCATACGCCGCGGAATGGCTGGTGATACCGCCGTCGACGAATAATTCGTGACCGGTGACGAAGCGCGATTCTTCCGACGCTAAAAATAATGCGGCGTTCGCAATATCTTTCGGCTCGCCGATATAGGGCGTCAAATGATGGCGTTCGATAATTTCGCGCAGATTTTGCGGAAAGCCGGAGCGGGCTGCTTCGCTCAAAACAAAGCCGACGATAATGATATTGCAGCGAATGCCTTGCTTGCCGTATTGCGCCGCGATATTGCGCATCAAATTGGTCAGACCCGCTTTCGAAACACCGTAAGAAGTATATTCGGGCTCGCCCTGCAGGCCGCGTCCGGAACCGGTCATGATGACGGAGCCCTGACCTTGCTTAAGCATGTGCGGCAATACGTATTTCGAAAACAGCAGCGGGCCGCGTAAATTCACTGCCATCGTGCGATCGAATATTTCGACATCGAGATTCACGACGTCTTTATCTTGCGACATGATTTCCATGTTGGTGATGGCGGCATTGTTGTGCAGGATGTCGATGCGACCGCCGTAAGTATCGAGCGCCTGCTCGACCATTAATTTGATTTCCGCCTCGCTGCCGAGATCGCCAGCGACCGCAACGGCATCGCCGCCTGCGGCTCTAATGCCGTCGGCAACGCGCTCGACGGTATCGAGACGACGACCCGCTACCACTACTTTGGCGCCGTGGCTTGCGAATAATTGTGCGGTGGCTTCACCGATACCGGAGCCCGCGCCAGTGACGATCGCGACTTTGCCTTCTAATCTGCCCATTGGAATTCCTCTGCGAAAATGCCCTTAAATCGGCGATTGATTTACGGGGGATGATTTAAGGGGGACCAGCGGCAATCGAGTCGCCGCATTAGTTATCCGATAATGGGACCATTTTTGCCGCGCGCTCGCAAGCGTCGTTTTTTCACGAACAGTCAAACAGGTTTCAAGCAGTGGTCGGGTTTGAGATAAAGAGCGGCGGCTAATCGATAGGGCGCCCGGATCAATCCACCGGCGGGATCTGTATAATTCGCCGAGTCGCCGTGAACAAAATATTTTCAGTCAAGCCATTCTCGGCAGCGAAAACAATGTCAGCGAAATGATTGTTAACGAAGTGGTTTTATTAGGCTTCTTTTTTCGACGTCATTTTCCATGAAGAAATTATCACCGAATATTTTTGCCGCGTAAGGTTCCTATTTTGAAACCACAGTTCGACGATTATCCGAAAGGCGCTCAACAATTGATGCTCACAGCCGAACGTTTGTTCGGCAAACGGGGCGTCGATGGCGTTTCGATCCGGCAATTATTGATGGCAGCGGGGCAGCGCAATAAATCGGCCGTGCAGCATTACTTTGGTTCGAAGCAGGGTTTGGTCGAAGCCGTTTACGAAATGCGGATGCCGGCGCTTGATAGAGCGCGGCGGCAAGCATTGGAGGTGTTGTCGACAACCGAGCGTGGCAATTATAAAAAATTGTTGGCGGCTTTATTTTTGCCGCTGTTATCGGTGATGGACGATCAAGCGCTGGAAGCGTATTCGGAATTTAATTTACGCACGCTGCACTTGGCCGAGCGCTCCTTCTTCGGTGCCGCTGCGGCTTCGCCAGTGGCGACCGATATTCTCAAACGCGTGCAGGATTGTTTTTCCGCATTGCCCATTTATGTTTTTGAAGCGCGGATTCGATTGGCAATTGGCGTTTTTCTCGATGGTGTCGGTGAGTGGCGTTATTTCAGCACGCTCGAACACAATCCTTATGCGTCGCACGAAGTGTTTTGGAACGACGTGCTGCAAAATGTGATTCGCGTGATCGATGCGCCATTTCCGCCGCGCATTGCATTTCCAATCACGGCTGCCGCGCCTGCAGTAAAACGCACACGTGCCGCACGAACAAAAAGCGCTGTCGCGCAAGAAGAAATGCCCGCAAAAGCGGCACGTACGTTACGCCAATAAGCAGATTATTTATCGGTATTAATTCCCGCCCATCGTTGTAACTTCCGTATCAGCTACTTTTTTAAAGACTGGTCGGTTATTCCTGCGTTAGCCGTTTTACTTGAAATAAGTAATATTCCTTAAGGAGCTTGACCTAAAAAATGACGGCGCGGTATAAAGCGCTCCACACAATAACGAAATCGGAGCGCACCATGTCTGCGGCCAACGAAGAAAAAGTGTTGCGAGTTTTAAAGTTGTTTCATAGCACCAGCGAAGCGAGCCTGAATGAGGCGCTGGAATTCTTTGCCGATGGCGCGATTTATCACACGCTGGTGCCGACCACCAAGCCGCTCGAGGGCCGTGCTGCAATTAAAGCTGAATTGATGCGTCAGTTTGGCCACTACAAAGAGTGCGACTGTGAAATTCTCGCCATGGCTTCATCCGACCGTTACGTCTTCACCGAGCGTCGCGATCACGTCACGATGCTTGATCACGACAAACGCATTTATTCCTCCGTTGCCGCTGTTTTTGAATTCAATGCCGATAACAAAATCACTTCGTGGCGCGAGTATTGGGATTCGGGCGATATCGCGCGCCAGCTCGGTTTAACCAGCGAGCAGATGAATAAACTACAAGAGGGCACCGGCGCATGATTCTGACGTCACTCGCAATTGATCCTAAAGAATTTGAGGCGCGTACCGGTTGGGCGATCAAACCGCAGGGCGCATGCAAAGGTGAAGCGTGCGTGCCATTGCCAGCCAATGCGCGCCGCACCGATGGTTTGCTCGATGCGAATGTAATTAGCGAACGTCTCGGCATGCCATTGATTGCAGATGCCGCCAATGGCATTTGGGCGCTAGGCCCTGAATCAAGTACCACCGGACGTGCGTTAACTACTGCGGTTGCGCCCGAATTGGTGCTGCCCGATCTCGACGGCAATTTGTTTCACCTATCGAGTCTGCGTGGAAAAAAGGTTGTGCTGGTAACGTGGGCGTCGTGGTGCGGCTGTCGCACCGATTTGAATTTATGGCAGGACATTCGCGCTGAGCTGCACGCTAAAGGCATTGAGATCGTCACTGTGGCGCTCGATACCGATGGCGAAAAAGCCGCGCGGCAATGGATCGAAATCGCCAAGCCCGAACATCCTTCATTGATTGACCAGGCGCATGTGGTCGACGAATTATTCGGCGTCGTCAATGTGCCGAACGGTGTCTGGATCAATGAAGAAGGCATTATCGTGCGTCCTGCGGAGCCCGCATGGCCGGGCCGCACGCACGTAACGGAGTGGGACTCGACCGGCATGACCGGGCGTCATCTCGAAATGATCGAGCAGGTGCGGCAGATTCGTTTTGAAGCGGCGATTTATTACGAAATGATCAAGGATTGGGTCGAGAACGGCGCGCAAAGTAAATACGTGCTGTCGCCGGAAGAAGTGATTCGTCGCTCGCATCCACGTTCAGCCGATACCGCGCGCGCTGCCGCTTATTTCGAGCTTGGCCAACATTTGCATCGCAACGACGATCATGCCGGCGCGGTGCTGCATTGGCGCGAAGCGCATCGTCTGCACCCGGATAATTGGACGTATAAACGACAAGCGTGGGACATCGAAGACCCGGGTCGCCAAGGTCCAACCGCTGCGTATGACGGCGATTGGCTGGCCGATGTACGTAAAATCGGTGCCGAAAACTACTACCCTGAAATTCAAAAATAAGCGCGTTTTCCACGGTGCGGGCGTGTTCACGTCCGCAATTGTCCGATTGCGTAAAATTAATCTCCATTCGGCGAATGCTGTTTCACACCGTAGTTTCAGCAGCTTCAGCGTGTTCCGATTTTTTACCAATTCGCAAAGCGCCTCTATTTGACAAGTGATCAAATAAATTCCGTTGTTTGCTTTAATACGACGGGTGTATCTTTTTCCGACGCGTAAGTTCGCATTCCTACTTAAAACACTAATGATCAATAGTAGAAAAATTAAAGCCCACGCGTGACGCTGCAGCCGCGTCAGTCAAATGTCAGAAAGATTTATAACAACAAAGACTCGGACCTGTTTTTCCAGCAGGGCTTTTCAGCATATTGCGTTACCTGACCATTACCGCGCAGGGCGTGCCGCCTGAATTCGATATTCAGGTTAGAAATGTGCAAATCAGGAGAATTAATAATATGCGTAGACTTGAAGATAAAGTCGCGATCATTACCGGCGGCGCTGGTGGCATCGGCGCGGCAACAGCACGTCGCTTAGTGGCGGAAGGTGCGAAAGTTGTTATTGCCGACATCAATGAAGACCGCGCGCGCGAAGTCGCGAGTGAGTTTGGCGATCGCGCTATCGCCATCGCTTGCCAGGCGGAAGATACCGATTCGATAAAAGCGATGATCGATGGCGCTGCCGAACACTTCGGCCGCATCGATATTTTGCACAACAATGCAGCGCTCACTTCCGAGCTGCAACATCAAGATACAACCGCAACCGATATTCCGTTCGAAATTTGGGACCTCACGCTCGATATTAATTTGCGCAGCTATTTAGCCGGTTGCAAATACGCGATTCCGCACATGATTAAAAATGGCGGCGGCGCGATTGTGAATACCGCATCGGGCTCTGGCATGGCGGGTGATTTGAGTCGCATTGCGTACGGCACCTCGAAGGGCGGCATTATCGCGATGACCAAATATGTCGCGACGCAACATGGCCGTGACGGCATTCGCTGTAACGCTATTTCACCGGGGTTGATCGTGACGCCAGCAGCGGAAAAAATTGTTCCCGAGCTGATCAATATTATTTCGCATCACGTGTTAACCAAGCGTCTCGGTCGGCCTGAAGACATTGCCGCGCTGGTTGCGTTTTTAGCATCGGAAGAAGCCGGTTATATCACCGGTCAGAATTTCTGTTGCGATGGCGGCGGTCTTGCGCATCAACCGCACACCTACGATCTGTTTAATTTTATGCAGCAAGCCCTGAATAAATAATTTTAATGAGCCGAGGTTTCCGTGAGCGGTAATGCAGTAACGCAAACAACTAAAGAAGGTTTTTCGAGCGAGCGTCATGGTCCCTGGGCTGTAATTGCCGGCGCTTCCGATGGTTTAGGCGCAGAGTTCGCGCGCAATGCTGCCGCCGCCGGTATTCATTGCATTTTAATTGCGCGCCGATTGCCGCCACTGGAAACGCTGGCGAGCGAATTAACCTCGCGTTACGGCGTTGAAGCAATTCCTGTCTCGATTGATTTAAGCACCACCGATGCGACCGCAAAAATACTTGCCGCGGTCGGCGATCGCGAAATCGGTTTATTAGTTTTCAACGCGGGTGCCGACACTTCCGGTAAACGATTTAACGACTTGCCATTATCCGATTGGGAGGCATTGGTGCGTCGCAACGTAAACACCTACATGTCAACGTGTTACACCTTCGGCGAACGGATGTTGAAAGCGGGTCGCGGCGGCATGTTGCTGGTCAGCTCGATTGCATCGTTCGGCGGCGGCGCGCGGGTCGGCATGTACACCGCGACGAAAGCATTCGGTTTAAATCTTGGCGAATCGTTGTGGGCGGAGCTGTCGCCGCACAATATCGATGTATTGAATTTAGTCTTCGTTACCGCCAGTACGGAAACGTTTAAAGGCGTGTTGAAGAAACACAATATTCCATTCGAAAGCGTCGGCGATGTGCCAACACCGCAACAAGTTGCATCTGCCGCAGTCGCAGCGATTCGAAAAGGCCCTACATTGATTTTCGGTTCCGATGAAAGCTCTATCGATCCATTCCAATCCAATGCCGTGCGACGTCAACGTGTTGAAGGTGTATCGCAGGCTATGGACATGTTTTACGGAAAGTTTTAGGAGGCCGAGTTTATTGCAGCAAGGGCGCTGCGGCGTGTAAAAAAATAAAAAATAAAAAGAAAAGATAAATAAAAATAGAAGTAAAAACTGAAGTTAAAAAAATTAAAAAATAGAAAGCCCAAAAAAAACAAAAGCAATAAAGCAACGACACTTATCTATAACTGGAGAAAACCATAATGAAGTCATTTCACACCAAACTGGTTTCGATGACGGCGGTGGCCTCAGCGTCATTCGCATTCGCGGTCTCGGTCAATGCACAGACTGCCGCGCCCACGGGAGATACGCGTGTAAAGCTTGATGAGGTTCAAGTTACTGCACGCCGTGAATCGGAAAGTATTCAATCGGTGCCCGTATCTGTAGTGGCGTTAAGTGCTGAAGCATTGCGCCAGAAAAATATTACGTCGACGGAAGACGTGCAATTTGCAACTCCGGGTGTGTACTTAAGCGGCTCTGGTGGGCGTCAGAACGTTATATATTCTATTCGTGGTCAAGGTAAAGCGTTGTCAGGTCCGAGTGCGCCGGCGGTTATTACCTATTTTGCGGAAGTTCCGGAAGTGGCATTCGGAAGCGCGGATCCCGAATACGACCTTGCTTCCGTACAGGTTTTGAAAGTTCCACAAGGTACGTTGTTCGGACGTAATACGCTCGGTGGTGCAGTGCTTTATACACCTGCAGCACCGACATATAAATTCGGTGGGGAGCTTTCCGGTGCGGTCGGTAACTACAATGATCGTGAATTCAAAGGTGCGATTAACGTTCCTATTATC
>JAQGNY010000015.1 GCA_028293825.1 Verrucomicrobiaceae bacterium
CCGCCGTATGCTCCCGCCTCCGGTTCGAAGGGCGCGAGTTGTTCGTGCACAGTCATGTCCAAACCCAGCAACATATCTTTTAACACGTGATCCTGTTCGAGGTGCAACCAGCCGTCGCCAATTTGCAGCGGCACATGGCGATTGCCCAAGTGATACGTCGCACGCATTAATTGCTGCGCGCTGGATGCAGTCACACGCAGCACCGGCTCATCGGCAGCCACCACCAACACGATGCGACCGTCGCCAGAACGCAGACGATCACCACCGCGCAAAATGGTGCCGCGCTCTAATTGCAGCGCCGCCTCGATGCCCGATTCCAAACGCACGCGCAGACGACTTTTTTGACGCTGATCGAATGGCAAAACCAAACGCTCGTCGAATTCTTTTCCCGGCGCCATGCGTTGAGTAATGGTTAACAGCATCGTCAGCATTCGTTGGGTTTCCGCATTTAACTTTTCATAACTGATGTCAATTTCCCAATTTAATTAAAAAGGGATGCAGGGAAGTTTTGTCTAAAAAAATCCCCCTAGCCCACCGTTTTCAACGGGGGAATTAACGTGCCACGCGTCTTGCTCTGTCATTCGACAACACTCGTTCGTGCACTCCGCCTTAAGCAACTGCCCAACCAACCTCCCCCTTTAATCAAAGGGGGATTGAGGGGAATTTTTTAAAACAAAAAATACCGCTGCGTCATTGGCAATGACTCGGCCGGCTCGCAGGTAAGTAGTTCACCATCGGCGCGCACCAAATAGGTTTCCGGGTCGACGTCGATGACCGGCTGATAATTGTTGTGAATCATGTCGGACTTGCGCAGCGTGCGCGTGCCGCTTACCGCCACTAAGGGTTTTTGCAAATTCAGTGCGGCGACTGCAGGATTTTTTAACGCGGCTTGCGATACGAATGTCACCGATGTTTTTAAGCCGCCACCAAACGCGGCGAACATCGGTCGATAGTGCACCGGCTGCGGTGTAGGAATCGATGCGTTGGGATCGCCCATTGCAGCGGCGGCGATAAATCCACCTTTAATAATTAGCGAGGGTTTTACGCCAAAAAATGCAGGCTTCCATAACACCAGATCAGCAAGCTTACCGATTTCGATCGAGCCGACCGTGTGCGCAACGCCGTGCGTGAGCGCCGGATTAATCGTGTATTTAGCGATGTAGCGTTTAACGCGAAAATTATCGTTACCCGCCGTATCTTCTTTCAGCGGGCCGCGTTGCAATTTCATTTTGTGCGCGGTTTGCCAGGTGCGAATAATCACTTCACCGACGCGTCCCATCGCTTGCGAATCTGACGACATCATCGAGAACGCGCCGAGGTCGTGCAGAATATCTTCCGCTGCAATTGTCTCGCGGCGAATACGCGATTCGGCGAATGCAATATCTTCGGCAATGGCGGGATCGAGGTGATGACACACCATCAACATATCGAGATGTTCGTCGATGGTATTGACGGTGTAAGGCCGCGTTGGATTAGTCGACGATGGCAACACATTCGGATAACCGGCCGCTTTAATAATGTCGGGCGCGTGACCGCCACCGGCGCCTTCGGTGTGAAATGTATGAATGGTGCGATTTTTAAACGCGGCAATCGTGGTTTCGACAAAACCGGATTCGTTCAACGTATCGGAATGAATCGCCACTTGCGTATCGGTCGCTTCGGCCACGCTCAAACAATTATCGATAGCCGCTGGCGTCGTGCCCCAATCCTCATGCAATTTCAAACCGATGGCGCCGGCTTCAATTTGTTCGAGCAACGGCTGCGGTAAACTCGCATTGCCTTTGCCGAGAAAACCTAAGTTCATTGGAAATGCATCGGCCGCTTGCAGCATGCGATGCATATACCACGGCCCGGGTGTGCAAGTGGTCGCGAATGTTCCAGTCGCAGGGCCAGTGCCGCCGCCGATCATCGTGGTGACGCCCGACATCAATGCTTCTTCGATTTGCTGCGGACAAATAAAATGAATATGTGAATCGATGCCGCCGGCAGTAATGATCGAACCTTCACCGGCGATGATTTCGGTGCCGGCGCCGATTTCTATGGTGACACCCGGTTGAATATCGCTGTTGCCCGCTTTACCGATGGCAACGATTTTTCCTTCTTTAATGCCGATGTCGGCTTTGACGATGCCCCAGTGATCGACGATTAATGCATTGGTGATGACCGTATCGGCTACTTGCGCTGCGAGCAATTGGCCTTGGCCCATGCCATCGCGAATAACTTTGCCGCCGCCGAATTTCACTTCCTCGCCGTAGATCGTGAAATCTTTTTCGACTTCAATCCATAACTCAGTATCGGCCAGTCGCACTTTATCGCCGACCGTGGGGCCGAACATTTCCGCGTAAGCTTGCCGTGTAATTTTTCTACTCATGGCGTTTTCACTTCACGTCAATTGGTGCATTAATTTCTGCGCGTACTTTCCGCTTTGTTTTTTGCTGTGCTTTTTTCGCTGAGCTTTTTTGATGGCGCCATTTGATCGGACCAACTATTTAAGCGGGCCCATCACGCGCCCGGCGAACCCATACACTTCACGCTTGCCTGCCAGTGCAACCAACTGCACCGTGCGCGTTTGACCCGGCTCGAAACGCACGGCGGTACCCGCCGCAATGTCGAGTCGAAAGCCGTACGCCAGCTTGCGATCGAATGTCAGCGCATCGTTCGTTTCAAAAAAATGGTAATGCGATCCAACCTGAATCGGTCTATCGCCGGTATTGGCGACTTCGATTTCCGCGGTGGCGCGACCGACATTTAATTCGATCTCGCCGGGTACGATTTGCATTTCACCTGGGATCATTTAATAGCTCTCTTCACCATGAAAACGATTAAAAGACTGCGTCCGTTAGGGGATTGGGTGATGCACCGTCACCAATTTGGTGCCGTCGGGAAATGTTGCTTCCACCTGAATGTCGGGAATCATTTCTGCGATGCCGTCCATCACATCGTCACGCGATAACAATGTCGCACCATGTCCCATTAATTGCGCGACAGTCATGCCATCGCGCGCACCTTCCATAATTGCCGCACTGATAAATGCCACTGCTTCTGGGTAATTCAATTTCAATCCGCGTGCTTTGCGACGTTCGGCTAATAGCGCTGCGGTGAAAATTAATAATTTATCTTTTTCACGCGGAGTTAATTCCATCGTTCGACGCTCGCTATTTTTTTCATCGTTTTTTCATCGCTGCATGGTTTCCGCCTGTATCACGTGCTCCAGATACGTGGCCGCTGCATCGGCCTATTGGCGTACCACGGTCTTAATAATGCCCACAGTGTTTCGAAATAAGTGCGCGCCTGTTCGGTGCTGTCGCCGAGATAACGCGCGGCAAAAATTTCCGGCAACGCGCTTACACCAAAGTTTTCAGTACCCGCTGTAGCTGTGTGTTTAGCTGTTGGCATTACCGCGCGACATGCATCCAATAGCGCAGCTGGCATAGCCCCGGCTGCAACAATAAAGGTCGCGTTAACCGTTGCGTTATTCATTCCAATCGGCGAGGTCATTACCCGATCGCCCGCGTTGAGTACCGCGCACTCATTCCAGATCAATACGCCGTCGCGCTCAATTTGCGTCGACTGCCTCAGCGCGCCTTCTATAAATTTTTCACCGGCGGCGCGACGCCCGAAACATAAAATTTCCCAGCCCGCGTAACGCGCATCGCCATTCAATTTCACGCGCGTTTGCATTTTGGCGCGCGCTGCATCAAACAAAATTGTTTCTTGCGGCAGCCACTCCAACACAGCGTTGTTTGCGACCACGAAATTCAAATGCTGCGCCGCTTCACGGCCATTGGCCTTGTACCATTTGCCGGCGCCGGGCGTGGTCAACAGCGCATGCGCGGCTTCGTCGTTATCGACACGCAACTGCAGCTCGTCACCGCCGGCAATACCACCGGGTGGATGCACGATGATCGCGTGACACACGCCATCGCCTTCGGGATATAGCGCCTTTTGCACCACAAGCGGACCACTATGCTCGCGCCTCACCAAAACGGTGCGCTGTTTTTGGAGCGCGAAACGTAAATACAAGTCTGCGCGCCATGCGGTCGGCAGCGGCACCTTTGATGTAGCAAAGGCTGCACCAGAACCGGACGAATCGGAGTGCTCTTCAAAATACGTTGGACGTGGCATTCAATACGCAACGCCGCTATTGGCGCGAAAAATAAAATTGCGCCGCATCAAATTACTCAGCGTTAACGAATAAAAATCGTCGATGCTTTGCACGTCTTTCACCTCGTTAATTTTCTGTGTTGTTGAGGATTACCTGACCCAGCGCATGCTAATTTCGAGCCACGGCGATGAAATTAAAATTCACGACGCACCATGCTGATACCAATGACATACATCGCGCGCTGTTAACGCTCACGCAATTTCAAATTTATCCAACGAATTTTTTCACACAGTTTTTCTCGCGCGGCGTAGGGCGCGCTGCAGCTCTGTTATTGAATGCGAGGCACGCCGCTTGCTTAATCATTAGGGTCCGAGTGGATCAAGCCTTTAGGAAACCCAACAATGGCAAACCCGCATCTGGAACATCTGCAGATCAATGAGGCTTTGATTCTAGAAGCCACACGCGTACTCACCAAGGCTTCCCCCTCCGAACAAAAAATAACGCAAATACTGCGATTATTATCGGAATGGGCGCAGCTTTATTACGGCCGCGTGCTGCTGCCAAATTACACCGCCAACGCGCTGCAACCCGCCTATTCCTACGGATTAAATAAAGAGCGTTTGAAAAATAGCGATTACAACGTTGCTTTCGATCAGGGTATAACCGGCTCGGTATGGCGCACGGGGCAGCCGGCTTTGGCAACGGATATTAGCGACGAGCCATTTTTCCTGACGCGTATTGCAGAGCCGATTAACGGCAGCTTGCAGGGCATCGGCTTTATCTCGGTACCGATTCTCGCCGATGGCAAAACGCTCGGCGTGTTGTCGGTACAACGCCTCACGCACACATCACGATTGTATTCGCACGACGTTGATTTATTGCGCGTGGTGGCATCAATGGTGGGATCGGTGTTGCTGCAAATCTGTCAGCCGGTGCAATACCACGTCAGCATCGAATCGCTCAATCAGGAATCAGCGCGCCTGCATCAACTGTGCGCGGCCAACGGCATCATCGGTACCAGCGAATCGCTGATCGCTGCGGTCAAGCAAATCGACAACGCAAAAAACAGCAATGCACCGATTTTATTATTGGGCGAATCGGGCACCGGCAAAGAAATGTTCGCCGCGATGGCGCACAAGCTCAGCAATCGTCAACGCGGCGCGTACATTCCGCTCAATTGCGCGGCAATTCCAGATCAACTGCTGGAGTCAGAGCTGTTCGGTCACGAAAAAGGCAGTTTCACCGGCGCGCACAAAAACAAGAAAGGGAAGCTACAACAAGCCGATGGCGGCACCTTGTTTCTCGATGAGATCGGCGATATGCCAGTTAATCTGCAAGTAAAATTATTACGCGTGTTACAGGATCGCCAGGTCCAACCGGTTGGTAGCGAGAAGCCTGTCGATGTGGATTTCCGTATTATTACTGCGACGCATGTGAACTTGAAGCAAGCCGTCGAATCCGGCGAATTCCGACTCGATTTATTTTTCCGTCTTAATGTTATTCCAATTACTCTGCCGCCATTGCGCGAACGCATCAGCGATATTCCGCTGCTGGCCAATTATTTTATCGAACGCTACCAAGGTATGTATCGACGGCAAATGAGCTTTACCGCCGGCGCGATTGAGCGCCTGCAAAATTATTCGTGGCCCGGCAATATTCGCCAACTACAAAACTTGCTCGAACGCGCGGTGCTGCAATCGGAAAATTCATTGTTGACGATCGAATTTATCGATCAGCTGTTGCAGCATGAAAGCCAATTGCATCCACAGCAAACGCATACGGCCAGCAATGTAACTCAGCTGCCACTACCGGGAAGCGTCAACGCTGCCAGAAATAAAATAGATGATCAGGAAACACGCTATCGCCCCTATATTCGGGTCGAATTGGCGGATCTGGAAAATATTATGGCGACATTACAGCGCACTGGCGGTAATCAAACGCGCGCCGCGGAGCTGATGGGCATGACACTACGGCAATTGCGCTATCGATTGGCGAAACTCGCTTAATTGCGAAATCCGC
Source organism: Verrucomicrobiaceae bacterium (assembly GCA_028293825.1). Lineage (GTDB taxonomy): Bacteria > Pseudomonadota > Gammaproteobacteria > Pseudomonadales > CAMLJR01 > CAMLJR01. The sequence continues at coordinate 6,125 of JAQGNY010000015.1, forward strand.
GCGCGCCGTAAAATTAAATCCGCTTTGTGAATTATTTTTTCGGAAGATTAAAGAAAATATAAAATTAAAACGGGACTACCCTGGCGTCGAAACAACGCGGGTAGTCCAAAAAAACCCGCCAAACACTATTCACAGAACACTACATAGGCCAATAAACATCACACCGAAAGATAAGCGGTGATTTTCGCCGCATCTACATCCGCTCTTAAATCTTCATGCACAAAACTACCGCGCTCAATCACTAACAGTCGATCAGCCACCTCCAATGTAAAGCTTAATACCTGCTCGGAAACAATAATCGTGATATCGCGCATGCGCCGAATTTCGTTCAACGCTTTAGCGATATCTTTAATGATCGAAGGCTGAATACCTTCGGTAGGCTCGTCGAGCAATAACACTTTCGGTTCGGAAGCCAATGCACGCGCAATAGCCAACTGCTGCTGTTGGCCACCGGATAAATTGCCGCCCTTGCGCTTGCGCATATCGAACAGCACCGGGAACAACGCGTAAATATCGTCAGATACCTGTTTTACTTTCGCAGTTTCAAGACCGGTCTCGATATTTTCGAGCACGGTTAATGTGGGGAATATCATCCGCCCCTGCGGCACAAATGCGATGCCGTTTTCGACGCGCTTGTAACTCGGCATGCCGCTAACATCTTTGTCCGCTACCGCAACTTTGCCGCCTTTGCTCGGCAGCACACCCATCAACGCTTTAAACAGCGTGGTTTTGCCCATGCCGTTGCGCCCCATGATGGCGAGCGTTTCTTTAGGCTTCGCCTCAAACGACAGATCGCGAATAATTTGGCTTTGCCCGTAACTGACCGCAAGATTTTCAACCTTTAGCATGACAACCTCGGCTTAACGAATTTCCATAAGGTGCGTATTAATGGCCCAAATACACTTCGATCACTTTCGGATCTTTTTGTACGGCCTCCATCGAACCTTCTTTCAGAATTTTTCCCTGGTGCAAAACGGTAACCCGATGGGCGATGGCTTTTACGAATTCCATATCGTGCTCAATTACGATCACCGAGCGATTCGCGCAAATGCGTTTCAATAAATCGCCGGTCAATTCGCGTTCGCGTGCACTCATGCCCGCCACTGGCTCGTCGAGCATTAGCAGCTCCGGATCTTGAATTAGCAGCATGCCGATTTCCAACCACTGCTTCTGGCCGTGGCTAAGTAAGCCCGCTTCGGTATTGAGAAAATCAACCAACATAATTTCTTTGGCGATATCTTTAACACGCGAAATCACTTCAGCACTACGTTTGAACGCGAGCGCGCCGAATACAGAGCGGCCTTTCGGATACGACACTTCAAGATTTTCGAAAACAGTGAGGTTTTCGTAAATCGATGGATTCTGAAATTTCCGGCCGACACCCTCGCGCACGATTTGGTATTCGGACAATTTGGTTAATTCTTTTTCCTTGAATTTAATGCTGCCGGAAGTCGCTTTAGTTTTCCCGCAGATCAAATCCAACACTGTAGTCTTGCCGGCGCCGTTGGGTCCGATCACGACGCGTATTTCATTTTTGTCGATATATAAATTCAAATCATCGACAGCTTTGAAGCCATCGAAGGACACGGTCAATCCTTCGATGGTCAGCACGAAATCTCTTTTCTTCGTGGCTTCGGTGGAACTCATATACGATTCGCCGCCCAATTGCATGTTGCCACCCTCGTCAAGACAATGATTGATCAGACCGAAGCATTGTGATGCCCAAGCGATTCGGTGGAGTTAATCGATTTTGTTTCTACTGCAACGGCTTCTTCGCTTGTTACCGGCATTGTTGGAACGCCACGTTTATCACCAAAAAAGCGCGGCTTGATATAACTCACATAAATACCGGCAAGCCCGTTGGGGAAACCCATTACCACGCCGATAAATAGTGCGCCCATGAACACCAGCCACAGCGTTGGGAAACTTTCGGAGAAATACGATTTGCCAAAATTCACCAGCAGCGTGCCGTACACCGCACCGATCAATGACATACGCCCGCCTACTGCAGCGAAAATCACCATTTCGATCGACGGTACGATGCCGACAAACGACGGCGACATAAAGCCGACCTGCAAGGTGAACATCGCGCCGCCAATGGCTGAAATCATCGCGCTGATACAGAAGATAAATATTTGAAAGCTAGAAACGTCGTAGCCAGAGAAACGCACGCGGTCTTCGCGATCGCGCATCGCCAGCATTAATTTCCCGAGCTTCGAGGCAATAATGGCGCGTGCAAATAAAATGCAGCCGAACAACAACACCGCATTTGCGTAATACAAAATGTATTTGGCGCTGTCGCTGCGAATATCCCAACCGAGCAGCGTGCGCAAATCGGTCATGCCGTTAATGCCGCCGGTGTAACCTTGTTGACCGACAATTAAAATCGTCAATATCGATGCGACAGCTTGCGTGATGATGGAGAAATAGACGCCGCTCACGCGTCGCTTAAACATTGCCGCGCCGATGATGTAGGCAAATACGCCCGGCACTAAAATCACGGCAATGATGGTCAGCGTCAAGCTGTGGAATGGCACCCAAAACCACGGCAGTTCGGTAATTTGATTCCAATCCATGAAATCGGGAATGCCCGGTGTCGATTGAATTTTGGTGCTGATCGGATCGGATGCTTCGAGCTTCAGAAACATTGCCATGCAATAACCGCCGAGGCCAAAAAACATCCCCTGACCCAAGCTGAGAATACCGCCGTAACCCCAACACATCACCAGACCGACAGCGACAAATGCATAAGTCAGATATTTACCGATTAAATTAAGACGGAAAATATCGAACGCCAGCGGCATGATCACCATGATCAATACCGCGAGAATAATTAGACCCAAAAATCCCTCGCGTCCACCCAGCCATTTTCCCATCACTGCATTCATCTTCTACTCCATCCGCAATGTTTTAAATGTGCGACTTATTTACGCACGCGAACCGTGAACAGGCCTTCCGGTCGCAGCATCAGAATTCCGACGACGCCAACCAGCGTGATGACTTTTGCCATCGACCCGCTCAAGAAGAAACCGAGAATTGATTGCGCCTGTGCAATCGAAAATGCCGAAGCGAATGTGCCGAGCAAACTACCAGCACCGCCGAACACAACCACCAAGAAGGTATCGACGATATACAGTGAGCCGCTAGTGGGACCGGTCGATGCAATTGTGGTAAATGCTGCGCCAGCAACGCCTGCAATACCGCAGCCGAGTGCGAATGTCGTGCGATCCACTTTTGCGGTATCGATACCGACCGCACCGGCCATGATGCGATTTTGCGTAGTGGCGCGAACTTTCAAACCCCAGCGCGAACGGAATAAAAAGATGAATACCAAACCGGATAACACGATGGTTAGACCGAGCACGAAAATACCGTTAATCGGAATATCCAAACCGTCGCGCAACGACCATGACCCCATCAACCAATCCGGCAATACAGCGCTGACTTCGCGCGGGCCGAATGCGGATCGAAAAAATTGCTGCATGATAAGACTTAAGCCCCACGTCGCCAGCAGCGTATCGAGCGGTCGCTTATAAAGGTGTCGAATAATTATCAGCTCGACTAAATAGCCGACAATAAATGAAATTATAAAAGCCGCGATTACCGCGAAAATAAAATACACATTGGTGATGGCGGGAAAATGTTCAGCTAATTTCGACATCATTACGGTGCTGTACGCACCGATGGTGAGAAATTCGCCATGCGCCATATTAATTACGCCCATCTGGCCGAAAATAATCGCCAGTCCAAGCGCCATCAGTACGAATACGGAAAACAAACTGATACCGGCGAATGCCTGCATCGAAAAAATATCAATTAGCTCGGATGCTGAGTAACCGCCCATCGCCTTAACCTCGTTCGAAAAATTCTCGGGACTTTCGGACTTTCGTTTTCACAACTTACGTCTTACGGATTTTCGTACTTTTGCTGAATTCCAATTTCCTATTTCATTTGTTCACTAATTTTTGGTGCTGTTAAATTTTTAGCCTTCGTTAATTTTCTCTACCAATAATTCTCAAGCTATGTGTTGCAAGTTTTTGCATTGAGCACCCCCCGTTCAGGCCGGTGCTCACTGCGCTTACATCAACTATTAGCCTGTACGCCTCTCTCAAACATTCTCACAATACTCCCTTCGATAAAGGCACTGAGAGAAGCACACTGCTGGTTATTGATAACCTTTGGGGAATGGATTCGGCTCGATCAAGTCAGTCTCGTGAACAACTTTGGCCTGACCGTCTTTTTGCCATATTGCGATACGCGCTTTCGACCACAGGTGATGGTTTTCGTGAAGTTTCACGTAGCCTTCAGGTGCAGTTTTAAGTTCGATACCAGGCGATGCTGCAACCACTTTATCGACGTCGAAGCTTCCGGCTTTTTCAACCGCTGCTTTCCACAACCATGGGCCTAGATAACCGGCTTGAGTTACGTCACCGATCACGCTGTCCGCGCCGTATTTCGCTTTAAATGCTGCGACGAAGGCTTTGTTGTTCGGGTTATCCAGCGATTGGAAGTACTTCATCGAAGAATACAAACCTTCGACGTTTTCACCGCCAATACCCAACACTTCGTCTTCGGTAACCGAGATGGTTAACATGGGTTGTTTTTTGAAGGTAAGACCGGCAGCGTTTAATTGTTTAAACCACGCGACGTTCGAACCGCCCACTACCGCACCGAATACGAGGTCCGGTTTTTTCAGTTTGATTTTGTTGATCAGCGAACTGAACTGCGTGCTGCCGAGCGGATAATATTCTTCGCCGACTACGGTTCCTTTCAACACATTCTCGATGTGTTTACGTGCAATTTTCATCGAGGTACGCGGCCAAATGTAATCCGAACCGACGAGATAAAATGTTTTCGCGCCCAGTGTTTTGCTGGCCCAATCTAAACTCGCGAGAATTTGCTGGGTAGCTTCCTGACCGGTGTAAAACACATTCTTAGATTGCTCTAAGCCTTCATAAAAAGTCGGGTAATAAAGCAAACCGTTATCGTGCTCGAATACTGGCAACACCGCTTTACGCGATGCCGATGTCCAGCAACCGAACACAGTGGCAACTTTATCTTTCTCCAACAATTTTTTTGCTTTCTCAGCAAATGTTGGCCAGTCGCTGGCGCCATCTTCTTGAATCACTTCAATCTTGCGACCGAGAATACCGCCGGACGCATTGATCTGATCGATGGCGAGTTTTTCTGCCTCAACCGCGCCGGTTTCGCTGATCGCCATGGTGCCGGTGATCGAGTGCAAAATACCTACGGTTACCGTTTTATCGGCAACGGCAAGTCCGGTGGTCATTACTTTCGCTGTTGGATAATCGGCTGCGTGCGTTGCAGCCGCTGTTAATAAGGACGCCCCCAAGACCAATGCGGCCAAAGCTTTTTTCTTGAACGAATGTATGTTCACAATCATTTTCTAGTTTCTCCCAGCAATTTTGGATTCGGAAATAACTCGGTCGATGAACAATTCAATCCGGTACTACTTTGTTCGGCGTATTAAAAATGCTGCATGCAATTTAATAACTGCATACATGCCCACTGGAGGTAAGAGCAACGCGTGTGCCATAACGAGTAATTATTTTTATTAGAAAATTGCAGCGTAATATTTTCTCTTCAATACGGCGCACCGCTGCGCGCTGCGAGCAATTTTTAAAGCGTTTTAAAGAAAGACTACGCGCCGCAACGGACTGTGCGGCTGCGACTAATTTTTAGTTTCATCGACAAATGACAAGATTGGCACATGACATTGTCAACAATGTCAGTCTCAACATTGACATTGTTACCGCGCACTATTAATTACGCCGCACTCTTTATTGATTACACCGCACTCTTTCGCGCCAAATCCGTGCTTAACGCCGCGAAATCGCCCCTTTATTTTCTCTGGCACGGTCTGTGCTCTTTCTCTCGCAGTGTTTTGCAGCGCTGATTTGGCGCAGCGATAAATAATGTCGCACTGCAATGCCGATTTTTTCACACACTTTTATCGATTCAATTTATGTGCAAAACGACATTTGTTTTTTTGTACTGAAAATTGCAATGGCTTTATTTCGTCAGCATCACTGACTTGGGAGATCGCTATGACTGATACGCTCGTGAAAATCGACTTTTCAAAAAAGCCGGAAGAGCATCCGTGTATTCACAATCGCTGGCACCCGGATATTCCGATGATCGCCTGGGTGAAACCCGGCGACGATTTTGTTGTTGAATGTATGGATTGGACCGGCGGACAAATTCACAACGATGATTGCGCCGACGATGTGCGCGATGTCGATTTAACCAAGGTCCATTATTTAAGCGGACCAATCGGTATTGAAGGTGCAGAGCCTGGCGATTTGTTGGTTGTCGATATTTTGGATATCGGCACTCTGGATCAATTTAAATGGGGCTTTAACGGTTTCTTCGCCAAAGAAAACGGCGGTGGATTTCTCGATCAACATTTTCCCGATGCGCACAAATCGATTTGGGATTTCAAAGGGATTTACGCTTCGTCGCGCCATATTCCGGGCGTTAATTTCGCCGGCATCATGCATCCCGGTTTAATCGGTTGCCTGCCATCGAAAGCATTGCTCGATACTTGGAATAAACGCGAAAACGCACTCGCGGCAACCGGTCCCGGTTTGTGCGCACCGTGCGCACCCGAAACCGCGCACATGGGCCAGATGAAGCCGGATGCGGCTAAAGCTGCAGCGCAAGAAGCTGCACGCACAGTTCCACCGCGCGAGCACGGCGGCAACTGCGACATCAAGGATTTAACCAAAGGTTCGAAAGTGTATTTTCCGGTGTATGTGAAAGGCGGCGGCCTGTCGATGGGCGATTTGCACTTCTCTCAAGGCGACGGCGAAATCACCTTCTGCGGCGCTATCGAAATGGCCGGCTGGATTCATATCAAAGTCGACATCATCAAAGGCGGCATTGCTAAATACGGCGTGAAAAATCCAATTTTCAAACCGAGCCCAATGAAACCGGATTACAAAAATTATCTTATTTTCGAAGGTATTTCGGTCGATGAAAGCGGCAAGCAATATTTCCTCGACGCACACGTTGCGTATCGTCAAGCGTGTTTGAATGCCATCGAATATATGAAGAAATTCGGCTACAGCGGTGCGCAGGCTTACGCGATTCTCGGCTGTGCGCCGGTGGAAGGGCATATCAGCGGCATCGTCGATATTCCGAATGCGTGCGCAACATTATTTTTACCGACCGATATTTTCGACGGCGACATCAATCCGAACAAAGACGGACCGGTGCCGTTTGTGGGCGGCGGCATGGGCGTGCCGATCTCTTATTGGAAAGACAAAAAGTAATTTATTAATTATTGTTTTTGCAGACTGATGCCCGTGGGCGCAGTCTGCTGTTTTTCAGGAGCGCGTTATGCCTGTCTACGAATATTTTTGTGAGAATTGTCAGGACGATTTTTCGGTACTGCAACCGATGTCGCGCTGCAGCGATCCAGCACCATGCCCCGATTGCGAGCGCAGTGCAGCACGCGTAATTTCCGCACCGCGTTTGAACACAATGCGCGGTGATATTCGCTCCGCGCATCAGGTCAACGAACGGAGTGCGCATCAGCCGAAGATGACACAGGGCCATCGTTGCGGCGCGGGTTGCTCGCATCAAGCTGAAGATGCAAAACCAAAATTGAAACAGGCAAGTGGCGTGAAGCGACCGTGGATGATTGGCCACTAATCACTGCTTGAGAGAATTATTCAATACAAAAAACCGGCAATTTAAAATTGATTCTGGGAGAGTTGAGTACTTAGAGAATTGAGAACCATTGAAAACTGAATGGCTTGAAACTGAAAGACATGAAAATTAGCGTTTTGAAATTAATAGCCGCAAAAAATACTGCGAAAGCTTACATGCCGAATGCCGAAGAAATTATTGAGCGCGGAATTTAATTTTACGAAGGCCAGAAACAACACTGCCCGCAAAGCCGAAGGCGATGCGGGCAGCTGTATAAATCAGCGAACTAATTAATTAGTCACCGCTGGTATCTTTGCATGCCATTTTAGCTGCGCGAATTTGTTTCTTGTCGCAATTGTCTTTGGAGTCTTTGCCGACACACCAATTTTTACGTTGATCCCATGCCGTCAGCGGCTCTTCTTTGCCATCCGAACATTTAACAACATAGCTTGCGTAGTCTTGTCCGTCTGGCGCCTTGCCATCCGAAACGAAGGTGATGCTGGTGGGTTTAGATGCAAGTGCAGTCATCGAAAATACTAAGCAGCTCGCAACAGCGACAGTCTTCAGAACACTTTTCATAATCACTCCTTTAGGGTGCAGCGGATTAAATATTTGTTGAACGAATTCTAAGTGGCACCTACCGTAATTGCCAATAGCGCGGGACTCGTTAAAGCGTGGCGGGCGTAAAATTCTGCCGGCAGACTACTGCATAAAACCATGATTTAAAAGCAATAAATTCGCACTTCGAGAAGGGAATGTAACTAAATTACTTATATTTAATTACGCATTGTTAATATCGTTCGAGCCATCTTTACCGCAAAAACAATATAAATCGACGCGCGCTCAAAAATGCAACAATTTAAAGCGCAACTTGTTGTACATGTTGACGCTGCATTTGCATGATCATGCGCTCGAGCGAGCGTTGCTCTTGCTTCGGCAAATCGCGAAACGCAGCGCCGATCACAAAACGATCACCGCGATCGTGATTCATCACACTACGCACATCGGCAATGCAACGGTAATTGCGCCCGGCAAATTCGAATTGTAAATCCTCAAGTACATCGCCTTCGTTTAATGGCAAAGGTTTCTGCAGCTCCAAACGAATACCGGTTGAAGACAGATCGCGCACGCGTGCAGAACATTGTTGTTGATCGGGCGCACGAAATTCCGATACCACCGCCCAACTCTGTCCCAGCTGCAAGCGAAATGCGCCGCGTCGCTGGTTGTAATCGAGCGTCGCCGGCAATGCCAGCGCATAACTATCGATAGAATTGTCATCGTCGCGACGCGCAGTGATGTGCGTATTAAAAGTGAGACGTCGCGCGCCATCCAAACGCACCGTGACCGTTACCGGCTGACCGGGAATACCGACGAAGCCTGCGGGAAATAATTCATCGATAGTAATTGCACCACGCTGCGGATCGACATCGAGAATAATGCTCTGATAGTGAGCATCGACGCCGTCTATCGCGACATCAATCAGTGCATGCGAACGCTGCACATCGAACAGATTCAGATAAATTTCACGTACCGCACGCATGTCGTCAGTCGGCGCAGCCGCTTCTGTTTCCGGCAACGCTGACGTTATCGACGATGATCGCTTGAACCAACGACGCAACATGACAAAACTCCTGCGGTTTTAACCGGCGGGTGCGCGGACTTGAACTATCCGCTGCAAAAATGCGACCTGGGCCGAACTCTATCATAAATTTTGCGCGCCTCGTTTGACCGATGCCAACCCCGTTTCCATACTTGCGCAGCCGCTTGGAAGCAGCGGCTTCATCAATTAATCCGACCTGGGAACGCTGCACATGTCTATCGGTACTCTGATCCTGCTCGCCGTCATCGTTATTGCTGTGGTGTATTCGGTGCTGATTTACAACGGTTTGGTCGCGCTTAAACACAATGTGGCAAAGAGTCTGGCGAATATCGATGTGCTGCTGAAACAGCGTCACGACGAGCTGCCGAAACTTGTCGACACCTGCAAGCAGTACATGCAATACGAACAATCAACATTGGAACGCGTAATCGGCGCGCGCTCGCAGGTCGCACGCGCGCAGCAAAATGGCGACATAAAAGCACTCGGCACCGCCGAAGGCGAATTGCGCGCAGGGCTCGGTCAATTATTTGCCCTGGCGGAAAATTATCCCGATTTAAAAACCAACGAAACTTTTCGGCAATTGCCGCAGCGTATTTCGGGCCTGGAGAACGCCATTGCCGATCGTCGCGAAATTTATAACGAAGCCGTGAATAACAACAATGTGCGGCGCGAGCAATTTCCTGATGCGGTGCTGGCGAAATTCGGTAACTTTCCCGCATTCACTTTGCTGCAATTTTCTGCGACGGAAAAAACCGATATCGATGTCGCTGCGCTTTTTAAATAATCGCGCATGAATTTTTCTTTGTTATGGCCGCCGCTGATTATCGCGGGCGCGGGTATTGCCGGCATCGCGTCAATGGCGATCAATTTGCGCAAAGCCCGCACGATCGAAGATACGCCGCTGGCAAAAATTCGCTCTGCCGCGCAGGGCTATGTGGGTATCAGTGGATTTGCGCGCGCGCTCGACAGCGACTTACTTAAAGCGCCGCTCAGCGGAAAAAACTGCGTGTGGTATCGCTACACCATCGAGCGCTATGAGAGCAGTAATCGACGCGCCAGCTCCGACTGGAGCACTGTCGAAAGCGGCAGCAGCGAGCAGTTGTTTGCGCTCGATGACAACACCGGCGTTTGTCATATCGACCCACGCCGCGCCGATGTAACCACGGACATAAAACAGCGCTGGGAAGGCGATCAGCGCCACCCGGTGAACGGCGCAGCGCCTTCGTTATTGGGCGGCCTATTCGGCCAAAAATACCGCTACACCGAATTTCGTATTCATCCCGATGAATGGGTTTATGCGCTGGGCTGGTACGAAACGCTGCACGCGCCGTCATGGATGGAGCGCACGGCAGCGCAAACCAAATTGTTGCTCAATCAGTGGAAGCAAAATCGCGACACGCTGCTGGCGCAGTTCGATCGCAACGGCGATGGCGCTATCGATATGCAGGAGTGGGAACAAGCGCGCCAAGCTGCGCAACGAATTGCACAGCAGCAAGTGCAGCAACAGCCCGAACAACCGCCGATTAATGTGATCAGCGAAACACCGTTGCGCGATAAACCCTTTTTAATTGCCAGCACCGATCCGCGCGAACTTGCCAGTCGCTATCGGCGCAATGCCGTAATTGCATTGTTGGCTGGATTAGGTTTCTCCGCATTCGCACTCTGGAATTTTTACTACCGCTAGCCTTACAGTGGCGCCCTCTTCTTCACGACGATTTATTAATGCCTACGGAAATCGAACCGATACGCTGGCGCGGCGACCATCTCGAATTACTCGATCAGCGTCTATTGCCCGACGTGGAAATGTATCGCGCCTATCACGATACCAGCGCAGTGGCCGACGCCATTCGCACGATGGTGGTACGCGGCGCGCCAGCCATTGGCATAACTGCAGCATACGCAATGGCACTAGCTGCGCAGCATTTAAAGAGTAACGAAGCGGACGTGTGGCATTCGGCACTCGAACCCGCGCTGCAACAATTGGCCGCTTCGCGCCCCACCGCAGTGAATTTATTTTGGGCGTTGGATCGCGCGCGCGAAGTAATCGCTGCGGGTGGCGATGTGCGTGCACGGCTGTTGGATTTGGCACTGACAATTCATCGCAACGACATCGCCAACAATCGCCGTATCGGTGATTTCGGCGCCGCACTGATCGAAGCAAACAGCAACGTGTATACGCACTGCAACGCGGGCGCATTGGCAACGGGCGGTTACGGCACCGCATTGGGCGTGATTCGATCGGCCTTTCGCGGCGGCAAAATCGCGCATGTTTATGCCGGCGAAACGCGACCGTGGTTGCAGGGCGCACGTTTAACCAGCTGGGAATTAATGCACGATAATATTCCGTGCACGCTCAACGTCGACGGCGCCGCCAGCTGGATCATGCAACAGAAAAATATTCGGTGGATTATTGTCGGCGCCGATCGCATCGCTGCCAATGGCGACGTCGCCAATAAAATCGGCACGCACAATCTGGCCATCATCGCGCGCCACTGCGGCGTACGTTTTATGGTCGCGGCGCCGACCAATACTTTCGATTTAACAGCGGCAACCGGCGCGGCGATCCCGATCGAGCAACGCGATGCAAATGAAATCACTCACTGGCAGCAAGGCGAATTAACACCGCCGAATTGCGCGGCAATCAACCCCGCATTCGATGTCACCACCGCAGAATTAATTGATGCGATCGTTACCGAGCACGGTGTCATTGAGCAGCCGAACCGCGAAAAAATCGCGGCGCATTTTGCGGCGTTTAATCGCTCGCACTAATGTTGAAAGCGCCGACGCAAAGTCGACACCGACTAATCGGTCAAGGGCTTTCGTAGTTGTGCGGAACTCGTCGGGAGGATTTCATCTTCCCCAGCAACAAGGCCGGTTGCGTGGATATTGTCTAAGGGAAATGGAGGCTAGACGAGTCGCTGGTTCACTTCTGGTAACCTGCTCTAGGCGGCTTATGACGGGTCGACAATTAAGTGAGGATAATATGACTGAACAAACATCGTCTAACGAACCAGCATTGGCGTCGCAACTTATGCCGCCTCATCCCAAGGCCGATTGGTTACTAAGCATGCTTGTGTCTTTCGCGAACGAGCTTAGCTTAGAGCTTGGAGTCACGATCAATACTGGCGGGGCAATTATTTCCGGCACCTTGATCGGCGGAAAGACGTATCTGGTCGAGCTTTCCGAAGTCTTCGCTAAAGCAAACGGCGAGCAGGCCGTCAACGATGCGCTGAGTCAGGGTATTTTGAGAAATCAGAATATTTACGAAACCGACGAGACTCCGGCACTGCCACCGGCTTACATCCATCTTCGCAACGCACGGTTCTGGGCTCCCGATGGCGAGTCACTGGCAGCAACGCAGGGCTTTCTTTGGCGGGCGCGACTTAGCGAGGTATCCGGCTTCTCTATTGGCGGTCTTGAACCCACTGATTAATGCTGCGATTCAACTATCCATGCGTCGCAAACTATGCGGCGCACCAGATTGAGTTCAAAAGTAAGTACGAAACAAAAAGCCCGCAATTAAGCGGGCTTTTTGTTTTAACGATGACGATTTACAACTTGAATTGGTCGGGCATGGAGGATTTGAACCTCCGACCCCTACGTCCCGAACGTAGTGCGCTACCGGACTGCGCTAATGCCCGAAATCTTGCGGTATGGCCGTGGTTACCGGCGCGGCGCGCAACTATAGCAAAACAGTTTGTGGACGCCTAGCCTCAAAACGCCGCGCCGTTTGCGATTAATAAATGCCCGCGCTGCGCACAATCCACAGCGACAGCAGCAGAAATGCCACCGTGACGACATTGACCAAAATCATCATATAAATAGGGCGAAACGGCTTGCGCTCGACATCGTTGTAGCCGGTGCGCAGATACTCGTCTACCCGCGCTTGATCCTCCGGATAGAGTCTGTTTTCACTGTTCTCTTTGCTCATTACCAATACCTCGAAGTCGCGGTGCGCGATTATCCCACAGCGCATGATTTTTCAATAAGCGTTAACGCATCGCTCAGTAGGCAAAATGCTCGGCGGAAAGTGCCATCACCGAATCTGGACCGCCGCTAATCGATCTGGCGAGACCGTCGATCTGCGGCAGGCAGTGCACCATATAAAATTGTGCCGTGTGCAGCTTGGACTGATAAAAGCCGTCGCCGTCCTGCGTCAATTTCGCCTTCGCTACCTGCGCGGTGCGCGCCCACAAATAGGCATACATCGCCAATCCAAACACATTCAAATAGTCGACTGCTGCAGCGCCAACCGCGTCGGGATTTTTCTGCGCCGCTTCGATAATGCCGAATGTCACTTTTTCTAACGTTTTGATCGAGGCGCGCACCGGCGCAATAAATTCGTCGATATGGTCGGCAGCGGCTGCGTCGCAAAACGCGATAATTTCCGTGCGCATTTCCAGCAGAAAGCGCCCGTTGTTAGCTAGCACTTTGCGACCGATAAGATCCATCGCCTGAATGCCGTTGGTGCCTTCGTAGATTTGCGCGATACGAGCGTCGCGCACCAATTGCTCCATGCCCCACTCGCGCACGTAGCCGTGACCGCCGAAAACCTGCTGCCCGAGCACGCAGCCCTCGAAGCCTTTATCGGTGAGAAAGGCTTTCGCGATCGGGGTTAATAACGCGACTTTATTTTCCGCCAGTTGCCGTGTTTCGCCATCGCCGAATTTGGCGATATCAAGCTGAATGCCAACGTATGCCGCGAACGCGCGACCGCCTTCGTTGAAGGCTTTTTGCGTCAGCAGCATGCGGCGCACATCGGCGTGCGCGATGATCGGATCGGCCGCATTTTTACTGCCCGGCACGCGCCCTTGTAGGCGATCGCGCGCGTACGCCAACGCGCCTTGATAAGAACGCTCGCTGCAGCCGAGCCCCTGCAAGCCGACGCCGAGCCGCTCGTAATTCATCATTGTGAACATATAAGCGAGGCCTTTGTTCAGCTCGCCAATCAAATAGCCGGTGGCGCCATCGAAATTAATCACGCAGGTGCTCGACGCGTGAATGCCCATCTTGTGTTCGATGGAACCGCAACGCACGCCGTTGCGCGCGCCGAGTTTGCCGTCGGCATCGTGCAGAAATTTCGGCACGATAAATAGCGAAATGCCTTTGGTGCCCGCCGGCGCATCCGGCAATTTCGCCAGCACCAAGTAAATAATATTGTCGGTGAGATCCTGCTCGCCGCCGGTGATAAAAATCTTAGTGCCGCTGAGCGAATAACTGCCGTCGGCCTGCGCTTCGGCGTGCGTGCGAATGATACCGAGATCGGAGCCGGCGTGCGCCTCAGTCAGACACATCACCCCCGCCCATTCGCCGCTGTATAACCGCGGCAGATACATGTCTTTTTGCGCATCGCTGCCGTGCGACAGCAACGACAACGCCGCGCCAATCGACAACCCGGGATACAACGCGAACGCAACATTGGCGGCGCTCAGCATTTCTTCGCACATCAGGCTGAGCAGCTTCGGCATACCTTGACCGCCGTATGCGGGATCGCCGGCGAGACCGATCCAACCGCCTTCGCGATAGGTGTTGAACGCTTGCTTGAAACCCTTCGGCGTAGTCACTACGCCATCGTCCCAATGCACGCCTTCAGCATCGCCGCTGGCATTGAGTGGCGCGATCAACTCGCCGCAAATCTTGGCGGACTCCTCAAGCACCGCATCGGCCAATTCGCGCGTTACATCGGCGGTTTTCGGCAAACTCGCCCACAGCGCTTCAGCATTGAACAATTCGAACAGGACAAAACGCATATCGCGCAGCGGTGCGGCGTAATTCGGCATGGTGCAACTCCGAGGTGAGCAGTGATAGCGAGAATGAGCTTATTAAAAGTATCCGATCTCGGCGGACGATAGAGGTTGCATCGCACGCTGGCAACTTACGATTTTTGGAGATGTGAATTACGCAGATCAGGCGCGCTGATCGAGCAGCGATACCGCTTCGGCCGGCTCGCGCTGCACTTGGGAGAACGCGCGAATTGCACTGTTGGCACGCTGGCGATTGGCATTGGGCGATTGGGTTTCGGCACGTTGTGCGGCTAAATCCTGGCGAGCCTGTTGAGCTAGCTGTGCCGCTTGCGCCGCGACTTGGTAGTCCTGCCCCGAAGGATCGGCCGGTGCGAGCGCCGCCGCCCGCACCTGCAAAGCGTTGCGCAAAGTGGCCTCGGGATCGCCCGGCACTTCGCCGAAACTGATCGAGACCTCGCCGCCCACCGCATAGCGCACGCCATCAGGTCCGGTCACGTAGGTAAAACTTTTGCTGCCGGCCAGCGCTCCCGCCACCCCGGCATGAGCGGCTTCATGTGCCTGGACCTTACGGTCGGTATTGGCTAATTCGCGCACCTGCACTTGCTGCGCTTGATCGGCTTGGCGAGTGTCGCTCGCCGATTTACTAGCGCCAGTGGCGGTGGCAGCTTGGTTGCTTTGCGTCGTTGCGGCGGGATTCCTTTCGGCAGCTTGATCGCTGCGCGCCTTTTCGGCGGCGGCGGATTGCTCTATCGGGGGTAGTGCGGACGCTTTGCTTTGCGAGGATTCAAGCCCAACCGGCGTTTTGCCGACCGCAGCTTGCAGTGAGGGAAGCGGAGAGGCTTGCCCCTGACCAGCGCCGATGGAGATCATCGTCGCCGCTTACCGTCACGCTTTGATATCGATCAGCGTGCCGATCGTTTCATCGGCCGCCTTGATCACGGCAGCTGAGGCTTTTACCTGCTGCTCGCCGCGCTTCAAATCGACAATTGGCGTGGTCAGATCGGAGTTTTCATCGGTGCCGGCGCGGGCGATGGTACCCGCCGCTTGGTTAGTGCGTTGTATGCCTGCTTGCAGGCCCTGCACACCAGTGGATAACACGGAATTAATGGCCATAAAAACCTCAACAAATTCGAAGACGTAACTGCCTACAAGTTAAGCAAAGGCGCAGCGCGGTCGCCATCGCTAAATGACCCATTTACCGGATTTTGCCGACCGTTCATCCGTTAGTGGGCAAAAGCGGCTCGCAATCGAGAAAATCCGCCGCCAGCGCAGGCGTCGGTCGCTCGAAAAAAGGCACTTCGCCGAGGCAAGGCGCCCGCAGAAATCCTTTAATCGTCGCCACGTTTTCGGCGAAATACGGCATTTCCTCTACGCAGCGATTCGCCACCCAGCCGGCCAGTTGCAGGCCGTCGCGGGCGATGGCCTCGGCCGTCAACAGCGCGTGATTGATACAACCGAGCCGCATGCCGACCACCAGAATCACCGGCAGTCGCAACTCGACCGCCAATTGCGAAAACAACTCGCGCGAATTCAACGGCACGCGCCAACCACCGGCGCCTTCGACCAAGGTCAGATCCGCACGCTGCATCAGCGCGCCGCGACAAATACCGGCCAGCTGCGCGACATTCATCCTCACGCCGGACTGCTCGGCGGCGATATGCGGCGCGATGGCCTGTTCCAATGCGATCGGATTGATTTGTTCGTACGGCATCGACACCGACATGGTCTGCTGCAACAGCAGCGCGTCGGCATTGCGCAAGCCATCCGGCGTGCGCGTGCAACCGGCGGCGACCGGCTTCAACGCCGCCGTGCGCAATCCCTTTTTATTGGCAGCGGCCAACAGCCCGGCAGCAATTAGCGTTTTGCCGACATCGGTGTCGGTCCCGGTAACAAAATAGGCATTAGCCATCGATTTTTTCCAACTGCAGATACCAGACCTGATAGGTCGCCGGCAGTTGTCCGTCCGCGTCGCGCTGTGTTTCATACGCTTCGCTAAAACGTTGCAGGCGTGCACGCGAAGTCAAACCATCGGGCCGCGCGCTGTTAACATTGTGGGCGCCGAGCGCTTTTAATTCGCGGGTCAATTCGCGCAACGCGCTGTAGTGCAGCACGATAACTTCCTCGCGCCACGACTGCACTGTTAGACCAGCGCGGCGAATCGCATTTTCCAAACTGTCGCGCGCGGCGAATTCGTTAACGTGCGTGCGCTCATCGACACTGCGCCACGCCGTGCGCAATTCATGCAATGTATCGGGGCCGAGCGTACTGATCGATGCACTGCCACCGTCGCGCAACACGCGCGCGATTTCCGCAAATGCAGAACCGGGATTTTCACACCACTGCAATGCAAGGCTCGAAAAAACCGAATCGACAGAGTCACCTACTAACGGCAGATTTTCCGCATCACCGCACAACCATTGCAATGAATTCGAATCGGTCTGCGCGCGCGCATGCCGCAACATGCCTTCAGCAAAATCCAATGCAATCACATCGCAATACTGCGCCAGTTGCGCGCTGACTATACCGGTGCCGCAACCAATATCGAGCAATGTGTCGCCGACATGCGGCAGCGCCTGCGCAATTAATTGCTGCGCCACCGCGCGCTGCAATTGCGCGGCGCTGTCGTAACTCGCAGCAGCACGACTGAACGATTGCGCGACCGCTTTTTTATTGCGCTGCAACGGTGTCGAGCGCGGTCGCAATTTCGCAATTGAAATCACGCGGTCGAGATGCTGCCAGCACAAATCGGCGTGACTGATAAACGGCACATGCGCGGCGCCATCGATTACCACCAACCAATGTTTCGGCGCTAACTCCGCCATTGCCGCCGCCGCGCCAATCGGCATCAACGTGTCGGCATTGCCGAGAATATGCACAGCGGGAATTTCGCACTGCTGCAGCGCCGCGCGCACGTCGAGCTGCCGTAATAAATTCAGGTCCCATACCAATGTTTCTATGCTTGCGCCGCACGGTTCGACGGTGCGCAGCCAGCGCAATAAATCGCGTTCCTCGTCACCACCGCGCACCTGCAAAGTGAGAAAACGTTTTAATGTGAGCGCGGAATTTTCTGCCAATTGCATTTGAAATTGCGCGAAAGTTTCAGCTGGCATCGCCGTGGGCCAATCTGCCTTCGCAACAAAACACGGATTGCACGCCAACGTGATTAACGCCGCGCAATGGCCGCGAAAACGTGCATCGAACGCCAGCGCCAATGCACCGCCCAGCGACCAACCGAGCAGCACCGCGTTGTGCGGCACGAAATGTTTTAACTGATCGAGCAGCGCATCGACCGATAAATTAGCTTGCGCGGGCGAGCGACCAAAACCCGGTAGATCGAGCAAGATCACATTGCAGCGGCGCCGCAATAGCGGCAGCCAACCGCGCCACACTTCTCCCGACATACCCCAGCCGTGCAGCAGCACTAAATCCGGCGCACTGTTGCTGGTTGTCGCTGCGGGCAGACGTTCGCTGTACCAATTCGGTTTCATAATTAAATGGTCATCGTGGCGAATGCACTGACGCGAGTGCATCAAGCAGCAAATCGATCTGCGTTTCGCTGTGCGCGGCGCTTAACGTAATGCGTAAACGCGCGGTATTTGCAGGCACGGTCGGCGGTCGAATCGCGCCGATTAAAATACCGCGCGCGGCCAATGCATCGCTCCAGCGCATCGCCTCAGCGGCAGCGCCAATCAAAAGCGGCTGAATGGAAGTGTTAGATGAAAACAATTGCAAACCGATTTGCTCGGCACCATTGCGAAACCGTTTTATTAATTGCTGCAAATGCTCGCGCCGCCAATTTTCCGCGATAACCAATTCCAAACTTTTCAGCGTGGCCGCAGCAACTGCCGCTGGCATGGCAGTCGTGTAAATATACGGACGCGCGAATTGAATCAGCGTTTCGATCAGCACTTCACTGCCGGCGACAAATGCACCGAAAGTGCCGAAGGCTTTGCCCAATGTCGCCATTAAAATCGGCAATTGCTGTTGATCGAGATTAAAAAATTCCGCGCAGCCCGCACCGCGCTCGCCAAGCACGCCGATACCGTGTGCATCATCGGCCATCAACCAGGCATCGTATTTTTTTGCGAGCGCCGCGAGTTCGGGCAATGGCGCGCAATCGCCATCCATGCTGAACACGCCGTCGACGACAATTAATTTTCTTGCATGTGTATTTTCTGCATCGACTGCACGCGCCAAACGCGTTTCTAAATTATCGAGATCGTTGTGCAGAAAACGCTGAAAGCGCGCGCCACTTAATAAACCTGCATCAAGCAACGACGCATGATTGAGTTTGTCTTCGAACACAAAATCGCTTTTGTCGAGCAGCGCATTGACAACGCCGAGGTTCGCCATGTAGCCGGTCGAAAATAATAACGCGCGCGGACGGCCGGTAAATTCCGCGAGTTTTTCTTCAAGCGCGTGATGCAACGCAGTGTGCCCGCACACCAAATGCGATGCGCCGCTGCCAACGCCGTATTCGTCGGCTGCATTTTTAAATGCGGCAATAACGGCGGGATGATTGGCGAGACCGAGATAATCGTTGTTGCAGAAATTCAGATATTTCTTGCCACCGACGATAACTTCTGCGCCCTGCGGACTGGCGATAATTTTGCGCTCACGATAAAGATTTTGCGCGCGGCGCTCGTCGAGGGCTGGCTGCAGTACATCGTCCATCGACACGACAAATCACCTATGAGCGTTGAGCAAGAGCGGCATGGTTGGTCTATTTCTGTAACACGCCGTAAAAATGTCCCTATAGGCTCGGGCATCGCTCCCGCGGCGCACGGTCACAGAAATAGACCAGCCACATCGCTCACCTAAGCACCACAGAAATTGAAAGAAGAACAAATGAGATTACCGCGATGCTAGAAGCAGAAATGTCGATACTGCTTCTGAGCCCGTCAGCGACACGGATGTCGCTGACGGTTTACAGGGCCGTACTGTCGCGTATCGCAGAAACAGTATCGACACTTCTGCGACTCCACGACCGCATCAGTTAGTTAGCGCGAGCCGCGTCGTAAAACAACTTATCGTTCTGCGCGTGTTCAATGCGCTCGTGCAGCGTGTGCTCGGCTTCATCGTCGCCTTGCTCGACCGCGCGATCTTCCGGCTTGATGCCGAGCCGCGCGAACAATTGCATATCTTTGTTCGCGGCCGGGTTCGGCGTGGTCAGCAATTTTTCGCCGTAGAAAATTGAATTCGCACCGGCGAAATAGGCGAGCGCGTGCATTTCTTCATTCATTGCTTCGCGACCGGCGGATAAACGCACATGCGATTGCGGCATCAGAATGCGCGCGACGGCGATGGTGCGAATAAAATCAAACGAATCCAGATTTTGCTGCTCCGCCAGCGGCGTGCCTTCAACTTTCACCAACATATTGATCGGCACGCTTTCCGGATGCTGCGGTAAATTCGCGAGCTGCTGCAACAGACCGGCGCGATCGCGCACCGATTCGCCCATGCCGACGATGCCGCCGCTGCACACCTTAATACCGGCGCCGCGCACGTGATCGAGGGTAGTCAGGCGATCCTGATAGGTACGCGTGGTGATAATTTCGCCATAAAACTCCGGCGAGGTATCGAGGTTGTGGTTGTAGTAATCGAGGCCGGCTTCGGACAATTCATCAGCCTGATCCTGCGTCAACATACCGAGCGTCATGCACGTTTCCAAACCCAGCTCTTTAACGCCGCGCACCATAGCCGTCACGTACGGCATGTCTTTTTTCTTCGGCGAACGCCACGCCGCGCCCATACAGAAACGCGTGCTGCCCTGAGCTTTCGCGGCTTTGGCTTCGTCGAGCACCTTC
Organism: Verrucomicrobiaceae bacterium; assembly: GCA_028293825.1. Taxonomy (GTDB): domain Bacteria; phylum Pseudomonadota; class Gammaproteobacteria; order Pseudomonadales; family CAMLJR01; genus CAMLJR01. The sequence continues at coordinate 26,950 of JAQGNY010000015.1, forward strand.
TGTACTTCCATCAGTTTTTCCGGCTCAAGACCGGTGTCGTAGCGATTGGATTGCGGACAGTATTTGCAGTCTTCCGGGCAAGCGCCAGTCTTGATCGACAGCAGCGTGCTGACCTGGACTGTGTTGGGCTCGAAATGCTGACGATGCACCGTCGCCGCGCGGAACAACAGGTCGTTGAACGGCAGCGCGAACAGCGCTTCGATTTCCGGACGCGTCCAATCGTTGCGAAGAAAAGACAGCGGTGCGGCGGCATTCATAGCGAAATCCTGTGAAGTGGCGTGGGGCGAGTGCAGTCGATAATAGCTACACTGCGAAACCGTTATGGTAGCGATCAGGATATCGCTGTCAACCCACAAGGACGTATATGGTTAACTACTTTCTCCGCCGCACCCCATCGGCGCGCCAAATTGCCGAGCATTGCGCACTTTGCGGCGCCTCCTCTGCCGCCGACGATCACATCCATGCCGGCATTTGCACGCCGTGTTCAGCCGACTTGGGTTGGATTCATCACGCCTGCGTTCATTGCGGACTGCCGCTGCCGCAACACGGACTGTGCGCACTCTGCCAGATCAAACCACCGCCGTTTATGCGCTGCGTCAGCCCGCTAACTTATGAAGCACCGATCAGCCATTTGATCGGCGCGTTCAAATATCAAAATCAACTGCAGTACGGCCGCATTCTTAGCGCGCTGTTGATAGAACAGTTGCGCGGCTGGGATTCGCTGGCGGCCGATTTGATTATTCCGGCACCGCTGCATTGGCGGCGACGCTGGGCGCGCGGGTTCAATCAGGCCGAAATCATCGGCGATGAAATCAGCCGCGCGCTGGCGATTCCACTGCAAGCGCGCTGGCTCAAACGTGTCCGCGCGACGCCGCGCCAACAGGATTTGAACGCCGAGCAGCGCCGCAAAAACCTGCGCGGCGCCTTCGCGATCAAGCAGTCGCTGCGTAATCTGCATGTCGCGCTGGTGGACGATGTCGTCACCACCGGCGCCACCGCCGCCGAAATCAGCCAGGTTTTGCTCGCGGCGGGCGCGGCCTCGGTGCAAGTTTGGTGTCTGGCACGCACGCCCTGAGATGCGCGCAACCAAACTGGACACGCGTGATAGAGTGAAGCGCATTCGCAGGAGTTGTTTATGAGTTCCAATCCGCATCCCTTTGCACAGCTGTCACCGGAACTGGTTATCGACGCGGTCGAAAGCACGGGTCGCCTGTCCGATCTGCGCGTGTTCGCGCTGAACAGTTACGAAAACCGTGTCTATCAAATCGGCATCGAGCCTTCTATTTCTGAAAAAGGAGAGCCACTGATCGTCAAGTTTTATCGGCCCGAGCGCTGGAGCGATGCGCAGATTCTTGAAGAGCATCGCTTCTCGCAGCAATTGGTCGATGCCGAACTGCCGGTAGTAGCGCCGCTGCGCGATGACAATGGCGAGACACTGTTCCGCTTCGGCGACTTTCGCTTTTCGTTTTTTCCGCGCCGTGGCGGCCAGGCGCCCGATCTCGACAACCCCGACAATCAATTGATGCTCGGCCGCCAGCTGGCCCGCATGCATGCAATCGGCGCGACCGAAAATTACCAGGCGCGGCCGGCGCTCGACATTAAAACCTTCGGTTACGACAGCTATCACTTCGTCGCCGAGCACTGCCTTAGCGGCGACTTGCTGCGCGCTTACAGCTCGCTGTGCGAAGACCTACTGAAGCGCATTGAAAAACTGTTCGATGACATCCAGCCAAAACTGATTCGCACCCACAGCGACTGCCACGTTGGCAATATTCTCAGCCGTGACCAGCAATGTCTGTTCGTCGATCTCGACGACAGCCGCATGACGCCGGCGATTCAGGATTTGTGGATGCTGCAATCGGGCGAGCGCCACGAGCGCATCGCGCAACTGGCCGAACTGATCGAAGGTTATGGCGAGTTTTTCGACTTTGATTACCGCGAGCTGTCACTGATCGAAGCGTTGCGCACCTTGCGGCTGATGCACTTCTCCGCTTGGCTGGCGCGACGTTGGCAAGATCCGGCGTTCCCGCTCGGCTTTCCGTGGTTCGGCAGCGAGCGCTACTGGGCCGATCATATTCTGGAGTTGCGCGAGCAATTGTTCGCATTGAACGAGCCGCCGCTGCGACTGTTCTGACAGTCTTTTTTGCGCGGACGCCCCCCTTTGCGTGGGGGATGCGGCAATAGCCGGCTCGCGTATAATCCGGCCATTACCCGCTCTGGAGCGCGCCCGTGAAAACATCCAAACATGCGAAGCCCGCCGCCCTCGATCCGCTGTGGCAGGCCATCCGCGACGAGACCGCGCACGAGGCCGAGAACGAACCGATTCTTGCCAGCTTTCTGCACGCGACCATCCTCAATCACGACACCCTCGAAGCCGCGCTGAGTTTTCACCTCGCCAATAAACTTGATAGCCCAACCGCGTCGGCGCTATTGGTACGCGAAGTGATCGAAGAGGCGTTGCGCGGCGATGCCAGCATTGGCGAAGCAATTCGCAGCGATATTCGCGCGGTAAAAGAACGCGACTCGGCCTGCGCCGGCTTCTCGGTGCCGTTTTTGTACTTCAAAGGTTTCCATGCACTGCAGGCGTATCGCATCGCGCATTGGTTGTGGTCGCAGGGCCGCGAAGCGCTGGCGCTGTTTTTTCAGAATCGAATTTCCGCAGAGTTCGGCGTCGACATTCACCCTGCTGCCCTTATCGGTCGCGGTGTGATGATGGATCACGCCACCGGAATTGTGATCGGTGAAACCGCCGTGGTCGGTGACAACGTGTCGATCATGCAATCAGTAACGCTGGGCGGCACCGGGAAAGAAACCGGTGACCGCCATCCGAAAGTCGGCAACGGCGTGTTGTTGAGCGCAGGCGCGAAGATTCTCGGCAATATCAAAATCGGCGATGGCGCGCAGGTCTGCGCCGGTAGTGTGGTGCTGAAAGAAGTACCGCCGCATACCGTCGTCGCCGGCGTGCCGGCAAAAGTGATCGGCAAGCCCTGCTGCGAACAGCCAGCGCTGGAAATGAATCACCGCGTTGATGTGCCGGAAAGCGAGCAGCAGTTTTTGTATTGAAGCTGCTGCCGAGAAGATGAAAAGTCAGCGCGACTTTTCATCTTTTTTATTAACACCCATCTGCCTTAAATTACTTAAAACTCTTTATCAAAACTATCGCTTGCAATTGGGATGACGTCCTTGCTGCTGCGCAGCGCGTGCATCTTCTTCCGCCATCGGCAACGCGCGATTCAATGCCGCCATCCGCGTTTGATCGGACGGGTGCGTGGACATAAATTCCGGCGTTTTGCTTTTATCCGCCGCCGCCATGTTCTGCCACAACGCCACGCTTTCATCGGGATTAAAGCCCGCATCGGCCATCAGACGCAGACCGATCATATCGGCTTCGGATTCCTGCGTGCGACTGAACGGCAGCAGAACGCCATAGGTTATTCCCGCGCCCAACGCTCCGACCGCCAACCCTTTTTGCGGGCTGTCGGACGTCGCCGCGATAATGCCGCCGACAACCAACGCACCCTGCGCCGCGAATTGCTGCGACAAACGCTCCGCACTGTGATGCGCGCGCACGTGACCGATTTCATGACCAATCACTGTCGCCAGCTGATCCTGGTTCTCCGCAACTTTTAAAATTCCGCTGTGCACGCCGATCTTTTTGCCCGGCAGCGCAAACGCATTCGGCGTGTCGTCTTGAAATACATTGATTTCCCAACCTTGGCCTTCATCGCCCGGCAGCGACGCCAGAATCGCTTTCGCGACACAATTAACGTACGCATTAGTGCCGGCATCTTTGCTCAGTGGCTGCTTCTTTTTTAAATCGTCGTAGGCCGAAATTCCCATTTTGCTGACTTCGCTGTCGGTAAAATTAGGCAGAATAAATTGCTTGCGGCCGGTCGGCGATACCGTGCATGCCAGAAGCAGCAAAGCCGCTAGTGCGATCAGGCTGCGCTTCATCGATTGTGTACTAACCATGAAATACCTCTGGGCTGAAACAATGAAAACAACGATTTGATCTTTGATGTTCCCGACTCGAACGCTGCGAGCCGGGATTATTTAAACGTCAGCGATTTATCGATTCAAGCAATCTGCAAATAACCCGGGTTATTGCGCGCTCCACGGCGTGCAAATGGGCGGATCGGTGACATCTTTGTATTCGCACAACGACACGGTGCCGTTGCTGGCATTGATGCGCCATGTCGACAATACATCGTCGCCACCGATGATCTGATAATTACCCGCCGTGCCGCCGATACTCCACGGATAACACTGCGGTTCATTTTTGTGACCTTCAAAGCTGCATAGCGATACCGCGCCGTTGCCGTGATTTACTCGCCATACCGATAAGTTACCCTTGGTCGAAACGCCGCTGAACTGGCCGTCGGCCGCACTGGCCATCGCTACGAAAAGAAGTGGTACTACTGCAATTATTGCTTTCATATGAGCAGCTCCGAGAAGGGATAGATGTGCCGGATTAGTTAGGATTTTGATACCGGCGGCGCGGCCATTCTAGCACCGCCGCGATGGCGCGCCGAAAAGCTTGCGGCGCAATCGACGGCAGCCGCCAAACCCGGTATTTTGCTCAACCGGTCGCCAGCGCAAGGGCAACAAAGCAATTCGATGGCGACGCTTTTTACTCCACCACAGCCAATCCCCAACACGCGTTAATTCGCATCGAGCAGTTCATGAAAGGTCGCGGCACCGATTACAACCCACACAATCGCTTCGCACCGCTGACCAGCGAAATCGACGCCGAATTCGCCGCGCCAAATGCGAACACGCAGGTCAGTATCGAAACCGCGCGCAGCATCATCAGTTACAACAATTCGCCAGACGTGCCGTTCGAGCGCTCGATCAATCCATATCGCGGCTGCGAGCACGGTTGCATTTATTGCTTCGCGCGACCGACGCATGCGTACTTGGATTTATCGCCGGGTCTGGATTTCGAAACCAAGTTATTTGCGAAAACCAACGCCGCACAAGTGCTACGCGATGAACTCGCCAAACGCAATTATCAATGCGTGCCGATTACCATTGGCGCCAACACAGACGGCTATCAACCGATCGAAAAACAATACCGGCTGACGCGGCAAATTCTCGAAGTGTTATGGGAGCATCGTCACCCATGCAGCATCATCACCAAAAGCCAAATCATCTGCGACGACTTAACGCTGCTGAAAAAAATGGCCGGCGAAAACCTGGTGAAAGTGATGATTAGCGTGACCACGCTCGATGACGATTTAAAAAGAAAACTGGAGCCGCGCGCGGCCAGCGGACAAGCGCGCATCAATACGATGGCGCAACTCGCCGATGCGGGAATTCCGGTCGGCGTTTTAGCATCGCCGATGATTCCCGCATTGAACGACAGCGAACTCGAAACAATTTTGACGCAGGCCAAACAAGCCGGTGCCGAAAGCGCGGGCTATATTTTGCTGCGTTTACCGCTGGAAATTGCCGGGTTATTCGAAAATTGGCTGCAGGAACATTACCCATTGCGCGCCGAACATGTGATGAGTTTGATTCGGCAAAGTCGCGATGGTGCCAACTACGATTCAACGTTTCATACGCGGATGCGCGGCACCGGCGTGTTTGCCGATTTGCTCGCCGCACGCTTTAAACGCGCGGCCCGCGCATTGCATTTAAATGAAAAAAAGACCGAGCTGCGCACCGATTTATTTAAAGTGCCGACCGCGCAGATCAGTCTCGATTGGTAAATTATTAATCCGGCTGTGAACATCGTCGGATTAATAACAAACGCAGGATGCGTTTTGTGCGGCGAAAGCCGCGAAATGGTTAATAAATTATTTCAAACAGCGCTGCACAAACAGTTGCACCGCTTCTGCCAGCTCCTGATCTTCCGGCGTATTGCCACCGAAGCCACCGTGCGGCATCGCTTCAAATACATGCAACTCGACATCTATTTTTGCTTTCAATAAACCGCGATGCATGCGCACGGTATTCGATAAAAATAAATCGCGCGTGCCGGTCTGCAAGAACGTCGGCGGAAAACCTTTGCTGAAATCGCCAAATAATGGCGATAAATACGGATGGGTTAAATCGTGACCATTCGCATACAGCAAACTCAATTCGAGCAAACCGGTTTTTAACGCCACATCGATATCGCGGTTGGTGTGAAAACTATCGCCCGTTTCTTCCAGATCGACTTCCGGCGTCAACAACACCACGCCCGCCGGCAACGGCAAACCTTCATCACGTGCGCGCAGCATTAATGCTGCGGCCAAGTTGCCGCCAGCCGATGAACCGCTGACGATAATTTCAGCCGACGAATAAAGTTTTAGCAACGCGCGATACGCCGCAATGCAGTCGTCGAGCGCAGCTGGATATGGATGATCCGGCGGCATCCGGTAATCGATGGTGTAGGTAAGCATGCCAGCGCGCAGCGCCATAAATTTGCCCATGCTGCAGCAAACACTGCCGCCACCCATCACCAACGCGCCACCGTGAATATCCAGCAACACGCCGCGCGAATTCGCCGGCAAATTATTCGGCTTGATTAAAAATACCGGCACGCCGCCAAGCTCGGTAGCTTCGTGTTCGGCGAGCTGATCGAAACCCGCCATCATCGCGCCAACGGCGCCATCGGCGACGGCAACCCAGTTTTTCCAACCGGCCTTATCGTCGAGGGCCGGCCGCGCCGGCATGTCATATTGCTGCGCGGCCAGCGATAAATACGTGCGCGCCTGCGCGCTGATCGATGTCGGTGGGGGAATTTCGCGCGCGCTCAATCGTATGGGTTGTAATTCGTCGGCGGTTTTATTCATCGTTATCTCCTAGGAATTCTGAGGTATGCGCGGCATCATCACGCATGCGTAATTAGCGGCCTAATTAAATAATGGTAAGCGGCTAACTTGACGCGACATCTAATAACGGGAAGCGGCGACACGCGTGTGTTAGCGTATCGCCCGCCGACTGAGCGGAGCACACAACGATGCACAACAAAAAAACAATATTCCTATGGCGAAGTTTTTTCGCGCTCGCGCTGGTGTGCGCCAGCGTCACCGCGCGCGCGGACTCGGTTGAAATCGATTACGACACCAACGCCGATTTCAGCCGTTTTAATTATTACCAATGGCAGGACCAGAGCGACAACCTCGACGGCGTATTTGCGACGCTGAGCGATACGCAAGTGCGCGATGCATTGACACCGAGTATCGAGGGCCTGGCATTGCTGGCGACACCCGAACACAGCGCGGATTTTCTCGTCCGCTATTTTGTGCGCGAACAGAAAAAAGTCGTCGATGATCGTCCGCGCATCGGCATCGGTATCGGCAGTATGGGCAACAATGTCGGCGGCGGATTTTCATTCAGCTTGCCGCTGGGCGGCGATAACCTCGACAAGCAGGCGCATGTCATTGTCGACCTGCTCGACCCGAAAACGCAGAAGTTGCTGTGGCGCGGCAGTCTGTTGACTGGCATAAGCAGCAGCTCGCCGGAAATCAATCAAAGACAAATCCAGAAAGCCGGCGTAGAAATTCTGAAGAAATTTCCGCCGCGTTAAGTAAATCCCCTCCTCATGTTTACGGCGCCAACTGGTCACTGCAACACTCACTGCTGACCTCAACGGTGCCGATAGCCGCTCAATAAATCGATGCATATCGAGAACAATTCTCATTGCCACAAACCTTGCCCAACATTACAATGCGAACGGTTCTTATTAGCTCGTCCGCAAGCTCCTGAGTTTCTCGAGTAATCATTCGCGATCATCACTCTTGTCGATGACCTCGTTCACGGCTTGCACCTGACGCACGGCCGCGCCTGCTTATAAAACGGATTGCCACCCGTCGTCCGCCCACTCATTTCAAGGGAAATCTGTACATGTTCGCTCGTCGTTTACTCTCTCGCGCGATTGCTGCCGGCATCGCCTTGTCCGGCCCTACCATGACTCAAATAGCTTTCGCGCAGGCTGCGGCCTTTGGCGCCGAAACCACCCTAAAGGCGGTAAATGTCAAAGCAGCCGCTGCCACCGATGCCACCGAAAACAGCGGCTCATATACTGCCGGAGCCTCCAGCACGCCAACGCGGCTGAATCTGTCGTTGCGTGAAACACCGCAGTCGATCAGCGTTATCACGCGGCAGCAAATGGACGATCAGGGCCTGATCAGCGTCGGCAAAGTACTGGAGCAATCGGTCGGCATAACGCTCAACCAAGCCGAAACCGATCGGGTATTCCCGATCGCACGCGGCTTTGCCATTACCAATACTCAATACGACGGCATTCCGACCGCAGCCGGCGGCAGCTACGACGACGACTTACTCGTTGATACCGCCATTTACGACCGCATCGAAATCGTACGCGGTGCGACTGGTTTGCTGACAGGAGTCGGCTCGCCTTCAGCGGCGATTAACCTGGTACGCAAGCGCCCAACCGCCGATTTTCAAGGGCATGTTTCGGCGAGCGCGGGCCGCTGGGATAACTACCGCGGCGATGTCGATGTATCCGGTCCGCTGCGCGATGACGGCCGGGTCCGCGGCCGCTTCGTCGGTGCCTATCAGGACCGCAACTCCAATCTGGATTTCTACGGCAACGACCGCACCGTGCTGTATGGCATCGTTGAAGGCGATATCACCGACACTACCCTGCTCACGCTCGGCCTTGACTATCAACGCAGCCACACCAATGGCGTCACCTATGGCGAGCCCGTGCCGCTATTTTTTGCCGATGGCGGCCGCACGCATTTCGCGCGCAGCACCACCACCGGCAATGACTGGACCTATCTCGATAAAGAACGACTGATCAGCTTCGCCAGCATCGAACAGCAGTTTGGCAGCGGCTGGATGGCGAAAATGCAATTCACGAATATCGACGGCGATATTTCTAACCGCATGATTTATCTCTCTGGCTATCCCGATCGCGTTACTGGCGCCGGCATGGACGCCAGTCAAAACAGCTTCGACTCGGCACACAAACAAAATGCCGTCGATTTGTACGCCAACGGCCCGTTCCAACTGTTCGGTCGCGAACATGAGCTGGTCGTCGGCTGGAGCTATAACGAGGACAAAACCGATCGCAAAGCGCATGAAGATATCAGCGTTGAACCGCTCACCAACTTCTACGACTGGAACAATTATCCATCACCAGTGTTTGGCGATTACGCCAATCGTTGGGGCTGGCAAACCCGCCAAGACGGCGCTTACACCGCGTTGCGCCTGCAACTCGCCGATCCGTTCAAGTTAATCGTCGGCGCCCGCCTGACCAATGTCGCTTACAGCTCGTATTTCAACGGCCCGGCAGAAACCGTTACTTACAGCAGCGAAATCATTCCGTACGCCGGCTTGGTGTACGACTTCGCCGCGCACTATTCGGCGTACATCAGTTACACGGAAATTTTTGAGCCGCAAACGGCGCGTGATCGCAACGGGAAACTGCTCGATCCGATGACCGGCACCAACTATGAGGCGGGCGTTAAAGGCGAATATTTCAACGGCAAACTGAATCTGTCGGCCGCGATATTTAAAGTCGAGCAGGATAATTTCGCCGTCGAAGACATCATCGATCCCGCAACCGACGAGCAGCGCTACAAGGCGATTTCCGGTACCGAAGTACGCGGCTATGAATTAGAAGTGAGCGGCGAACCGCTGCCGGGCTGGAATGTGGCCGGCGGGTTCACGCGGCGTATCGCCAAGGACGCCAATGGCTCGAATATCCAGACTATCGAACCGCAGCAACTGTTGCGCCTGACCAGTAGCTATCGCCTGCCGGGACAGCTGGAAAAAATTAGCCTGGGCGGCCATGTCACCTGGCAGAGCGAAATTTATAACGACGGTATCGGCCCGAATGGCGAGCGTGCTTCGCAAGGCGCTTACAGTCTGCTGGATTTATTCGGGACGTATAAAGCGACGGAACAACTCAGCTTTCAGCTCAATCTGAATAACGTGCTCGATAAAACCTACTACAAGAGCGTTGGCTACTACGGCGGTGGTTTTTACGGCGAGCCGCGCAATTTGATGGCGACGGTGAAGTATCAGTTCTGAAAACAGAATTATCGACATGGACGTCGACCGATAGAATGAAAAAAAGCGATGACGTTGCAGCGTCATCGCTTTTTTAATTGCGCGCATAGCTGCGTCGCAAATGAATGGTTGTGTCGCTGATTATTGATGGTACTGCGCGGAAAACTCGTGCACCGCATCGATAAAGACGCCGGCGTGCTCTGGATTCACTTCCGGCGTGATGCCGTGACCCAGATTGAAAACATGGCCGTTGCCGTTGCCGTAACTGGCGAGGATGTTTTTGACTTCTGTGCGAATACGCTCGGGATTCGCAAACAACATTTGTGGGTCCATGTTGCCTTGCAGTGCAACCCGGTCGCCGACGCGTTCGCGCGCAGCGCCGATGTCGATAGTCCAATCGAGACCGACACCTTCCGCGCCGACTGCCGCGATTTGTTCGAGCCACGGTCCGCCGTTTTTAGTGAAGACGATCACCGGCACGCGGCGACCGTCATTTTCGCGAATCAGGCCGTCGACGATTTTCTGCATGTACGGCAGCGAAAACTCCAGATACGCGGCATGGCTCAAAGCGCCACCCCAGGTATCGAAAATCTGCACCGCTTGCGCGCCAGCGCGAATCTGGCCGTTCAAATAGGCGGTGACGCTTTGCGCGAGTTTTTCGAGCAGCGCGTGCATCACTTGCGGCTGTTCGAACGCGAGCGTTTTGGTGAAACGAAAATCTTTCGACGAGCCGCCTTCGATCATGTAAGTCGCCAGCGTCCACGGACTGCCGGAAAAACCGATCAGCGGCACGCGGCCATTTAATTCGCGGCGAATGGTGCGCACCGCATCCATCACATAACCCAAATCCTTTTCCGGATCGGGAATCGGCAGCGCATTCACATCGGCTTCGGTGCGCACGGTTTTGCGAAAACGCGGGCCTTCGCCACTTTCGAAATACAAACCCAAGCCCATCGCATCGGGCACGGTGAGAATGTCGGAAAACAGAATCGCTGCATCAAGCGCAAAGCGTTCGAGCGGCTGCATCGTCACTTCACAGGCCAATTCGGGATTGGTGCAAACGGCCATGAAATCGCCGGCTTTGGCGCGTGTGGCGCGGTACTCGGGCAGATAGCGACCGGCCTGACGCATCATCCACACCGGAGTGACATCGACGGGTTGGCGCAGCAACGCACGCAGGAAACGATCGTTTTTTAATTCGCTCATGGAAAATCCAGAAAAAATAAAGGCGCGTCATGCGCGCCGAGAGAATGACGCCGGGGCGCCATCATACCTGAGCTGTCGAAAGCCCTACACCTTCAGGTTTTGGATGAGCTTATAGCGCGGCGTTCAGACCTTTAAGAAATCCAAAATGCCCTCGGCGGCCTGACGCCCTTCCCAGATCGCGGTGACGACCAGATCGGAGCCGCGCACCATATCGCCGCCAGCGAAGACTTTCGGATTGCTGGTCTGAAATTTATAACGCTGTTGCTCAGGCGCGATAACGCCGTCCCAATCGTTGAGGTTGACCTCGATATCTTTAAACCACGCCTGCGGATTCGGGCGAAAACCGAATGCGACCAGCACGATATCGGCCGGCAATACTTCTTCCGAACCTGGAATGATTTCCGGGCGGCGACGGCCTTTTTCATCGGGCTCGCCCAATTGCGTGGTGACGACTTTGATTCCTTCGACGCGACCGTCACCGATGATGGCAACCGGCTGTCGATTGAATAAAAAGTTAACACCCTCTTCGCGCGCGTTTAATACTTCGCGGCGCGAGCCCGGCATGTTTTCTTCGTCGCGCCGATACGCGCAGGTGACACTGATCGCACCCTGGCGAATCGAGGTGCGATTGCAGTCCATCGCAGTATCGCCGCCGCCGAGTATGACGACGCGCTTGCCTTTCACGCTGATGAAATCGGCTACGTCTTTTTCCCAACCCATATTGCGATTGACGTTGGAAACGAGGAACGGCAACGCGTCGTGCACACCGGGCAAATCTTCGCCCGGAAAACCGCCTTTCATATACGTGTACGTGCCCATGCCCATAAACACGGCATCGTATTCGGACATCAATGTTTCGATCGAAATATCGCGGCCAATTTCGGTGTTCAAACGAAACTCGATGCCCATGCCTTCCATGACTTTGCGGCGGCGTTGCACCACGGATTTTTCGAGTTTGAATTCGGGAATGCCGAAGGTAAGCAGGCCGCCGATTTCCGGATAGCGATCGAACACAATCGGTTTAACGCCGGCGCGCACCAGAATATCGGCGCAACCCAAACCGGCTGGACCGGCGCCGATGACGGCAACTTTTTTATCGGTCCATACGCGTTTGGATAAATCTGGTTTCCAGCCCATCGCCAGTGCGGTGTCGGCGATGTATTTTTCGGTCGAACCGATCGTCACTGCGCCGAAGCCGTCGTTCAATGTGCACGCGCCTTCGCACAAACGATCCTGCGGACAAACGCGGCCGCACATTTCCGGCAGCGTATTGGTTTGATGCGCCAAATCGGCAGCGGCGAATAAATTGCCTTCGCTAATTAATTGCAGCCAATTCGGAATGTAATTGTGAACCGGGCATTTCCATTCACAGTACGGATTGCCGCAGCCGAGGCAGCGATGCGCCTGCTCTTTAACTTCGTCTTCGCCATACGGCTGATAAATTTCGACGAAATCTTTCTGGCGTAAATCCAGCGATTTTTTATCCGGATCGGCACGATCGACATCGAGAAATTGAAAGCTATTGTTCAGACGTTCGCTCATAAAGTTCTCACTACAGCGCGTTCCGAAGAAAAAAAAGACCAGTCTGCACACGCTATTTCGGAGTGCGCATAGCCCCCCTTTGTTAAAGAGGGGAATAAACCATTCGCGTGAGCTTTCAATTCGATGGCTCTCATTGCGGGCTCGACTTGGTCAGTTTCAACAACGAATCGAGATTCGCCGCTTTCGGTTTCACCATCCACATCTTGCCGATGTAATCGGCAAAATTATCGAGAATATTTTGTCCCCACGCCGAACCGGTTTCGCGCACGAATTCGCGAATGATCGTGCGCAAATGATTGCGATGCGCTTCGAACGATTCGCTGTTGATGCGACAGATTTCAACCAGCTCGCTGTTGTAGCGATCGACGAAGCGATTTTCTTCATCTAACACATACGCAAAGCCGCCGGTCATGCCCGCGCCGAAATTCACGCCGGTGGGACCGAGCACGGTGACATGGCCGCCAGTCATGTACTCGCAGCAGTGGTCGCCGGTGCCTTCAACGACTGCATGCGCGCCGGAATTGCGCACGCCGAAGCGTTCGCCCGCGCGGCCGGCCGCATACAGTTTTCCACCGGTCGCGCCGTACAAACAGGTGTTGCCGATGATCGCGGCTTTCTGCGATTCGAAAGTGCTGACGCGCGGCGGATAAATTACGAGCTTGCCGCTGGCCATGCCTTTGCCGACGTAATCGTTGGCATCGCCTTCGAGATACATTTGCAAACCGCCAGCATTCCACACACCAAAGCTCTGCCCGGCAGTGCCGCTCAGCCGAAGTGTTAGAGGCGCATCGACCATGCCGAGGTCGCCGTAACGCCGCGCAATTTCACCGGATAAACGCGCGCCAATGGAACGGTCGCAATTGCCGACGGTGAAGCTGAATTCGCCGCCACTTTTGTTTTCGATAGCAGCGCGCGTCGCCGCCCACATTTGTTCGGCTTTCACGCCTTTATCGAACGGCGGATTGGTTGGCTGCTGACAAAACTCAGCCTGCCCCTGCGCTTTTGGATCTTTCCAAAGCAGGCGCGACAAATCGAGATGGCTTTGTTTTTCAGTTTCCGGAGCCCGTGCTTCCAGTAAATCGGTGCGACCGATCAGCTCCTCCATCGACCGCATGCCGATCCGCGCCAGCCATTCGCGCGTTTCCATCGCGACGAATTTAAAGAAGTTCGTCACCATTTCGACGGTGCCGATGAAATGGTCGTCGCGCAGCCGCTCATCCTGCGTCGCTACACCGGTCGCGCAATTGTTTAAATGGCAGATGCGCAAATACTTGCAGCCGAGCGCCACCATCGGCGCAGTGCCGAAACCAAAACTCTCGGCGCCGAGAATTGCGGCCTTGATAACGTCGAGTCCCGTTTTCAAACCACCATCGGTTTGCACCCGCACTTTTTTGCGCAGGCCGTTCGCGCGCAAGGCTTGCTGCGCCTCGGACAAACCCAACTCCCACGGCGAGCCGGCGTATTTAATCGAGCTGAGCGGGCTGGCCGCGGTGCCGCCGTCGTAACCGGAAATCGTAATTAAATCGGCATATGCTTTGGCGACGCCGGCGGCGATGGTGCCCACACCCGGTTCGGATACCAATTTCACCGACACCAGCGCCTGGGGGTTTACCTGCTTCAAATCGAAAATTAATTGCGCGAGATCTTCGATGGAATAAATGTCGTGATGCGGCGGCGGCGAAATCAATGTCACGCCCGGCACCGCGTAACGCAGCCGCGCAATCAATCCGTTCACTTTGCCGCCGGGCAACTGCCCGCCTTCGCCGGGTTTCGCGCCCTGCGCTACTTTGATTTGTAGCACTTCGGCATTCACCAGATACGACGGTGTAACGCCGAAACGCCCGGAAGCCACTTGCTTGATTTTCGAGACGCGCTCGGTGCCGTAGCGCGCAGGATCTTCGCCACCCTCGCCCGAATTCGAGCGTCCGCCCATGCGATTCATCGCCGTGGCCAACGCTTCATGCGCTTCGGGACTCAACGCGCCGAGCGACATGCCAGCGGAATCAAAACGCGCGAGAATTTTTTCGATAGGCTCGACTTCATCAAGCGGAATCGGCTTTAAATCGCCGCGCAATTGCAGCAGGTCTCGCAACATCGCAATCGGGCGCTGATCGACCAGGCCCGAATAATCGCGCCAGCGCGCGTAATCGCCGCTTTGCACCGCCTCCTGCAAGGTGATGACGACATCGGGATTGAACGCGTGATATTCCTGACCGTGCACATACTTAAGCAGACCGCCTTGCGTAATCGGCTTGCGCGCGATCCAGGCGGTCTCGGCCAATTGCGCCTGGTCCGCTTCGAGGTCGTCAAACGTCGCGCCCTGAATACGGCTGGCGACATCGCAGAAACAGAGTTCGACCACTTCTTTCGCCAAGCCTATCGCTTCGAATAATTGCGCGCCGCGATACGACGCAATCGTCGAAATGCCCATTTTCGAGAGAATTTTGAGCAGGCCTTTATTCATGCCTTTGCGGTAATTTGCGTGTGCATCGACCGGATCGCCGATGACTTCGCCGGTGTGAATCAGGTCGTCGATCACGCTGTACGCCATGTACGGATACACCGCCGTGGCGCCGAATCCGAGCAGACAGGCGAGCTGATGCGCGTCGCGCGCCGAACCGGTTTCAATCACTAAATTCGTGTCGCAACGCAGACCCGCATTAATCAAGCGGTGATGCACCGCGCCCACCGCCAGCAACGTATGCACCGGCAATTTACCTTTTGCGATGCCGCGATCCGACAACACCAGAATCACTTTACCGCTGCGAATCGCCGCCTCCGCCTGCGCTGCGACGCGCTCGACCGCCGCCGCCAGCGACAGCTCGGCCGGTTCGTAATTCAGGTCGATGAAATGCACCGGATAATTTGGCTTATCGAGATTTAACAGCCGCGCGAATTTATCCGGCGACAACACCGGCGAGGTCAAAATAATGCGGTCGGCGTGATCGGCGGTTTCCTCGAAGACATTTTTTTCGGTGCCGAGGCAAGTTTCCAAACTCATCACGATCGATTCGCGCAATGGATCGATCGGCGGATTGGTGACCTGCGCGAATTTCTGCCGGAAAAAATCGTACAGCGGACGCACATGGCGCGACAGCACGGCCATCGGCGTATCGTCACCCATCGAGCCGACCGCTTCATTGGCCGATTCGGCGAGCACTTTCAAAACTTGCTCGCGCTCCTCGAACGTGACCTGAAACATCTTTTGATAAACCTTCAGCGGCTCGCCGTGAACCAGCTCGGGCGCGCGTTCGGGTTCCATCGTCGCTTCGATGCGCGTGGCATTTTCTTTCAGCCATTTTTTGTACGGGTGGCGCTTCTTCAGGCGATCGTCGATGTCGGCGGTATGCATCACTTCGCCACTGACTGTATCGACCGCGAATATTTGGCCCGGGCCGACACGGCCTTTCGCCACCACATCTTCCGGCTTGTACGGATGCGTGCCGACTTCCGATGCCAGCGTGATGAAGTCGTCGCGCGTAATCACCCACCGCGCCGGCCGCAAACCGTTGCGATCGAGCAGACAAACCGCGTAGCGACCGTCGGTAACGACGATGCCGGCCGGGCCGTCCCATGGCTCCATATGCATCGCGTTGAATTCGAAAAACGCCTTCAAATCGGCGTCCATGTGCTCGATGTTCTGCCACGCCGGCGGCACCAGCATGCGTACCGCGCGGAACAAACTCATGCCACCGGCAAGCAGCAAATCGAGCATGTTGTCGAGGCTGGACGAATCCGACCCGGTGCGATTGACCAGCGGTGTGATGCTCTGAATATCGGGCAGCAATTCGCTCTGGAACTTGTTCGTGCGCGCACGCGACCAGTTGCGGTTGCCTTCGATGGTATTGATTTCGCCATTGTGCGCGAGAAAACGAAACGGCTGCGCCAGCGGCCAGCGCGGCGCGGTATTGGTCGAAAAACGCTGGTGAAAAACGCAGATCGCTGTTTCCAAGGCGGGATTGGCGAGGTCCAAATAAAAGCCCGGCAAATCGGCCGGCATCATCAGGCCTTTGTAGGTCAGCACCTTCGCGGACAAGCTGCAGATGTAGAAATCGGCGTCAGCTGAGTTGGCGATTTCCATGCGCCGGCGCGCCAGATACAGGCCGGTGCTGATCTCCTGCTCCGACAATGTCGGCGCATTGATAAAGACCTGCTCAATATGCGGCACGCTCGCCAGCGCGATCTCACCCAAGACGGTGTGATCGGTGGGGACTTCACGCCAGCCCATGACCTCAAAACCCTGCGCGCTCAACGCGGCTTCAACGTTTTCACGAGCGGTCGCGGCACGCGCAGCATCGTGGCTTAAAAATATTTGGCCGATGCCGTAATGCTCGGATAAATCTTGATTAAAGATGGATTTGGCAATGGCGCGTAAAAAGGCATCGGGCTTTTGTAACAACAAGCCGCAGCCGTCGCCGGTTTTACCGTCGGCGCCTATTGCACCGCGATGGGTCATACAGGTCAGCGATTCGATCGCGGTTTTGAGCAGACGGTGGCTGGCCTCGCCTTTCATGTGCGCGATCAACCCAAACCCGCAGTTGTCGCGCGCATCGTCGTGGTGGTAAAGGCCCTGATTCATCACTGCATCACCCATAAAAAAATCCGGCAAATCAGAATGTTACAACAGGCGTGCGCAGCCGCCGCAGCTACCGGCACAAGGGCCGAGCAGTTTACAGGCGGATGCGTAAGGCCACAAATTGAACAGCATCAGAAAAGCGCATGGTTCAGCTGAATTTGACAGCAAGAATCGATCCGACAAATTGCGCGGGATTAGCGTATCGGATTAGCGCTCGCTTAAATGGGCCTTAATATCGGCCTGAACATTGCCGACGGTACGCGACCACGGCTGCTGTTTGCGCAGCGGCTCGGGCATTTTTGCGATAGCTGCTTGCACGGCAGCTTTAGAGGGGTAAGGTCCAGTGACTACGATAAACCACGGCTTGCCACGCAGCTGCGTGCGATAGGTCAGCAAATGCTGGCCTCGTCCCGCCCCCACCGCAAACTTGGCAACCGTCGAGCGCGACTCCGCGCCCAGCAATTGCAGCACGAATTGTTGTGAAGGGAGCCCCAGCAGCTCGTGCTCGTCCGCCGAAAGCGTGACAGTCGATTCTTTCTCAACCGGTGCTGTCGGCTTAGGCGCGGCAATAGCCTTAACTTCCGGTTTCGCCGGAGCCGGTTTAACTATCGGTTCAGGTGCTTTAGGTTCAGGGCGCTTGGCTGGCTCCGGTTGTTTTGGAGGCTCAGGCTGTTTTGCTGGCTCTGCGGACTTAACTGGCTCCGGATTAATGACCGGCTCTGGCTTGGCAGCTAAAGCGGGAACTTGGTCGGCGGCGCGCTCCATTCTGGTGACAGGTATATCGGCAGGCTTAGGTAAATCGGCCTCGCGAGCGCTGGGTAGAGCCAATGCCACTGAGTGTTTATCGCCGGCTTGCGGCAGCGCCGCGACTGCCTTGGATGGATCATTCGCGGAGCTACCACCGCGGTATACAACCAGAATGATGACTATCGCCAACAATCCGGCGATCACGCTGATGTGCAGAATCGGCAGCGCTTTAATACTGCGGCTGACCGAAAAGGTTTTCGGCGCCGGCGCCAACAACTGCGGCGCTGCGGCGTGAATCGAACCAATATTGCCGGCCGTCTGCGCAAACAGCGCATCGAGCACGTCGCTGTCGAAGGGCATCGCCACCGTGCTACCTGCCGCTTGCAGCCGGGTGTGTAAATAATCGGCGGTCTCCTGCCGGTCGAGCGCAGGCAGCTGCAGAATTTCCGCGGCACCGGTATCCGCCTCCCGCCACGACACCGCGAGATCACTTTCACCGGCTAGTAATAAGCGCACGCGGCCGCCGGAACTTCGCGCCAGTGCGACGGTTTCCTCAAGCGCGGGAATGGATAATAGATGGGCCGAATCAAGCAGCACGACAATCGGCAGCGGCTCCTCATCGCCAGCGCGATTTTGATTGAGTGCCAACACAAATGCGGCGGCGCTGGCGGATGAGTCTGTCGCCAAACCAATCGCACTTGCCAGCAGCACGCGAATTTGGGTGCTATCCATCAGCACGGTCGCTTCAATGCGACATAGATCCGCGATGTCGCGCAGCTCCGCGCTAATTTCGTCGAGCCAGCGCGATTTACCAGCGCCTCGGTCGCCAACGGCTAAGACAATTCCGCCGGAAAAATACAACGTGTGAACTGCGCGCTGCGCTAAATAGCGGCGCTGTCCGCCGACAAAAAAGAACGCCGGCATGACGCCATCGGCAAACGGATCGAACGCCAAGCCCAGCGACTCGAAGCAATTATCTGCGACAGGTGCGTTGAGCGGCCCCATCCATTTCTCCTACAGTTTTTAACGAATTGAAATCAGGCTGCGGCAGCGATACACGCCTTCAGCTCATTTAAAGGAAATTCGGTAGTAACAACGGCTGATCCAATTTCACGCAGCAATACCAACCGCAGCTGACCGTCGAGCACTTTTTTATCGACCGCCATTAATTGCAGAAACTGCTGCACGTCCATTCCCTTCGGTGCGGCAATCGGCAACCGTGCGCGCTGCAACAATTCACGCAACATATCGACTTCGCCAGATTTGATCCAACCCAATCGAGCCGACAAATCCGCCGCCATCAACATACCCACCGCAACCGCTTCACCGTGCAGCCAATTGCCATAACCTTGTGCTGTTTCGATCGCGTGGCCGAACGTATGACCAAGGTTGAGAATTGCGCGCAAACCGCCTTCGCGCTCGTCGGCAGCGACGACTTTGGCTTTGTTCACGCAGGATCGATAAATTGCTTCGCGCAGTAATTGTGGGTCGCGCGCCATCAAACCATCCATTTCCAATTGCAACCAATGGTAAAACTCAAGATCGCAAATCAAACCGTATTTCAACACTTCGGCAATGCCAGCGGAAAATTCACGCTGCGGCAATGTTTTCAATGCATCGGTATCAGCGATAACACAACGCGGTTGATGAAATGCTCCGATCATGTTTTTGCCAAGCGGATGATTAACGCCGGTTTTGCCGCCGACAGAAGAATCCACTTGCGAAAGTAATGTGGTCGGCACCTGAATAAAATCGACACCACGCTGATAACACGCCGCCGCGAAACCGGTCATATCGCCAACCACTCCGCCACCAAGCGCGATCAATGTGGTAGTGCGATTGTGACGATGATTAAGCAATGTATCGAAGATCGAATTGAGCTCAGTAAGCGTTTTATATTCTTCGCCATCGCGCAGCAGAACATGAATAATTTGCGCACCATTTAGTGCTTTTTCGACCGACTGAAGATAGAGCGGCGCAACCGTTTCATTACTCACGATGCACACTTGTTTCCCGGCCAAATACGGCTTGAACAAATCCTCGCGCGCCAGTAATTGCTCGCCAATAAAAATGGGATAACTACGATCGCCAAGATCTACGGTTAACGTCTGCATGAATATTTTTCAATAAGGGCAACAGCGCTGCACGATAGCGCGGCGTTGCGGCCAAGGCAATGTAAGGCGTTTTATAAACGATTAGCGCGCGCGAAGTTGTTCGGCAATATCTTGCGCTACTGCTTTCGGACCGCGACCATCGGTGTCGACAATAATATCCGCAACATCGCGATACAGCGGCTCTCGAATAAGCATAAGTTCTGCGAGCACACGGGCAGGATCGTCGTTTTGCAGAAGCGGGCGTTTGCGATCGCGACCAGTGCGCCGCACTTGCTCATCGACCGATGTGTGCAAATAAATTACAGCGCCGGTAGCGGCCATCATCTGACGGTTTTCGATCGATAACACCGCTCCACCGCCAGTTGAAATAAGTACGCGATCAAGCAAACTTAATTCGGCCAGCGCCGCCGACTCGCGGATGCGAAACCCAGGCTCACCCTCACGGTCAAATATCCAAGGAATATCGACGCCGCTGCGAGTTTCGATTTCACGATCGACATCGATAAACTCTAAGGCCAACTCGTCGGCTAAAAGCTTTCCGATAGTAGTCTTGCCGGCCCCCATGGGACCGACAAGATAGAGTCTATTTACCGCTGACATTTATGGAAGAGTTAGTCGATTAAGGTATCCGCGAGAATGCGGGGGGTGATGAAGATTAACAGTTCGGATTTCGTTTTAATTGTGTCTTTCGAGCTGAACAGACGACCGACATAGGGCAAGTCGCCAAGGAACGGGACTTTAGATGTCGTCACAACATCGCTAGATTTAAACACGCCACCGAGCACCACTGTTTCCCCATTGCCAACCAAAACCTGTGTTTTGATCGCATTTGTATCGATACTGGGAACGGAGCCGCCATTACCCGTTGATACGTTTTTGCCGACGGAATCCTGGTTAATTACAAGATCCATAATGATGCGGTCATCCGGAGTAATACTTGGTGTTACATCAAGCTTGAGCACAGCTTCTTTAAAAGAAATTGTGGTCTCACCATTTGCTGCAGATTGCTGATAGGGAATTTCAGTACCCGATTTGATCGTGGCTTGCTGTTTATCACCAGTAATTACTTTCGGTTGCGATACAACCTCTCCACGACCTTGAGATTCCTGTGCAGATAACTCCAGATCAAGCTGCACAATATTGGATACGTAACCGACAGCGAAGGAAGAGGTAGGACTGGTCGCACCCATATTTACGTTCAATACATCAGGTATTGCAACCGGCTGGTCTGTCTTGCCACCGGCAGAGTTAGTGGCATTTGTATTGATCGCAGAGTTCACACCGCTTTGCGTGCCGCCAAAATAATAGTTTCGATTATTGCCAGTGACGATTCCGGCAGTGCCCCATTTAACCCCAATACTATTACTGAAATCGGAGTTTGCGATTACCAGACGCGCCTCGATCAGAACCTGACGAATAGGCACATCTAACAGTTTTACGATCCGACGAAACTCTTCCAACTTCTGAGCAGTTTCAGTAACCAGCAACGAGTTAGTACGGTCGTCGACAATGACGCTGCCACGCTCAGACAGAATGCTATTCCCGGTACCTTTAGGCGCACCCTCACCTTTGCCACCGCCGCCTGTACCCGTCGGAGAAAATAGCGTAAAGAAGTCTTTTGCACGCGCATATCTGACCCGAATGTATTCAGTCTGGAGTGGCGCCAACTCTTGTACTTGACGGGTTGCTTCAATTTCTTGGCGCTCGCGCTCCGCAATTTCTGCGGATGGCGCAACCATCAAAACGTTGCCTTCTTGACGCTTATCCAGCCCTTTCGTTTTTAGGACCAACGCCAGCGCCTGATCCCAGGGAACATTCTGCAGTCGCAACGTGATGCGCCCGGTCACCGTGTCGCTGGCGACTAGGTTTAGGCCGGTAAAGTCCGCAATAATCTGCAATACCGCACGGACTTCGATGTCTTGGAAGTTAAGCGAGAGACGCTGGCCCGTGTAGGCGAATTCTTTTTTGCGGGTTTCCAACTCGTCTTTCGTCAACGGTTTAACGCTGACGACGTATTGGTTGTCCGTCTGATAAGCGAGGTAATCGTATTCCCCGGTAACTTGCAGATAAACGACAGTGCCTGCAGAAGTCGACTGCGCATCAACCATTTTGACCGGGGTAGCAAAATCGACGACATCGAATCGACGCCGCAAGTTTTCGGGCAGCGCTGCGCCTTTAAACTCCAACTTGATCCGCTGGCCTTCAACACTTGCGTTGATTTCAGTTTTTGGATCGCTGAGATCGACAATTAAACGCCCTTCGCCGACATCACCGCGCCGAAAATCAACATTGCTGATCGAGCGCCCAACCGGTGCAGCAGAAGTGGAAGGCTTAGCCAACGCGTTAGAAACCGCATCACTGCCGCCAGCGACGGGTTTCAAATACTCACGAGCGCCTGAATCGCCCACTTCCACAAAGAGGGTATTTCCCTCAACACGCGTTGTATACGGCGCCGGCTGTACCAAATTGAGAATCATCCGAGTACGACCGGTCGATTCAAGAATCACTGCGCTGGATGCATTTTCGTAACCGAGCGTGTGTTTCTTTTCTTTCAGCTGAGAGGTAACGCCCGGCAGATCAAGAGCAATGCGCGCCGGCTTTTCTATGGTGTAGCCCTGCGGTGTCGGTGGCGGCGCATCGAATAGCAACTGCGCCTCAAAACTTCCCCCGGGCAGTGAGCTGAACTTCATATCGACCAAATTGGCCGCTAAAGCGGAAGTCGTTGTGATGCACCAGACCAGCATGAGCTGGGCGCTGCGCGCGGCGACATTTGTAATGCGATTCATCATTTCTCCACCAGACCATTTGCCAGCGACGCCGGAGGATGGTTTGTTATGCAGATACCGGGTATCCATGAACTTCTCCACCGAATTCAGCCAATCCTGTTACTTAACTTTGGTTTCAACCGTTTTCAGCGGCAACTTGTGCGGGCGTTCCACCCATTCGTCAGGGCCATTGGAAACAATCTCGATTACCGAAACATAGTTTTCTGTCAGTTCCACGACATGGCCGTGGTTTTTGCCCAGATAATTGCCCATCTTGATGCGGTGAACACTGTTTTCGCTATCTTGAACGAGAGCCCATAAGGTGCCCTCCATTTGCACAGTACCTACCATCGTCAGTGCATCGATGTTGAACTGCTCAAGAAATTCTTTGGGTCGATTGAAGTCGGGCTTCACTTTCACCAAACGCTGCAACCGCGTAATTTCCTTAACTTCCACCGGCGGCTGGAATGGATTGCGTAAACCAGCAGCACTGTAAGCAAACGACTTATAGGCGGTGAACGCAGGAATCGGTTGAATATGCCCAGCCGGCCGCGCCTTCACATCGGCCATATATTTATCGAGGTCGGGATAAGAACTACCACTACAGGCCGCTAGCACTAAAGCCATTGCGGAAAGGGTTCCAACGCGGAAATACATGTTCAAATTCGTCATGATCTTCGCCTACGCTCCCTTGTACCGATAGGTGCTAGCGGAGATGCTCATCGAAAGAACACCAGGCGTTTTTGGGTCCGAAGCAATTTTGAAATCGTGCAGCGTGACAATCCGCGGCAAGCCGGCAATGCCGCTGACGAAAGTACCGAAATCATGATAAGTGCCAGTAACTTCGATATTGATGGGCAGCTCGACATAAAATTCTTTAGCTTGTTCTGGCTGCAACTTAATGCTCTTAATTTCGAGCCCACTTTCCACGCCTTTATTAGTGACGTCCTCAAGTAAACCCGGTACTTCGGTATCACTCGGCAATTGACTGACCAATGCGCCAAATGACACCTCCATCTCCACCATTTGCTTGCGCAACGCATCGAGATTCGCTGCTTTGAGAGCCTTATCCTCGAATTCTTTTTTAAGGGTTAGCTCTTTACTTTCGACCTGGCCCAACTGCTCGCGAAGATCTGAAATGTTATAGAAGTACCCGAGCACAATTAGAACTATAAAGACCAGCGTCCACGCGATCATTTTTACCGCGATGGGCCAACTGCCTATATTCTCTAAACTGAGCTCGCTGAAATCGAGTTCGCGCAGATCGCGCACCGCATCCTGAAACGCCACGATTATTTATCTCCAGCTTTGACTTCGGGAGGGCTGATTTGAACGGCCATTTTGAACGCGCTGGCCTGCTCTCCGAGTTCGGCGGCCGCTTGCACCGACGTCAAATTAGGGTTTTCAAACCATTCGGATTTATCCATCTGTCGCATCAGGCTAGAGACCCGATTGTTGGATTCCGCAACACCGGAAATTTCGATTTTTTGGCCAGTCCGCACCAACGATTGATAAAACACACCATCGGGCAACGTCCGTACCAATTCATCGAACACGTGGACCACCAACGGCCGCGTGCCCTGCAAATCCTGAATGACTTTCATCCGATCGAGCAGCTGGCGCCGCTTGGCTTCCATTTCTTTAATTTCAGCGACCTGGCGGCTCAGCTCATCGATATTGCGTTGCAGATAGGCATTTCGATTGTTTTGATTGTCGATCCAAGAGTTGTAAACCTGGTTGGAAAGCAACAGCACGACGAAGGCAAAAACCACCGTCCCACCCATAATGACGAGGAATTCTTTTTTGAGTTCTTGTCGCCGCTCCTCGCGCCACGGCAGCAGGTTAATACGCGCCATTAGTCGAAACTCCTCATCGCCAAACCGCACGCAATCATTAGCGAGGGGGCATCGTTGCTAAGCGCGGCGGCGTCGACACGTGAGGCGACCGCCATCCGCGCGAGAGGATTGGCTACTGAGGTCACCGTGCCCAAACGCTCCTGCACTAATTCAGACAATCCCGCCATCGACGCCACCCCACCCGCTAACAGGATGTGATCGACATCGTTATATTGGCTGGAGGAAAAGAAAAACTGCAGCGAGCGGGTAATTTGTTGCACGACCGCGTCTTTGAAAGGATCGAGCACATCGTGCTCGTAATCGTCGGGCAAGCCGCCCTGCTTTTTCGCAAGACCGGCCTCTTCGACGGTTAACCCGTAGCGACGCTGAATTTCTTCGGTCAGCTGGCGACCGCCAAAGAGCTGCTCGCGGGTATAAACGGTATTGCCACCGACAAGCACGCTCAACGTGGTCATCGTCGCGCCAATATCGACAATCGCGACCACGCTTTCCTCATCGTAATCGAATTGCGATTGGCACAATTTGAAGGCGCGCTCGACCGCGTAAGCCTCAACATCAACCACTTTGGGCGAAAGCTCTGCCAAATCGAGTGCGTCGACTCTGGAGTCGACATTTTCGCGGCGGCACGCAGCGAGCAGCACTTCAACTTGATCGGGATTGTTAACGGACGGACCTTGTATTTCAAAATCCAGCGCTACTTCATCGAGCGGATAGGGAATGTATTGATCGGCTTCAAGGCTGATCTGTGTTTCCATGGCGTCGTCGGTGATGCCGGACGGCATATCGATAAGCTTGGTAATTACGGCGGAGCCGGCAACTGCGACAGCGACAGCCTTAATTTTCGTCTTGGCGCGGCCGTGAGCGGTGCGCAGAACATCGGCCACCGCTTCGACTTCCGCGATGTTTTTCTCGACCACCGCATTGGGCGGTAGCGAGGCCACAGCGTAGCTTTCGACGCGATATTGGTCGCCGCTTCGGCTCAACTCGAGCAACTTCACTGAAGAAGAGCTAATGTCGACACCGAGCACGGGCAATGTTCGTTTTTTGCCAAAAAAACTGCTTATCACAGTAAATTTCCTATCTGCATCCGTGACTTAGAGCACAATTTTACAACGTAAATTAAATACCACGACCCGGGATTACGCAAATGCCTTCCATCAAAAAAAGTGCTTATAATTTCACACTTTGATGAAGTCACTTCCGGTACGTTATCGCTAAGCCACTGGTACGATTAAAAAATATGTCGAAATTCAGCCGTTTTCTGCTTGTTGTAGTGTGGCTTCTTCTCGGAATCTGCGCCGCTCCAATACTGCTTGGCTCCGCAACGTTCTTATACCTTAGTCCGAATTTGCCATCTGTCGATGCGCTGCGTGATGTGCAGCTCCAAACTCCATTACGGATATATACCCGCGATAGTGAACTGATTGGCGAATTTGGCGAGATGCGCCGCACACCGGTGAAACTCGCTGAATTGCCACCACTTTTCATTAAAGCGGTGCTCGCGGCGGAGGACGATAGCTTCTTTCACCACCACGGCGTCGATGTGAAAAGTCTCGCGCGGGCCGCGTCGCAGCTGCTTGCGAGCGGACATATTCAAAGTGGCGGCAGTACGATTACGATGCAGGTGGCGAAGAATTACTTCCTGACTCAGGAGCGCACTTTCGCGCGCAAATTCAATGAAATTTTGCTCGCGCTGCAGATCGAACACGAACTCGCAAAAGAAGAAATTTTAGAGCTTTATTTAAATAAAATATTTCTTGGCAACCGCGCTTATGGCGTCGAGGCAGCGGCGGAAGTCTACTACGGCAAACCAATCGGCGAGTTATCCATCGCGCAATGGGCAATGATTGCCGGTCTGCCGAAAGCACCGTCCTCAAACAACCCCATCGCCAATCCCGAGCGCGCCACCGAGCGCCGCGACTGGATTCTCGGTCGCATGCTCAGCCTCGGCTACATCGACAAGAGTCAATACGACGCGGCGCTGCAGGAAGCGCTCGGCGCGAGTTATCACGGCTCGGTGCTCGCCGTTGAAGCCAATCACGTCGCCGAAATGGTCCGGCAGGAAATGCTGGAAAAATACGGGCCCAAAATTTATACCGATGGCTATGTCGCCTACACGACGCTCGACGGCAAATTGCAGCGCAAAGCGATTTCCACCGTGCGTGAAGGATTGCTGAGTTATGACGTACGTCACGGTTATCGTGGCCCCGAGAAAAAACTGGGCGGTTCACTGACCGCTGATAAGACCGCGTGGATGCGCCGGTTGCGCGCCACCCCTGTGATCGGCGGGTTATTGCCGGCGGTAGTCAGCAATATTGAAGCGCGCTCAGCCAACGTCTTGCTGGCCAATGGCGAGATCGTCGCGATCAACTGGGAAAACGGCCTCGACACCGCGCGGCGATTTATCGATGAAGACCATCGCGGACCCGCGCCGCAAACGACGGCCGACATCTTCGCCGTCGGCGACCTAATTCGCGTGCGGCGCAACGCCAAAAATGAATGGGAATTGCGCGGCATCCCGGTTCTTGAAAGCGCGTTGATCAGCCTAAATGCCGACGACGGCGCGGTTCTCAGCCTGGTCGGCGGCTTCGATTTTCGCCAAAGTAAATTCAACCGCATCACACAAGCCCAGCGGCAACCAGGCTCCGGTTTCAAGCCCTTTATTTATACCGCCGCGCTCGAACATGGCTTCACCGCCGCGACGGTCGTGAACGACGCGCCGATCGTATTTCAGGATGAGGGGATGGAAGCCGCCTGGCGGCCGGAAAACGACACCGGCAAATTTTATGGGCCGACGCCGCTGCGCCAAGCCTTGTTCAAATCGCGCAACGTGGTCTCCGTCCGTGTGCTGCAACAACTCGGTGTCGAGACCGCGATTGATTACGTGCAGCGCTTCGGCTTCGATAAAAATGCCATTCCGCACAATCTCTCCGTAGCGTTGGGCAGCTTGTCGGTGACGCCGATGCAGATGGCGCGCGCGTTTGCCGTGTTCGCCAACAACGGCTACCTGATTGAACCGCACGTTCTGCAACGGATCGCCGATCGAAATGGCGCCATCATCTTCGAGGCAACTCCGCCGACCGCGTGCTCGGATTGCCCGAATACGCTCGGCGTCGATCCCGCCCTGCTGGTGGATGCGTCGCCCGCTGAAGCGATCCCGCCCAACACCGCGCCGCAAGTGCTCGACAAGCGTTATGTATTCATCATGGATTCGATGCTGCGCGACGTAGTGGCGCGCGGCACGGCGGAAGCTGCATCGAGCCTTGGCCGCAGCGATATGGCCGGCAAAACGGGCACTACCAGCGGACCGGTTGACACCTGGTTTACCGGTTATTCGGGCGGCGTCGTGACCTCGACCTGGGCCGGCTTCGATCAGAACAAACCGATGGGCAAGGACGAATACGGCGCGACAGTCGCACTGCCGATCTGGATGGACTTCATGCGCGTTGCGCTGCAAGGCAAGGCCGAACGCCATCTGCGCCAGCAACCCGGCGTGGTCAGCTTGCGGATCGACCCGCGCACCGGCCTGCGCGCACCGCCGGAAATGGCCGATGCCGTCTTCGAGTTTTTTACCGAAGATAATTTGCCCGGCGATGAAGGGGCCGAAAGCGCCCCCGGCCTAAGCGCACCAGGCGGTGCCAGCGGCATGTCGGAGCACGACTTGTTCTGATTGCAGCCGACGTGCGCCGACTGAGCTCGGCCTGTTCTGATCAGCTCGGACGGAGGCGATGGGCCACTCTCACATCGCCTCAAGCGCCTCGACTAGCGTGCTGACGCCCACCACTTCCATGCCCTCGGGCAGCGTTTTCGGCAGGTTGGATTTCGGCACGATGGCGCGACGAAAGCCGTGCTTGACCGCCTCCTGCAAACGTTCTTGACCACTCGGCACCGGGCGGATTTCGCCGGATAAACCGACCTCGCCGAATACCACCAAATCCTGCGGCAGCGCGCGGTCGCGAAAGCTCGACACGATTGCCAGCAGCAGCGCCAGATCGGCGCTGGTTTCCAGCACTTTCACGCCCCCGACGACGTTGACGAACACATCCTGATCGCCCACCTGCAGGCCGCCGTGGCGATGCAGAACGGCCAGCAGCATCGCCAAGCGGTTCTGATCGACACCGACCGCCAGCCGGCGCGGATTGCTGAGTTGTGAGGTATCGACCAGGGCCTGAATCTCGACCAGCAGCGGTCGAGATCCCTCCCACACCACCATCACCACACTGCCGGCCGCCTGCGCCATACCGCGGGTGAGGAAAATCGCGGACGGGTTTTTTACTTCGCGCATACCCTGCTCGGTCATCGCGAACACGCCGAGCTCGTTGACCGCACCGAAGCGGTTTTTCTGGCCGCGTAATGTGCGAAACCGGCTGTCGTTGCTGCCCTCCAGCATGATCGAGCAATCGATCATATGCTCCAGCACTTTCGGTCCGGCCAAGCTGCCGTCCTTGGTCACATGGCCGACCAGAAACAGCACGGTGCCGGTCTGCTTGGCGTAGCGCGTCAGCAGCGCCGCGCAGTCGCGCACCTGCGCCACACTGCCGGGGGCGGAAGTCAGATCGGCGTCGTACAACACCTGGATCGAATCGACCACCAGCACTTTCGGCGCGAACCGTTTCACCTGATCGAGTAGTGCGTGCACGTCGGTTTCGGCCAGCAGTTTCAGTTGATCGGCCGGCAACTGCAGACGCTGCGCGCGCATTGCGACCTGCTGCAGCGATTCTTCGCCGGTAACGTACAGCGCCGGCATGGTCTTGGCGAGATGACACAGCACTTGCAGCAGCAACGTGCTTTTGCCGGCGCCGGGATGACCGCCGATCAAAATCGCCGAGCCCGGCACCAGACCACCGCCGAGCACACGGTTGAACTCTTCGGCGCCGGTGGAGATACGCGGCACTTCGGCCAGCTCGATCTCGCTCAACGCCTGGATTTCACTGGCGCCGGTGCCGGCGTAGCCGACCGTGCGGTCACCGCCGCGCGGCTCGGTCGGCACGCGGAACTCGACGATGGAGTTCCACGCGTTGCAGTCCGGACACTGGCCGAGCCACTTGCCCGACTCGGCGCCGCACTCGTTGCAGACAAAAGCGGTTTTGCGTTTGGCCATGATGACTCCCAATCTTTGTCGCGCAATCGTACTTGAAATGTTCGGAGCGGACAGTGCCAGCGATGGGAATGGGCGCGATAAATCATGCCCCTATGGCATGCGCTGTCCAACCCGTAGGGGCGCAATTCATTGCGCCCGATCGAATACACAGCGCGATACTTTGCTAGCACCGCTACACGCCAAACCGTACAATCGCAGCCCACTCCCTTCAGGCTTCCCGATTCGCGCATGACACTAATGGTTCCCGAGCGCATGTTGGTTTTTTCTCCCGCACTGGCCGCCACCATCGGCCTGGAGGAAGCCGTGTTGCTGCACGTGCTGCACGATCTCAGCGTGTGCCAGCCGAAGCGGCACGCGCAGCATTTGCACGAAACCGATGCCGCCACACTGGAGCAGTTACTGCCGTTCTGGGACCGCCGCGAATTGCAGCGCATCAGCAAAAACTTGGCCGATAAAGGCGTGCTGCATATCGAATCCGCGCCCCTGACTCATGCCAATACGCTGTGTTATCGCTTTCAGGCCGAAGAAGCACCAGCGGCGCCTGCACGAAGCACCGCACGTACAGCGCAAACTCGCGATGGCAGCGCGTCATTGCTCGCCAACAACTGGCGCCCGGAGGAAGACCTGCTGCAACTGCTCGCGCTGAATCACAATATTTCGCGCGCGTTCTCGCTGGCGCAGCTCGAAGATTTTATTTTGTACTGGCGCGAACGCGGCGAAGTGAATCACGCGTGGGGCAGCCGTTTTCGCCAGCACGTGTTGCGGCAGTGGCGCTTGCAGGAACAGGCTGACGCGACGCCAACGCCGACTGCATTGCGCGCCGCGCAGGATCTGGAAAACAGCTGGTATCCGAGCCCCGACGCGCTGCAAATTCTCGAACGCGCCAATGTCAGCCGCGAATTCATCGACGACGCCGTGCCCGAATTTGTTTTGTACTGGCGCGAGCGCGGCACCAGCGACGGCACCTGGAATTCAAAATTCATCGCGCACATTCGCCGGCAGTGGTCGCGGTACGAAAATGCGCTCGAACACGAACAAGACCCGCGCCCGATTACAACCAGCTGGCAACCGAACGAAGACGTGTACGATATTTTGCGCATGGCCAATATCGATATCGCGTTCGCCTGCGAAATGCTGCCGGAATTTATTTTATTCTGGCGCGACGCCGGCACCCCGCACCGCTCGTGGAATACCAAATTTTTGCAGCACGTAAAATATCAGTGGGCCACACGCCATCATTTGGCCGGAGTTAACCGTGCAGGATCTGCAATCGCTACTGGCGCCGCATCGGCGACACCGAGCAACGCCTTTGAACGTCTCACCGACCGCAGTTGGGCAGCAGGACTCATCGATGGCGTCTGATAAAAAATTCGAGCGCGCGCAAAACGCGAATGCGGAGCCGACTGCCGAGCATATCGATGCGATCAACCAGATTTTTACCGAGCTGGAACTTGCGTATCACAATCAATTTCGGCGCGCGTTTCCCGATGCCGCGCAACTCGGCATGGCAAAACAACTGTGGCTACAAAGTTTGTGCGATTTAAAACCCGCGCGCCTACGTGCCGGTGTTAGACGCGCGATAAAAAATTCCGAATATTTACCCAGCCTACATACGCTACGGCAATATTGCGATCCGCAGCCGCACGAGCTCGGCCTGCCCGACGCGCACAATGCGTATATCGAAGCGTGCCGCGCGCCGACGCCGAAACGCGATCACACTTGGTCGCATGTAATTGTTTATCGCGCCGGTGTCGAAACAGATTGGTTCTTTCTCGCTAACAGTCCGGAAAGCATTGCGTTCCCATTGTTCAAACGTAATTACGAATTGCTAATCGAACGCCTGTTAAATGGCGAAAATCTCAATGTGCCGCTGCCGAAAGCGCTACCGGAAGAAATCGGCACGCCACTCACTCGCGAAGAAAACAAACAGCGCCTGCAACAACTGCGCGCCAAACTTGGTATATGACTCGGCATTTGATTTGGAACCGCAATCATGAGCGATGAAAACACCACGCACTTCGGCTACAAAACCGTCGGCACCGATGAAAAAGTAAAATTGGTCGCCGGTGTGTTCCATTCCGTCGCCGCCAAATACGACTTGATGAACGATCTGATGTCGGCCGGCGTGCATCGGTTGTGGAAGCGCTTCACCATCGAATTGTCCGGCGTGCGCCCCGGCAATAAAGTGCTCGATATCGCTGGCGGCACTGGCGATCTAACCGCCAAGTTCAGCCGCATTGTCGGCAGCGAAGGTAAAGTCGTTTTAGCGGATATTAACGAATCGATGCTGCGCGTCGGCCGCGATAAATTAATCGATCACGGCATCGTAAATAATGTCGATTACGTGCAGGCCAACGCCGAATGCCTGCCGTTTCCCGACAATTATTTCGACTGCGTTTCCATCGCATTTGGTTTGCGCAATGTCACCGATAAAGACGCGGCGCTGCGTTCGATGCTGCGTGTATTGAAACCGGGCGGACGTTTGTTGGTGCTCGAATTTTCCAAGCCGCAAAGTCAGGCGCTGGGCAAACTCTACGATTTGTATTCGTTCAGCGCGCTGCCAGTGCTGGGTAAATTATTCGCCAACGACAGCGAGAGTTATCGCTATCTCGCCGAAAGCATTCGCATGCATCCCGATCAGGAAACGTTGAAAACGATGATGACCAGCGCCGGTTTTGCACGCAGCGAATTTTTCAATATGACCGGCGGCATCGTCGCGCTGCATCGCGGTATCAAGGCGTAACGCCATGGCGACATCACCGTTCGGCCCGACGCTAAAAACCGCGGCATTTACCGCGCTGGAAGGTGCGATCAATACCGCGCTTCGACTCGATCCGGCCAGCCGGCAAAAATTATCGGCGCTGCACGGGCGTGTGTTTCATCTCGAATGCTCGAAACCCGCCATCGATATTTTTTTAATTCCGCAGCAAGACAGCGTGCAACTCGCCGCGCGTTGGGAAGGTGAAATCACCGCCGGGCTGAGTGGCACCGGCGATGATTTCGCGCAATTGCTGCGCAGCGACGATCCCGGCGCGACATTGATCAATGGCAACATGACCGTAATCGGCGACAGCAAAGCACTGCTGCAATTGCGCGATATTGCCGCGCAACTCGATCTCGATTGGGAAGCGCCGCTGACGCGCGTATTCGGCGATATCGTCGGCCACCAAATGGCGCGCTCGCTGCGCTTCGGACAGCGTTTATTCAGCGACGCCGCACGCAGCCTACAGCGGCAGACGCGCGATTATTTTAAAGAAGAATTTTCTCAAAATGAAAACGCGTGGGTCGTGCAACGCGGCCAGTTTGATCAATTTCAACAAGACATCGATTCGATCAGCGCGCGCAGCGAACAATTGCTGACGCGCGCCGCGCAATTGCAGCAGAAATTTTCGCGCCGCAAGTCCCCCTGATGGAAATTATTAAGTGAAAAGACTGCGCCGCGCTTTTACTATTTTTGCCGCCACCGCGCGCTATCGGTTAGATTTGCTGATCGATGCCGACGCGTTGCCAACACCGCTCAATTTAATAATTAAATGGTCACCGCTGCGGTTATTGCCGGTGCCGCCGCATTCGCGCGGCGCGCGCTTGCGCATGACATTGGAAAGTCTCGGGCCGATTTTCGTAAAATTCGGCCAGCTGTTGTCGACACGTCGCGATTTGATTCCGCTCGATATCGCCGACGAGCTGGCGAAATTGCAGGATCAAGTGCCCCCGTTTTCAAGCAACGAAGCAATTGCATTAATCGAAGCCGCGCTCGGTCAGCCGGTCTCTGAAGTATTCGCGCAATTCGATGAGCAGCCGATGGCATCGGCCTCGGTAGCGCAAGTACACCCCGCCGTGTTGCACAACGGTCGCAATGTTGTCGTCAAAGTATTGCGCCCCGGCATCGAAAAAATTATTCGCAGCGATATCGATTTGTTGTTTGTGCTGGCGCGATTGGCCGAACGGTATTTGCCGGACGGTCGCCGGCTGCGTCCGGTCGAAGTGGTTGAGGAGTATCAGTACACGATTCTCGACGAGCTCGATTTAAAACACGAAGGCGCGAATACCGCGCAATTGCGGCGCAACTGGATCGATTCCGAATTGCTGTACGTGCCCGAAGTATTTTGGGATTACACACGCACCAATGTGTTGGTGATCGAACGTATTCACGGCATACCCGTTACCGATATCGCGACGCTGCGCGCCGCCGGCACCAATATGCGCACGCTCGCCGAACGCGGCGTGGAAATATTTTTTACGCAGGTACTGCGCGATAGTTTTTTTCACGCCGATATGCACCCTGGCAATATTTTTGTCGCGCACGGCAATCCGCAAAACCCGACGTATATCGGTATCGACTGCGCCATCATGGGCACGCTCACCGAATTCGATCAGTATTATCTCGCGCGCAATTTGCAGGCGATTTTTCGCCGCGATTATCACGAAGTCGCGCAGCTGCATGTCGAGTGCGGCTGGGTGCCGCCGCACACGCGCGTGCATGATTTCGAAGCCGCCATTCGCACCGTATGCGAACCAGTATTTCAAAAGCCGCTCGGCGAAATTTCTTTCGGCCAATTGTTGCTGTATTTATTCCAGACCGCGCGCCGCTTCGATATGCAGGTACAACCCTCGCTGGTGTTGTTGCAAAAAACTTTGCTGAATATCGAAGGCCTCGGCCGCGAACTGTATCCGCAACTTGATTTATGGAATACGGCGCAACCACTGGTCGAAGATTGGCTGCGCGAGCGTTACTCGCCGCTCAATATGCTGAAAAAAATCGGCCGCAAATTACCGCAATGGCTCGAACAATTGCCGGAGGTGCCCGATCAGTTATTGCGTCGACTCGATAATGCACCGGTAGCCGCGGCGCCAGTCACACTGCAAATAACGCCGCGCAAATATCAGTGGCGCCTGCCATTGGCGATTATTTTAGTGGTCGCGAGTGCCGTTATCGGCGTGCCGGATTTCGCCGATTCATTGCGCGAATTGCCGCCATTAAGCTGGTTGGGATTTTTATTTGCAGCGTGGCTGTTGGTCGCGCGCAAAGACTGATTAATTCGTTAGCATTTTAATTAAATAAAAATAGCGAAATCCAACTGCCGCAGTTCGATCGATTTCTCCATTTGAATTCTCTCCCACAGATAGCCAGGAAAGTTTTATGTGGTCGCATGAAGAAAGTATTGAAACCACTGCAACGCGCGCACGCATTTGGCAATTATTCGCAGACGTGGCCGGCTGGAAACAATGGAATGCCGGTATTGAGCACATCGAGCTGCATGGATCTTTTAAAGAGGGCGCTACGTTTTCAATGCAGCCGCCCGGCGAAGAAGCATTTGTTAGCACGTTAATTAATGTTGTTGAGAACGACAACTTTACCGATGAAACAATAATCGATGGCACGCGTGTTTTAGTGCATCACAAAATTTCGACGCTTGCGTCCGGCAATACAAAAATAATTTACAGCACAGAAATCACCGGCCCCAACGCAGCGCAATTCGGCCCGATAGTTACCAGTGATTTTGCCGATGTATTGAAAGCGCTGAAAAATATTGCCGAACAGTCTTAATTATTAATTCGTTAGCTTGCAATTAATCGCTAGCTTGCGGGCATCGGCCTCACCAAAACCACTGTCGAGAATTTCTAATATTTTGCCGGGAAATTGCAGCTCGATAACGAGCCGCTCGACCGTTTCGCGCTCAATTTTACCGGCGCGGAAAACATGGTACGCCTCGCATAAACGATTGGAGCGCAGCAGTATTTGCCCGAGTGTAGTTTTTTGTTTTGCTTCGCTTTGCTCGGCGAGTGCGCGGACTACTTCCTCGGGCAGCTTCCAATCCTGCGCAATCCAAAACGCGAGTAGTTGCGCCCACTGCGCGAATAACTGCGTCAACAGCGTTCCGCTCGGCGCTTGCCCGTGCAGGAATTCGCGACTCAGTGACTGCGTTTGGTTGTAAATTGTCACCACGCCGATATCGTGCACCAGCCCGGTTAAATACGCTTTAAACGCATCGACGCCTTCGCGCTCGGCCAAATATTGGCAGCAGATCGCACACGCCAGCGAGTGATCCCAAATTTGCTGTGGCAAATTGTCGCCGCGATTAAGCAGCACGGGCTGCAACGCCGCCGTCGATAACACCATGCGCAATTTGACGATGCCGAGTGCCGCGACCGCGCGCTCGAAATTATCCAACGCCTTGCGATACGGATTGAAATAAACACTGTTGGCAACGCGCAATACCGCCGTCGCCACGACCGGATCTTGCGTAATGATGGCGACGTAATCGCGCGCCGACGCATTCGGATCGCGCAATTGTTTTAACAGTTGTGGAATAACCGTTGGCAGACGCGGCACCGCAGCGGCGCGTTGGATCGGATTGCGCAATTGCTGCTCGACCGCCTGACCGACTAACTTTTCCGGCACCTTAAGCGCGGTTTCGACGATGTCGCGATCAAGTACTGCCTCGATAAACAGCGCGTGCATAGCTGCGGCAGTCGCACTCTCTGCGCCAGCGCTCGCGCTCGCGTCCCGACGCGCCACAGGTACATTGTTAGGAGCGCTTTTGCCGAATTTAAATAATTGCTTGAGCCTGCTAAACATCAATTCGAGCCTTTGATTTTTTTGAACTCTTTATCCCGAGTTAATAATTTAGCCCACGATGTCCTATCAGCCGAATGCACCGTGCTGGCATGACTGGCGCCGCATCACTGTAGCCATTTCGGTTCGCGCGCGCTGTAGGTAATTGGCACTATTGGCCTTCGCCGCATCGGGCTATGATTGCGCGCTAATAACAATGTAAGAACAGGGCGCGGGATTGACCCGCGTTTAAACGAAATAGGGAGCATTCCATGGTTACGATTTACCACCTCAATAACTCGCGCTCGGAACGAATTGTGTGGCTGATGGAAGAGCTCGATCTGCCGTACGAACTGCAAACCTTTCAACGCGAGCCCAATATGATGGCCCCGCAAGCCTATCGCGACATTCATCCGCTCGGTCATGCGCCGATTATTCGCGACGGCGAAACGCTAATGGTCGAATCGGGCGCGATCATCGAATACCTCTTGAATCGTTACGGCAATGGCCGCCTGCAACCTAAAACCGACAGCGCCGATTTCGGCCGCTATCTGCAATGGATGCATTATGCGGAAGGCTCGGCCATGAGCAATCTGTTGTTGGAATATGTCGGCAGCATGATGAAACCCGAAAAATCCGATCAGCCCGGTCCGCTGCAAATGTTTCACGCCCGCAATCTGGAAATGGTGCAAGCGCTCAACGACGAGTTGGGACGCTTCCCGTATTTCGCCGGCGCCGAATTTACGGCTGCGGATATCATGATGGAGTTTGTGTTTTCGTTTCTGGAGCGCTGGCGCGGTGAAAAGCTTACGGCATATCCGCACGCCGCCGCCTGGTTACAACGTGTGCATGCGCGCCCTGCTTATGCCAAAGCGATGGCAGTTGCCGGTCCAAAATCATAAGCAGCAACGGTGCCGCAGCCTAAGTGCTGTGGCACAATGCCGGCCTTCCAAGCGAATGGCCGGCAGCGATCAATTACGTAGACAGCGTCGATCAAGCTGCATTTCGGCGCAAACGTTTAGATTGAGTGAATAACTCGGCGAATAATTGAATCAACTACCGAATCAAGAAAGAGTAATGAGTTTTAACATGTCCGAATCCTGGTTGAGCGCGGTGAAGTGGGATAGCGACGGTCTGATTCCCGCCATCGCGCAGGATGCGAGCACGGGCCGCATATCGATGGTGGCGTGGATGAATCGCGAAGCACTGACGCTGACCGCGCAAGAGAATCGTGCGGTTTACTGGTCACGCTCGCGGCAAAAGCTGTGGCGCAAAGGCGAGGAATCCGGCCATCAACAGAATGTCAGCGAAGTTCGCCTCGACTGCGACGGCGATGTGATCGTGCTGAAAGTTGAACAACGCGGCGGCATTGCCTGTCACACCGGCAGAGAAAGTTGTTTTTTCCGCGTGCTACGCGATGGCGAATGGCACACCGTGGATCCTGTTTTAAAAGATCCCGAAGCAATTTATGGCGAGTCGAAATGATTGATCATGTATTGCCGGCACTGCATGAGGTGCTCGAAAAACGCAAAAGCGAATCGTCACCCGAGAGCTCTTACGTGGCGAAGTTGCACCACGATGGCCTGGACAAAATTTTAAAGAAAGTCGGTGAGGAGTGCGCGGAAACAATTATCGCCGCTAAAAATGTCAGCGCTGGCGACAACCAAGCATTGATTTATGAAACTGCGGATTTGTGGTTTCACACGCTGGTGATGCTCTCGCACGTCGGCAGCGATTATCGCGCGGTGCTGCAAGAGCTGGAGCGGCGCTTTGATTTATCCGGGCTCGCGGAAAAAGCTGCGCGCCCCACTTAACAATAAATATTCGCTAAATACATTTTCGTAGGAGTTGGGATATGGGCAGATTAGGTGAGCTTCTGGTGGTTCTCGCGATTGTGTTCCTGTTATTCGGGAGCAAGCGCTTGAAGGATTTCGGCGGCGATTTAGGCGCTGCTATTAAAGGCTTCAAGAAAAACGTAACTGACGATCAACCGCCAAAACCGTTGGAGCAACAAAATGTTGATGCCAGCGTTATCGAAGGCAAAGCCGAGGCTGTGAAGCCCGGCGAAGAACAGCACAAGTAAGCGGCCTGACCTATGTTCGATGTGAGCTTTTCCGAACTGGCGCTGATTTTAATCGTCGGTCTGCTGGTGTTTGGGCCAGAGAAGCTGCCGGAAGTTGTGCGCACCGCCAGCACCTGGATCAGCAAAATCCGCCGCAGCTTTAATCAGATTCGCAGCGAGATCGAGCGCGAAGTGGGCGTCGATGAAATCAAGCGCGAAATTCACAATCAGTCGATTCTCGATAGCCTGAAAGATGTGCGTAACGATCTGCATCGGGCGCATCAAGATTTGCGCGATCTGCCCTATGACATTAAAGATGTGGTCGACCGGCATGAAGTGCCAGCCGAGCCGCTGCACCTCGAAAAGCCCCCCGCAGCTGTGACTCCGACGCTTGCCAGCACCAATCCCGACGATGACTTTCGTCACAACGACACCGTACCTATCGACGACTTCGCATCTATCGATGCGCCGGAACCAGAACCCGTGCGTACTAATTCCGCCTTTATTGATGCACCAACCAAACCGTCTTCATCGCAATCATCATGAGTGAACCCATAGACAGTCAGGCGATGCCGCTGGTCGCGCATCTCACCGAATTGCGCTCGCGCTTATTGCGCGCTGTATTGGCGGTGGGATTGATCCTGTGTTCGCTGCTTTATTTCAGCAATGACATTTACTCGTTTTTCTCGGAGCCGTTGCGACGGCTGCTGCCTGCCGGCAGCACCATGATTGCAACCGAAGTGGCGAGCACCTTCTTCGCGCCGTTTAAGTTGACGCTGGTTGCCTCGCTGCTGATTTCAATGCCGTACATTCTTTATCAAATCTGGAGCTTTATCGCTCCGGGCCTGTATCGGCATGAACGGCGTTTCGCGATTCCGTTGTTTGTCTCGAGCATTCTGCTGTTTTATCTCGGCATGGCGTTCGCGTATTACATAACCTTTCCGCTGGTGTTCGGGTTTTTCGCGCACACCGCCCCGGAAGGTGTTGCGTACACACCCGACATCACGAAGTTTCTCGATGTCGCGTTAAAAATGCTGTTCGCATTCGGGTTTATTTTTGAAATCCCGATCGCCACGGTATTGCTGGTGTGGTCGGGAATTACCACAGTCGATGCGCTGGCAAAGAAACGGCCTTACGTGATTGTTGGTTGCTTTGTGGTGGGCGCGTTGCTATCGCCGCCGGATGTGTTGTCGCAGACGTTAATGGCGTTGCCGATGTGGCTATTATTTGAGGCGGGAGTATTTTTCTGCCGCTTTATCAAACGCCGTGATCCAAACAGGGCTGAAGCGGACGCGGACGACGCCGATTAATAGTTGGAATCGCCGCTGCCGTAATTTAAAGCCAGATTATCGAAGCGCGTGTATTTGCCAATAAACGCCAAGCGCGCGGTGCCGATTGGACCGTTGCGCTGCTTGCCGATGATGATTTCCGCCACGCCCTTATCGGTCGACTCTTCGTTATAAACTTCATCGCGATAAATAAACATGATGATGTCCGCGTCCTGCTCGATAGCGCCCGATTCGCGCAAATCCGAGTTCACCGGACGCTTATTGGGCCGCTGCTCGACACCGCGATTGAGCTGCGACAGAGCCACCACCGGACATTCGAACTCCTTCGCCATCGCTTTGATCGAACGCGAAATTTCCGAAATTTCGGCGGTGCGGCCATCAGTGCTCCCAGCCACCTGCATTAACTGGATATAGTCGATCATGATCATCGCCGGAGAGCCGTGTTCACGCGCGATACGCCGTGTGCGCGAGCGAATTTCGATCGGCGATAACGCCGGTGTATCGTCGATAAACAGCGGTCTATCTTTTAATTTGCTGATTGCCGCGCTGAGTTTCGGCCAGTCTTCATCCTCAAGCTTGCCGGTGCGCACCTTGGTTTGGTTGATACGGCCGATCGACGACAGCAACCGCATGATCAATTGTTCGGCCGGCATTTCCATACTGAACACGATCACCGGCTTGGTGCCAGTCATGACCGCGTGCTCGACCAGGTTCATCGCGAACGTGGTTTTGCCCATCGATGGCCGCGCCGCGACCACGACCATATCGCCGCGCTGCAAGCCCGACGTCATCTCGTCGAGATCTTTAAACCCCGTGCTGACACCCGTGATGATCGAATCGCTGTTGAACAATTCGTCGATCCGATCCACGGCGCGCTTCAAAATCGGATTGATCGCTTCGGGACCGCCGTTTTTCGGGCGCTCCTCGGTAATTTGCGCGATGCGGCGTTCCGCTTCATCCAACAATTCGCCGCTATTGCGACCTTCGGGATGGAAACCACTATCCGCAATCGCCTGCGCCGCTGCGATCAGCGCGCGCAGACTAGAACGCTCGCGCACCGCCACGGCATAGGCGCGAATATTCGCCGCACTCGGCGTGTTGCGCGCGATTTCTGCGAGATAGGAAAAGCCGCCAGCACGGTCCAACTCATCGGCGTGCGCGAGCGCATCGGCCAGCGTCACAACGTCGATGGGCTGAGCTGCTTCAGTCAGCTGCGCCATGCGCCGAAAAATGAGGCGATGCTCAGGGCGATAGAAGTCGACGTCGCTGACGAGATCGGCCACGCGATCCCAGGCATCATTGGCGATCATCAGACCGCCCAACACGGATTGTTCGGCCTCCAGCGAATGCGGCGGCACCTTCAGCTGCGCGAGATCGGAGAAATTCGAACCGCGGTCGTGCTCGGCCTCAAGATCGGACGCCGAATCGGGGACCGAGTCTGAAGCTAGATCAGCCATATAGGGCGCGTCGTCGATCTCGGTTTCCACAGGATATTTGTTACCGGGCTAATAATGCGGGGGAGGCATTGTGGAAGAATTGGCCGCAAAAAAAAAGCACCCACTGCGCGCAGTAAGCGGCAGCGGGTGCTTTTCGATAAAGCAACTTACTCGGCGATAACTTTCAGCGTAATCGCTTGAGTCACGTCGGAGTGCACCTGAATATCCACTTGGTATTCGCCGATATCGCGCAGCGGGCCGTCCGGTAAACGCACTTCGCTTTTCTCGACAGCTATACCAGCCGCGGTGATCGCATCGGCGATATCGCGAGTGCCGATGGAACCGAACAGTTTGCCTTCATCGCCCGCATTGGCGGCGATAGTGACAACCAGTTCAGCCAGCTGCGCTGCACGCGCTTCAGCCGCGCCACGCTGCTCGGCGGCAGTGGCTTCAAGCTCGGCACGACGGCGCTCGAACTCTTCGACGTTGTTTTTCGTTGCGGCAACAGCTTTACCAAACGGGATCAGGAAATTGCGGCCATAACCTGGCTTCACATTGACCTTATCGCCGAGGTTGCCGAGACGACCTACTTTTTCCAGCAGAATGACTTGCATGATTTCACCCTCATACGCCCCGCGACTTCTGGGTCGCGTTGCTCTATTAATCCGCATTTGGCCAGGCGGCCATCCGCTATTGCGAGCGAGCGCGCAAGCGCTCGCGAAAATCCCACCAACTATCAATCAAGGCGAGCAGTAACAGAGTTGCCGTCACCACTTCCCACAACACTATCCAAGCCAGGTACAGCGCAATTAACGGTCCGCGCCCCCAACCTTTAATTCCGACCATACCGTGTATCAGCGCGAAGCCTGAGACTACAAACGGCAGCGCGAACATGATCGACCACCACTGATAATCCTCGCCTAACAACGCCGTTAGCGCGCCACCGGCAATCAACCCAGCAGCCAGCGGCAACGGCAGGCGCAAGCGATGGAACTCATCGCGAAAACCGCCGGGGTTATACAGTGCAGCCTGCCACCACCGCGCCATCAACAACGCAATCACGGCCAAACAAGTACTGCGCAACGCCAACAAACCACTGACCTGAACCGCGTTCAGCTGACCAAGCACAGCAGCTTGCTCAGCCGGTATGTTCTCGGCGATAAACTGATTTAGCTTCAGCACCAGCAGCGTTACAAACTCAGCGCCGACCAGGCTGACTACAAAGCCGGACATCAAACCAGTGATAACAATTGCTATCAGCGCGAGCGGCCATGAGCGCGACCAGCGCAGCACGTAAGCGGCAATC
This sequence comes from Verrucomicrobiaceae bacterium, assembly GCA_028293825.1. Classification (GTDB taxonomy): domain Bacteria; phylum Pseudomonadota; class Gammaproteobacteria; order Pseudomonadales; family CAMLJR01; genus CAMLJR01. The sequence goes on from JAQGNY010000015.1 coordinate 69,475, forward strand.
GCAGTCGCGATCAATGCCGTCACCGGTCCCGGATCGCCCTGCCACAACCAAATGCCAATGGCTGCCAACAACGCCCAACCGAGCACGATAAAGGCATCCAGAGCACCGCGCCGCAGCACGACCAAACCAACTACACCGGCGCTAATCCAGACAAAAACCGACAGTACGATACCCAGTACCGCCACACCTATCGCCTGGGCGCGCCCTCGCATTGCAAATTCGGCCAGTGCGCGCATCGCTCTCGCTTATCTTTCACGGCGAGCCTAAGCCCGCCACGTATTTAGTCGTGTTGATCCGGCTTATTCGTGTTGATCCGAATAGGGCAACAGAGCCAGAAAACGGGCGCGCTTAATCGCGGTAGCCAACTGACGCTGATAACGCGCCTTGGTGCCAGTGATACGACTCGGTACGATTTTGCCGGTTTCGGATACGTACGCTTTCAGGGTTTCCAGATCTTTGTAATCGATCTCTTTGGTGCCTTCAGCGGTAAAACGGCAGAACTTGCGACGACGAAAAAAACGTTGTGCCATGACACTATTCCTATAAGTTCGGTAAGGCCCTGCAAATTCGATTCGGGCCTATGAATTCGATTTGGGGCGCGCTTACTCTTCGGACTCGTCCGCAACTTCGTCTTCGCTGTCTTCTTCCAGCTCATCGACAGCTTCAGCACGACGGCCTTCGCCTTCATCGCGGCGATCGCCACGACCACGACGCTCGCGGCTTTCTTTCTCGGCCTTCATGATGAACGACTCATCAACCACTGCTTCGTCGCGTTGGATGATGATGTTGCGCAGCACGGCGTCGTTGTAACGGAAGTTGGTGCCCAACTCCTCGATCACAGGGAGAGTGGCTTCGACATTCATCAGGATGTAGTGGGCTTTGTGGACTTTATTGATCGAGTAAGCCAGTTGACGACGGCCCCAATCTTCCACACGGTGAACTTGACCACCGTCTTTCTCGATGGTTTGTTTGTAGCGCTCGACCATACCAGGCACTTGCTCGCTCTGGTCGGGATGAACCAAAAACACAATCTCGTAATGACGCATAGCGACTCCTTACGGGTTGTAGTCACCCAGCAAAATCTGGTGTGACAAGGAGATAACGGACCGACGTGAGCCGGGCCGTAGAAAAAGAGGCGCGATTTTAGGCAAACGGAGCCGCGCATGCAAGCACCATGCGCATCAGACCGAACTATTTTTGCGCTTGGCACCTTGGCGCTGCCGCACCGCTTCGAATAAACAGACACCGGTAGCGACGGAAACGTTAAGGCTGCTGACACTACCGGCCATCGGCAGCTTGACCAGAAAATCGCACAGCTCGCGGGTTAATCGACGCAACCCGCTGCCCTCCGCGCCCATTGCCAGCGCAATCGGACCGCTTAAATCCTGATCGTAAATGAGCGCATCGGCCTCGCCGGCAGCACCGACAATCCACACGCCCCACTCTTTCAAATCGCGCAATGTCCGCGCGAGATTAGTGACCTGTATAAAAGGAATGACCTCGGCCGCGCCGCACGCCACCTTGCGCACCACCGGCGTTAACCCGGCCGCTTTATCGCGCGGCGCGATGACGACATCGACACCCGCCGCATCGGCGCTGCGTAAACAGGCGCCGAGGTTATGCGGATCGGTGACGCCATCGAGAATTAAAATCAGCGGCTTAGCGCTGCGCTGCACGAGGTTTTTTAAATCCTCTTCGCGATATTCGAAATTGCTCGCCAGCAACGCCACAACGCCCTGATGTTTTGCATCGAAACGCTCGAGCTCATTGCGGTCGGCGCGCTCGACTCGAATATTTTGTTTTTCTGCCGCATCAAGCAATTGCTGCATGCGCTGATCCGCACGACCACTCAATACTTTTAATTGCTCGATACGCTCCGGCGCGCGTTCAAGCAACGCTGCGACGGTATGAATGCCATAAATAAAATCTTGCTTCACGAAAAATTCCTGCCGCTATGAATTGCACCTGCAATAAAAAATTGCGCGGCAATAAAAATAAAATGAAAAATATCTATTAACGACGGCGCCGAGGCTTCGATGCTTTCGGTGTTGTACCCGGCCCCATGCGCGCGATTTTTTCGCGCTCGGTCATTTCGCCATCGGGCAATTTAACCTCGGATGAAGTCGCTTTCTTCGCCGATACCCCAGCTGCTTTTGGCGCTCTGCTCAGAGTCGATTTATTGGTAGGCGCTTTATTAGTAGAGGCTTTATTTACAGAAGACTTATTCGCCGGCGATCTACTGCGTGGGCCTCTGCTCCTCGGCGCTTTGCCACCATCCGCTTTTTCCGTTCCCGCTTTTTGTTGCCGACGATCGCTGCGCGAAGCGCCGCCAATCATTTCGAGATCGACCTTGCGATCATCGAGATTCACGCGTGCAACCTGCACGGTAACTTTGTCGCCGAGCTGATAAAAACGGCCGCTTTTTTCGCCGAGCAAACGGTGCTTCACCGCATCGTAATGATAATAATCGCTGGCGAGTGCACTGATATGCACGAGCCCTTCGACATACAAATCTTTCAGCTCGACGAACAAACCAAAATTGGTAACAGCAGTCACGATACCTTCAAAGGTTTCGCCGACGCGGTCCTGCAAATATTCACACTTCAACCACGCCATTACATCGCGCGTGGCTTCATCGGCGCGGCGCTCAGTGCCCGAACATTGCGCGCCCAACGCGTGCAATTGTTTTTCGTCGTACGGATAAATTTCCGCCTGCGGCAACGGCTTCGCGCCATCGGCTGGCAATAGGCCTTTACGCGTGCCGCGCAACAAACCCATCACGCCCTTACCCTCACCGCCGCCGCGCAATAAAAAGCGAATCGCACGATGAACCAACAAATCCGGGTAGCGACGAATGGGCGAAGTGAAATGGGTGTACGCCGGATAATTCAAACCAAAGTGGCCGTGATTTTCCGATTGATAACGCGCCTGACTGAGCGAGCGCAGCATCACCGTTTGAATGACGCCAAGATCGGCGCGGTCCTGCACCTGCGCGAGCAAATGCTGATAATCGTTCGGCGTCGGTTTCGCACCACCGCCCAAATTCAAACCTAACTCGCCGAGAAATTGCCGCAACGCCAGCAACCGCTCTTCCGGCGGACCTTCATGCACGCGGTACACCGCCGGCAGTTTAATTTTCTCTAACAGTTGCGCTGTGGCGACGTTGGCCGCGAGCATGCACTCTTCGATTAACTTGTGCGCGTCGTTGCGAACGACCGGCACAATACGCTCGATTTTACGGTCTTTACTGAACACCACTTTGGTTTCGACCGTTTCGAAATCGATCGCACCGCGCTCGTCGCGCGCACTGCGCAACGCGCCGTACAGCAAATAAAGTTGCTCGATATGCGGTACCGAATCTTTGTACTGCGAACGCCATTTGGCGTGATCGGGATGCTCTTTATCGAGTATCGAGGCGACAATGTTGTATGTAAGCCGCGCTTTCGAATGCATCACACCTTCGAAGAAACGATAGCCGCTCACTTTGCCGGCAGCGGTGATCGTCATTTCGCAAACCATGCACAGACGATCAACCTGCGGCTTCAGCGAACACAAACCGTTGGATAAGGCTTCCGGCAACATCGGCACGACGCGATCGGGAAAGTACACCGAGTTGCCGCGCTGCTGCGCTTCGCGATCGAGCGCACTGCCGACTTGCACGTAATGCGAAACATCGGCGATCGCAACCCACAAACGCCAACCGCCGCCTTTTTTCGGCTCGCAATAAACTGCGTCATCGAAATCGCGCGCGTCTTCGCCGTCAATCGTGACCAATGCCAAATCGCGGATATCGATGCGGTGTTTTTTATCGTCTTCTGTCGGCTCCGGCGCGAATGATTGCGCTTCGGCAACGGCCGCTTCCGGCCATACAAACGGAATGTTGTAAGAGCGAATCGCCACTTCGATCTCCATACCCGGCGCCATATGCTCGCCGAGAATTTCGACCACGCGGCCACGCGCGGGCTCACGCCAACCGGGCTGTTGCGTGATCGCGACCATTACATACTGGCCCTCCTCCGCATCGCGGCTATCTTCGCGGCTGATCAAAATATCCTGATTGATGCGCGAGTTTTCCGCCGTCACCACACCGGAATCGCCGCGCCGCTCGTAACGACCGACGATCTGTTGCGTGTTGCGCTGAATAATTTCGACGATGGTCGCCTCGCGCCGACCGCGTGCATCGAGCCCGGATTCGCGCGCCAATACCGTATCGCCGTCGAAAACCGCGCTCATCTGACGATTGCTCAGATACAGATCGCTACTGCCATCTTCGGGAATTAAAAAGCCATAGCCTTCGCGATGACCCTGCACCCGACCGCGAATCAAATCGAGCTTGGATACCAAGCAATAGGCATTGCGCCGATTGCGCATCACCTGACCATCGCGCTCCATTGCACGCAGGCGGCGACGCAATGCCTCGATTTGCTCTTCGTCGCGCAACTCCAGTGCATCGCTGACCTGCGCATGCGTCAGCGGACCATCGCGCCCCAGCACTTCGGCTATGAATTCGCGGCTCGCGATCGGGCGCTCGTAAGTTTCCGCCTCACGGGCGGCGAAAGGGTCTTGCGATGAGGGCGGGGTTTTCGGCATGAAAGGGCGGCTTTCTCTTAGAATAGTGACGTGAAATTGCGAAAGAGCCGGCATTATACGCAAGGATTGACAAGCGGTCGCGCGCCCATTACATTGCGCGCCTCTGAAGCGCCTTACCCCTATATGCCCAGGTGGTGAAATTGGTAGACACGCTAGCTTCAGGTGTTAGTGGCCTTACGGCCGTGGAGGTTCAAGTCCTCTCCTGGGCACCATCTTTCTTCACCCGTTTTTCTCTTGTGTCGCTTGAACCATAACTTTGCCGCTTGGCGGCGTTATGCTTTATTCCTAAGCTGGCAAATTTATGCTTTATTTTCGCCAAGCCAGAAGCTGCATAAGCCCCCCTAACATCCATTCCGTATGGTATAAACCATTTATTCCAGAGCAATCAACCATGCGCGAGCCGCGCAAATTCGGCCATTACAGCCGTTCGCAACAATATTTAAAGAAATCGTTTTGGATGGGCGCTTAGCAAAATCCGAATTAGCAACAATCGACCCGGAAGCGGTCATTTCGTATCAACACATCTAACAAGGGTGTCGGCCCATAAGCCAGTCCAATCATAGGACGAATAGTGCTGCGCAGGCGGATATTCCTACAAAACCTTTTACAGCTGGCGACTTCTGCCTTCAAAGCTGCCGATTTCGAGGAACTTGATCGTGATTCCGGTTTATGCTGACCCTTGCTGTCTGATTTGACCGAAATCGACCCCCAGCAGCCAAGTGCAGATGAGCGTTGAAAGAGCTAGCTCGCGCCGCCTTTCAAGGAATCTGACACCTTGGTCGTATAAATCTTGCGTCGCCTCCCGATGGAAATAGGTTATGCCGCTTAAGCCATCCACTTTTGCTACTAAAGCATTTTTTAAAAATCTTAGTGATGCACTCGCTGGTTTTATGATCTGGAGTTGGGATGATCGCTACGATACAGTCGTTGGTAAATTCAGGCGCCAAGACGCAGAGCAAGTAATTGATGTGCTCGAGAGATATTTTACTGCCATGTGGGATCACGCGATTATCGACACTGCTTCGGAAATCGAGCAGGAAATAAATCGCCAGCTTGGAGGCATTGAATCGGGGCAGGCGCTGTATACCACTGATCCCAATGTCGGAGAGATTGCCTTTTGTGCCTGGTGGCGCTGGAGCGATGGCAAGCACTTCTCGCTGCGTATAGGTGCATCTTCGTTTTTACCAAAAGGTTCTGCGACTGAAGCAGAGCTTGCGCGTTTGCGTGAAATCTTCAACGTGGAGGAATAGACGACAAGCATCAAGGGTCAGATTCCTTGAAAGGCGGTGCGAGTCCGCTGCTGAATATCTACTGTCAAAACAAGGCCAATATTAAGGAGGATTGGACAAAAGTGTGTATTCCAGCGAAAGCGGCCACTGATTCCAGTCCAAACCCGCCACCAATTCGATTCAAAGTCGGCTAGTAATTCCAGTCTGCTCCGCCCCAGATGACATGCCCATGCTGGAACATCATGCTGTTTCATCCACTTCACAAAACCGGCTGCCGACCCGTTGTAATTTCCGTGATCGTCAATCGCATCCGGGTGAAACAGCGAGGCGAGCAGCGCAGAATCTTGACGATCCAACGCACGAGATTATTTTGAAATCAAATTTCGAATTGCAGATTCGTCAATTACACGCTGAATTACGGGATCGACTCCGTCATTCCAAGTTATCTGTTAATTTGTCATTGCCCTATTTCTTTCGACTTTGGATTTACAAGCAGAGCATCTGATTTCTGCTTGCTTTTTACTCGTCCCAAACCAGCGGTAAGTTTTTCAACTGCAGAATCGGCCCGAGCTCAGTAACAATTTCCGCGCCTTCCTGAACTCGAAACTCTGGCAAAGCAGCCAACAGTTCTTCTAGCGCAATCGCGGATTCGCGACGAGCCAGCGCTGCACCTATGCACCGATGAATGCCGTAGCCAAAAGTCAAATGTCTCGGCGCACGATCAAAATCCACCTCGAAGGGGTTTTCCCACGCAGCGGGATCGGTATTTGCTAACGTCGTCGGCATGGCTACCCTATCGCCCGGCATAATCGTTACGCCGCGAATCTGCGTCTGCTTAGTGCAGATACGAGTTGTCGTTACCGCCGCATAACGGCGATACAGTTCTTCCAGTGCCGGCTGAATTAATTCAGGATTTTCGCGCAAGCGCTTTTGATCTGCAGAGTATTCGGCAAGGTGCCGCATCTGCCACGACAGATTGGTCGACACGGTATCTAAGCCACCAATAAACAGGTTGAAGCAGAATCCCATCAACTCGTCATCGGTCAATCCCCTCCCGTCAACTTTAGCGGTAACTCCAAAGCTGATCAGATCATCAACGGGCTTTTTGCGTCGCGTTTCGATCATCTCGCGCAAATAGGCGCAGACATGTTGCGTGGCGCGGGTAATCCCTTCGATATCCATGCTGTGCAGCAATCCAAATTCCCATTCCATGAATTGCTCAAGGCGTTCATACGGCAAGCCCATCAGATCGAGAAATACAACAATAGGGAAACGAAAAGCGAATTCGTTCATGAACTCGCATTCGCCGCGATCCTTGAACATGTCGATGAATTGGCGCGCGGAGAAGCGCACCTTATCTTCCAATACCTGCATTTTGCGCGGAGTAAACAATGGATTTAGCAATGTGCGATACATCGTGTGCTGCGGCGGATCTGTTTCGATCGGCACTAAATCCCAGCTCTCCCCCATCAGTATTGGGAACGGAGACAGCCCCTTGGTGCTGAAGTGCTCCGTATCTAGATACAGTGCCTGGATGTCATCAAGGCGACGCGGTATCCATGCCGGCTGGTAACCCACATAGAAATTTGTCGAATAAATAATATCTGGGTTTTTGTGCAGGGCTGGAACCATGGTCTTGAACGGGTTTTCGCTTGTGCTCATCCCCATGATAAAGGGATAGTCGTCGCGTATCAGTTCGCGCGGTACATGTGCGGGAATGTCGTCAACAGTGCTGCCGTTCATTACTCTCTCCTCAATCCTTGGTTATGCTCCATCACCAGCTGGCGTAACATCGCAGTTCACACGCAGTCTAGGATAGCCCTCGACGCAGAAATAGCGGATTCGTTTTAGTGATGGGCAAACTAAGCGCGAAGTCAGACATTCACATGTGATGTCGTAAAACAGTAATTAAACCGGAGATTAGCGTTGTTTTGCTGAATTCTTTCCGCACTGCGGGTGAATCGTATTAAAAAAACACGAAGGAAACCCCGTATTGTTGATTACCGTTCAATTGGTGGGTCAGTTGTGGACGGTCATCAACATACAGCACACAAGAAGGTGGTGCCTGGTGGGTGGAAAAGTGTGGACCAAATTAAACTCTACCGATCAAAAGCAGAAAGTCTGGTAGTAGATCGGAGCGGATTTATTGGAAAAAATGCTGCTCCAGCTTGCCACCGGTGTCGAATCATTTCGAGAAAGGAATGACTGAGTGTCCGCTCTCAACTCTATCCACTGGCGGCTATGGCCGAATTGCTCCCATTCGAATGACTCGGCGCATAATTATCTCCCGTCCACGCAGTGGGAGATCGCAAATGAACACTTCATCCGTAACCATTCGACAATCGAGCCCTTGGAACAAAAACAAACTTGTTGGGCAAAAATCGCCGCTCAAGCTGAAGGAGCTTTGGGCAATTCGGGTACGGCTACAACGGGCAAAACGCACGCGCGAATTGGCCCTCTTTAATTTGGCCATCGACAGCAAGCTGCGCGCCTGCGATTTAGTAAAAATTCGGGTTCATGATATTGCGCATGGAAACCAAATCGCGCCCCGAGCCATCATCTTGCAGCAAAAGACACAGCGGCCTGTGCAATTCGAGATCCCGGAGCAAACCCGCCGATCAATTGCGGAGTGGATTACATCAGCGCAACTGAGTGGTGACGACTATCTCTTCCCCAGCCGCCTACATGAATCGCCTCATCTATCGACACGGCAATATGCGCGCATTGTGCATGGATGGATTTCAGAAATCGGATTGGAAGGTACACAGTACGGTACGCATTCAATGCGGCGAACAAAGTGTCGTTAATCTATCGCCGCAGCAAAAACCTTCGTGCCATCCAGTTACTCTTGGGACACACTCGATCAAAAGTACGGTCCGCTATCTGGGTATCGGGGTCGACGATGCGCTGGAAATGTCCGAGCAAACTGAAATCTAATTGCTCAATCAATTGTGTCAGTGCCGCTGACACAATTGGCCTGCAAAACCTCTAATCCGACATTACCGAGATTGGCGTTATCGGCAAAATATCGGGCTAGCGAAAATTTCTGTTAGAGCAACAACCGGCAACGCCCGCACTAATGTTGTGTATCAAGCCTCCATTGCACATTTCGCATGCCTCGTGGCACCTACTTTTGGCGGTCTTTGTCTTCCATGAACGATTGCCGAAAAACCATTGGATGGGATATGCCGGGGATTGCGCCTGTGGATTTTCAGCACCAGAAATGACTGCCAGTATACGAACGATTGTTTTTTTGGCGCATCCGGAATCTATGATTGAAAACAAATTGTCGACCGACGTAAAACAGATATATCTGGCTCAACCGATAAGTACTTTGGCGTTGGTCCGGATCGCAGCGAGCTCTACCGGTTTGACCTTACCTTTTCGTATTGCTTGGCGCGCTCGCCAGTCGAGGCTTTTCACCTGATCAGACAGTGCGACACTGGGTGGCTTGCCTACAATGGGCACCTCAAATGGGTAACCTTTGATTTGGGTGGTCATTGGGCAGCACAACATCAACCCGGTTTTACCATTGTAAAGGGCGGGACTGAGCACCACCGCAGGACGGTGACCCGCTTGCTCATGGCCCGCCTGAGGTGTGAATTGCAGCCAGACAATATCGCCAGCGTCAGGCACATACGATTTCGCGGCCACTATAAGGACTCGCTACCCACAGCGTTACCAAAATCCGCTTCACCATGGAGGTTGTTCGTCGTAATACCGGCGACAAGATCCTCCAGTGTGTGCTCACGCACTGCTTCGATGATTATGCGACCGTCTTCCTCGCGCACGTCCACCTTCGCATCCAGGTGCAAACGGGAGGCCTTCATAATGGCAGCAGGAATTCGGACCGAGGGACTGTTGCCCCATTTTTTTATGGTGACTTCCATTAATGAGCGCCCTATTGATGTATCGACATTGTAGATACTATCAGGCGCCGTCCAATGTTGCAACAATGTCGATACAGGTAGTAAAAACTGCCACCGATCCTATTTTAAAGCTGGCCAGAAACTCCAGTCCGCTCTCCCGCGCATAATCGTCGCGAACTCGGCCTTAGCGGACAATTGGTGGATCGCTGTTGATTGCCGTGAGTATTTGATCCCACGTTTTCAAGGGGCATTGACCCAGTGGGCAACATTTAAAAGCTGCTCGATCAATAAATTAATTCGATACCAGCGGGTCAGTGCATTCCGGCATTATTCTATTATCTGGGTCAATTCGCTGCGGAATCCAACACCCCGGGTCCAAATAGCAAGTGATGGACGGTCGAGGTTTTTTTGATGCCCCCGATCCGTTTGGGTGTTTGTTTTATCGATGCTAACAGAGCTCGGTGAATAACAGCAACGCGCGCCCTACTCAAAAGCGGTAATGCAGAAGCTGCTTTCTAATTCAGCCACACCTGGATAGGTGGCGCTGACCAACAGTTTATTTTGTGTTGCTCCCGTTACATAAATGAGAAGTGGTGCAACCACCCTCCTCTCCCCATAAAAACAAGGGATTGCGCGTTGCATAAGTCTGCTTAATATTATGGGCCATGAAATTTTTATTTACTGGAACGCGCAAGCGGTGCATCGAGCACGTTGACTCGCCAGGCCAAAATGCCTATTCGTTTTTTCTTCACGCTCAGGCGGCCTTAGCTTCTTGAACGTGCATTTGAACATGCAGGCCGGCGGCGGCGGCCATATTGACCAGCGCGTCTAAGGCGAACAGATTAATCTTTCCGCGCATAAGGTCAGAGATTCGGGGTTGTGTGACGCCAAACAGTTTTGCGGCCGCTTTCTGGCTCAGTTCAGCACGCTCAATGTGATTTTTCAGAGCGATCATCAACGCCGACCGCAGCTTCATACTCTCCGTTGCTTCGGGCGTGTCCTCAATGGCATCCCACACACTGTCGAATCGTTTGTTGCTCATTTCTTTAACTCCTACACCAGTTCCTGGTACCGTTTCGTTGCTAAAGAGAGGTTGGTTTTGCTGGTTTTTTGCGATGTTTTTTTGAAGCAATGCAACACATACACGGCATCTTCAAATTTGGCGACATACATCACCCGAAATGCGTCCCCCTCATCCGCTATTCGAATTTCACGCGCCCCAGCTCCCACTGTTTTCATCGGCTTCCAGTCAACCGGATCGTAGCCCCGCTGCACTAGATCGAGCTGATGGCCGGCGTCACGTCGAGCCGAGATGGGAAATCCACGCAGTTCATCAAGGGCCCTATCCCGAAATTCGAGAGGCTTAGGATCGTTCATAGGATATGAATATACAAAAATTTGTATATTGTGGCAAGTGAAGTTGGTAAACCTTAACTTGAGTATTTGCCGTGGGATAAGGTACGGATACATCTGCATGTAAAAAATATTTAGGTGTTGATTGCCGTGAGTATTTGATCCCACGTTTCCAAGGGGCATTGACCCAGTGGGCAACATTTAAAAGCTGCTCGATCAATAAATTAATTCGATGACAGCGGGTCAGTGCATCCCGGCATTATTCTATTATCTGGGTCAATTCGCTGCGGAATCCAACACAATAGCGTCGTAGTCAACGCGGGCATCGACTACCTGAAGCCCCTTACCGAGCGCAGAAAGCGCGGCCATAACGACATGCAGGCCGACGTTGCCGCCTGCCTCTAAATCACCGATGGTCTGACGACGATAACCCGTGCGATCGGCAATATCGGATAACGTGAGCCCTAGCGCTTCCCGGTTTTTACGGAAAGATACACCCAGCTCCTTGGCCGTGAATAAAACGTTCATAGAACACCATAAGTACGCTATACCGAACATCATAGTCTAAAATTAACTAGAGTGTTCGGTATAGCAGCCTATAAACGCTTTTTTACGCGTAACCGCATGGAGGGACCGACATCGCGCTTTACCCCATTATTATAAAATCCGGGTAATACTGTTTTACCGGATTATATATTTTTGAGAAAGGGCATTTACCGCGTACACCCTCAGCAGTAACGGTCGGCTCATGGCGCAGAATTAATTCGGTGTGGTCGATAATTCGAAGAGCCGACGTTCAGAGCCGAGAATAAGAAAACTCATTCATCTCAGATACCGTCTGCCCTAGCCAATATTAGACTGCTGCTTTTATACCTATCCTTGAGTGTTCAATCCGCTGAGCGACAGTGCTCCAGTTGATATTCTGAAAAAATGCATCGATGTATTTTGCAGCCGCGGCACCGTAATCCATCTGATACGAATGCTCATACATATCCATCACCAGCAACGGCACTGTGCTCGCCGGAAAATGCAGGTGATCCCACAACCAGTAATTTTCTATCGTTTCCAAGTGCGTGTTGTAACCGAGGATCACCCACCCCGAGCCGCCGCCCAAACCTTGGGCGATTTTGCGAAACTCCGTTTCCCAGCGATCGAAGGTGCCGAATTGTTTCGCGAGTAGAGTGCGCACGTCACTATCGGCCTGACCATTGCCACCGAGATTATCAAAATATAATTCGTGCAGTACGACCGAGCCCGTGCGCATCAGATGTTCGCGCTTCAATCCGTTGTACACGAAGGGCGGAGTGTCCGGCGTCGCCAAGGCTTGCGTTAATTGTTGTTTGACGGCATTCAACGTTTTTACCGAGCCGCCGTAATTGTTGCCCCAATGTGACTCGATCAATGTCCGTGATAATCCTTTTAATTTGCCGGCATCGAACGGTAATGGTTTGGGTTGGTGCCCGCCGGCAAATGCTGGAACGATGACATCGGTAGCCATCGTGGCCTCCTTAGTCGTCTGAGCGAACGCGGTATCTGCAACCAATAATGCAGCTGTACCCGTTGCAGCAGCGGTCAAAAATTCACGGCGATTACTATCCAGGCTGTTCATGGTTTACCTCCTGTAGGGATCGGTTCGGGATGCCAGCCGTGACGCTCTTGCGTCAGCGATCGGCACCAGGTGTACAACGCGTCGTAGATTACTAATGCCTGCGTAAGCAACGCATGATCATCGGTGATGTTTGCGGCAAGTCCGAGAGTGATCGCGAGCAGACCGGGTGCTTGCACGGATTTTTCTAACATATCGGTATCGGCTGCGCGCACGATCTCGGCGAGGTGTTGCAATGCGGGATCGTTAAGTGCGTATTTGTTAAGAAATGCATCGAAGCTGCTTAGCGGGCCATCATGGGTCAGCTCGACACCGGGAATGTCGTACCGTATCGCGCAGGTTGCCGCCGCGATGCTCAGTACGTCCTTCGCCGGTACATACAAAAACTTCGCATCGTGGTCGACAAAGCGTTGAATCAACCACGGACAAGCGAGGCGATCGATGTTGGGACGTTCACGCGTAATCCGTTTCATAGCGGCTTTCTCACGATGTAATTAATCAGTCGATGATTTGGCCTTTCTCTATCCACGCAGCCAGACCACCCTCAAGGTAATGCGCAGCTAAACCGCTTTCGTTTAATTGTGTGGCAACGCTGTGGCTGACTGAACGACCGTGTGCGCAGAACACAACCACAGGGCGATCACTCGGCACTGATGTCATCCAGGTTTCGATGAGTTCGGGGTCTTGCCAGATCGATCCGGCAATACTGAGTGGATGGTTTGCTTTCACATCGCGCAAACGCACGTCCAGCAACGTGAAATCTTTATGTCGCTGCCATTCCAATAATTCGCTGCAGGTTATGTGTGACACAAACAAACCTCCGATCATCATCAATGATGAAGCAATGGAAATAACACCAGTCCCAACGCAGCCGCGCTGAGCACAATCACGGGCTCAGGCAATTTTTTGAATCGCCACAGCAAACCTGCGGTAACGACGGCGAGCAGCAGCGTTGGAATATCAGTCAGGGAACGCTGCGCGAGGACAATGACGGCACCAGCAATTGCCCCAATTGCAGCGGCGGTGACACCATCGACAAAGGCAACAATGGCCGGTAATTTTCCGTACTTTTTAAAGTACGGTGCCGGCAACACAGTGAACAAATAGCACGGCAGGAAGGTGGCGATTGCAGCGACGCTTGCGCCTTTAAAACCCGCGATTAAATAACCGATAAACCCCACGGTGATCACAACCGGGCCCGGTGTGATCATGGCCACAGCAACGGCGTCGACAAATTGTTTTTCCGTGAGCCAATGATGCTCGGCCACGACACCGCCATAAAGAAACGGAATGATTGCAAGACCGGACCCAAATACAAACGCGCCGGCTTTCGCGAAGAACCAGAATATTTGCGTCAGTGTGTTCCAGTCTTGGTGCAGCACGATGGCCGTTTCTTGCAGAGGCAGCGGCGATAACGCCGCCATTTTATTCAACGAGAATTTTGGCTTGCACCGTACCAGCCAGACCAACACGCCGCCCGCCAGAATTAACCAGGCCGGTTCGGATTTCGTCATGACGGTGACGGCAGCCACTGTGAGAAAAATTCCCCACAGCCATTTATCTTTACCGATGCTTTTAACGGTGAGCTTGTGTGCACCGATGGCGATGATGCCGATCACAGCAGCACCTACGCCGTAGAACACGGCTTGCATCCAGGCAAGGCCACCAAAGTTCAGATAGGCCCAACCCAACGCTACGACCATGAAAAACGATGGCAGCACGAATAGCAGGCCGACCAAGGTTGCGCCCAAAATGCGGTAATGCACGTAGCCCAAGTAAATTGCCAGCTGCGCGGCCAGCGGTCCAGGCGCCAATTGCGCGAGCGCCAAGCCTTCCTTGTAATCGGCATCGCTGATCCAGCCGCGTTTTTCTACGAGGTCACGGTGCATGTAGCCAATTAAGGCGACAGGGCCGCCAAAGCCCCACGTGCCGAGTTGCAGCATGTACAGCAGCAGTTGGCGCAACGTGTAAATCGGCGCCGTATTGATAGGATCGGTTATTGCTTGTTCTGACCGCATCGGTGCTTGTCCTCAGTGTTAATTATTTGGTCGTGTCTGATTTGAAAAAGGCGTACAGCGAATCGAGCGTGCCGCTGACTTCGGTGAGCAATGCGTCGTCGTCATTCAGGCGAGTGCGAGCACCGGCCAGGATGGCTTCGAAACCAGCGCCTTCGGGTGTGGCTTCACCGTCGACATCTAAGGCATGCACTAGCGCGCCGAGGCGCAGTAAGCCGGCGTCATCGCTTAATCCAAAACTCGCCACCAACACTTCGAACGTCACGCGCTCGCCGATGTGCGTAAACGTCGCACCATCGAAATCAAAACCCAGCGCGGTAGGTGGACAATCGGCAATTTTAGCGAGCCACATAAAACGCGCGTCTTGATCGATAAAACGTTGAATGAGCCAAGCGGAAGCGATGCGATCCACCCAGGGGCGTGCGCGCGTCGCCCACTGCCGCCCCTGATAGTCGCCTCGCTGCAGTAGTTGAATATCACCCGTCGCAGGCAACGGCTCATCTGGCGAGTAGTAGCGGGTCAACCGGCGCTCGGCTTCGTCGTATTGGTGCCGTGCTTGCTCTAAAGCCTCACCCGCGAAGAAATCGATAGCAGCAATGCCATCGAGGTCTTTGCGGCGCTGACGTAATGCACGGCGAGCCTCTGATTCAGTGATCGTGGACAAGCTGCCGAGTAATTCAGCGAGCGTGCTTACCCATTCCTGGTATTGCTCGCTGCGTTCGAACAGCACTTGCCACTCGGTCTGTAGCGAGGCCTCCTGGGGCGGGACCTGCACCACGTAAGCAGTGCCGCCTGCGGCTCGCAGTTCATCGCGCAGCGCATCGAAACCGGGGATCAATTCGGATCGCGCCGGCAGCAAATACGCGCCGTCGCGCAGGGCTGCGGCGCCCATACCCTTGAGCTGGCGCCACAGGCGCACGCGCAAGCTGCCGGCATCACCGGTGACGCTGTTGATCAACAAAAGCCACGATTGGATATCCATACGGGTCTCCTAAGGTAATAAATATTACTCTTTGAGTAATATATCTATCAATATCTCTCTATGAGGCTTTTTCACGGCTGCACATAGCGATGTCCAAACACCCCACTATTCAGGAGGCGCCGCTCGCGATGACGTACGGATTGAGGGAATTCCGGCGAATTTCACCGATGGCTGTGCTTTTACTCGTATCAGGCGGCCTATTTGCCACTGAGATCACTACCACGCCATTCACCCTCAAAGTGATTGCCGATATCCCATTGCCAGGCCAGTCATCCCGCTATGACTATCAAAGCTACGATGCCACCCGACATCTGTTATTTATTGCGCATATGGGTGCCGATACGATCACCGTGGTCAACACGCAGTCTCAATTCGTCGTGACCGATATTGGTCGCATGAGCGACGTGCATGGCGTGCTGGCACTGCCCACACTCGGCAAAGTGTATGCATCGGTCACGGGGCGCAATGAAGTGGTGGTGATCGACGCAAATACATTCAGCATCGACGCGAGTATTCCTGGTGGGCGCTATCCGGATGGGATGGCTTATATGCCGGCTGCGCACAAACTGTATGTATCGGACGAATTCGGCGGGACTGAAACGGTGATCGATATACGTAGTCATCAACGCGTCGCGACGATCGCTTTAAATGGCGAAGCCGGTAATGTGCAATACGATGCGGCGTCGGGACATATTTTTGTGAACGTACAGACACGCAATGATTTGGTGGAAATCGATCCAGCCAGTGATCGCATCGTTGCGCGTTACGCGCTGCCTGGCGCAAGCCATAATCACGGCCTGTTAATCGATTCGTCGCGGCGATTAGCGTTTGTCGCCTGCGAAGGCAATGCAAAATTGCTGGTGATCGATATGCGCACCATGCGCGTTCAAGAGACATTAGCGGTGGGCCACAATCCCGATGTACTGGCATTCGATACCGCGCTTTCACTGCTCTATGTGGCGAGTGAAAGTGGTGTGGTATCGGTTTTTCAAGTGGATGAAAACAGCGTACGCAAAGTGTGGGAGCAACGCGTTGATTCAAGCGCGCACACCGTTGCAGTTGATCCTGAAACCCATCGCGTGTATCTACCACTGGAAAACATGAAGGGGCATCCGGTACTTCGTATCATGCAGCCATCGAGTTCCAGTTAACACGACAAAGAGATTTTGAATTTTGACTAAAGGTATCGTCCAGGCGCTACTCGCAGCGGTGCTGTTTGGTGCCTCCACACCATTGGCTAAACAACTGGTTGGGCATGTACCGCCACTGTTGCTGGCCGGTTTATTGTATTTGGGCAGCGGCGCAGGTTTGTTTTTGATACGCCTTGCGCGCGATCGTGGCTGGCCAGCACCGACGCTCACGCGTCACCAATGGCCGTGGTTAATCGGTGCTATTTTCTTTGGCGGTATTTTGGGTCCGGCTGCATTGATGACAGGTCTGGTCAACACCAGCGCCGCCAGCGCTTCGCTGTTACTCAATTTGGAAGCCGTATTGACCGCGTTAATTGCTTGGCTAGTGTTTCGTGAAAACGCCGACCGGCGCATTGTGCTTGGCATGTTACTGATTGTTATCGGTGGCATGGTGTTGTCGTGGCCTGACAGCGATGCAGCAATAAGTGCACATTGGGGAACATTCGCGATTGCTGCGGCCTGCTTATGCTGGGCGATCGATAATAATCTCACGCGCACAGTCGCTTCTACCGATGCGCTATTTATTGCAGGCAGCAAAGGATTAATTGCCGGGGTAGTGAATTGCTCGCTCGCCTTATCAATGGGCAATTATTTACCCTCTGCAGAGATAATTGGTTCGGGGATGTTGATTGGCTTGTTGGGCTACGGCGCCAGCCTTGTCCTTTTCGTGTTGGCATTGCGTAATCTCGGCACGGCGCGCACCGGCGCGTATTTTTCAGTTGCCCCATTCTTTGGGGCCGGTATTGCCATCGCGCTGGGTGAGCCAACATCATGGTCATTTTGGATCGCTGCAGGCTGCATGACGGCGGGCGTCTGGCTACATATTACTGAGCGCCATGTGCACGAGCATATTCATACAATGATGGAGCACAGCCATGGCCACGTGCATGACGAACATCACCAGCATGAGCACGATGAGACTTTGAATATCAGTGAGCCACTTTCTCATACGCATGCACACAAATCGTTACGACATTCGCATCCGCACTACCCTGATGCGCATCATCGGCATGCCCACTGAGTGCGACTGAAAAAATACTTCGTATATCCGCCTCAGGGATTATCTTGCTACTGCGTTATCCCTCTGCTGTGGCCTAGCTGTCGCTTTAGAAAAATAATTTTTGAGCTTCCGCGCCTCGCGCCATAATGTCGTTATTAGAAAAAACATACAAGAAAAGCAGCTGCTCGCGCGGAGCTTAGTACGAAATAATATTCTCTAACTTAGCCAACAAATAAAGATCGATTATTTTAAATACGATCGAAGTGCAGCGACTACTACCTCAAGATCTTGCTCGCGTTGTTTCGGGGCCGCTTCCGTCCCTAAATGCTCTCGGATATGCCCTTCCAACACTTGGGTCATTAAGCCATTTACTGCCCCGCGAATCGCCGCAATCTGCTGCAAAACAGCGGAACAATCTGTCTCTTTATCAAGAATGCGTTCCAAAGCCTCAGCTTGGCCTTTGATACGCCGTACCCGCGTTAACAGCGATTTTTTGTCTTTGGCCATGTGCGCCATTCGCGCTTCCTCTTATCGTAAATTACTATACTGGGGTATAGTATTCCATGTTACCCATAGGAACCTAAAATATGAGCGCTCAAACTTGGCGACATTCCCATCAATTCGACGAAGGTAATCCGCTCGCCGAACGAAATACCCGATGGGCCGTCATCTTAACTGCTGCGATGATGTTAGCTGAGATTGCGGGCGGTTGGGCCTTCAACTCAATGGCATTGCTGGCGGATGGCTGGCATATGAGTTCCCATGCGTTGGCACTCGGTTTAGCGGTGTTTGCCTATAACGCCGCGCGTCGATACGCCGCGGACCATCGATTCACATTCGGGACTTGGAAAATCGAAATACTAGCCGGTTACACCAGCGCAGTATTTTTGATCGGAGTCGCGGGATTAATGGCGTTTCAATCTATTGAGCGTTTATTTGCGCCGTCGCAAATTCGCTACAACGAAGCCATATCCGTTGCCGTAGTTGGCTTGGCCGTCAATCTCGTTTGCGCTTGGTTGCTTAAGGATGGCGGCCACAATCATTTAGGTGATCACCATCACGAGCCCAATGAACATAATCATCATCATGATCTCAATCTGAGAGCGGCATATCTTCATGTCTTGGCTGATGCAGCTACCTCCGTACTTGCCATCATCGCGCTATTTGGTGGCAAAGTATGGGGAGCCGATTGGCTCGATCCGCTCATGGGGATAGTCGGCGCCGGTTTGGTCGCGTCGTGGGCGAAGGGACTATTAAAAAACAGTGGCCGCGTATTGCTCGATGCAGAAATGGACGCGCCCGTTGTGGCAGAGATTCATAAAATGATTGAAGCGAGTCCCATTACCGCCGAAATTACCGATTTACACGTGTGGCGGGTCGGCAAAGGTAAATATGCCTGTATCGTTGCCGTAGCCTCTCAAGGACCCGAAGCGACACCGGATTTTTTTCGGCAGCAGCTCAGCGTTCACGAGGAGTTAGCGCATATAACAGTGGAAGTAAATCTTTTGCAACGGGCCAGTTAATTGTTCGTGCCTACATGATCGACTGACGCTTGGGAGAAAAGATATCTAATGATCACGACCGATTGCTTTGGCCGAAGTGCCGATGTATGTATTTTTCGTTCGAGCAAAGGATGCTAACGCAGCTCATCGATGTTTTTAAAATAACTCCTTAAGATGTATCCAGTCATTTCCATCACTCTTGAAGTTTTGTCTGGATGCGCTCAAAAAAACAGATTTTAGTTGTGGATGAGAAAGACGTTGCCGATACGCTGGCAATTCTGTTGCGGATTAAGGGGTTTGAAACAGCAGTCGCTTACAGCGGCTCTGAAGCTATATCACATTTAAAGGCCCACCCCATTGATGCAGCCCTTATAGCTATCTGTTTGTATGACATCTCCGGCGCAAAGTTTGCAGAAATAATAAAAACCGCAATGATGAGTCCGCCGTTATTAATTGCCCAATCATGTCATCAGCAAGCGGCTGATCGAATGACCCGTTTCAATGAAGGTTTCGCAGCCCATCTTGTTAAGCCTGGCGATACAGATATTTTAGTTAATTTGCTAAACAACCTTTTATGGCCGGCTTTAAACGGTGTTTTGTAACAACGGTCCATCGTTAGCTACCCCGCCTACGTAGGCACATGTTTACAGCAAGCATTGAAATTATCTGGCTCGTTGTTGATCATTTTTAAACTTGCACCAGCGCTTGCGCCGCACTTACTTTGCTTCCGTATTCCAAGGTTAGTCATCACGTCGCAGCATTATTACCCCGCACTCAGCTGCAGAGGAATTTCTGCAGCGATATCACTTAAGATAACCGATACTATTATAACGCCGGGCCTGTTACTCACCGATGAGGTGGTGCGCAAATCCTCCTCACTACACTGACATAAGCGATTTAAGTGCAGAGATTCTCAGCGGCATTTTAAATAAACATCCGTGACGACGAAGTACCAATACCGCGAATATTCGCTTTTTAAACCGGGCGCCCTTTATCCTCCTCTTCACACCAATTGGATGCCGTTTTGCAAGTCACTATTATGAAGAAGCATTCCCCCATAATTATCACGCTGCTCCTAATACGGCGCATCACTTTGTGGAATTCAATTTTGCTGCGTTTATACTAGCCCTACAATTTGCGACTCGCATTTCGCAGCTGTCGGCATTAATGCGCGCCGCGAGCTGCGACACATTTGGCTATACGCTTTATAGCGTTAGCAAGTATGCGACCAAATCATTTTTTTCCGACTGCGTTAACTGCAAACTCAACACTAAGTTGAAAAATTCGACAGTGTCCGCCAGCGTCAGCAATCGACCGTCGTGTAAATACGGCGGCGAGTCTTTGATGCCTCGTAGCGTGAACGTTTTAATGGGCCCATCTGGGATAATAGTGAGACCGTTATCGGTGGCACCTGCTTTATAAAAACGCTCTAGCTTAAGATCGTGCATCGCATTATCTAAGAATGCGGTTTGGGGAACGTGACACTGGGCGCACTGGCCTTTCCCTAGAAATATTTTCTCTCCAGCGAGCTCCTGGGCGGATGCTTTATCGGGATACAAATGGCCCATCGGATCAAGCTTGGGGGCAGGTGGAAAATCCACTATGTTTTGCATCTGCGCCATCATCGCCACTTGATTGGTGCGGTCCGGTAAATTCGCGCCCTTGCGCGTCGCACTGACATGGTCACCATTAAAATACGCAGTACGCTGTTCGAATTGAGTGAAATCCTCGACTGAACGCAGCGACCGCTTCGATCCATGAATTTGTTGATTATAAAGGCCGCGCAGACTTGTGGTGTCTAACCGAAATCGCTGATCTTGGGGTCGAATGTCAGGGGTCAGATGAAAAGCGGCATTGGTGTGGAAGTTTGAGTGACAATCTAGACAGGTAACACCCAACGAAGCGTCGGCGCTTTTACGATCCTCAGTTTGATTGAACTCTTCCTGCGGAAAAGGTGTTAACAGCAGTCGTAAACCTTCCATCTGAACCGGGGTTACATGACCTACCATTAGCCTGTAATAATTTTTAATGGTAAGTAATTCGCCCTTTGAAACGTCGCCCAATTCCGGATGAGTGGTCAAAAAAATGGGCGGCGGAAACTCAGGCGTGAAGCGATCAGATAGGTCAAAATCAACATCGAAACGTTTTAAATTTCGCGCCTCCTGCTCTTGTATACGATCAATTTGCAACTGTGGAAATACTTGACCGCCGGTTGCTTGCTTGGTATGGGGTAGCGGTAGAAATCCCCTGGGGAAAGCACCCTTCTCCTTGATTTCTTGGGGCGTCATGTTATTGAGAGCAGTCCAGTCTGTACCGGCAGCGAGTTTTACGCGCACCCCTCCTTGGACCGCTTTATGTCCGCCTGACATTAAGACTCCGGGAATGGGTTGATTGCCCAAGTCGTAGCGCTGCTCAAACACAGCCTGTTGAATGCGCCGCACCTCCGGTTTTTTTGCTTCATCCTCTGCTTTCACTTGTGAAAATGGCTTTTGTGGCAATTCTCGATAAGTAGTTTGCGGCGGTAGACCATCCGCCGCGTGTACTTCGCAAATTAGTAGTGACAGACACGCGTATAAACACATCTGGGGCAGCTTGCGCCGGGACGCTAATGTCAACTTGACGGCAGGCGGACGACAAAAGTCTATGGCAGCGAAAAAATTTGAGTGCGTCATTATTAATTCCCCTCATCAACGAAATGTACGCAGACGTCATCGCAATCAATATGCCAAGGAGTTAGTCGCGAAGTCGGTCCGCCTTGATTTCATAGCGCAATTAATTGTGGTGCGAAGTCCGCCACGACTTTGAGGACCGAATATATCGATGCGAAATACTTTTAAGCGGGGAGACGCATTCAGCACGTAGATTTTGCGATTTAAACGAGGAGGTGTTAGATAGATAATCATGCTGGAGCACGACCTGCAAGCTCATCCACTTTTATCAGTTTTTGCCAAACTTACAGTGGTGGAGAAATTTTTACGGCTAACTCTAACTCGGCGGTGCGCTGGCAGCGCAACTGCCTTATCTCGGAATGTATGCTAACTAAGCCCAATTGAATTTGTTCGATTTCGTGACCAGTGCGATTAAGAAATGTCGCGAGAGCATTTGTGGCGCTAATGCGGGCCGACCTCGAAGACCCATGTTCCCGTTTTATAATCGAGTGTTCGGTAGCCCGCGTGAGCTGATACAAATAGCGGCTTTGCTTTGCATATAATTCAGCGTGAACAAAAGAATTGTTTACAAACTGTCCCACCGCAGATCGAATAATTTTTACCGTAAATTCGGCAGGCTTTATTTATAGAACATTGTTTCTAATTCGGCTTTCATTTTAAATAAAAAGCAGCTCTATTGCGTAAACAAAACATTGCGATGACGGCCGCTCCCCTTGTACCGAATGCCATCGATCAGTCAATACGGCGTAATTCAGATTTTGAAAGGTGCCGCGATTCTGGCTCTCTCAGCGTTTAAATAGGTTCGCGCCACAGTACCAAGCCACCGGCTAAATCCCCAGTTTTGCCTGCCTACCACTGACGTCTAAAAATCTTCTCGGCCCTTAAATCCGAATAACGTGAGCAATAAATGGCGCGGGTAATGATCTAACGGAGCTCGCGCGCAGATTGACGATCGCTGCAGAAGAAATTCAATTACGTCCGCGCCGCTGAAGGGACTTCTCCGAAAATGACAAACGGAGGAACAGTTGGGTTGATCAGCGTGTCCGACTATTTGCGAGCTTAAAATTTGAAGTGATTTCGTATTGGGGACAGGCCGTTTAGTTTTGGGGCGGATTTTGCTTACCAACACTGAGGAGTTACACATAAAACGGCGGAGCAGGGAAAGAAATTATGAAGATCGCACTCATCGCCCCACTCTATGAAGCGGTTCCGCCTCGTTTGTATGGCGGGACCGAGCGGATCGTGGCCCATCTCGCTGACGCGCTGGTTGAGCTGGGCCACCAGGTGACGCTGTTTGCTTGCGCCGATGCGCAAACAAAAGCCGAGTTAATTGCCGTGCGAGACCAAGCTATCCGTCTGGATCCACATCCGCTTAAATCGGACCTGGCGAGCCATTTGTCGCTGTTGGATGAAGTGCGCTGCCGCGCCGAAAGCTACGATGTACTTCATTTCCATATCGATTTACTGCACTTCCCCGTTTTTGAGCATATGGCGCAAAAAACCCTGACAACCCTGCATGGTCGGCTCGATATCAAAGGCTTGGAAGAGGTTTACGCACGTTGGCCATCTTATCCTCTGGTATCTATTTCAGATCAGCAACGCGAAGCATTGCCTTCGGCCAATTGGTTTGGCACCGTCCATCACGGTCTCTGCCCGAACGTCTACAGCTTTTGCGAAAGGCCGCGTAATGATTACCTAGCATTCCTCGGTCGCATCTCGCCCGAGAAGCGTCCTGATCGCGCTATTGCCATCGCCCGTAAAGCAGGCTTGCCGCTGAAAATAGCGGCCAAAGTGGATGTCGTTGATCAGGGCTATTTTCGTGAGGTAATCGAACCATTGCTGCAGCTTCCGGGCGTTGAATTTATCGGCGAAATCAGTGACGCGCAGAAGCCGGCCTTCCTAGGGAACGCTCGTGCTTTGTTATTCCCGATTGACTGGCCCGAACCGTTCGGGTTGGTGATGATTGAGGCCATGGCATGCGGCACACCGGTCATTGCTTGGCGATGTGGTTCGGTTCCGGAAGTCATTGAACCCGGTCTGACGGGTGCCATTGTCGACAATGAAAACGATGCACTGGAAGCGTTGAAAACCCTTCATCTGATCGACCGTCATAGCGTCCGGCGGCGCTTCGAGCAGCGGTTTTCCGCTCTCGCGATGGCCAAACGCTACGAAGTTCTGTACCGGCGTCTTTGCGATCGGCAGAAGCCGCTGCACTCAGTTCAGCAAGCTTGACTCGACGTGTTTCAGCTAATGCCACCGTTGTTCTTATTTTCTATGGGAGTAGCTATCCATGCCGAGCGCCCGCGAACCCAATAAGTTCTATGCATTGAAGGATGCCGATACCTTTTTGGTAGCGGATGCTTTCGGCGACATCAATGGTGCCGGCGACGGTTTCTTTCGCGACGACACGCGCACGCTGTCGCGGCTACAGCTGACTTTAAATGGGGAAAAGCCATCGTTGTTAAGCGCCTCGGTCAGTCGCGACAACGTATTTTTTGTGTCCAATATGACAAACCTCCCGCTCCCTGTTTTAGGTGGAAGCGCTACGCCGCAAGGCGTTATCCATATCGAGCGAACGCGCTTTTTGTGGGATCAGCATCTGCATGAACGCATCGCCTGCACCAATTACTGTTCGGTCGAGATTGGCCTATCACTGCAGCTGGCGATGGGCGCGGACTTCTACGATATGTTTGAGGTCAGAGGCGTTTCGCGTCGGGCCCGCGGTCGCCTCGCTCCACCCCAGGCGCGAGGCAAACAGCTGGTTTTTGTTTATGAGGGCCTGGATGGTGTCCAGAGAATCAGCATCGTCGAGTTTTCACAAAACCCTGATCAGTTGGATGGTGACCGGGCCGAATTCAACTTGATCTTAGAGGCGGGAAGTCGTTGGGAGCTGTATCTGGAAGCAGGTCCGGACCTAACCATCCCACCCGATAAAAAAACCTTTCGATCGGCTGCCGCGCGCGCCCGCTACGCCATGCGCGCCCGTTCGCGCCGTGGCGCGCGCCTGCATAGCTCTGGCCGGCTGTTTAACGAATGGATTGAAAAATCGCGAGCCGATCTCGCCTTGTTGACCACAGAATTGCCGACCGGGCCGTATCCCTATGCGGGCATACCTTGGTTTTCAGTGCCCTTCGGTCGCGATGCCATCATCACAGCTTTACAGCTACTGTGGCTGGATTCAGGCTTGGCTCGAGGAGTGTTGAGGTTTCTCGCCCAGTATCAGGCTCGCGCTGTGTCGTCGTTTCAAGATGCCGCGCCCGGCAAAATCATGCACGAAAGGCGGCGCGGTGAAATGACCCGGTTGCGTGAGCTGCCCTTTGGCGAATATTACGGTGGTGTCGATACCACGCCGCTCTTCGTCGTTTTGGCCGGAGCCTATGCCGAACGGACCGGAGATCTCGCGCTTGTTGAGGAATTGTGGCCCGCCCTGACTGCGGCCTGCGTATGGATCGAAACAATCACTGACTCGCATCCCGATGGTTTCCTCACTTACGCTAGAGCCGCTGAAACGGGGTTGGCCAATCAGGGCTGGAAGGACAGCGAAGATTCCATTTTCCATACCGATGGCCGTTTCCCGCGTGGTCCTGTGGCGTTGGTTGAAGTGCAAGGCTATGTCTTTGGTGCCTTTCGTGCGATGAGTGAGCTATCGTCGCGACGCGGCGATGTCGATGCGGCGACGCAGTGGAAAGTCCGCGCAGATCGATTGCAGACGGCGGTGGAAGCACGTTTCTGGATGGAAGATGCTGGGTTCTACGGTGTTGCCGTCGATGGAGACGGACAGTTGTGCCGTACTCGCTGCTCAAACCCCGGTCATCTGTTGTATGTGGGCTTGCCGTCGGCGGATCGTGGCCGGCGCGTTTCGCAGGTGCTCCTATCCGATGCGTTCCATTCGGGGTGGGGATTACGCACGCTGGCCCCGGGTCAGGCGCGTTTCAATCCGATGTCCTATCACAATGGGTCGGTATGGCCGCACGACACTGCGCTGTGTGCAGCCGGTATTGCGCGATATCACGAACGCGTAGGTGTGATTCGGATGATCAATTCACTGTTCGAAGCCGCCGTCAGCTTTGGTATGCAATTACCTGAATTATTTTGCGGATTTGCCCGTGCTCCGGGCGAACCGCCGGTGGCATATCCGGTCGCGTGCCTGCCGCAAGCTTGGGCGGCGGGATCGTTGTTTATGTTGTTGCAGGCATGCCTCGGCGTGAAGGTCGATGGTTGGGGTGGGCAGATTCTGATCGAGGAGCCCAGTTTACCCGTTGGTATAGACCATTTAACCATCCGCCATATCAACGTCGGCGGCGACTTAATCGACCTCGCCTTTCATCGGGTGGGCGAACAGGTCGTAGCCGTACCCGATCGTAAAAAGGGAAAAACAGTGCCTGTGGTTGTGCGCGTGTAGCCCTCCCTGTTCCCTATGAAATACTTGTCGGATTAAACTAAATTGTCTAGCTCCGTCGTGAAATAGCACTTCGGATATTCTGGATGATTTGGAGTTAGGCAAAGTCTCGATAAGAATTTCAGAAGTTGCACGATTATAAATCCCGATACCTTGGGGTATGACCGCTGGCGGCGCTGGACCATCATTTGCGCCTTGCATTTTTGGTCAGCATGTCCGTCTTATCGGTGCTCCGGCGCAAGGATTTTTCGAAGATGATCGAGCGTGGTTTCAAGCTCAAGTGGCTTGGTCCAGTACTTGGTAAATCCTGCTTGTAGTGCGGCGGCGACATGACTTGGCAGCGCATCTGCGGAAAGGGCAATACATCCGCTCGTCGGAATTAACTTCTGAGCTTGTAAAGCGGCAAACACTTCGAGCCCTGTCATATCTGGCAATTGCATATCCAGCAATATTAGATCGGGGCAATTGAGAGCCGCGCTGGAGATGCCGGCTGCGCCAGTTTCTGCAATTAGCAATGACCACGCCGGCTCCGCCGCAAACAACTGGCGCATAATTAATGCATTTACGGCGTTATCCTCAACATACAGAACGGTGCGAGGTACAGTATGAGTGCTTATTTCCGGCAAAGTTTTGCTGGCAGAAGGCGTTTCGACAGAACTGCCACTACGTGCGCAAGGTAATTTAACTTGCATGATGGTGCCGACTCCCGCTTTCGATTGGACTGAAAGCATTCCGCCCATTAATTCCACAAGCGCTTTTGTAATCACCAACCCCAGGCCACTACCTGAGGCCGCTGTGCATTCTGCCCCCAGCCGATTAAACGGCTGGAATAGATTTGCGACCTGTTGCGCTGACATGCCAACACCGCCATCTTCCACGCTTATCGTGACAATGCTGTTTTGCAATGAACAGGTCACTTTCACCCAGCCGCCGGAGCGTTGTATTTAACCGCATTGGAAAGTAGGTTAAGCATAACTTGGCTAAGCGCGCGTTCGTCGGCAAGCACCACATAATCGCAGCAGTCATAACGGATATCGATGTTCCTCGACAAAGTACTTGGCTCGACCATCGTCATGGATGAGTTAATTACTCCATCGAGTTTCATGCCCTTTATATCCATACGTACACGGCCCTGCTCAATACGTGCGAGATCTAGCATGTCACTCGTGAGTGAAAGCAGCTGCTGGCCCGCCAGCCGGATGGCCTCAAGTCGCCCACGCTGGGCCGCATCTAAGTACTGATGCTCGTCATCATCCATCAACATTAATTGCCCAAACCCCAAGACGGCATTAAGTGGGGTGCGCAGCTCGTGACTCACGCGCGCGAGAAAATCCGTTTTACTTCTGCTCACACTAGTTACTGCTTCGAGTTCAGCGGCTAGCGCAGCCTGCTTCAATGCGCTGGTTGCAGCATCTGCCTCTGCCTGCGCATTTAATGTAGCGAGGACCAATTGCTCATTCGCTCGCACTAAAGTATTCGTTTGATTAACCTGATCATCGGCTTCAACAGGATTCAACAGCGCAGGCCTGCGTCGATCGCGAGGACCCTTCCGAAAGTTTTCAGTCTGGCCATTTTCCATTTTGCTTTCCCACCATTGATTTTTACGTCTTATCGGCCATTCATAGTCAGGTTTGTCAGAATAAAACCCTGTTACAAACGCGCTTGTCCTCTAAGAATTCCTTCGACATCAGGCAGCATTTCACCAATGCAAATACCATTGTCGCCAATGCTGTATTCCCGCAATTCGTTCGAATGAGCGCTCCCGCGGACTTTGATAACGCTGATGATGCGTAGCAACCTGCTTTTGCGTTCAAAGTAACGCTGTATGATGATTGCGTCCGTCATAAAAGCAGTGCCGTAGGGACTAAAACGCAAATCCGTAAAGCGGTCGTCTAATTCGCAAATGATCAATACACTCAATCCGAGATTGGCGAGCGATCCGATAAGGCGCGAAAATGATTCTCGAAAATCCGATCGAAAAGCGGGGGCAACTGCAAGCTCAAAGCTCGATAACGAATCGATAACAATGCGGGTCGCGCCGCGACGCTCAACTTCTTTTTTGATTAACACCACAATCTCGTCAATCGATAGATCCGCTGAATGCCCGACTACGACGCCCACTCGATTAGCTTCGATTAATTGGCGTAGAGCCGCAGGATAAGATCGATTGGGATGGGGTTCGAAGCTCACAAAAATGCCGCCTTCGCCCACGCGGTTACCCTCGCTGAGAAAAGCCGCTGCGAGAAGAGTTTTGCCCGAGCCAGAAGGCCCAGCTACTAATAATGAATAACCCCGCGGTAATCCGCCGCCCAGCATTGCATCCAAAGCCGGTACGCCCAGCGCCAGTCGAGTCTCCTCAAGCGCAACCGTTGAACTCAGGAATTCGGAATGACTCAGGCTCGCGGGAGGGAAAACTTCGATACCTGCTTGGTTAATACGAAACGCATGCAATCCCGGCAGTACTGGCTGCCCTCGCATCTTTACGATTTCTAGCTTGCGAATCACCGAATCCCGATGCACGCTTTGTCTTAACCAAATCAACCCATCGGCTGACGAAACTACAGCGTTACCCTCAGAGTCGCTGTCGTATTCACCAACGAGAAACGTGGTGGCCTGCCAACTGGTCAGGAGCATGCCTAACTGCTCCATAAAATATTGAGGCGAGTTCGCTGAGGTGTTATCAGTCGCAATGGCGGGCAGAATCGAACGGATTGAATCAACAAAAACGAAAGCTGGCTTATGGGATTCAACCGCAGCCGCAATGCGTTTCAAAAATTCTCCGGCGTGGTCGACGCTACCTTCCATAGCTAGATTAACGAAATGGATTGAGTGCTGAATTTCACGCGGTCTAAAGAAATCGAATTGCTGTTGGTATCGGAACATTTTCAACGGGGTTTCGCCGCCGATCATAAAATATAACGCAGGCCGTTCTGACGTCGCTAATGCAAACATCAGTTGATGAGCGAAGGTCGTTTTCCCACAGCCTGGCGGCCCCGCTAATAGATTAAATGAAAATTCCGGCAAGCCTCCACCCAACACTTTGTCTAACCCTGGAATGCCGGTTTGGAGCCGGTTAATCTCAACCTTTAAGTTCATAGCGATGTTTCCTGGGCACGATCGTCGGAAAAATTTATCGGCACTGAGCGTAATATTTGATTCGTTAGTGCGGTTCCGATAAGACTACATACCGATTTGTGAAAGTTTTGAAATAGAGCATCAGCGCCGGCTGCTGCGCAACCGGCGGACTGCTGTAAAAAAAGCGTTTCCAAGGCGGAAAAATTATCGTCACAGGGAAGCTTTCCCGCGGCTCTAAGCCAGGCATGACTTGCGCTTGTGATTTGGATACAGCGCTTCAAAAGCATTTCAAAACCATTGTCGCCAATTATTGGTTTCAATGCGGCTTCAACTGCTATCCATCCGAGGATCGCGTGATCAGTCATCTCGATTAAGGTGACGCCAGCAACAATCTGGCCGGCCAATGTCTCGTGCGAGCGCCGCTGCATTTCAAACCTCCCTCCGAAAGTGTGCTGGCGCCAAACGCTATTAGCATTCTTTAAAAACCTATCTGTAGCGTCGCGTTACATGATCGAATAGTCGCGTAATCCTAAGACGCTTGAACTGCTAAATTTTTCCGGCTTAGTAAATATGAACATTAATTTTTCGTTGAAATTTTCAACACAAAAACAAAAACCTATTTTTGTGCGATGGGTTTCTATAACCAAATGCAGCGTGGGGCTAAATTTATTGCTCAGCTGCTATGACGCAATCTTCCTTCATAACCACTTGGGATACGCCCCTACGAAACTACGTATTACGTTGTAAATGCATGAATTGAGCCATCCTTATAATGAAAATAACCAAATTAAATGCTAAAAAACTAGGTGCTTTATGATCTAAACAGATGTAACAGCTCATGTTAGTAATCATTATTGAATGTTGTTCAAATGGGGTTCCATTCGCTGGCGTTCGCTCGCTGTGTTGGATAAATAGCGGAAAAATTTTTGTAAAATTATTCAATAATATTGATGCAAGGATAATCTAACCAAAGCGATGGATGACACTGATATCCGAGTCGTTTGCATGGTGTGGGTTTAAGCAGGTGCAAGTGAATAGCGCGCGGAAACCGAAACACAAATTCGTTCCGATGCCGTGCCTTGATAGGGCTCTCTATGAGCATTGCTCTTTCGCAATACCAACGGACATCCTTGGATTGTTAATCTTGAAAAACGTGGGAATCTAATTGTTAAAAGATTTTGCTTGCGGATCGTCAGCAATGGCTAAGCCACTCTCACAAAGCATTAAGTAATATCAGTCATACGACAGCGTTATTCGTAAAAAAAACGGCGACCGATGTCGATAAAGAAGTCGAAGCAAAAGCAGATAGCGAAATCATTGCGCCGAGCAACGATACGGTGGGCCAAGGCAACACCATCGCACGCAGTGCGCCTCTGCCTGTTGTAATTACCGGCAGCCCCGACTACAACTGCTGCGCCACGCCTGACCGCAGACATCGTGCTTCCTCCTATGGCATCGATACCGCAGCCCTTATCGATCACGGCGGCTGGGACGGCTTGGCAATAGAACGCTGTCGCGCCATTTAATGGGTAATCTCGCACGTGGCGCGGAGTTTATGTAGGACAAAGAAAATTAAATTGAAAGCACTCTATTCGACAAAAATTCGTGCGGCGCAATAAGTAGTCAATAAATTCTGGCACCGCAACTATGCGTTTGACCAAACTTAACATAGCGCCGTTATTGAACTTCGCGACTGGCTTTTACGCCGAGTTCATAAAGCCGAGCCCATCCAGATTTAGCGTGGATTAATTATCAAGGATGAATCATGACGTGAGCATCCTAGAATTTATCTGGTAATTCTTAACTATGTTAATGGTGAGATGGCTTGAACAGTCACTTATTTTTCCGAGCCATTGTGCACGCGGGTAATTTACATATCTACACTCCTGCAGAACTCCATTACAAAATATAAAATCTCAAATTAAAGCATTTACAATGCACCATTCTGAAAAATTTAATTTTCTGTAAATTTCTACAAGTCGTACAAAACAAACTACACAAAAAATATTTTCCGTTTAGAAAGGTTTTAAAAAACATGAAAATATTTCTGGCGTTATAACGCCTCTCGCGCATTCCACCCTCAATTGCTTTATTAAGTTTTTAAAAAAATATTTTCGAAAAACTTTTAATTAAAATTACGCGACCTGCCATTTTTATCTCAAATCGGCATGATCGATGCAAAAAGCCACATGTCGCTAAAAGCGGCTTTCTTTAAATTTTATGCAGAGG
>JAQGNY010000029.1 GCA_028293825.1 Verrucomicrobiaceae bacterium
GCTGATGGAACATGTTTTAATGCGCGCCCAATAAGCTCGTTAAGCAGCTGAAGTACCCCCTCCCACTTCAAAACGAGGAAATCCTCCAAAAAAGCTCCGGCATCCTCTGGAAAAGCTCCGATGCCGGAGCTCTTGGATGGGTCGCACCCTTAAAAAGAGAGGACACCGGAGCAAAAAGCTCCGCCATCCTCTAAAAAAGCTCCGATGCCGGAGCTCTCGGATGGGTCGCACCCCTAAAAAGAGAGGCCATCGGAGTAAAAAGACTCGGCATCCTTGTTTGGAGGTAGGTACATCGACCTTGAGGGCGGGATTTACCAGCGCCGAAAGCCAGCTTTCTGTTTTTGCAGGCCGGGCGAGGGTGCCACAGAGCGGCATTGAGCACGTTGGAGTGGATGGCGGTTAAACCGTTTAAGCCATTTTGGTTTTCCCTGCGGCTTCGCCAGTAACGAAATGCCAGTGCGGATCAAACGCCACCGCCAGTCGGGAAAAACTACCCGAAAAAAATGCATTCGGGTTAATCTTGAAAGCAACTAAGGATAGTGGCCCGATCCCCAGCGTTGGTGCAGCTTCCGAAACAATTTGAGAGGCTGTAGAAATGGATTCGATCAACCGACGCTTCCGCTTTAACAGCCAAAACCCAAGATCAAACGACACGTCGCGTTTAATTTTTAAATGCAGACGTGTCTGCTTGCTAATTAGTTAGGGCTCATGTGAACTCAATCACTGAACACCAAATTTCCAAGTGGCTATGGCGAGTTATTGCCGTCGTGCTTAGTGCATCGCCTCCCGCAGCCATCCTTTGGGCAAGAGACAGCATTGCGCAGCACCTGCAAGGAGTGGCGCCTGTTCAGATCGTCCAGGCAGGAGCAGTTCTTCTGGCCATCATGCTCTTCCTAGTGGCCTACATTGTTCTTCAGCATCCATTTCTCAAGTGGGACGAACCGACCGGAACATGGGTCAGTCGCAGAACTGCAATTCGCTACTGCGGAACATGCCGGGCAAAGAAAATCATCGTTCCACTGAAGAACGAAGTTACTGGCTGGCGCTGTGTCGCTTGCAATACCTTCCGAACAGACCCCGAGAGAAAGCCGAAGGCTCCAGCGGAAGAGCCTCCGTATACAGGGCCAAATTCATGGATGGCGCGCTGAGCCCTAACCCGTCAATCGAGGCGACAAACACCGGCGGGCAACATTTGCGCGCTTTTGCCAGGGCCGTGCCGCCGGCGTTTGCGCCTCATCTCCAACGTTAGGCCGCTATCCAAATGTCACCTGATCTTCTGCCATCAATATCTGAAGTGCGTCGCACCGTGCAGTCACTCGCGATGCTAGACGCAATCCTTAGCCCAGAGTGGGAGTATCGCTACTACAGCTTCAATAGCCAGTGGGGTTCCGGCGAAGAAATGGCGTCAATGCGTAATGGGTCAGGGGATGACTGGTTCTTGCTGTTTGATTCGGCTGGCATGGCCCTAAAAGGTTTCGCCCACGAGCTCGCAGCTGCTTCCTCATTCCCCCAAAATATCCAAGACCAAGTTCCAAAGGAGTTTTCCTCGTTCTTGGGCGAATCAGCATTCTCAATGCAGCGCGCAACCTTCTGCTACTGGCGCAGAGCCAAAGATCCATCGTGGAGCAAGGTAGGTGGCGGTCTCGCCGATGATGGCTCAGATGAGATGCTCGCACTTTTAGGTTCTGGTCCAAATGGCTACAGAGAGTGGGCTGAGGGCTACTTTGAAGTTCCCGTAGCGCTTGAAGCAGTTGCCGCCTTGTTCTCTCATCAGCCCCTATGCAATTCAGTCATCCTCGCGCTCAACCCACAGGCCGACTTAGACTTCACTTACGGGCAGGCACTAGAGATTGGCTATCCTCGTGACGCGGCCTAACAATTCGTTCAAGGCGGACACCTTCGGTGCCGCTTGTGGTCATGCCCAACGGTCGGATCAGAGACTCGGTGCTTTTCAGCATTATCAGAAGCGAGTGGTCAGGCGTTGAGGAGAATCTTTCATTCAAGTTGTCGACTTATCGGGCCCAACAATCCGTTGCAGCCGATGGCCCCGAAGACGCGGCTCCGGCTGAATGGCAGCGTTAGACACTCAATGCGAAATTCACTGTTCCCTTCGGATGAATCACTTCCAACATGGTTGCATAGCCTGTTGTTGTTCTTGATTGCGTCACCCTTCTTTGGTTTCTTTTTTGTGCAAGGTATTTGCGCTATCGCTAGTGCGCAGTTGGAGCCGCTGGCCGGTCCCGAATTTGGGCAATACTTTTTCGGTGGTGCAGCTCTCGTCGGCAAGACGGCTACAATAGCTGGCGTATCGCTGATCGCGCTTGGTTTGAGTTTTGTCGCGCTCGCCATTCGGTTTTCACGTCTGGCCATAGCGGAGGTGGTCGCGCGGACATTCCTCCCGTGGGTATTTTTAGCTCTGTATGCAGCCCTGGCATTTTGGATAAGGTCTAGTACATGAACTTATTCATGAATTGCAGGCACTCACAAAGGGCCGTTGTCGCCGCGTTGCGCTGAGCTCCACAACAATCTCAAAGCGCAGCGTTATGCGCACTCATCATTCTGAAATAAATCGAACGCAGCAAAAACCGGAGAGTCATTTATGAGCGAGCATGGAAAACTCAACTATGTAGAGCTTCCGTCAAAGAATCTGCATGAAACAAAGGCCTTTTTTAAACAGGCGTTCGGCTGGTCGTTCGTCGATTATGGCCCGGCTTATAGCGCATTCTCGGGGCAAGGGCTTGACGGTGGATTTTTCAAATCCGACCTGTGTTCGTCAACCGAAAATGGCGCCGCCCTGCTGATTTTTTTCAGCACCGATCTTGAGGCTACCCTTGAGAAAGTGGCATTGGCTGGGGGCGATATAACAAAGCCGATTTATCCGTTTCCGGGCGGCCGGCGCTTTCATTTTGTCGAACCCAGTGGCAATGAGTTTGCGGTTTGGTCTGATGTTGGGGCATAACAAAGTTCAAGTTCGTATCGGATAAGCTCATTACCCCGGAGTGATGGCTACCGCTTAACCCCTCGTTCACGCAGGGAACATTTTTTCGCTGCATCTGCAGTTAAAGGGAGATAGAGATGATTGGAGTTCTGGTTACTTTTCAGTACGGAAATGAGTTTGACGGCGCGAAGATTCAACAGATCGCCGACGCGGCGCAGGGACGATTTCAAGGGCTGCCGGGCCTGCGTTCCAAGGCATTTACCATCGACACGACGAAACGTGCGGCAATTAACTTCTACGTATGGGACTCTGAGGAAGCCGCGCGAGCGTTCTTTACGCAGGCCGTCCTCGAGCGAGTAACTGGTTTATACGGCGTGCAGCCGAATGTTCAATTCGTGCAGATTGCGGCCCTGGTCGACAACGCCGAATAGGCAGGTAGTGCACGCGGTTTATGGGCCGATCACGTGCAATCTCGCGCCGGATTAGCGGCAGCGCTACATTCAGAGCAGATAACACGATGAAAACGATTTTCGCCGTGATAGCCCTAAGTGCGTCTTTCTGTTGTAACGCCGGACGCCCCGTCTTTCACGAGTTGTCGCTTGCGGATTTGGTGGGGGCGGCCGACGTCGTTGCTATCGTTTCGAAGGCCCAGCCGTTTGTAGAAACCGTCCAAGACCAGCTCGGTTGCGACCGGGTGCAATGGCACTTAACGGTAGAGCGTACCCTCAAAAAACAGCGACAAGGTTACCCCGAACCTAAGTCGACTATGAACGTGCTTAGTAACGTGACCGGTGTTCGGGATTGCACGTTTCGTGACGGGCGGCAAACGTCTGGCGCTTCCTTCTCGGCATCCGTATATAAACCTTTAGATCCAGCGGCGACCACCAACCAGCAATTCATAGTATTTCTGGTGGTGAGGAACGGGGTTTTGGAACTGCTTACGGACACTGCGTTTGAATCGATAAATCGGAAACCCGAGGTTGAGTCTCTCTTGCGCTAGATATAACCAATCTGGTCTCCTTGCCTAATTGACATCCATCGGGCCACCTCTTCGGCGCTGCTAAACAAGATCAGCGCTATGCAAGACTGGCTCTGGCTCGCGCCATTGCCAAATCGCGGCCAATAAAAAGGCGCCCTACGGCGCCTTCGTTCGCTACCAACAGTTTATTTACCGTTCGATGCGTCTTTATCATTGTTGTCGTTAAGCACTAACTGGCCATCTTTCACCGGGATTCTGGAGCCCGGCTCGTGGTCCATGCGCACATTGTCTTCCTTGTCTTTGTAGCGGTATTGCACGTCGTAGCCGGAAACTTTCTCCTGCGTGTCGTTCACGGTGCGGCAGCGGTTTTCGGTCGTCGTGTAAGTGTCGCCTTCCTGCATGTTCTGCTGGGTTTTATTGCCGGCGTAACCACCGGCGGCGGCGCCTGCGACTGTGGCGAGTGTTTTGCCGCGCCCGCCGCCGACCTGATGGCCGAGCACGCCACCCAATACCGCGCCGAGCGCGGTGCCGGCAACGCGGTTTTCATCTTTGACCGGTTTGGTGTGCGTGATTTGTTCGTCGTGGCATTCTTGGCGCGGAATGCGAATAGTCTCTTTCACGGGTTTTACGCTTAATACATCCGCGTATTGCTGGTGATCCATCAATTTGTAACCCGCGATAGCGCCGCCCGTCGTTGCTAATACAACCCCCAGAACGGTGCCGGTGAGCATTGATTTATTCATGATGCATTCCTCCAATCGATTTATGGCTGCATTTTGCCCCATTTTTTCTTAACGGGTAGTGAACAGCGCTCGCCAATGTCGGATGCAGAGAGGTAAATCACACTTATCAATCATCGAATCGCCCGCGTTTAATGCTGTTTTGTTTTTTTGCGCGTGCTTTTAAATTAATTTAAACAACGCGATTAATAAAAGCTCAGGGATTATT
This sequence comes from Verrucomicrobiaceae bacterium, assembly GCA_028293825.1. Taxonomy (GTDB): domain Bacteria; phylum Pseudomonadota; class Gammaproteobacteria; order Pseudomonadales; family CAMLJR01; genus CAMLJR01. Next base: position 4,866 of record JAQGNY010000029.1, read on the forward strand.
AACCGTTCCCGCCCCGCTGCAACGCATTAGCAATTTCATTGTCATTACAGTTGATGCGATAATCAAAAAACGATTTTTATCGAGAGAACACGTAATTTATGCCTCATTTAGACGACGATTCATTGCCTGAAATCCCCGAGCTCATCCCCGATAGCGATGATCTCGAATCCTACAAACGGCAAAATCAAAGTAAACCGAAAACCAAAGAACGCGTTATCGATGCGGAAGAAGATCGCATCGCCACCAGCGTGAATGAAAGCAAAAAAGGCGGCAGCCCGGTGTGGGCGATTCTGGCCGGCATCATCGCGCTGGCTGCGGTGGGCTGGGCGGGCTATTTGCAAACCCAATTATTAGCGGCCGAGCAGCGCGTCGGTGCATTGGAGCAGCGTCTGTCATCCACCGATGAAAGCGTTAATCAATCCAACGTGTCGTTGCAGGTGAAAATTAAAGAAATCGATGAATCGTTGACGCAGGTGCGTGATGAAACATTGAAGCGTTACAAAACATTGCTCGATCAACACGGCAGCCAAATCGATACGCTCGATAAAGCCGTGAAAGCGGGGCAGGCGGGTGTGCTGGCTAAAATGGATCAGCGCATTGCCGATGAAACTAAATTAATCGAGACCGAACGCGCGCGTATCGATAAATTGCCGCCGTTGATCGAGGCCAGCAAAAAGAAATTGGATGAGCATCAATTGGCGCTCGATACGTTGTCGAATAAAGTGAAAGCGGTCGGCGACAGTCAGGTGAAATTGGATGGTCGTCTCAGCAATAACGAAGAGTGGGTCGAATCAATCAATGTCTTCCGCAAACAAATGAATCGCGAAATCGTAAATATCAAACAGCAAATCGTCGGCGGTAAACCGGCCCCGGTGCCAGCGGAAAATCTTCAGTAACGATTGCTGTAAGAAAACCTTGTTGTAAGAAAAGTATTGCAGTAAGAAAGCATGCTGCAATAAAACGAAAGAAATAAATCTCCAGAAAAAAGGCCGCTGTGAATATCGCAGCGGCCTTTTTGTTTCTGGATAAATTTGTTTATCGGATCATTTTATTAATCAGGTCATCGATTATTTTCTGTTAGGACATGTGCCAGCCATGACTGACCACAATCGATTGCCCGGTCAATGCACTGCTCGGAAATGCTGCTAAAAATACCGCGACCTCGGCTACATCTTGCAGCGTGGTGAATTCGCCATCGACCGTTTCTTTCAGCATCACTTTGCGAATGACATCTTCCTCACTGAGGTTGAGTTCTTTCGCCTGCTCGGGAATTTGTTTTTCAACCAGCGGCGTACGCACGAAGCCCGGACAAATCACATTGCTGCGCACTTTATGCTTCGCCCCTTCTTTTGCGAGCACGCGACACAAACCCAACAGACCATGTTTCGCCGTGACGTAAGGCGCTTTTAATAACGACGCTTCGTACGAATGCACCGATCCGGTATAAATCACCGCGCCGCCGCGCCCGGTGGGATAGACCAAGCGCGTAAATGCGCGCGTGGTGAGAAAGGCGCCATCCAAATGAATCGCCAACATGTGCCGCCAGTTTTCCAGCGATAGATTTTCGATTGGATCGATATGTTGAATGCCGGCATTGCTGACTAACACATCGGGTATACCGAGCGTTTTCGCCACTTGCGCAAAGCCGTCATCAACGGCTTGCTCGTTCGATACATCCATCGCAATCGCCAATGCGGTCGCGCCGCTTTTTTCCAATTGCGCTGCAGCGGCCTGCGCTGCATCGATGGAGATATCGGCGATACACACCTTGGCGCCTTCGCGTGCATACGCGGTGGCGATTTCCAAACCGATCCCGCTAGCGGCACCGGTAACGATGGCGACTTTTCCGTTCATTCTCATAAGCGTTGCCTCTGATTGGATGGAGCGAGTAGCGGACATTTCTATGACATTGCAATGCGCCGCGCAATCTATGAAATAAGAATTTTTTAAATTGGCGCAGAGCTATTGTCGAGAGTCCGAGTTAATGGAAAAAGGGGCGGATTGGCGAATTTAATTAGTGTGACGGCGGTTAATTGAATCGACTGTGGGCAGAGAAAATCCCTCCATTCCCCCCTTTGATTAAAGAGGGGATTGGTTGGGTGCTATTCGGGTGGCATCGAGCTTTATTCGAAGTGCCGCATCGTTAGCCCCTTTAACGAAGGGGGCGGCTCGTGAAGCGAGCGGGGGATTTACTTCCAATAGCAAATGCCATTGAGACAGAAAACATATCTATGGCAATGGATTGAAAAGCTCTGACGATTTAGAGAAAAGGCATAACGAAGTAATTAACGCTTATTTTGCTGCGCCTGGCGGTGGTGTTAGTGTTCGCAACCAAACCGGATAAATGTCCCGCAGTTGCGGGAATGCAGCAGTGCAACAAGCGCAGCGTTAGATAGCGGCCCAACAATAAATTGCCGGTTGTAACGCCATAAATAAATACTTTGTCACGGGCGCATCGTTAATTCGGGTGCAGTCACTCCATGCGGTAGAAGGTTGGCAGCGGTGAATCTAAAGGCGTTAACGGATCAAAATCGATGGCTGGTGCTCGGCATCATCTGGACTATTTTCGTCGTGCACGGCGTCGATCGCAGCGTGTTGTTGGTGCTGCTTGAACCGATTCGCAAAGACTTTAATCTCAGCGATAGTCAGGTCGGTTTGTTGTCGGGGCTGGGCTACGCGATACCGTTTGCGCTGGCCGGTATTCCGCTCGGCGCCGTAGTCGATCGCGTTAAAAAGCGCACATATCTGTTGGCAATATTGATTGGTTTATGGAGTGCGCTCACCGCAGTGTGCGGACTCGCGCCGAGCTTTCTATTACTGCTGCTCGCGCGTGCCGGTGTCGGCGCCACCGAAGCCGGTGCGCCGCCGACCATGTTGTCGCTGATCGGCGATACCTTCGATGCGAAGACGCGTCCGGGCGCGCTCAGTATTTATTACACCGCACCGTTTCTCGGCATGATGGCGGGCTCGATTCTGGCCGGCTCGGTCAGCGGCATCTACGGTTGGCGCGCGGCGCTATTTGCGGTCGGTGTGCCGGGGTTGGTGTTGGCGCTGGTGGTGGCCTTTGTACTGCGCGAGCCGCAACGCGGTCGTCACGATAATCCATCGGCAGTTCCCGCAACCGCGCCGCCATTTTCGGAAGCGCTGCGTTTTGCCATCGGCGATTCGCAGGTGCGGCGTTTAATTATCGCGTTGGTGCTGGCCGGATTTGTCACGCTGGCGATCAGCAGTTGGACGCCGATTTTATTGCAGCGCGTGTATGGCTTTTCGCAGCAGAAAACGGGGGTGATGAGCGCGCTGACATTGGGCCTTACTGGCGGTATCGGTTCGCTGCTCGGTGGCTTTCTAGCAACGCGTTTCGGCAAGGGCGATTCGCGCTGGCTGCTGCGCTTCTGCGGTTTCGCCATCTTATTCAGCACACCGATTGCGTTTATCGCGCCGCAGATTTCTTCGGCACCGGTCGCGTTGGGTTTGCTCGCGCTGTGGGCGACCATCAGTTCGATGTATCTCGGCCCGGGTTGGGGGATTTTTCTCGCCGCAACGCCGCCGGTCATGCGCGGCACGGTGATGGGTATTGCGATTATTTTGACCAATCTGGTCGGCGCGGGATTGGGGCCGCAAGTGGTTGGGTTGTTGTCCGATTTATTTAATCGATGGCATGACCCGGAATATTTGCAGCATGCCATCGCGGCGGTAGCGTTGATCGATTTAATTACCGCCGGCTTATTTCTAACGCGATTTAATTTAAAAGCGCCGGTGGTGCTGTCGCCGCTGGCAAAGGCGCATTAGCTAATTCTTTAAAAATAAATCAGTCAAAAGCCCGTTAATCAATCGCGTTGAATCAATCGACAATTAACGCGATTAATCCGGGCACGGGCGCAGGCAATTAATCATCCACGGCGTGCCAAAGCGATCCACCAGCGCGCCGAAACGTAATGCCCAGAATGTTTCCTGAATCGGCATCTGGGCCGTACCGCCTGCCACCAACGCATTAAAAATGCGCTCGGCTTCCTCAGTCGTATCGACATTAATATTCACCGAAAAACCCTGCGGTTTCTGCTGAAACTGCGGCGGTGCATCGGCACCCATCAGCACCTGCGTGCCGATATTTAATTGGGCGTGCATGACTTTATCGCGCCATTCCGGCGTCGTTTGCTCGGCCATCGGTGATTCGCCGTGTGTGAAAACTGCTTCGACTTTGCCGTTCAGGCATTGCGCATAAAATTCGAACGCGGCCTTGCAATCGCCTTTAAAGGTTAAATACGGATTGAGCTGCATGCTTGTTCTCCTATGGATTGAATGTCGATTTAAGTCGATCTACTGCTGGTTAAAATGTTGTGCTGATTTATTCGATTAACCCGCAACGGCGATCCAGATTTCGATATCGCCACGCCCCGTTTTCGGATCGAAGTCTTTGCCATAGCGCTCGAAAAAGCTGACGGCATTTTCTCCGGCGTTGACTGCCTCGATAGCAGCCTTCGGCAGCCACATGGAAAAAATAGCGTGCATCGCTGCGGATATTTCTGAGACATGCCGATGATGCGCAAATACCGCGAATCGCTGTGCCGGAATACTTACGCTGCTTAATGCGCTCGCTAAATGGGTATCGTCGCTAATTTCACAGCCGGCTAAATAATCGAAACAACTGTTATCGCCTTCCGCCTGCATGCATACACCAAACGCGGTGTCGCTAACGCGCGGTTGTATCGCATTGAAGTGCTGCGAAAACTGCTGCCATATTTGCGGAATATCTGTGCTCGGATCGCGCAATTGATTTTTACGCACGCCGCCAATTAACAACGGCGGTAGTGTTTCAAAACGTAAAAACTCCACCAACGATTTATCTAACGCTGAAGCGGACGATGTGCTCATCGCTTCCTCCCTTTCTGTTCAATGCGTTATTCAGAGCGACTAATCCGATTATTCAGAAACGAATAAGCAGGCGCGAAAAAAATAATTGCGCGCGACCGCTTACGACGCTTCCGGTAGCCGATACGCTTCCAACTCGCGCACCGGGCGCACTTCGACGCTGCCGTAACGCGCCGGTGGAATTTTGCTGGCGAGCTGAATCGCTTCGTTCAGATCGCGCGCTTCTAACATGTAAAAACCGGCGAGCTGTTCCTTGGTTTCCGCGAACGGGCCGTCGGTGGTCGACAATTTGCCGTTGCGCACGCGCAGCGTCGTAGCGGTGTCGGTCGATTCAAGCGGCGAGCCGCCCAGATAATGGCCGCTGTCTTTCAGGTGATCGACACAGGCGATGCATTCGCGATTGAGCGACGCCCAATCCGGTTCCGGCATTGCCGCCATTGCTTTCTCATCGAAATAAACCAGTGCGAGATATTTCATTGCGAGCTCCTGAAATAAATAAACTGACCTGCAAATTGGGTAAGGTTGTTAGCTAGTCGTTCCGATCCGACTTAAATCGACATTGTTTTCTTCCGTGCTAAAAATTTTTAAGCCTCAGCCGCCAGCTCGGCCAATTGTTTGTTCAGGAAGCGCTGCTCCGGTTCCAGCCGCGTCAATGCCAGCGCTTGCGAGTAAGCCGATTTGGCCTCGGCATTGCGACCGAGCCGCCGATACAGCTCGGCCCGCGCCGCGTGCGCGAGGTAATAATCGGCCAGCTCGCCGCGCGCGAGGATTGCTTCGATCAATGCTACGCCGGCCTCAGCGCCATCGCGCATCGCCACCGCGACGGCGCGATTGAGTGCGACCACCGGCGATGGACTGACGCGCAACAATAAATCGTACAGGCCGACAATTTCGTTCCAGTCGGTGGCGCTCGCAGATGACGCCTCGGCGTGTACTGCCGCAATCGCCGCCTGCAATGTATAAGGGCCGAAGCGGCGCGATTCGAGCGCGCGCACGATCAATGCGGAGCCCTCGGCGATTTGCGCGTGATCCCATACCGTTCGGTCTTGCTGGTCGAGCAGAATCAAATCGCCATCGGCCGTGGTGCGCGCGGCGCTGCGCGATTCATGCAGCAACATTAATGCGAGCAGTCCGAGCGCTTCCGGATCGGGCAATAATTCGCACAGCAGGCGACCCAGGCGAATGGCTTCATTCGACAGTGTATTGCGCGTGAGTTGATCGCCGGCCGACGCCGAATAACCTTCGTTGAAGACCAAATAAATAACCTGCAATACCGAATCGAGGCGCGCATTCAATTCGGCCTGGGCGGGCACTTCATACGGAATTTTCGCATCGCGAATTTTTGCTTTCGCGCGCACGATGCGTTGCGCAATCGTCGCTGGTGTAGAAAGAAACGCACGCGCAATTTCTTCGGTGGTGAGGCCGCATACTTCGCGCAGCGTCAGCGCAAGTTGCGCGTCGGCCGATAAGCTCGGGTGACAGCAAGTAAAAATTAAACGCAGCTGGTCGTCCTGTACTTCCTCGTCGCTGCTGTCGTCGACACTGACTTCATGCTCCAGATCGAATTGCTGGGCAATATCATCGAGCGATGCATCGAAACGCGCGCGCCTCCGCAATTGATCGATGGCTTTGAAGCGGCCGGCGGAGACCAGCCACGCGCGCGGATTATTCGGTACGCCATCGCGTTGCCACTGCGTTAACGCTGCCGCAAAGGCATCGTGCAGCGCCTCTTCGGCCAGCTCGAAATTACCGAGCAGGCGAATCAATGTCGCCAACACGCGCCGCGATTCGGTGCGATAAATCGTATTCAGCGTGTCGCGCATGGCGAGCGTGGTGGGTTCGCTCAATGGTTTCTCCTAAAATAATTTAACTGAATTAACGGCTGATATAGATAACCAGCGCAATCAACGCCGCGACGATTAACGCAAAATAAATAATACCGGCAATAAATATATGTAAGCCATTGGCACGGCGAAAATCGTCCTGTAATTTTCCCCGCGTGCGCACGCCCAGATGCGATGACAACACGATGATCAATGTTTCCGATAGGCTCAGCGGCTTTTGATCGCGGTCGGGGCGCTCGAAATAGCGGCGTTTGCGTTGTGGTTTATTAATTTCCGTAGTCATTGTTTGTCTCGGCTTAGCCGCTATTGGATCGACCGTCACGGCGCTAGGCGCAGTGTAATCGCTGCGCGCGCGCAAAGGTTTTTATTCCTAATTAATGTTGTAAAGATAAGCTGCTTAGCATGATTAATCGAATGGGCTGCGTTTTCGCAAAGGTGTCGGTTTCAAATAAAATTAATATTGCGTGATATGTCGTTGCTGCGTCTTTCGAGTGTCATCTATTTGTTATAGGCTCGCTTCGTTGTTCGTTGTTCTTTGTTGTAATCTTCGCGCTATTGCTCGCTGTCGGTTGTAAGAGCCATTTGACTTCATGGATTTGATTTCAACAAAAGGTTGAAAACGATGGATACGTTTGATGGTTTATGTTCGCGACTAATTATAAAAAATATTTCACGCTTTTTGTCATCGCCACGTTCTCTTTTGTTTGCAACCAAACATCTATTTTTACGCATTCGATAAATAGTTAAACAACTATAAATTATTGAAGGAGTAAGCGATGAGCTGGATCACGGACTTTCTCGGCGGCGGCGCCGCTAATGTAATTGGCGAAGTGGGAAAAATTGTCGATCAGTTTCATATGAGCGATCAGGAAAAAACCCAATTCAAATTGGAAATGGAAGCACTGCTGCAAAAACGTGACAGCGAAATCGAACAAACGCTGCGCGCGGAAATGGAGTCGAAAGAGCGGGTGCTGGTCGCGGAATTAAATCAGGGTGATAACTTCACCAAGCGCGCGCGTCCGACAGTGGTGTACGCGGGTCTTATTTTTATCTTCCTCAATTATTGTTTAATTCCTGCCGTGCAATATTTGGCGGGCAAGCCGCCGGTACATTGTGCGCAAAGCGCCTCGGATTGCGTGATTGCCAGCGGCATTCAATTACCGCAGGAATTCTGGTGGGCGTGGGCGGGCATTGTCGGCACCTGGACCATTGGCCGCTCCTTTGAAAAGTCTAATGCGAGTAATCGAGTCACTGATTTGATTACAGGCTCCGCCGCAGCCGGTGGCGCTAAAGATGATGCCGTCGGCTGAGGTGATGCGATGACTATTTCGATTGCCAACCATCGCCTTGTCGATGTGCCATTTAATGAATCACCGAATCATGGCGCCGCCTTTGCAACCGGGTTGCCCGATGCGTTAATTATTCATTTCACCGCAGGCGGCTCGGCGCAGTCCTCGGTGAACTGGCTGTGTAATCCACAGGCTAAAGCCTCCGCACATGTTGTGGTCGGACGCGATGGCGCAATCACGCAATTGGTTGCGTTCGATACCATTGCCTGGCATGCGGGCGCGAGTAGTTATGGCGAACGCAGCGGCTACAACCGCTATTCGATCGGCATTGAGCTGGATAACCCCGGGCGTTTAAGTCGCACCGCTGCCGGCGGTTTTGTTTCGTATCTCGGCACCACCTATCCTGCCGAACAAGTTATTCATGCCGTTCACCGCAACGAACAAACCGCGACCGATTGGTTGGCTTACACGGAAGCGCAACTCGCAACCGCGTTTGAATTATGTACCGTGCTCTGCCACACCTATTTGATTCGCGAAATTCTCGGCCACGAAGAAATTGCGCCGGGTCGCAAAGTCGATCCAGGCCCGGCATTTCCGCTGGATAAATTGCGGCAGTTATTAATTGTGCGCGGTCGCGATGCGGACGAACCTTCGCCAGCGTTAACATCGCCGCCAACTCCTGCTGCGACTATTACCGCAATACCCGCTGCATCCGCGCGCGGCTACGTGCTGGCGAATAAATTAAATTTCCGCGCACTGCCGCGTGTCGATGCGACAAAAATTGCGGCGCCGTTAACGAGCGGCACATTGGTGGATGTGCTCGATCAACAATCCGGTTGGTATCAAGTCCGCAGCAATAACAACGTGGGGTGGGTAAAAGCCGAATATATAAAAACGGCGACCGGTCCTTGAAAAATATATTTAAAGTAAATGCTTTTAAAAAACGAACGCATTAAGCGCAGGGTTAAAGAATTAGAAACGGGAAGTTGAATGGAGAAAACTTCATGAAAGTAAGACTCTTTTTTTTATTGGCGTTTATTGCAACCAGTGTTAGCGCACAGCAGGCGCCGGCTGCAGCCGGTACGCCATCGCCACCGCGCGGAATAGCGCCGCCGCCCGCGACAATGAGCAACGAAGAAATAGTGACATTGCTGCGCGCGCAAACCGCAGCGATTAAAGCGTTATCGAGCAAGCTCGAAAATGTCGAGCAGCGTGTCAATCAAATCGATAAGAGAGAACACTGATGGCGAGCGAAACCGATGCGGCATTATCGGCGCTCGATCTTGCGCAGCAGGCGCTGGATAAATCACCGGTCGCAGCGGTGGCGTTAACACAGCCGTGGTCGAAAGAGCTGGTGCAATTTCTCGCGATCAGCGTGTTGGGTTTTTCCGGAATCGCACTGATCATGGCGACGGCCTTATTGTGGCGAGCGAGCGCGCCACCGCAGCAAGTGTTACGTGTTTTCGGCGTTATTTCGATCTTGGGATTTTCTGCATTGCTACTGGTCGTGGGTTATAACAACGAGCAACTCACACCAATCGTTGGCTTGTTCGGTGCCATCGCCGGTTATTTGTTGGGAAAAGATTCCAAGTCGGATAAAGGCGAATAATTTCGTCGTATTGTATGAAAATAAATCGCGTGAAAATAAATGCGGTGCAAAACGAGTTGCAGTGCGAAAATAAACGCACTCAATATTTCGAGCGCCCTAATGCCCGCTTCAGCTCTCCCCATCTTCTATACATTCCGCCGCTGTCCATACGCAATGCGCGCGCGCCTCGCGATAACCGTGAGCGGCGTGGCTGTCGAATGGCGCGAAATCGTCCTGCGCAATAAACCCAAGGCGATGCTCGCGATCTCGCCGAAAGGCACAGTACCGGTATTGCAATTACCTGATGGGCTGGTCATCGACGAAAGCCTCGACATCATGCAGTGGGCGCTTGGTTGTAATGATCCGCAGCGATGGTTGCCCGCCGAAAAAGAATCGATGGCGGCGTTGGAATTAATTCACGAAAATGACGGCCCGTTTAAAGCGCAACTCGACCGATATAAATACGCGGATCGCCATCCAGAACATTCCACCGAATATTATCGCGAGAATGGCGAAATATTTTTGCAGAAACTGGATGTTCTTTTACAAACACAGAAATATTTAATGGGTGAAAAAGTAACGATCGTTGATATGGCAATTTTTCCGTTTATTCGCCAGTTCGCTGCTGTCGATAAACTATGGTTTAACGCGAGCAAATACATTCATGTAATCGCGTGGTTGGATAAATTGTTGGTGTCCGATTTATTTGCATTGGTTATGCAGAAGCGTGAGCGCTGGGTTGAACCAGTTGAATAACGGGATATCTGAGACAAAGCTCAATCTATAAAGCTATAAGAATTAATAATTTAATTGTTAGCACTGTACATCGCACGTCATCCTCGCAATTCCATGAAAAGTTTCACCAGGCTATAAAACAACTTATCCGGGCAATTGATTAACCCGTGGCTCGTTCAGTTTATGTTCATTCTAAAAAAGTAAGCTGCCTGTGCTAATCGCCGCGCCTGCTTCGCGGTCGTGCGAATCGGGATTTCGTATTGCTACTTATTGGCAATATGTTGGGAGGTAAAGAATGATGCAGGGCTATGCACTCAAAATAGTATTCGTCGTTATATTTTTTCTTTTTATATTCTGCACGATGGTTTCTGCGGATAGTCTGCGCTGTGGAACCAGTCTGGTTGAAGTGGGCGATACCAAGGCCGAAGTTGAAGGCAAATGCGGCGCACCAAGTTCAACCGACTCCTACTGCCGCAATGAATATATACAAAATAAATTCGGTATCGAGTCGGTGTGCCATCCAGTGGATTTATGGCTGTTTAATTTCGGTTCCGGTACTTTCTTAAACAAGCTGGAATTCGAAGAGGGGAAACTCTCCAATATTGCTCATGGTGATCGCGTTAAATAGTCGTCTTTAAAATAATTGAGCACGTAAAGTTCAAACCGTAGCCTCAATCATTTCGCTTCGCCGCCTCAGCATTTCACCAGATAAAAACTCCGCATCTTTTCCCACATCGGCAAAGCGTCCCGAGCCCCAGGTGTTTTGCCACGGCAGGCCGAGGAAATATAAGCCTGGCACACGCGTTACACCGCGCTCATGCGCCGGTTGATTGCGACCGTCGAATGCAGGAAGCTCGACCCAGCGATAATCGGTGCCGAAACCGATGCACCAAATAATTGTGCTTATGCCGGCTGCGACAAAATCCAATTCTTGCGGTTCGACATCGGGTTGCCAAGGCGGCTGATACGGTGATTCGATGGGCGCATCGATATTGTTTTGTTCGATATATAAATCGATGGCTGCGCGAATATTGTTGTAGCTGGCATCGGCCGAATCGAGATTGCGTTTCAAATCGGGCTCGAATAAAAAACGCGAGTCGACGATATCTTTGAAGCGTCCGTACAGTTTCATACCTTCATTGGCGAAGCGGCGTAAATCGATTTCACGTCCGCCGTCGCGGCCAGTTAAATAATGGTTGGTTTTTTCGCATACCGTTTCTTTTTGCGGATGCTCGGCGATGGGAATGTCGTAATAACCGGAGTCGGTCAGCCAATCGGTGACTTCCCGACCGCGATAAACGCGCGGCGAACGCGGTGCGGTACCGACCACCAAATGCACGTCGCGTCCGGCAAGATGTAAATCTTCCGCAATCTGACAACCGGATTGGCCGGTGCCGACCACTAATACCGCGCCCTCCGGCAGCGCTAGTGAATTGCGATATACCGACGAATGAATTTGCACGATATTCGCCGGCAAGCGTTCAGCCTGGCGTGGCACGAACGGCGTTTGATAACCGCCGGTGGCAATTACTACTTGTTCGGCGTGATACGAGCCGTTAGTCGTCGTGATATCGAAACCGCCGGTAGCGCTCGCGCGCAAACGCATTACCGTTTCGCCTTCACGCAGCGGCGGGGCAAATGATTTTACGTACGCTTCGATGTATTCGACGATTTCATCTTTCAACATAAAACCGTGCGGGTCCGGTCCTGCATACGGAAAGCCCGGCAGACGACATTGCCAGTTCGGTGTAACCAGACAAAACGAATCCCAGCGCGCGTTGCGCCATTCGTGCGCGATATTATTTTTTTCGAAGACAAGATGATCCACACCGGCCCGCGTTAAATACCAACTGATCGCCAGACCCGCTTGACCGCCACCGATAACGGCAACCGTTAACGATTGCACGGCTTTCTTTTCGGCAGACATAACGGTCTCGGCAAAATTGTTGGTCAATTGGCGTGAGCTTAAGGCGGTGGCAGTCATGATTAATCCTCAAAGGCTTCGACGACAACGCGCGCAGCATTGTCGTCAGTAAATTCGGCGGCGCGTATTTCAATTTCTTCGATTTGTCGCTGCGCATGCGCGCAACCGTAACCGTATTTTTTGGCAACGCGATCGCTGGCGTTTTCTAACGCGTTGCGACTGATCGCGACAAACTCTCCGACTGCATAAGGTTTACCGAGCACGAACACATCTTTGATCGTGCTCGACGGCGAATAACATACGGTTGCGGAGGCATCGGGCCAGCGCACTCGAAAATTAACTTCAGGCATGATCGATTGTCCTCGGTGACTTGCATTGATCCAGTGCGTTGTGTGCGCTAGCAGTTTGCGTTGCACCAGTGGCTTGCTTTGCATTAGTTACGCTACGTAGCGTTAGTCGTTACATTGCGAGCCGCGCCGGCTCCGCAACCGATAACGGCTTGCTCGCGAAAATCCCACGCTTTTTGTTGCTGGCCGTCGTAACGCAAAAATAATTCGCGCGAATCGTCGCAGCGACCGATCGGCGCGCAACTGATTTCGCGTGTGTCGAATAACGCGAGCACTGCTTGTAAATTTTTTGGCGAAACGGCGAGTAAAAATCCAAAACTTGGAAATGTTGAAAGCAGCCAGCGTTCGGCATCGACTTCAACGGGACGCGGTATCGATTCGATATCGATAACGGCGCCGATGCCGGAGCATTCGAGCAACATCATCGCGGTGCCGAGAATGCCGGCCTGACTGATATCTTTTGCGGCAGCGCATAAACCGGATTCGGCCAGTTTCGGCAGTAATTCCAGATCGCCGCGCAAGCGCGCCGGATCGACATCGGTGGTTGCGTTCCAATGCGAATACGGTTCGCGATACGCAGCGCGCAAGTCGATAGCTGCCACCAGAATATCGCAGGGTTTTGCATCGAAGCTGGTCAGTAATTTATGCGCGCGCCCGATAATCGAAACGGCGAGTTGCGCATGCTCGCTACGCGCATTGCTGTGACCGCCAACAATCGGCACGTTGTACGCGCGTGAAGCGGCGGCCAACCCTTCGAGCACCGGTCGCATTGCCATGTCATCGCGATCCCATATCGCATCGACCACGGCAACGGGCCGACCGCCCATCGCGTAAATATCGGAGACGTTAACCATTACGCCGCACCAGCCGGCAAACCACGGATCTTTTGTAACGAACTCGTTGATAAAACCTTCGATGGCAAATAATAAAAAGCCATCGCCATCGGGGATGGCGGCGCAGTCGTCGCCAACCGGGATTTTATTTTCCGCGTTCGCGATATCCAGTGCGGTTACCACGGCGTCGATATCGCGTTTATGCGCGAGGCCGCGATTGTTCTGTAGCGCCTGCACTAACGTATTTAAAAATGCTTTGCTGGCGGCGTTCATGCTGCCCACCGAATTGATGCTGGGCGCGGTGCAATGTGATGTGCGCGCGTGTAAATCGCAATTTCCTCACTAATCGCGGTCGGATAAAAATTCAGATCGGCTTCCATTAATAAGTGCGGCTGCCCGTAAATATCGACTGTTTGCAAGACGCGCCAGTGCATACGCTTAAACAGCGGTGCATTTTTTAATTGCACGTGCGCAAGAAATCTTTCACAGCCTTTGGTGCGCGCGGTGCCGACCGCATGCTGAATTAATTTGTGACCGAGCGCCGAGCTGCTGCGAAAATCCGCCGCGACCGCCAATCGTGAACCAAACCAAATATCCGATTCTGTTTCGTGAATGCGCACGGTGCCTACGACTTGCTCGAGTTGCGCAAGCACGCAGGAAATAGCGGCAATGCTCAATGCTCTATTGTCGATGTCATCGCGATCGTCGCTGTCGAATAATCCTTGCTCCGCGCAGAACACATCGCGCCGCAATGCCGCGCACGCATTTCTTTCCCACTTTTCACGCGCGGGTTTTATGCGGTATTCGCCGGGATTAAATCGGAACGGCGGCGTCATCGGTGTCATCGCGCATCTCCTGAGTTTTTCGTAACGAGGACGTTTGATCATTCCGTGCTATTGATTCGCTGCAATCGATCCAGCTGAGCAGCTTGCTTTAGCTCGAGATTCATTAATCTTTTTCATACTTCGCCAATGTTGAACAAGCACCACAGCGTCCGCAGCCAGCTTTAATATCGCGCGACAGCAAATCGGCAGCACTTAGCATTTCGCCTAACGGTTTTAATATGGCGCGCATAAAGACAGCGTCGGGTGCGGGATGATGTTCGAGCGGCGTATCGGAATTCGGTACGAAAGGCACCACGAACGGAAACACGCCGAGCGCGATTAATTGCTCGCACATCGACAAAATCGCTTCGATGCTATCGCCGAGACCCGCGATGATGTATGTACTCACTTGACCGCGACCGAATACTTTTACCGCGTCTGCAAACGCGATCATGTATTGCTCGATGCTGACTTCTGCTTTACCCGGCATGATGCGCGCGCGCACTTCCGGCGTGACCGCTTCCAAATGCATGCCGAGACTATCGACACCGGATTCTTTTAAACGCGAAAACCAAATCGGATCGTCCGGCGGTTCGCACTGCGCCTGAATCGGTAAATCGACAACGGCTTTAACGGCGGCGGCGCTCTCGCACAAAATTGCCGCGCCGCGATCGGTGAAATTCGGCGTGCCGGTCGTCATCACCATATGTTTTACGCCGTCGAGCTCGACTGCCGAATGCGCAACTTCAGCTAATTGTTCCGGCAATTTTCTATTGATCGTGCGTCCGGCTTTTAGCGATTCACCGATCGCGCAAAATTGACACGACGTGCTGCGCCGGCCGTAACGCACGCACGTTTGCAGCACAGTGGTGGCCAATACATCGGCGCCGTGCAGTTGCGCTATTTTCGAATACGGAATTCCATCGGCGGTTTGGCGTTGATAAAAATTCGGCGCGCTGGGAAAGCCGATGCGCGCAATCGTGTTGCCGTTATGCGTTAGCGTCGCGCTGCCGTCCGCATCCGCCGCGGAAACTAAAAACGGTGAATCCGCCGCGCTGCCGGTATGCACAGGCACCATGATGGTGTGGCCGTCGATCGTTACTGCTTTGTGATCGGTGGGGCCGGCGCCACCGCGTCGCGATGGCGCACCGACGGTGATATCAACCAGGCGCAAGCCGCGCGATTGCATCTCGGTGATCAGTTGTTGATTCGACAGCGCGGACGAGGCGGGTGGGTTCATCGTGAATACTCCGAGTATTTTCTGCAGCAGCGGTTTCGCTGACATTAATTGCGTCATGGTCGTAGGCGTGGTGCAAAGGCGCAGCAGGTTTGTCATCGATTAATAACGACAACAATTCCGGCCGCGCGTAATGACCGACCGAATCCATCATGCGTTTGCGTTTGGTGATTAATGCGAAATCCAATTCGGCGACGATAATGCCTTCGCCTGCGCGTAATGGTTCGCACAGATGTTTTCCTTCCGGCGAAATAATTGCGGTGTAGCAGCCGCCGCGCATCGCTTTTTGCAAAGCGGGATCGGGTGTTATCGAATGAATTTGTTCATCGGTAAGCCAGCCGGTGGCGTTGACGACAAAGCAGCCGGATTCGAGCGCGTGGTGGCGCATCGTTACTTCCATTTGTTCGGCGAAAATCGGCCCGACCAATGAACCGGGAAATTGGCTGCAATGAATTTCTTCGTGTTGCGCCATCAACGCGTAACGCGCGAGCGGGTTGTAATGTTCCCAACACGCGAGCGCACCGATACGGCCGACGGCGGTGTCAACGGTTTTTAAACCACTGGCATCGCCCTGACCCCACACCATACGTTCGTGATAGGTCGGTGTGATTTTGCGGCGCTTCAATAACAACTCGCCGTTCGCATCGAAAATTAACTGCGCGTTATACAGCGAGCCGTGATCGCGCTCGTTAATACCTAACACAACCACCATGGCGTATTTTTTAGCGGCTGCAGCAACCGCATCGGTCGCGGCGCTCGGCACCGTCACCGCTTGGTCGTACAGTTTTAAATGTTCGGGGCCCATCGCCACTGCAGCGGTGATGAACGAAAAATAGGGATAGTACGGAACAACGGTTTCGGGAAAAACAATCAGCTGCGCGCCTTGACGCGCAGCTTCTGCAATTGCAGCAATGACCTTATTTATAGTGCCATCGCGGCTACCGGTTTCTCCGCTCGCCAGCTTTTCACCCGGTAGCACGGGCGACAGCTGGGCGGCGGCAACTTTAATAACACGCGATGCGGACATAACTATTTCTCACAAAGTTTTTTAATAAAAATTAAAAAATAATTTATAAATCACAACGTCCACGTATCGAGAATGAATGCGTTTGCTTTGCGGTGTAGCAGAATCACATCGAGTACATCGAGCGGATTGATTGGGCGAATGCCTTCCTGCAATGCGGACTCGCCGTGACCGTACAGCGCTTGCAGTGCAAAGCGGCACGCGTAAACCTTGCCGCCTTCACTCATAAATTGCGCGAGTTGGTTGTTGAAGTTTTGATGACCGGGAAATGCTTCATCGCCGATGGTAGGAAAACCGCGCTGCACGCCGAGCGTTACACCGGGCCCGTACAACAACACCGATGTTTCGAAGCCTTTGCGTTGCAAACGTTTTGCCTGCAACAAATTAACTAAACCGATCGAGCCTTCAAACGCGACGGTGTGAAACGTCACTAATGCCTTTTCGCCGGGATCGGCTTTTACGTCTTCAAACACTTTTTCTTCGTAGTCGACAAAAAAATCGCCTTTCTTATGCAGGGGATAATTCACGGCTGGCATTGGTTTTCTCCTAATTGCTGTTTGAAATAATTTGTTGTGAAAGGTGGTGGCGTTTAACGGTGCTCGCCAAAATAAATTGCAATCGAAGTGCCAGCTGTTGCTTTTCGTGTGCACTCGAAATGCGATCATTGCGAGACATTTTTGTAATGCTTAAAAATTTTTAAATGGGGTCGCAATGAAGGTCGATGCGTTTCGGCAACGAGCGGTGAAAAAGATTTAGAAAAAGCGGAATTTCGTGCACGTCAATGGCGCAGTGTTGCACCGTAATGGTGTTATTTGGATGCGATCAATCGTACACAGTGGCGGTATTTGCCGATTAAAAGCGGTTAAAAAATGCGATAAACACCCGATCAATATTGATTTAAATACGATCATTGTTATGACGGTATGCAACATGCTTGGACAACGCATTCTCAGTCGTCGTAACGAGCGCTTCTATGTCCAATGATTCCAGCCGCTGGGCTGCAGCAATTCGCAGCAGTCGCAAACCGGCCTATGTCGCTATCGCCGATGCAATCGCCGAAGACATTCAAACCGGCAAGCTTGCCGCCAATCAAAAATTGCCGACACTGCGCACGCTGGCCACCGTGTTGAAATTAAATTTCACCACCGTTGCGCGCGGTTACGCCGAAGCACAGCAGCGCGGCTTGATCGATGCGCGTGCCGGCAGCGGCACTTTTGTACGCGAGGTCGTAACCAGCGGGCCGATGCGACGACCGGGCGCGGCGGGTTTATTGGATATGACGATGAACATGCCGCCGGAGCCGCAGGATCGTTTGTTATTGCAACGCTTGCGCGAGGGCATTACCAGTTTCGCCAATGAAGTCGATCCGTACGATTTATTGCGCTATCAGGAATTTGGCGGCAGTTATGAGGATCGCGAGATCGGCGCACGCTGGTTGTCGCGGCATTTGCCGGGCGTTACCGCTGCGCGTGTTTTGGTGTGTCCCGGAATTCAAGATACGTTGCTCGCGTTATTCACTGCGTTGGCGCGACCGGGCGACAGCATCGCCTGCGAAGCGATTACTTATCCCGGTATTAAAGGCATTGCCGCGCAATTGGGAATTCGTCTGGTCGGCTTGCCGGCCGATGACGAAGGCATCGATCCCGAAGCATTTGGTGCGTTGTGCGCGGCCGATTTACCGAAGGCGCTGTATTGCAATCCCACGTTATTAAATCCCACCACCGCGACGATGTCGCTGGAACGGCGCGAGGCGATTGTCGATATCGCGCGGCGTTACAGCGTGCCGATTATCGAAGATGACGCCTACGGTTGTTTGCCGGTGACGCGTCCCCCCGCGCTGGCGGAGTTGGCGCCGGAATTAACATTTTATGTGGCGGGCTTTTCGAAATGTCTCGGCGCTGGAATGCGTATTGCCTATTTGGCCTTGCCGAATGGCCGTTACACCGCGCGCTTGTCGTCGACGCTACGCACGACGTCGGTTATGGCCTCGCCCTTTATGGTGCGGCTGGCTTCGCGTTGGTTGGAAGACGGCACCGTAAAAATGGCGACGCTGGCGATTCGCGAGGAATCGAAATTTCGCCAACAAATGGCAGCGCAAATTTTAAAAGGCGCGGAATACATCGCCAAGCCCGAGGCATTTCATTTGTGGCTGAGCGTGCCGGCGCCGTGGAGCCGCATCGAATTTTCCACGCATCTGCGCGCGCACGGTGTCGGTGTGGTGGTATCCGATACGTTTACCGTCAGCGGCACCGCGCCGGAGGCGGTGCGTGTTTGTCTCGGTGGCAGTGCCGATCGCGATGACTGTAAACACGCATTGGAAATTATCGAGGATGCGATCGAGCATTTGCCGGCGCCTATATCGAGAGAGATGTAGGTAAAAGCTGCGAGAGTCTTAGAGAGTCGTTACTCGGCGATAAATTCGCGTGCAATAATTTTTCTCTGCCGCGATAAAATTTTGCACAATGCAGCGCTGCTATTTCGATAAAGGCCACTGCTATGACTGCGAAATTAAAATTGTTACAAAACGGTCGGCTCTCGCCGTATTTAGAGCAACGACTGGCGCAGCAATACGACGTGCATTTTCTTGAGCACGAGCCCGATGCTCGCGCTTTTCTCCTCGCACATGGCCATGAATTTGTCGCGCTTGCTACGTCTGTGCAAGCCGGTGCCGATAAAACGCTGTTCGATGCGCTGCCTAATTTGCGCGTGGTGTCGTCGTTCGGCGTCGGCTTCGATAAACTCGATTTGAATATTGCACGCGAGCGCGGCATCGCCATCGGGTACACGCCGGATGTATTGAGCGATTGCGTCGCCGATCTCGCGTTTGGATTATTAATCGATGTGGCGCGTTCACTGAGTGCTTCGGATCGCTTCGTGCGACGCGGCGAATGGCTGCAGCATAATTTTCCGCTCACCACGCGGGTCAGCGGTAAAAATATAGGGGTTTTAGGCTTGGGTCGTATCGGTCGCGCCATTGCAAAACGGGCTAGTGGTTTTGATATGGCTGTGCGCTATCACAATCGCTCACCAGTGGCGGATGTTGAATATGTTTATGAAGCCGATCTAGTGACACTGCCGCGCTGGTCGGACTTTCTGGTGATCGCAGCGCCGGGTGGCGCCTCGACAGAACATATCGTGTCCACTGATGTATTAACCGCGCTCGGCCCGCAGGGTTTTGTTATTAACATTGCGCGCGGCAGCGTCATCGACGAACGCGCCCTAGTGGAGGCGTTAGAGCAGAACCGCATCGCCGGTGCGGCGCTGGATGTATTCGAGCACGAGCCGAATGTGCCGGCCGAATTGCTGAATCGAGATAATGTTGTGTTGTTGCCGCACGTCGGCAGCGGCACGGTGGAAACACGACAGGCGATGGCCGATCGCGTGCTCGATAATCTAACGGCTTTTTTCGAACACGGAAAAGTTATTTCATCGCCATTGACGCTGTAGGAATTTCGGCGATCGCGCCTATCCGTTGAATGTATACCGCGCGAATTATTCAAAATAATAATCTGTTCTGCGCCGGCAAATTAGCGCGTCCTTATTTGACCGTTGAACAAATAAAAGCATTAGAGAAATGCCGATAATTGGGAGCACACTGTGCGCCTGATTATGGGTTTCGCAGCACGCCCGCGATCCCTCACAAGAAAAATAATAGTTCGAGCGTTTGTATTCGATTAGTTAATTGTCGCTATCGCGCACCGCTTACGACGTTCGCTTATCCATGCACGGCAATGATTTTATGGCGGAGGTTCTATGACAGTTTCTCGTATGAGCAACGGTTTGCGGCTGGGCACGATTCATCTGTGGGGTGATAGCCTCGCTAATTTTCGCGAAGAAGTGCGACTCGCCGACGAGCTGGGTTTTTCACTGATCGGTCTGGGCGATTCGCCGGCGGGTTGGCACGAGCTGTATGGATCGCTCGCGGTCGCCGCGCATGTGATCAAGCGCGCGACGCTGGCGCCGATGGTGACGGCGCCATTTCTGCGCCATCCGTTAATTACCGCAAATGCAATGTCGACGCTCGGCGATATGGTCGACGGCCGCGTTGCGCTGGGTTTTGCTACCGGCGGCGGCACTGCGTTGGCGACCGGTTACGGGCAGGCCACGCTGGCGCGCATGCGCAGCGAAATCGGCGCGCTGCGCGATTTATTTGCCGGCCGCGAAACGACGTGGGAAGAGCGCCCGAATAAATCACTGCGCTTTCCGCGCCCGGTGCCGATTCATTTATCGGCAGTCGGCCCGAAGGCGATGGCGCTGGCCGGTGAGTTGGCCGATGGCGTGATTTTATTCAGCAATATGGATCTCGATGCGCTCGACGTAAAAATTGCAGCAGTGCGCGCCGCAGCGAAAGCAGCGGGACGCGACCCGTTGTCGATCGATATCTGGGTGGTGTCGTACTGCTCGATTCGCGACAGCGCGGATGAGGCCGTCGATGATTTAAAGGCATTTTTGGTCGCCGCCGGCATGGCGTTGCGCGCACCGGGTGCAATCGACACGGTGCCGCCTAAATATCGCAAGCAGGTCGAGGAAATGTTTCGTCGCTACGATGTGACTGAACATGTCGTGGTCGGCGGGCGCAACGTGAAGATGATGGAAGAGCTTGGGCTCACCAATTATTTACGTGATTTCGACAGCGTGTACGGCACTGAAGCTGAAGTACGCAAAGTGCTCGACGGTATGGCGGAGCGCGGCGTATCGACATTTATCGCGCCGCTGCCCGGTCACGCCGATCCGCTCGGTACGATTCGGCGTTTGGGTGCATTGCTCGAAAAAAATTAAACGCGAACTACAACGCTCGATAACGACACCAACGGTGCTGGTTGGAAAGTTCAGGGTTGTGCCGCGCAGCTGATTTACAATTCGCGCATGTCTGAACCAACGCTGCCTTCATCTCTTTCATCCGGCTCATCGTCAACGCTGCGGCCCAGCGTTTTGCATTTGCCGCGCGGCGAATGGCTGACGGTGTTGGATTGTCTGTGCGCGCATTTTCCGCTGATACCGCGCGCGCAGTGGTTGGATCGAATCGCGCGCAGTCGCGTGCAGGATGCGCAGGGTTTGCCGATTGATGCATCGACGCCGTATCGCGAAGGATTGCGTGTTTATTATTTTCGCGAAGTGGAAAACGAAACGCCGATCCCCTTTGCAGAAACGATTTTATTTGCGGACGAGCATTTAATCGTGGTCGACAAACCGCACTTTCTGCCAGTGATGCCTGCCGGTACTTTTGTCGAAGAGACAGTGCTGTCACGATTGCAGCGCCATTTTAATAATTCTGATTTAACGCCGCTGCATCGCATCGATCGTCACACCGCCGGCCTGGTTTTATTCTCTGTAAATCGTGCCACGCGCGCGCAGTACCAAGCTCTATTTCGCGAACAAAAAATCACAAAATGTTACGAGGCGATTGCGCCGGCGCTGCCGCAATGCGAGTTCCCGTTGCTGCGCAACACACGGCTGGTAGCGGGCGAACCGTTTTTTCGAATGCAGGAAGTGGCGGGAACGCCGAATGCGGAGACGCGCATCGATGTGCGCGAGCACGGCGCTGATTACTGGCGTTACGCGCTGTCTCCGATCTCGGGAAAAAAGCATCAGCTGCGCGTGCATATGGCAGCACTCGGTGCGCCGATCTGCAACGATCCGCTGTATCCGTCATTGCAGCCCTACAGTGCCGACGATTATGCAAAGCCGCTAAAACTACTGGCGAAAATGCTGTCGTTCAACGATCCGCTAAGTGGCGGTGCTAGACATTTCGAGAGCGAAATCGAGTTGTGTTTCTGACTCCTCCAAGTGCTTAGCACGCTGTCGCTTGGCCCTGTGGCCGCGCCAGTCGGTTTCACTCAGCGCCAAAGATCAACTCCACTCATCGCCGTAATCGTGAGTCAGTTCATCGCCCGGTTTAATTTTTCGCAACGCGATGACTTGCAGGTTGTCGAGGTAGGCGACGTTGGGTCGTTTCGAATGATTGATGAAGCGCAGCCGGCAAGTTACATCCACCAAGCGCTCGCCATCGTCGACCCATAATGTGTGCAAGCCCGGTGCTTTGGTTTTGCGCACATTGCAGGTGCCGATCAATGTGCCCTTCGCAATTTCCACCGTGGAAAATAAACCGGAGCCATGAATCGCACTCGGCCGTTGCACTAATTTGCGCTTTAAATTGCTCATGATTTTTTTAGACCAGTTTTCGATTGCCGCGTAGATTAAATGAATCCGCGTCAAGTTTGAAATCTGTTCCAAGCAAACGTTGTCGTTAGTCGAAAAAGGCGAGGTATAAGGAGTTGTCGGTCGCGATGGAAAGTAATAGGCTGCGGACGGCGGCCCAACCTGATACGTTTTAATTTCTTGTGATAACGATAAGTCGATAGCGGACAAAAAATATCAGGTGCCGCAATAATAATTCGAAGTCTCAATGACATGCCGCCAGCTTATATCTTTGCAACAAATAGCGACGCTGGTATGGCCCAAAGACGGTGCCAAAATGCAGAGTCTCCACGATCAAGCCTTCACCAGTGATGTGCGACCGCATATGCGGTTGGAAGGGCGCGTAGACGATAAGGCGTATGACCTCGATATCTTCGATGTGGAATGGACGCAGCCGGGTGAGGCGACCTTTCAACCGCGCGAATATTGTTTTCTCGAACTCCTTTATTACCCAGTCACGCATTTGTACGGTACCTATCGCGGGCCGTCGGACCAGCGTCAGACCATCGGTAAATTATTATTGGTGCCGCCGCATACCACGCTCTATACCAGTTGGACCACCGGCCACCAAAAAACCCTGTCCTGTCTGTTTGATTTATCGCGTCTGGGCGTGTTGAGCGGCTTCGAATGGCAATGGGACAAAATCGAGCTGCAAACCACCATCGATATTAAAAACCCCTTTTTGGAAGCATTGATGACGCGCCTCGCGGAGGAGACCGCGAATCCAAGTTTCGCCAGCAAATTGCAAATCGATAGTATTTTGTCGTTGATCGCGCTGGAGCTGAATCGGCAATTCGATATTGTCGATGATCGCGCCGATATGCACGACGGTAAATTGAGTGCAGCGCAAATCAATCGCGTGAACGAGATGTTACAGACCGCGACGACCGAAGGTCCGTCGCTGATCGATCTTGCCAGTGCTTGCGGTCTGCCGCCACGCGAATTATCGGAGCGCTTTAAAAGCAGCACGGGCAAAACGCTGCGCCACTTCGCCGCGGAGGTGCGCATTAAAAAAGCCAGAGCATTGTTGTCCGGCGAAAAGTATTTAATAAAAGAGGTCGCGTATTTGTGCGGCTTTCACGATGCAGCCGCCTTTACGGCTGCATTTCGACGAAAAACTGGAATGACACCGCAAGAATTTCGACAACAGAGCGGTAATGCTGCCGACGCGATCAATGGCGATTAATTCGATTTAACGCGAACTAGATAATCCCACTGCACAGTTCAAACATAGCGAAACACATTTCAACTATGGCGGCAGCGATTGTGCTGCTGTTGCGCGCTCTATAAATTCCCTGCATGCCGCTTGCTCTCGCCGGAGCATTGCTAAGCGTCCTTTAATTTTTAAAAGCAATTACAAAAAACCAGTTGTTAAAAATTAATTGTTAAAAATCAGTTACAAAAAATACCCGCTATTAAAGGCGACACCTAGCGCGCCTAATCGTATTTTTATAATTCTAATTAAACAGGAGTTAGACCATGACCGCTGTGCACGAGCAAGTAGTGTTGGACATGATCAGCACATTTGAAAATGGCTGGCCGGAAAATCTCGATAAAACCATGTCCTATGTAGCCGACGATGCGTACTACCAAATGATTGTTCCGGTTACCGAGCCGATTCGTGGCAAAGCGGCCATCCGCGCGGAAATTCAGGGCATGATTCATAAATACCAATCGAATAAAAGCGATGTGCTGACGATTGCCTCCAACGACCGCTTTGTTTTTACCGAGCGCCTGGATGCGGCGCTATCCGAACAGGGCTGGACCAAGATTCCATTGGTGGCGGTGTTCGAACTCAACGCTGCCAATAAAATTATTGCCTGGCGCGAATACCTGGATCTCGGTTCGGTGATTAAGCAGCAGGGCATAGAAAACGTATTCGGCATCAATAAAAATCATTTATAAAAATTAATAATTAATTTTCAAATATCCACCTAATGGTTAGCGGATTACTGCGTCGCTGCTTCCTCGGCGGCGCAGTCTTTTTCAAATAGCATCTGTAGTTTCGCGGTCAGGCCTATACCTCGCATAACGGCGCAGCTATCGCACCAATAATCTTGCGAGTGCGCAGCCGCGCTGCAACCTGGACCCGAACATACTCCTGATAAATAACGTCGATTGATAAGAAAAATTAAATTGATAAGAAAGTTAGTCAGTAGAGGCACGGAAACCATTTAATAAAAGAGGATATCACCATGTTATCGAGCACATCGCGTCGACAAAAACTGTTTCGGTTAAGTGGTTTGGTGATTGTGATTGCTGCGCTGCAATCGATATTCGCGGCTGCCGATAGCAGAGGCATTGAAGAAGTTTCGGTAACAGCGCGGCGCTCGGTAGAAAGTGCGCAATCGGTACCGGTAGTGGTTTCGGCTTTCAGCGCGGAAACCCTGCGCGAGGCCGGCGTCATTGAAACACGCGATCTGATGTTTTCGGTGCCGGGCTTTTATGCGCAAGGCGGTGGCTCGAAAGAGAATGCGGTGTATTCGATTCGCGGTCAGGGCCGCTCCGTGGCGGGCACCGGCCAGCCCGGAGTAGTGACGTATTTCGCGGAAGTGCCGCTCGCAGTTTTCGGCAGCTCGGTACCGCAATACGACATGGATAACATTCAGGTATTGAAAGGCCCGCAGGGCACTTTGTTCGGCCG
The DNA here is from genome assembly GCA_028293825.1 of Verrucomicrobiaceae bacterium. Taxonomy (GTDB): domain Bacteria; phylum Pseudomonadota; class Gammaproteobacteria; order Pseudomonadales; family CAMLJR01; genus CAMLJR01. The sequence continues at coordinate 30,222 of JAQGNY010000029.1, forward strand.
CAATACCACCGGCGGCGCGGTGCTATTGTATCCAAAAACGCCGAGCTATGAATTGGGCGGTTATCTGAAAGGTGGCGTCGGCAATTACAATTTTCGCGATGTTGAAGGTGCGGTTAATACGCCGATCATTGCCGATAAAGTCGCGCTGCGTTTAGCCGGGCGCATATCGCGTCGCGATGGTTACACGAAAAATATTGGTAGCGGTGGCGATCTCGACGATCTGCATTCCGATTCATTTCGTGCATCGTTATTAATCGAGCCGACCGATTGGGTTAAAAATACGTTGATCTACGATTGGCATCGCACCCGCGAAGCCGGACAAGGCCAAGTATTAGCGGAAATAACACCGTTCGCCGCTTTGTATGGCATCGACACATTGCTCAATCAGCGCTTCAGCGAACAAGAGGCGCGTGGTCCACGCAAAGTTGATTACGGCGCGTTTAAACCGCGCAGCGATCTCGACCAATGGGGCGTGTTCAATCGACTGGAAATCGATTTGGGTAATGACGTGCAATTGGTCAATGTGTCGGGCTATCGAAAATACACATGGATTTACGATGCGAATACCGATGCATTGCCGGACCCGGTCGGCTTGCTTGACGCGCTTAATACTTACAGCGCGAAACAATACAGCACCGAATTACAACTGCGCGGCAAAGCCTTTGCCGACAATGTCGATTGGTTGCTTGGTGGGTTTTATTTGAAGAGTAAACCGGATGGTTTTTACGGTAGCACCTTCAATCAATTTTTCGCGGAGGACGGACGCTTTGCGTATATGTACAGCGAAGAGGAAAGCCGCGCGGTATTTGTAAACACCCAAATTAAATTGGATCAATTTGTTCACGGTCTCGCGTTTAACGCAGGCTATCGCTACACGTGGGATAAATACGAGGCGTGTACCGGCAGCGGTTTCACCGCCGAGCCTATTGTCACGCCGAGCGCGTGTGCGGCCACCAATCCGAATTTTCAGCCCGGTACCGCAGCGGAACTTAAAACCGATTCCAGCGCCGGTACCTGGACCATCGGATTCGATTGGCAGATCAACGACAATTTATTTTCTTACATCACCGCGCGGCATGGTTATCGCGGCGGCGGTTTGAATTTGCCGGCACTCGGTCCGCGCTTGGTCGATCAGCAAACTTACAATCCGGAAAAAGTAACCGATGTCGAAATCGGTATTCGCTCGGATTGGAATATCGGTGGCTGGCAGACGCGCATGAACGCGTCGGTGTTTGAATTAAAAGCGAAGAAGACACAACTGAGTATGACCGGCATCACCACGCAACCCGGTTGCGTGCCGGGCGATGCGGTATTCGGACAAATACCGTATTCGCCCGATGGCGATTGCAATCCGGCCAACGATCCGGCCAGCACCACGCTCCTAGTTAACGCAGGTGATTCAACATTGAAAGGTCTTGATCTTGAATTGAGCGTGGCGCCGATGACGAGCTTAACGCTCGGCGCGACGGCATCGTTGATGGACCATAAAACCGATAAGTTTGAAATCCCAGCCAACGTGGCATTTTATGCGGGAACAACCGACAAATTGCCGTTCGATTTCAGTCCAAAAAAATCGGCCACTGCTTACGCGCGGCAGGAATTTCAATTGCCGCAAAAATTGGGCGAATTGGTTTTTCGCGCCGATTATTATTGGACCGGCAAAGTCGATATGCTCGCCTATCACGCGGCGCCGTATGGTATGACCAATGTGCGCTTGGATTGGAATGATGTCGGCGGCGAGCGCTTCGATATCGGTTTATACGCGCGCAATGTGTTCGATAAGGAGGCGGTGGTTGCCGGTGCATTAAATCCCGCGGGCGTGCCGGCGATCACGGTGCTATACAACGAGCCGCGCATGTACGGCTTGGAATTGCGCTATCGTTTCGGTGGTTAATATCCGGTGCGCTAGCGGCATCCTATGCGGCGCCGGTCGCGACTGTTTTTAAAATATCTTGTTTTGGCGTGCCTATGTTTATTTTGGAGTGTCTATGTCGGCAGAAATAATGGCGGGTTTATCCGACGCGTTGGATAAACAAATGTTCGCGCAGGTTTGTCGCCATTTTTCGTCGGCTGAAATTATCAGTTTTAGTCGACACGTTCGCTGGCGGCCATCGTGGGATTTAAAAATTCGCGACGATGACGGCGACAAGCATTTAATTGTGCGCGCCGAGAAGGGCAAGAATTACGTATCGCCGGTATCGCTGCTCCAAGAGGCAGAGATACACCATATTTTGGAGCGCCACGGCGTGCCGGTGCCGCATGTGCACGGCATGCTGGATGATCCGCTGGCGATAATTATGGATGTTATTCCCGGCCAAATTAATTTAACGACGGCAAGCGACGAGCGCGCGCGTGAAAAAATTCGCGGCGAATATATTGCAGCGATGGCGCGTATGCATGCGATCCCGCTGCAGGAATTTGCCGACGCAGAATTCGTGATTCCCACGACGCCGAAAGAAATTGCGTTGAATTTATACGCCCCGTGCGAGCAGATTTATCGCAAACGTATGGCTGGCCGTCCGTTTGCGCTGATGGATTTTATTTGGCGCTGGGTGCTGCGCAATGCCCCTTCGCATCGACAGCGCGCCGCATTTATCAGTGCCGACTCCGGCCAGTTTTTATTCGAGGGAGATCGGCTCACTGGCCTGATCGATTTCGAAGTCGGCTATATCGGCGATCCGCTCGCTGAATTCGCCGGTATGCGTCTGCGCGACAGTACCGAACCGTTAGGTGATATCGGCGCGCTAATGGATGCGTACGAAAAATTAGCCGGCGATAAGCTCGATAAATACAGCGTCGAATATCACACCGCCGGCTTCTGCGGCATCAATGGATTTTTATTGTGGCCGCTGGCGTTCGATCCGGATGTCAACGACGATTACGTCGCGTACCTGAGCTTCAGCGTCGGTACCAGTCGCTGGGCGATTAGCGCAATCGCCGAAGCGCTCGGAGTGACGCTTGAAAATCCAGCGCCACCCACAGTAGCGCCGCTGAGTTTTTCTGCAGGGTCTAAGCATTTGGTCGGCGCGGTCGGCGCATTAAAAGGCGAAGGCCCGTTAGCGCAGTATTCGGTCGATAAAGCGCTGTCATTGGCGCGCTATCAGGAGCGCTCTAATTTGTACGGGCGTTCGGTGCTTGAAGATAATTTAAAGGATGCGTCGCAGTTGCTTGGCAATATCGTTAAGACGCCCGAGCAGGCAGAGCTGGCACTGATCGAATTTATTGCGCAGGCCGGGCCTGAACACGATGCCGCGCTGGTGCGGTATTTCCATCGCTGGTTGCGGCGTCAGGATTTTATGTTGAACGATTGCGGTAGTTCGTCGTTTCTTATCGGCCTCGATTTACAAAAAATAAAACCGCGCGCAGGTTAATTTCGGCGCGCGCGTTTTCTAATCAGTTGAGTTAATTTATCTGGCGATCCTCTCCGGTCGCCATTTCTATTTTTTTAAACCATGTTTGCCTTCCGCGTGTTACATATCGATATAGCGCTATATTTTTAATTCATAGCCAAGCCCGTTGACGTCGCCTTCAAATCCCATCGAAACTTCGATTGTTATATTTCCTATCTTTTTAATTTTCGCGTAGAGATTTCAGAATGAGTTTTTTAGGTTTTTTTCTAGCCATGGGTAAAAGGCTGCCGCGTATATTCGTTGCATCGACGCTGGTTGCCGGTTTCGTACCCACTGTTTTTGCAGCTACAACGGCAGCGCCGGAACAAGAAAAAAAGGTATCGCCCTCCAATACCATTGCGTGGCCCGCAGAATTACCGTCGTCGCCCGATCCGAAGGCTCATGTCTTTATCGTTCCTCAAGCAAATTATCTGCTCGACTTTCACGGCAGTATTCAAAACCCTAATTTGGTTGTTTTTTTGGCCGGCAATCAATATCGCGCCTTTCCAGAGTTGGTTGCCGCTTTTCGCGTGTGGGCAGCGCAACAGCCAAATTATCGCGTTGCCGCTCGATAATATTTTTTACGCGACGCTGCCGCCGGCGCGTCTGATCGATGCCATGGACAGCGGCAAATTATTGGTGGGAAATTTTTGGTTCGATGTGCGGCCGGATGCGCTGTGGCCCGATGTGTTTATGACTAATACGGCGCAACACGCACGGCTGTCTAAAAGCGGCTATACGGAAAAATATTCAATCTATACGCGCAATCGCGGCATGGTGTTATTGGTGAAGGCTGGCAATCCTAAACATATAAATGGCATTGCCGATTTGCTGCGCGCCGATGTCAATGTTGCGATTTCCGCGCCGACGGAGCCGGCGTCCGCGAATAGTTATATCGCCACACTGAAAGCGCAGGGCGGTGCCGCTTTCGCCGATAAAGTGCTGGCAAAGCCGGGGACGGTATTGTCGCGAGTGGTCCATCACCGCGAGAACCCACAGTTCATCGCCGATGGTCTTGCCGATGTTGCGCCGATGTATTTTCACTTCGGCGATTATTTGAAAAAGACGTTTCCGCAGTTATTCGACTACGTAGTGTTGCCGAAAGAAGGTAATACCATCGAGGAGTTGAGCATCGCCAAAATTAAAAGCGCACCGCATCCGCAAGCGGCCGCAGCGTGGATTGATTTTATTCGTACCGATATTGCCGCTGATATATTCACGCGCAATGGTTTTGATTATGCCAATGCTGCCGAACGCAACCGCGAAGTGATACCGCAATAAAATCGCGTTAAAGAGGTAGCGCCGTATCGGCGCAATTGCTATAAATCGACGTTCGCTCACCGGAGGATATTTAATGCAATTGTTTTCGATGTTGCCGTATCTCGCGCTGGGATTTTTTCTGGTTATTCTGTGTTTCATCGAAATAGGCCGACGTGTTGGCGTCTCGCATCTGCGCCGCGATCCCGATGGCGCTCGCGTCGGGATCGCGGCCATTGAAGGTGCGATCTTCGGTCTGCTCGGATTAATGATTGCCTTTACATTTTCCGGCGCGGCGGCGCGGATGGAAGTACGTCGCGATTTAATCGTCGCCGAAACCAATGCAATCGGTACGGCATGGCTGCGTTTAGATTTATTGCCGGAGGACGCGCAGCCGGAACTGCGTCAGCTATTTCGCGATTATGTCGATCAACGCATCGCGTATTTTCACGAAATACAGAACAAAGTTGTGGCGGCGCAGCACGATGCTCGCGCGGTTGAATTGCAATCGACGATATGGAAGAAAAGTGGTGCCGTCGTTAAAACTATGACGAGCGTGCCGCTGGGTGTGAGCGAGTTGCAGGCACAGAACGACATGTTCGATATCACCACCACACGTGGCGCCGCGCTGGAGGCGCATCCACCCCTGGCAATTTACGGCATGCTGGCGGTGCTTACGCTGATCAGCGGCTTATTGATCGGCTTCGGTATGGCGGGTTCCAGCAAGCGCAATTGGTTTCACAGTGTGGGTTACGCGCTGGTGATGGTTAGCGCGCTGTATTTGATTCTCGATTTTGAATTTCCGCGCGCCGGCAGCATCCGTATCGATCATGTCGATACGATACTGTTGGATTTACGCAAAAGCTTCGATTGATTTTGTTATTGGGTGCGACGGCGGGATGTTGTTGCAGCAGTCGATGTTTTAATTCGAATCTTTCGCGCAGTAACGAAAATTCTTTTCACTATTATTTTTTTCAGAGGGGTTCGCATGTCGATTGGGAAATTATTTGTCGCTTTAATTGCTGGCATTATTGGTAGTGGCGCATTGGCGGGTGACCCGCTGCCCGCAGCGGATACCGTGCCCGGAGTTAAGGATCATCCATTATTGTCGCGTTATGCGGGCTCGATATTGGTGGGTTATCTGGTTAAACCGTACGACGAAACCGAACTGATTGCCGGCCCTTACAAGCAGTCTTCCAATAGGGGTGCGAATTTCGAAAAATTACTTAAGGTCGAAGGAAAAATAACCCGCATTGCTTATAACTATCCGCGCGACCGCAGCGGCTTGGAAGTTATGCGAAATTATCAAACCGCATTGAAGGATGCCGGCCTGGCGATAATATTCAGTTGCGAAAAAGATGCGTGCGGCGGCGCGGATTTTGGCGGTGCGTTCCAAGATCTTAAGGTGACGCCGCAGGCGATCGCGATGCCGCAATTTAAAGGCAATGGCGCGCCGCAAACACCATTTAATTACGGGCGTCTTGAGCCGCGTTATTTGTTGGCGAGCAGCAAGCGCGCCGATGGTGCAATCACCTATGCGTCTGTTTATGTGGTGCCGCCGTTGCAAGAACAGAATGGCGGCATCTTTATCGAGATCGTCGAACCGCACGCAATGGAAGGCGACAAAGTGGCGGTGAATTTAAACGCCGAGCAAATGGCACGTGGCATTAATACCGATGGCAAAGTCGCGCTGTACGGTTTGTATTTCGATACCGACCGCGCCGATGTGCGCGCCGATTCCAAACCGGCATTGGATGAGATGGCGAAGTTGTTACGTCAGGACCCGAAATTAACTGTTTATATTGTGGGCCACACCGACAACCAAGGCAGCTATGCGCACAATCTGGATTTGTCGCAGAAGCGCGCCGAAGCCATCGTTAAAAAATTAATTGCCGATTATAAAATCGAAGCGAATCGATTGAGTGCGAAAGGCGCGGCGTCGATTGCGCCGGTGGCATCGAACGATGCTGAAACCGGTCGTGCGAAAAATCGCCGTGTCGAGTTGGTGAAGCAGTAGTAATACATTGCAGTAGTAATAAATGGTCGCGCGCTTGCTGCCATACGGCAGCGCTGTCGTATTTCTTAAGTTTAATGGCGCAGTAAAAATTACGTCATAGCGTTATTTTGTTGCGCCGTTTGCTTTGCGATTAAATCGCCGATGGTGAGAACCGCCGCAGCCGCGATAAGGCACAACAATCCTGCGGTGAAAAAAGCCGGTAAGTAGGTCGACAATAATGTGCGCGATAAGCCCGCGCCATACGCGGCAAATGCGGCGCCGATTTGATGGCCGGCAAATACCCAGCCGAATACGATATTGGCGCGCTCTGCGCCGAAATGTTCCGCGACTAATTTTACAGTCGGCGGGACGGTGGCGATCCAATCGAGTCCGTAAAACAGCGCGAATAACGACAGACCATAGAATGTGAAATCGGTGAACGGCAAATAAATCAACGCGAGGCCGCGCAGACCGTAATACCAAAATAATAACCAGCGATTATCGAAACGATCGGATAACCAGCCAGAACCGACGGTGCCGAAGAAATCGAAAATCCCCATCATCGCCAGCACGCCGGCCGCACTCACCGCCTGCAACCCGTAATCCCCGCACAGACTGATGAAATGCGTTTGAATTAAACCGTTGGTGCTGGCGCCGCAAATAAAAAATGTTCCGAACAATATCCAGAAAGTGCGTGACTGCGCCGCATCGCGTAACGCAGCTAACGGCGATAGCAATAACGTCCAGAGATTGGGGCGATGTGGCGGGGCAGCGACAACGGTCGTTTCGCCGTATACGGGCAGGCCAATATCGGCGGGGCGATCACGCATTAACGCCAACACTATGCATGCCGCCACGGCGAGCATGGCGCAGATAAAACCGAGCGCGGTGCGCCAGCCGAAATGATCGGTAAGTGTTGCCAGCAATGGCAGGAAAACTAATTGGCCGGTCGCCGAACTGGCCGATAATAATCCCACGACTAAACCGCGCCGTTTTGAAAACCAGCGTGTCGCCACCGTCGCACCGAGCACCATCGCGGTAAGTCCAGTGCCGAGCCCGACCACCACACCCCACAACACAATGAGTTGCCATAACTGGTTCATGAACAGCGAAGCGAGTAAGCCACCAAGCACAGTGATCAACGCGGTTATTACTACGCGACGCACACCGAAATAATTCATGAATGCGGCCGCGAACGGTCCCATCAAACCGAACAAAGCAAAGCGAATGGCCAACGCCGAAGAAATATCCGCCGTGTTCCAACCGAACTCCTGGCGCAGCGGCGCAATTAAAACGCCGGGCGCACCCATCGCCCCGGCCATCACCAGCATGGTCAGAAATGTGGCGAGAATAATTACCCAACCATAATGAATATTGCGGCGGCCGAGCGCGGTGGCGAGGGGCGTTGATAGCATGCTGAGGACTCAAGGCTGTGTGGCGCTGCAATTTGCGATCAGAGGCGCCGAGAAAACGCCAAACATACCGCATCTGGAATTGTCGGTGTTGGTGTGAGATTTTTTTAATCGGCGGCGTGCAATTAAATTTTTAAGTTGGTAATCGCTGAAAAGAGACTTTTGTAGGTGATTACAGCTTTGGAAATAGGTTCTATTTTTAAAGTGGTCGACAGGATTAAGGTGGTCCACACGCAATTTTTCATACATATCGGATAAGGAAATGGACGGCGGCTATCGTTCGCTTAATGGCCTGCAATTTTGGTTTAAAGCATCGACATCTGAAAGGCATTTGGAATTGTTCGCGGGCCTGACCTCTATGGAACTCAACTTCTACTTAATCTTTTTTCTTCGCCATGAGATCTTTTAGTTGCGCGAATGGATTATGCGTTGCTGCTTCGATAGTTTTTTCTTTCGTAGATCCATACAAAATATATTCATGAAACTTCGTATGTTCATGGTCATGGCAATAGAGACATAGCAGCTCCCAGTTACTGCCGTCTGCAGGATTGTTGTCGTGGTTATGATCGCGATGGTGAACGGTTAGCTCCCGTAAATTCGAGTACACAAACTCCCTAGCGCATCGTCCGCAAATCCACGGATAGAGCTTAAGCGCTTTATCTCTGTAGCCCTGCTCGTGTTTAAGATAATTGCTGTTCCCGCTAGATCTATCGGTATTCATGGGTGATCAACTCGGTCGGTATTAGTGGAAGCCTGTTTTTATTATAGATTGCGCCCGCAGTGCTCGATTTGGCTAGAGATGTATTCATTGAATTTCTTTGCTATCAAAACGTGCATTGTTGTTTTCGTTTTTAAATCTGCACTCATTGGTTTGCCCCCAATCCACTCTGGGTATTTCCAGGATCCTGATAAAGAGATTTAGCAGCTGAATTTATGAATCGGTATTCATTTCCCTGTCTTCGCAAAGCTGAGCCGTTAGTTGAGGAAGCTAGTCGAGTGGTCGCAATCTCTTATATCAGGGAGATCATAGGATGTTCGGCAATTTATTCTGCGCGCCGGGATATCGTATTCATTGGAAACATGCTCCCAATGTAGACGTAGTGCTCTATTTCGTGGCGGAGATATTGCCGTTAGTTCACAGCGCGGTTCCAGCAGCCAATTTTCGCATTGTCGGTAGCAACGCCATATCAGAAATAAAGGAATTGGAAAAAACCTCAGGAGTTGTCTTCGACACCACGGGTCGCAAAATCGCCGAAGGCTTCCCCAACAATGTCGATAGCATTGTGGTGATGCTCAATGCTGAGAATGCGTATAAACGTTTTGGCGATGAAGATATCGATATTTTTTGGGGCGCCTACATCGGCCCGCGCGACGAGATTTTAATAGCGGGAAAACTCAAAGAAGTGATCGGCGATATCGAAAGGATTCGAGGCGAAGCCCGCAAGGAAAGTGGCTGTTAACGCGCGCAACGGCCGAAGGCTGGGCCGTCGCGTTGAAGCGCTAGTTGGACGGCAACTGTAACTCCGGCCAAGCTTTTACCAATGAAATCCTAGTGAGGCCGTTAGACGGCATGAGAATACTCCCTGACCTGCCTGAATAAGAATCACCCTCCGCTGCCAGCTGGGTGGCCACCGAACGAAATGATTGAACCGCCGGGGGGACCTAAGGGTGTTGCCTACTACGCAACACCTGTTCGAAATAAAGAATGGTTTTTTTCAGGCCCTCGCGCAAACACACCGTTGGCGTCCAATCGAGCTGTGTCCTGGCTCTAGAAATGTCGGGTTGACGCTGGCGTGGGTCGTCAGGCGGCAGAGGCTGAAATTCGATATTTGAGGTCGATCCAGTCAGTTCAATCACGAGTTCCGCCAACTCGCGGATGCTGAGCTCCACCGGGTTCCCCAGATTGATCGGCCCGGTGATTTCGGTCGGCGAATTCATTAGCCGGATGAGTCCGTCGATGAGGTCATCGACGTAGCAGAATGAGCGCGTCTGTTGTCCCTCTCCGTAAAGCGTAATCGGCCGTCCCAGCAGGGCTTGAATAATGAAGTTCGACACCACCCGCCCATCATTCAGATGCATGTGTGGCCCGTAAGTGTTGAAAATGCGTGCGACCTTGATTTCCAGCTGATGCTGACGCCAGTAATCGAAGAACAATGTCTCGGCGCAACGCTTGCCCTCGTCGTAGCAGGAGCGGAAGCCAATCGGGTTAGTATTGCCCCAGTAATCCTCGGTCTGCGGATGGATATTTGGGTCGCCGTAGACTTCGCTGGTTGAGGCCTGAAGGATGCGTGCCTTGAGCCGCTTGGCAAGGCCCAGCATATTGATCGCACCGTGCACGCTGGTCTTAGTGGTTTGCACCGGATCGAGCTGGTAGTGAATCGGCGAGGCCGGACAGGCGAGGTTGTAGATCTGGTCAACCTCAACATATAGAGGAAAGGTCACGTCATGCCGAACCAGTTCGAACCGTTCATGCCCGAGCAGTTTGGATAAGTTTCCGCGCGTACCGGTGTAGAAATTGTCGACACAAAGCACCTCATGACCCTGCTCGATAAGCCGCGCGCACAGATGCGAGCCGATAAAGCCCGCGCCCCCCGTAACGAGGATGCGCTGGAGTCCGAATTCGCGGGGAGGTCTCATGAGTGACTATGCCTATCGATGATATGCGAATCTCTGAGCATCGGTTTCGAAATAGCAATTGGCTTGGTAAACCGAATGAGAGACTTCAGTTCAAAATATTCCGGGAAATAACCCATAAGGTTCTCATCGAGTCCAAATTTTTCGACAAAAGCTAGAAAATCCACGCGATTGGAGGATGGTGAAGTAATCAGCGAATGCAGGTCTGTAAGCACCGATTCTCCATAAACTCTATGCGCTTCGAAAAGAACGTCCCAATGACTGCTTATTCCCTTCTCATTCACTTTGTTTGCAGCGCCGCCGTTCAATATCTTTGATCTAAATTGTGTCAGGCTGCGAACGGGGAAATGCAGAATCTTCCACTCGGATAGATTCTCGATGTGCGGAGACTTTTTTTTCCCGAGCCAATTTTTGCGGACACTTCTAACCGCATGATTACCCTGTTTCACAGTCATGCCGTCATCCCATCGGATCACTATTTTTTTCCACTTTGAAGGAACACGGCTCGCAATAATCGCTCCATCGTCGCGCTCGGCGCAGGTAAACCAATCAAGTTCGAGAGAATCCCACGCGCCATCTAATAGCGACGAAATAGGTGGAGGCGCGTAAGGCTTCGGATCCCTCTGAACGAGAGCGGACTCATGAACCAAGAACTCGTCAGCATCAAACGGGAAAATGTATTTGGCCGAAAAGTAACTGCTGGCGAATTTTGCGAGAGCCGTAATGACGCGCGATTGCGTATGACCTTTTGCCGGATCGCGCATAATAACGACGGATGTGTCGGGAAATGCATTCTGAAATGCTTCAATCTCAGCAACTGTTGAGTCAGTTGAGCGATGGTCGGCGATGGCGAATTGCCGAATTCCGTGATGGTGCAGATTAGCTAAGCATGACCAGATGATGTCACTTTCATTTCGCACCATAGAAATCGCCGCAATATCATATTCCATAGAAAGTCCCATTGGTCCAAGCTGCAGGTTCTGTTGTGGATTCTTTCCGGCTAACCCATGGATAGTGTCATTGAAATGACGAAGCCAATAAATTGCCGAAACAACAACCAATCAACGGGTAAGCGATACTGATTCAACACGGCCGTGCTGCGGTCAAGCGTAGCCAATCATACCTGGCACTGCCGCCCATCATCTATATCCCAGCACGCTCGAAAAAGCGCTGCGCTTTGCAGTTTAAATCTGGCATGAATAAACAAATCACTTGCCATACTTTCCAGCACATTTTTGCCACTCACCCGCTGCAGTCCGGCTACGACATTCGCAGGTGCAGGAACTGCTGGGGTACTCCGATGTGAGCACTACGCAAATTTACGCACGTGCTCGCAGCTGAAGCGGAGTTATCAGTCCAGCCGATCGAACAAAAAAGTTGTATTCGTTAATGTCGAGTAGCCGCTTTGCAGGGGCGCTACCACGCAACTGCTTTGGCCGAGTTTTGGTCACTGGCACACGGCGAAGGGCGCTGGCTTTAATGTTCAGCTTTAAATCTGGATCGTGTGGCGAGATTGAATGGAAATCCAAGCCCCTTTTACTGGAATACGCACCGAAAACCGAAGCGGCACTTGCCAATATGGTTAACGCCGCGAAGCAAATACGCGATAGATGAATCTACCTCCATCGCCGTCCGCAAGCCTAAGACCCACATGCACCGCATCTGCTCACGATTTGTTACGCCAACGTTAAATTTTCTCAACTAAATTGACATAGACGTCCATTTAAGGCGACGCTTGCGCACCTGATTTCAATGAACCCAATTGTTCGCACGCCGATAATAAAAAGAGGAAATGTTTTATGAGCAGCATCGATCTGTCTGGTTACGTCGTTACCGATAAATACTTCGGCGCGCCGTCGATCGAAATCGACGAGCAGCGCGAGCGGCCGTCGCCGCATCGCTTTGTTCAGGGCAAATTCGCCGGCACCAGCACCGGTTTCGCGTTTTACTTTCCGCCTAAGGAGTTTTATCAGGGCCGCATGTTCCAGCCGCTGGAAGGTGGCAACGGTGGCCATGTGGTCTCGTTCGGCGGCGGCATTCTCGGCGAAATGTTTCAGCGCATCGCGATGAGCGCGCGCCTCGGCGGCTACATGGTCGAATCGAACCAGGGCCATATCGGCGACGACTACGATCCGATTGCGGGCGAAGATCCGACTATGTACGGCCACCGCGCCAGCGCCGAATCGGCGCGGCTGTCGAAGCATGTCGCCGCGCAGGTTTATGGCGCCGCGCCGCATCACTCCTATGTCTGGGGCGGCAGCGGCGGTGGCCGACGTTCGCCGCTGTGCCTGGAAAATGCGCCCGACGTGTGGCAGGGCGCGATGCCGTCGACTAGCGGCGGTGAGATCGCCGAGCACGGCAATACCAAGCGCGTGAAAGCGGGCAGCGTGATGTCGTTCGGCCAGATGTTCAACGTGCAGCGCCTGCTCGGTAAAGAAAAAATCATCGCGCTGGCCGATCGCATGGCGCCCGGTGGCAGTGGCGATCCGTTCGATGGTTTGACCACGCACGAGCAGGAGGAATTGGCTTCGCTGTATCGGCAGGGCTTTACCCGCGGCAACGAATTTATGATCAGCGAACCGATGGGACAGATGTGGTTGTGGACCTCGCTCGCCGACGCGCTGTACGCAGAAGCCCCATCGTATTTCGAGAACTTCTGGACCAAGCCCGGCTATGTCGGCTTCGATCAGCCCGAGGCGGTGATGGGCGATCTGATCAATCAGAAATGCACCGTGGTGCGCACGCTGTCCGGTCGCCAGCTGAACGAGTTACCGGAGTTCGCCGGTCCTGAATTCCAGACCATGCGCATTCTGGCGGCAATGGTCGGCGCCGGCAGCGAAGCCTACGACTTCCCGTACGCTGTCGAAATTGCCGGACTCACCACTGGCTATCGCCTTGGCACCGGCATCAAAGTGCTGACCGGCGAGGCGGCGGGCCGCTCGCTTTACACCACCGGTTTCGGCGGCAGCGTGTTCGCCTGCGACGGCCACGGCGATGCCAACGTACTGCGCTTCAGAGGCGTCAAAGCCGGTGACGAAGTGCTGGTTGATAACCGCAAGTTCCTCGCTTATTGCTACTTCGCGCGCCATCACATCATGGACGAACCGGCTTTCGAACATCTGCGCCTGGACGGCAAGGCGATTCACCCGCAACACCCGGTGCCGTGCATGTCGCCGTTGATGGGCGTGTGCTACTCCGGTCAGTACAAGGGCAAGTTGCTATGGATTCACCATACGCACGATTCATCGGTATGGCCGGCGTGGGGCACGCTCTACCACCGGGCCGTATTGCAGGCGCAGGGTGAACAGGGCGCGAAAGAGCGCTTCCGTATCCGCTGGACTGAGTACGCCGAACACGGTCCCTACAACATGGTGCCGGCGGAGCCGAATCGTGTCGCTTCCACGCGCCTAATCGATTTTCGTGGCATCACTGAGCAGTCGCTGCACGATTTAGTGGAGTGGGCTGAAAACGGCATCGAGCCGGTCGGCAGCAATTACAGCTTCAAGGACGGACGCGTGATTCTGCCGGCGACAGCTGCGGAGCGCGGCGGTATTCAGCCGGTGGCAACCGCCACAGCGAATGGCAATGTGCGCGCTGATGTTCGGGTTGGCGATACCGTTACGCTGGCGGTTAGTGCGGCAGTTCCACCGCAGGCCGGCACCCTCGTTTCGGTCGAGTGGGATTTCGACGGCAGCGGCAAATTTCCGTATCGGCACGAAGGCATCGACGGCAGCGCCACCGAGCTCACGCTATCGACGACACGCAGCTACGATCGCCCAGGTATTTTCTTTGCGACAGCGCGGGTTACTTCGCATCGGAACGGTGATGTCGATGCGCAGTTGTGCCGCATCGAAACCATCGCGCAGGCGCGGGTTGTGGTTAGCTAAAAGAGTGTCTTTGTGCGCAAGGGCTGGGCGGATGCCCGCCCTCATTTTTAGTGTTCGTTTTTTGTTTCAAGGGCTTCGGGCATGGCTGGCGGAAACGCGAACTGCCTACAGGGGCTGGGGCAGTTCACTCCCAATACAGAAAGCTGCATCTCGGCGCAGCCAACTCCGACCTGAAGGTCGCTGTACCTACCTCGAAACGAGGCTGCTGAGTCTTTTTGCTAGGCCGGCCTCTCTTTTTTAGGGTGCGACCCATCCGCGAGCTCCCACATCGGAGCTTTTTTATAGGGAGCCGGAGCTTTTTCATAGGATGTCGGAGCTTTTTGCTCCGGTGTCCTCTCTTTTTAAGGGTACGACCCATCCAAGAGCTCCCCTATCGGAGCTTTTTTGGAGGATTTCCTCGTTTTGAAGTGGGAGGGGGTACTTCGGAGGTAGGGGGGAGTACTTCGGAGGTGGGTAGGGTGTTTAAGCAGAAGGTCGACGGCATCGGCGCGATGGCGTTGAAATCAGAATTTGTTGGAAAGATGTAATGTTCGGCCACGGCCGGAAGCCTACACTCACAGTGGCGCATTTCTGAGCAATCGGATTCGATGGCCGCCACAACAAAAATAACAACTATGCAGGAGCACTGACTGTGAACTCAGTATTCAAGAAGGCTGATTCCGACGTATTGAATTTTCTGGACCCGGCCTATCTCGCCAATCCCTATCCGGCATTGGCGGCGCTGCGCAATTCCGCGCCGATCGCCAAGGGCAAACAAGTGCCGCCATATGGCGATGCCTGGACGGTGACGCGTTATGCCGATGTGCTGACGGTCTTGAAAGATGCACGCTTCTCGGTGGAGCCGAAGCGCCTTAACAATGGCAAGAATCCAATGGAGCGCTGGTGGCTGCCGCGCACGTTTCGATTGATTTCGGAAGGGCTGCTTAACAAAGACGATCCCGATCACTATCGGCTGCGCAATCTGGTGCAGAAGGCATTTACCTCGCGCCTGATCGACGGTATGCAACCGCATATTGAACAGATGACCGATGAATTGCTGGCGAATCTCGATACCAGCAAGCCGGTCGATTTGCTGCATGAATTTGCATTGCCACTGCCGCTCGCCGTGATTTCACACATGCTCGGCGTGCCCGACCGCGATCGCATGAAATTTCGTGAGTTGACCAATGGCATCATGACCGGCGCCATGCCCGTCGGTGTTTTTAGTATGTTGCGCGCCGCGTATGCGATGCATCGACTGATGCGCTTTCTCGATTATTTGCTGAAACTAAAACGTCGCGAGCCGGACAATCGATTGATCTCTGCGTTGGTCGCTGCCGAACAAGCCGGCGACAGTTTGAGCGCCGATGAATTGTTGGCGATGTTATTTCTGCTGTTGTTTGCCGGCCACGAAACCACGGTCAATTTAATCGGCAGCGGCATGCTCGCTTTGCTCGACAATCCCGAACAAATGCAATTGCTGATCGATAAGCCGGAGCTGGCCGCATCGGCGGTTGAGGAATTATTGCGCTACACCAACCCGGTGCAATTCGGTGCGTCGCGTATCGCGCTTGAAGATGTTGAGATCGGTGGCGTCAAGATCGAACAAAACAGCGTTGTCGTGGCGATGCTGTCGTCGGCCAATCGCGACGAAGCGGTATTTCCGAATTCAGAAACGCTCGATATCACGCGCGAATCGAATCGTCATCTCGCGTTCGGCTTCGGCATTCATTTCTGTCTCGGCGCACCGCTCGCACGGATGGAAGGGCACATCGCCTTTGGCAAATTGTTGAAACGATTTCCGAACATAAAATTAGCCGTGCCGCGCGATCAAATTCGTTGGCGCGCATCGCCAGTGTTTCGCGGGCTGGAGTCGCTGCCGGTCATCTTGGAGTAGTTGATAAATTTATGACCCGCTCGTGTGGCTAGGCTAAAAGAGAAAATGCTGCGTGGGGAAGATAATAAACTTAGAGTGGACCCGGAGATCAATCCATTTACTGAATACTTGAAATCCTATGCCATTGCCCCTGCTGATGACTCTCACAACAGTTCTTCCCGCATTGCTTCTGCTCGCGTGGTGCTCGCGCCTCATCCTCAAGGCGCGACGCAGCTTAACCTGGCCGCGGGTTGATGCCACCGTCGTGGGTTCCCTCGTCGTGAAACAAGGCAACACTCGCTCGCCGCGCCTGGCTTTCGACTACGAAGTCGCTGGGCAAAAGCATGTCGGGCAACGGCTATGGGTCGGGCCCAGGTCACTCTCCGTGAGTGGGAACTGGGCCGATCGAGTGACGTCGCGTTATCCCGTCGGCGCAATGGTAAAAGTAGCTGTCGATCCGACCGACGCCGCGTATTCAGTGCTAGAGCCGGGCATGCAGGCCCTGCACTGGTTATTGCTCGCGGCTGCTGCGGCCTTCGTGGTGACCGGGCTTTTTGCTTCATTGGCCCTAAGCTAGAAGCAAGAGACACGTCTCGGCCATCCGCGTCCCGATAGATACTCCTTCGCTGGCTTCGCTTCTCTTCCGTATTCACTCAATGATTGCAATGGCCGAGTTTGCGACGCTAGCGCGTGGCGGAGCAGACTGGAATTACTGGCCGACTTTGAATCGAATTGGTGGTGGGTTTGGGCTGGAATCAGTGGCTGCTTTCGCTGGGATACGCAGGCCTTGTTTTGATAGTAGATATTCAGCAGCGGACTCGCGCTGCCTTGTAAGGAATCTGACCCTTGATGCTTGTCGTCTATTCCTCCACGTTGAAGATTTCACGCAAACGCGCAAGCTCTGCTTCAGTCGCAGAACCTTTTGGTAAAAACGAAGATGCACCGATACGCAGCGAGAAGTGTTTACCATCGCTCCAGCGCCACCAGGCACAAAAGGCAATCTCTCCGACATTGGGATCAGTGGTATACAGGGCCTGCCCCGATTCAATGCCTCCAAGCTGGCGATTTACTTCCTGCTCGATTTCCGAAGCAGTGTCGATAATCGCGTGATCCCACATGGCAGTAAAATATCTCTCGAGCACAGCAATTACTTGC
>JAQGNY010000044.1 GCA_028293825.1 Verrucomicrobiaceae bacterium
ACAAGGTACGTTGTTCGGACGTAATACGCTCGGTGGTGCAGTGCTTTATACACCTGCAGCACCGACATATAAATTCGGTGGGGAGCTTTCCGTTGCGGTCGGTAACTACAATGATCGTGAATTCAAAGGTGCGATTAACGTTCCTATTATCGATGATAAATTAGCTGTACGCCTTGCTGGTTATATTCAGCGTCGAAATGGTTGGGCTAAAGATATTGGTACTGGCGCGGATCTCGAAAACATTGATACTAAATCCGGTCGATTGTCAGTGCTTTTTGATCCTATTCAAGGCGTTTCTAATACATTAGTTTTGGATTACTACAAATCTCGTGATCACGGTTTTGAATCTCTTTTAACGGGCGTGAATACAAACGCATTTTTGCCCACTGTATTCGGTCTTGGGCCAGCCTTTGCTGCTCAGTTCGCTGCGCAGCAAGGCCGAGATCAGTACACAGTCAATTACAATTTGCCCCAATTTACCCATAACGAGCGCTTCGGTGCTACGGATAAACTGGAAGTTAACCTGGCTCCTGGCTACGACTTAATAAATATATTCGGATATCGTAGTACTCAGCTTTCATACAACACCAACGTCGACGGTATGAGCACTATTCAATCGACTTTGGCTCCAGGACTTCCCGTGAAGTTTTTAGTGGGTGATTTGTATGACAATACGCATCAATACTCTGATGAAATTCAATTGCGTGGATTGTCATTTGACGACAAGTTGGACTGGCTGGCAGGTCTGTTCTATTTGAAGTCTGAACCATCTGGCACTGGTGGGAATTTGGTGGCATTTGCTAGCCCATTAACACCAGCATCGTCGACGTATAATTTCATTACTCAGACCAGTAAAGCTGTATTTTTGAATGGAAAGTACGACCTCGGCAGTTTCGTTGAGGGTGTGAAGTTTAATGCCGGTATTCGTTATACCAAGGACGAAACCGAGTCATGCACCGGCTCAGCAGGCGCGTCGGGACTTTATGATCTCAGCGATTGCAAAAATGGTGTGGGCTTGACCGGCACTGGAAGTGTTACTGCGAAATCTAATGCGACGACCTGGAACATAGGTTTTGACTGGCAGATCGATCCTGATCTGTTTTCATATATAACCGCGCGCCACGGATATCGTGCAGGTGGTGTAAATGGACCGACATTGCAGGGAAGATTGGCCGAATTCCAATCTTTCGATCCAGATACCGTAACGGATGTCGAGATTGGTATTCGGTCAGATGCACATTTTGGCGATGCGTTGTTGCGTTCCAACGTCTCTGTTTTCAGTGGCTGGTATGACAAGGTGCAGCTACCCGTTACTGGTATCAGCGTAGCCCCGAACCAGGGAGTTAATTGTACGCCTGCTAACCAAGATCAAAACCCGTCCGGTGATTGCAGCGGCAGCTTGCCGGCAGGTGGTACGCTATTAATCAATGCGGGCAAGACGCGTGTGTCAGGTATCGATTACGCATTTACGTTTGCTCCCGACGAGCATTGGACTTTTGATGTTGGCGGTACTTTCATGAGGCTCGATACAATCAAAGCAGACTTTCCTGACTGGATGGTACAAGGTGGTTACATCGAAAGTTCCAAAAAATTGCCCTTCAACTACGCGGCGAAAAAATCGGTTAGCAGTTCGGTACGGTACGAGTTCCCATTACGCGGCAATATGGGTGACGTCGCACTTAACTTAAATTATTACTGGACAGGAGAAACGGCAATTTCCACTGCTACTGTTCCTTCGTATGGCATTTTCAACGGCCGCATCGATTGGAATAACGTCGCGGAGAGTTCAGTTGACCTCAGTTTGTTTGCGAAAAACCTTGGCGATAAAGTTTACATTTCAGGTGGCGTCGCATCAGGTACCACCCTCGGTGAAACAACTAGTTTAGTTGGCGCGCCACGGACCTACGGTGTGGAAGCGCGTTATCGCTTCTAAGGATCGTTATTTACGGTAGTAACAGCGCGGCTTATGACACCTATGTTATAAGCCGCTTTTTTTCTTCTGTGTTATTGGGCTCATTCCGCTGCAACGTCGATGCGGGTGTTTAGAGGTTTAACCCATGCAAGACGAAGAGCTCCGACTTAAAAAATTTATCGAATCCGTTCTCGATGGTCGAGTAATAAAGCTCGAAAGGCAGGCGCGTTGGCGCAAAGCATGGTTCGCCGATGTCGAGCTCAACGGCGAAATTATTCCGCTGTATATTCGCGGTGACAAACAATTGGACGCCGAGCCTTATCCGGGGCTCGGTCGTGAAGCGGCAATTCTGCAATTGCTGGAAGCTGGCGGTGTGCCGGTGCCGCATATTTACGGTGTATGTGAAGACCCCATCGCCATCGTGATGGATTTATCCGCCGGCGACCGCAATGTCGACAAAGCGGCGAGCGATGATGAGCGTCGCAACATTGCCGAGCAATACATCGAAGCGCTGGCGAAAATGCACAGCCTCGATTTACAACCCTTTGTCGATGCCGGTATTGCGCTGCCGCAAGGGCCCGCAGAAACGGTGTTGGCCTATGTAGATGCGAATCAACATCTCTACGATCGCACTAAACGCCGTCCCGAACCGATGATTGAATTTGCGTTGCGCTGGTTGCGCCGCAATGTTCCGCAAAATCGCACACGCGCTGCATTTATTCACTGCGATGCCGGGCAGTTTTTGTTTGAGAACGGAAAATTAAATGTTCTGTACGATTTCGAAGCGTCGCATATCGGCGATCCATTAGCTGATCTCGCTTCGTTGCGCGGTCGCAATGGTTTTGAACCGATGGGCGCGGATATGCCACATCTGTTGCGTCATTACGCAAAAGTCACCGGTGAACCGATCGATCAATTTGCGCTGAGTTATCACACCGCGGCATTTTCGCTGACGGCGGTTATGTCGCTTGCAGGTCTTTTGTGCGAACCGGAAAAACACACGCTGCAAACTGAATATTTAATTTGGAATTTAATGACTCGGCGCTCCGCATTGTGGGCGCTGGCCGAATGCATGGGCGTCACGATTACGCAGAGCGCTGCGCCGAGTACGCCGCAAAGTCGCAACAGCATAATTATCGATGTGCTCGAACAGGCGTTGACGCGTATCGAGCCCAATACTGATTTGGAAAAATACCAATTGCAGTCGGCGCAGGTATTGGCGCAATGGTTGCGTTGTGTCGATGCCGGTGGCCGAATTACCGGCGATCAGGATTTAGCGCGCATTGGCGAAATAATCGGGCACACACCGCGCGATTGGTTGGAAGCCGACGCAGAGCTTGAGCGTTTTGTATTGACTGCAGGTCCTGAGCACGATGTGATTTTATTAAATTATTTTGCGCGTCAGCTGGAAGATCAAATTGCAGTTGCAGCACCGATTAAAGCGCGACTCGAAGGTTATGCACTGGAACCGATTCAATTATAGAAAGCTCCGAGTAGATGCATTTGCTCGCGGGCGCTCACGCTCGAAAGGTATCTCGCATTGGCATACGAAACTTGATCAGCGATTCTGTAATCATTTGTTAAGACAAAAGTGCCGCTAAAAAAATAACAATGGGCGCCATCATCATTCATAAGCCGTTACGGCAGCAGAGGAAATGCAATGGACAGAATTAAAGATAAAGTCACCATTATCACTGGTGCCGGCAGCGGTATCGGTCGTGCCACCGCGCTGCGTTTTGGCGCCGAGGGCGCAATTGTCGTTGTAACTGACATTCGCGCCAGTACTGCCGCAGCGACTGCAGAAGAAATCAATAAAGAGGGCGGTCGCGCCATTAGTATGGCCGTCGATTGCGGCGTCGAATCGCAACTGAAAGACATGATCGACAATACCATCGCGCAGTTCGGTCGTATCGATGTGTTGTATAACAACGCCATCAAAACCGCCGACATGCAGAAAAAATCGGATGATAATTTTTTAGAGTTCGATCGCTCGACGTTCTATGACATTGTCGATGTGAATGTCCTCGGCGGTGTGCTTGCGTCGAAATGCGTAATTCCTTACATGATCAAGCAGGGCGGCGGTGTGATTCTGTTTACCTCGTCGTGCAGTTCACTCGGCGGCGATGTTGCTCAATTTTCTTATGGCGCATCGAAAGCCATGGTGAATTGGTATGTGCAGACAATCGCCACCACGTTCGGCAAACAAGGTATTCGCTGCAACGCGATTCTGCCGGGCGTGATTCAAACGCCGTCGCAGAAAGCGTGGTCGACACCGGAAATGGATAAAGAATTTCTCGACCTGCAGAATGTGCCGCGTCTTGGCTTGCCGGAGGATATCGCAGCGCTGGCGCTGTTCCTCGCATCCGATGAATCGTCATACATCAATGGCACGCACTATCGTTGCGATGGTGGCATGACTGCTGGCGTGCCTTTCGTACCGTTGATGCGCAAATTGCTGCTGCCACAAAAAGCGAAGGAGACCAACGAGTGAAACGGCTGCAGGACCGTGTTGCGATTATCACCGGCGGTGCCGGTGGTATTGGCGCTGCCACTGCGCGGCGCATGGCAGACGAAGGCGCGCTGGTCGTTGTGGCCGATATCAATCTGGAGCGCGCGCAGAGCGTCGCCAATGATTTGAATGGACGCGGCAGCGCGGTTCAATTCGATGCCGGCAATACCGATTCGATCAAGGCGATGGTTGAATTTGCCGTCGCGCAGTACGGTCGTCTCGATATCCTGCACAACAACGCCGCGCTGACGTCGCCGGAAGTTATTCACAAAGATACGACCGCCGTCGACATTCCCTTTGCAACCTGGAACGCGGTGATGAACGTCAACGTGAAAGGGTACATGGCGGCGTGCAAATACGCCGTGCCGGTCATGTTGAAAAGTGGTGGCGGGTCGATCATCAACACCGCATCGGGTTCTGGATTTGTCGGTGATTTAACGCGCATTGCCTACGGTACATCGAAGGGTGCAATCATTGCGTTGACCAAGTACGTCGCGACACAGCATGGGCGTCAGGGTGTTCGTTGCAACGCGATTGCGCCGGGGCTGATTCTTACCGAGGCCTCGAAGAACACGGTGCCAGAGTTGTTGGAAATGATTTCGAATCACGTATTAACGCCACGTCTCGGTCGCCCCGAAGATATCGCGGCGCTCGCGGCATTTTTGGCATCGGATGAATCCGGCTTTATTAACGGTGAAACAATTCGCGCCAATGGCGGTTCGTTAGAGCATCAGACGCATATGCACGAGTTAGACGAGTTCATGCGCAATGCTTTAAAAGCTAACTGAACGTTAAATGGATTTAGCCCAAATGGTGTAAAAGCCATGGGCGTGTAAAGAAAGGATTTTTGCTCGAAAAGATAATCGGTTAAGCGCATTTGCAGCGTTTGATCGCGGGAGTATTGCGATGCATGAGACCAAATCGTTTTGTCGTTTATGTATTGCCGCATGCGGCACGGTGCTGACGGTTGATAATGATCGCATCGTCGATATTCGCGGCGATCGCGATCATCCGATTAGCAATGGCTACATTTGCTTCAAAGGCTTGCAGGCTCCCGCCGCGCATAACGACGTGTCGCGGCAACGCTACACGTTAAAGCGCAACGATCGCGATGAATTCGAGCGCATCGACACCGAGCAGGCGCTCGATGAAATCGCCGCCAAGCTTCACGTGATCATCGATCGCGATGGTCCCGAAGCGGTTGGTTTATTTCGCGGCACTGCAGGGTTTCATACATCCACTGCATTTCGCATGACCAACGAATTTTTGCGCGCGCTCAAGTCCCCGTCGTTATTTACCACGCTCACTATCGATCAATCGGCGAAATATATTGCGGTGGGTCGCCTCGGCCATTGGCATTCAGGGCAAGTGCATTTTGAAGACGCCGATGTCGCGCTATTTTTCGGCTCCAATCCGTTAATTTCACATTCGGCCGGTGGTTTTTTGGTGAGCGACCCAGTGAAGCGCTTACGTCAGGCACGCGCGCGCGGCTTGAAATTAATTGTCGTCGATCCGCGTGAAACCGAAACGGCAAAACACGCGGAAATTTTTCTGCAGCCGTACCCGGGGCAGGATTACGCGATTGCCGCCGGTTTTTTAAATGTGATTTTTCGCGAAGGCTGGCATGACGCTGAATTTTGCGCGCGCTTCGTCGAAGGGCTCGACGCATTGCAAACAGCCGTCGAGCCGTTTACGCCCGACTATGTTGCGAAGCGCGCCGGTATCGATGCGGGTGCATTGCGCGCAGCGGTCGAATTATTTGCCGTGCAATCGAAACGCGGCGGCACCGTTACCGGCACCGGTCCGAATATGGCGCCGCGCTCGAATCTCAGCGAGCATTTAATTCAATGCATCACCGTGGTTTGCGGACGTTTTAAACGCGAAGGCGATTTGATGCCGAACCACGATCCGCTGCAGCCGCCCACCGAGTGGTATGCGGAAGTGGTCGCACCGAATCGTCCCTGGGAAAACGCAGCGCCGAGTCGTATTCGCGGCGTGGGTAATTTGTACGGTGAAAAACTCACCGCGACATTGGCCGATGAAATTCTCACGCCCGGTCAAGGACAAATTAAAGCGCTGATTATCGACGGATCGAATCCGGGCAATTCAGTGCCCGAAAAACAAAAAATGATAAAGGCGCTGCGCGCATTGGATTTATTGGTGGTGATCGATCCGCATATCACCACTACGGCCGAGCAGGCTGATTATATCTTTTCACCCAAGATGCAATACGAACGCGATGATATTCCGATAACGCTCGGTGGCCCGTTGTATTCCGATGCGTGGACGCAATATTCACCGGCCGTTATTTCCCCTCCGGCCGATGGCGATGTTATCGATGACTGGTATGTGTTCTGGAGTTTAGCGAAGCGCTTGAATTTGCCGCTCGCTGTGGGCGACGTGCCGTTGAATATGGAGCAGCCGCCGACATCGGAACAATTGCTCGAGCTCGGCTTGCGCGGCTCGACAATAACGTTAGATGACATTAAACAAAGCCCGGACAATTTTTTACACTGGCAACAACCGTCGGTGGTGAAACCAGCGCGCGCCGAATCGACCGGCCGCTTTGCGGTGGCGCCGGCGGAAATTATTACTGAAATTGCCGAGGTTGCCGCTGAGCCACAGGCGGATTATTCGCATTATCCATTCCGTTTAATTGCGCGGCGCATGCGCGATTTAAACGGTTCAATCGGCATGGAGGTGAGCACGATTCGACAACGCAATCGTTTTAATCCGCTGCATATGAATCCACTGGATATCGAACAGCTTGGATTGCATGCAGGCGATTATGTTGAAATTAATTCGGAGGCCGGTGCGATTCGCGCGATTGTGCAGCCCGATGCAACGCTGCGTCATGGTGTGGTTTCGATGAGCCACAACTGGGGCCGTGCCGATAACGATCCTGCCAGTTACGACGCGCACGGCGCGTCGACTAATATGTTGATTTGCAACGATCGAATATTTGAAACGATTAATGCGATGCCGCGCATGTCTGCGATTCCCGTTGCAATTAGCGGCGTTGCAATCAGAAATACAGCGATAATTTAGATTTGCAGAAGTGGATGGGAAGTGAACTAAGCGATCAGTTATTTCTAAAGTTAAATAACTGATCGCTACATAATTAAAATATTTTTCTAACTCGGTGCGCGTCTTTCTAGTGTGTTGCAGCAGGCATGTTAGTGCCGTGAATACACATCGAATTTAAAACGAATTGCACTGAATATTCACGCCAAAATGCAATGCCTTCCGGCGCCATCAAATCCACCGGCAATAGCGACGACAATGTCATGCCGTTGGTAAAACAACCGGTGATCAAAATCAGCCCTGCGCCGAAGACCATACGCGGATCGATATCGAGCCGAAATAAGCCAGCGCGCTGACCGCGTTCGATAATGGCGGAAAACTTGGTAATCAATACCGATATTTTTAGCGCTGAGCGCTTACGCGCCATGATGTGTTCGTAGCGATGCATGTTTTCGCCGAGACGAAGACCTGCTAAATACGGCCAGCGCTCGTATTGATCGAATACGCTTTGAAAAAATAAGCGCACGGCGGCGGTGGGGTCCAGCTCGTCGTATTCGATTTTTATCAATTCGGCAGCGGTGCGACTGGCGGCTTCGTCGAGTACGGCGATGTAGAGTTCAGTTTTGTTTTGATAGTAGTGATAGACGAGTTGCTTGGTTACGCCGGCACGAATCGCGATTTCTTCGATGCGCGCGCCGGATAATCCGGCATTGCCGAACTCGTTGCGCGCGGCTTCCATGATGCGCTCGATAGTTTCCTTCGGTGCACGGCGCTTGGGCGCGGCAACGGGTGTTACCGGACTGAGGGTGGCGGCTGTATTTATTGTCATGGTGATCTCCATTGCGCTGATAAGACGCGTTCATTCGCAATGACGCGGAGTCAGTCGGCTCAATTGGTTAAACGTCGGTTTTCCAGGTGATCCGTAAAGCCAGGGTTGCGCTCGAGTCGTTTTAGTTATTCCCCGTACGCACAGGCCGGCGCCAGTATAACCATCTAAGTCGATGTCTTAAAGTATGTAAAAGCGTCTATTTGAACGGCGTTCAATAAATCCACGACAAAAAAAGCTAATCCTCAAACTGCACAATCACTTATGCTTTGACCTCCAAGCCATTTCTATTATGAGAAGTTGATTGTTGGTCGCCAAAAACCGCGGACGTCCGCGCAAATCCATCGATGCCGAACTGCTTAATGCTGCTGCGGAGGAGTTTCTCGCCCACGGCTATGAGGCGGCCAATATCGATACCATTGCGGCGGCGGCGGCGAGCACGAAGCCGGCTCTCTATCGTCGTTATTCCAGCAAAAAAACCTTATTTGAAGCGGCGATGCTGCATCTGGCGAAAGATTTTGAAATCGATCTTTCGTACTTAACCGATGAAAAACAAACGCCAGAAGATGTATTGCTTGAGCTCGCTCAGTTTTTTCATCGGCATATCGGTTCGGCCAAAGTGCTCGCAATGTCTCGATTGTTGATTATCGAAGGCGTGCGTTTTCCTACGCTGACGGTCACCTTGCGAAAGACCGTTATGCAGAGTTATTTGCCTTATTTAATTGAGTATTTCGAGCGGCTTAATCAAGCTGGCTTGACTCGTATCGGCGATACCACCGAGGCCTCGGTGATTTTTACGACGCTGACCGGTGGTCCGTTCGAGCGCTTGCTCGGTGTGAAAATTAAACGTGCGGAAGTAACCGCACACCTGATCGAGCTCGTTCGATTTTTTTTGGCGGGTTACGGTTATCAGATAGCGAATAAGGACGGCGATGCGGCTTTATAAGTAGTAGCTGCGAGTTGCGGCACAAACAAAAACGGCGCCTTCAAGGCGCCGTTTTTACGTTTAACGTTGATCTCTATTTAGTTCTTACCGGATCATTTCCCTACCGGATAAAGAATGGTTTTCTCTTGTTGGTATTCCTTCAGCCATTCCGGGCCGTATTCGCGACCGATACCGGAGCGCTTGTAGCCGCCGATCGGTGCGTACGACATTTTGCCGGAGCCGCCGTTGATATAGACGGAACCGGTGCGAATCGCCTTCGCGATTTCCAGTGCTTTAGCCGCATCCGCAGTCATCACCGCGCCGTTGAGGCCGAAGCGTGAGTCGTTGGCGATTTTGATGGCTTCTTCGTCGGTGTCGAAACCGATGGTGACGCCGACCGGGCCGAAGATCTCTTCCTGCGCGATCGCCATTTTGTTGTCGACGTTATCGAACACGGTGATTTCGGCGAAGAAACCTTTGCCCAAGCCTTCGGGGCGACCGCCGCCGAATGCCACTGTTGCGCCTTCATCGCGACCGCGTTGGATAAAGTGCTCGACCTTCGCGCGTTGTTGCTCGCGAATGAGCGGGCCCATCATCACCGTTGGGTCGGTCGGATCGCCTAATTTCCAATGCGCCGCGATGGCTTTGGCGGTGGCAATAAATTGCGGGCGGATTGAGTTGTGCACGAGGAAGCGCGTTAATAATGCGCAGCCCTGACCGCAGTTAACGGTAAGGCCGGCGACGGCCATCGTTGCCGCCGCCACAATATCGGCATCGGCGCGCACGATCATTGCCGATTTGCCGCCGAGCTCAAGGTGAACGCGTTTCAGCGTCGGTGCGGCTTGTTGCATGATCGCGATGCCGACCGTTTCCGAGCCGGTGAACGTGACCATATCGACGCGCGGATCGCTGCCGAGCAGGCCGCCGACATCCGGGCCGCCGGTGATGATATTCAGCACGCCTTTGGGCAGGCCGATTTCTTCCGCGATTTCACCGAACAGCAGGGCTGAATATGGCGTGAACGGCGACGGCTTCAATATCAGTGTATTGCCGGCGAGCAGGGCGGGAACGATCTTCGCCAGATTGAGCAGGAACGGGAAGTTGTAGCCGGTGATGCCGGATACAACACCGACTGGCTCACGAATAGTGATACCGCCGCCGAGCACGGCCGGCCCGCCTGGATTGAACACATTCGGAGTGGTTTCGAGCGGCACGTAGGTGGTGTCATCGTGTTGCGCGTAATGCAGCGCGCTGACGAAATGCGCGAGTGGCGCATCGACCTGCATCGGGTAAGTAATGCCCTGAGCACAGCCGACTTCGGCAATGATCAGTTGCGCAATTTGCTCGCGACGTGCGACCAGCGCGTCATACATGCGGCGCATCACCTGAATGCGATCGGCCATCGGCAGGGTCGGCCAGGGACCGTTATCGAACGCCTCACGCGCTGCGGCAATCGCATCGTTAGCAGCGGCGGCGTCGCCAACCGGCGCATGGCCGATGATGGTTTCAGTGGCCGGATTCAATACCGGCTCGGTGCCGCCATTAGCCGCTTGCCAGCGACCGTTGATGTAAAGCTTGCTGATATCGGTAAACGGAATGCTCATGGCTGGCTCCTTAAAGTTTTTGCCGAATGATTTCGGCGGCACGCATCGCGATAGCCATCGCGGGCGCATTGGTATTTCCCGACATCAACGTCGGCATAATCGAGGTGTCGACGACGCGCACGCCTTCCACACCACGCACGCGCAATTGCGGATCGAGCACGGATTCGGCATCCGAGCCCATGCGACAGGTGCCGGCAACATGGTAAGCAGTCTGACCAATATCGCGGAACAGCTGCACGATTTCCTCATCCGTTTCGATCTGCGGGCCGGGCGTGATTTCTTTGACAATGAACGGCTTAAGCGCAGGTTGTGAGGTTTGTTTGCGAATCCAGCGGAACAACGATACCGCCGAGATACGATCGATTTCAGCATCCAGATAGTTGGCGTTGATGTACGGCGCCTGCGCGGGGTTCGGCGATTGAATACGAATTTCGCCCTGGCTTTCCGGGCGCATAAAGTAGCCGCCGATGGTGACGCCCTGTTCTTTTTCCAGGCGCACAGTGCGACCGTCACCGGTCATCGAAAACAGGCTCACGCCAATTTGCGCGTCGGGACGCGTCAACTCGGGACGAGTTTTAACGAAGCCACCGGCCTCGTGCGCCGCGTGCGTCATCGGCCCTTTCTTGCTAATGAAATAGCTCAGCAAAGACTTAATTAATCCCAGCCCTTGGAAGCTCAAATTCAAACTGCCTTGGGTGACGCGAAATTGCATCGCCATGTAGCGGTGCTCGCGCAGATTGCGACCGACATTGACCGAATCGGCAATTACCGGAATGCGCAGCGATTGCAGCAAAGCGGCGGGGCCGACACCGGAGAGCTGCAGCAGCTTCGGCGATTCGATCGCACCGGCGGACAGAATTACTTCTCCGCTTACGTTGATCGATTGCGTGCCGGCGCTGTTGCGGATCAATACCGACGTGGCGCGCTTGTCGACGAAATTGATTTTCAACACGGCGGTTTCAGTCAGCACGGTTAAATTGGGGCGGCTGCGCACGGGGTCAAGAAAGGCGCGCGCGGCGCTGAAGCGTTGACCGCCCCAGGTATTTTGCGGCTGATAACCGAAGCCGCCGTTGCTGACCGAATCGATGGCGTTGGTATCGGGCACGCGCGGAGTGCCGGCCTGTTCGGCGGCATTAATGATCGCTTCGCAGAGCGGGTCGCCGGAGGGATGCACGGTGACTTTTAATGGTCCGCCAACGCCGCGCCACTCGGATTTGCCGAGCTGGTGATCTTCGAGCGCAACAAACTGGCGGCCGATATCTTTCCAGCCCCAGCCGGTACAGCCCAGTTGTTCCCAGCCTTCGTAGTCGGCCGGCGCGCCGCGCACATACACCATCCCGTTAACGGATGAGGAGCCGCCGATGGTGCGGCCTTTCAGCCAGGTTTCATTGGCGCGGCCTTCGCCGGACGACACTTGATAGTCGTACACATGCGGATTGCCCGGCATCAGAATCTTACCGATACCGCGCGGCATTCTGATCAGCGGGCTGGTGTCGGCCGGACCGGCTTCGATCAGCAATACCGATATATTAGGATCTTCGGATAAGCGATTTGCCAACACGCAGCCCGACGAACCGGCGCCGACAATAATGTAGTGGTAACTCTCATTCACGTTGTGTAACTCCCGAACTGATAGAAAGGGCGCAGATCATTTAATTATTGGTGCATCGAATTGATGGTATTTACATCGACGCTGCGCATGGGATTGCGATGGTGCAGATAGCGTAGCGGATGTATGCAGCAGTGGATTTATCTCTAGGAATTATTGTTGTCGATAGCAGTGTTGAATAACGTAACTCAACGGTAACACATATACAAATTCTGTCGCTAGGCTAAAAGGTTGTTGAGGATTTACTTCAGCTGGCCAATTGAAGCGATTTGGTTATTTGTTTTTTTATTAAAACCAATAGTTTGAGAGAGATATACAAGCCATTGCATTCGGTGAGGTTAAAGTAGATTCGACGCTTTTGAAACGTCATTTTTCGTTTGTCGATTGCTAAAACGGGTGGCGGTAACAGCGCCGCCCCCGAATTTAGAGCCGCTCTGGCTGTTGCAATAACGTCGACAGAAACACAGTAAAGCGTGCGGCGTCCGCGCCATCGATGACACGGTGATCATAACTAAGCGATAACGGCAATGCGCTGCGCCAATCGATACCGCCGTTGGCCGCAGGTAATGGCTTTGGGAATGCGCGGCAGACGCCGAGAATGGCAACCTCGGGCGCATTGATAATCGGCGTGAAATAAGTGCCGCCGATGCCGCCGAGCGAGCTTATCGAAAAACAGCCGCCGGACATTTCATCCATCGTTAGTCCTTTGTCGCGCGCTTTCGCTGATATGGCTGCGATCTCGTGCGAGATTTCACTCAGACTTTTCTGGTCGCAATTGCGAATGACTGGCACCAGCAAACCTTTTGGCGTGTCGACCGCCACGCCGATATGAACGTATTTTTTCAAAATCAATTTGGCATCTTTCGCTGCCGGTGAACCGTCGAGCGACGCATTGAATTGCGGGAATTCCTTCAGCGCGGCAGTAATCGCTTTCACCAAATACGCTATCAGACTGATTTTGCCGTCGCCGATCTGCATTTTGCGCAATGCGTCGAGCACAGTGACATCGGCGTCGTCGCAATGCGTGACATGCGGAATCATCGACCAATTTCGCGTGAGGAAGCCGGCCGTTAATTTTCTGATACGCGCCAGCGGCTGCACCTCAGTTTCGCCGAACAAACTGAAATCGAAAGCAGGCAAAGGCGGCAGTGCGCCAAGCGCGTCTATCGCCGAAATCGCAGCGGGTTTGTTGTCGTCACTCATTTAATTTCGCGCTCGCTCGATTTCACCATCACTCTATTTCGCCAAGGACGGTGCCGACTTCATACACTTCGCCAGCGGCGGCAATAATTTTTAATTTACCCGCTGCAGGCGCTTCGATTTCCTGCGCGGATTTATCGCTTTCCAGCAGATACAACGGCTGGCCTGCGGTAACGGTGGCGCCGTCTTCCGCCAGCCATTCGGCCAGCGTGCCTTCGTTCATTGAGAAGCCGACTTTCGGTAATAAAATTTCTGTGGCCATAGTTTTCTCGTCTACTAAAAATTTAGCGATTGATCGTTTTCAGCACTGCAGCCTTGATGGTTTCGATACCCGGCATAAATGCGGTTTCCAGCGGCTTCGAATAGGGCACTGGACTGTACGGCGCGCCGACGCGTTGCACCGGCGCTTTCAGTTGGCTGAATAATTCCTCGTGAATTACCGACGAAATTTCGGCGCCTACGCCGAACGGTTTCACTGCTTCGTGGGTGATGACCGCGCGTCTGGTTTTGGCGACCGATGCCAGCACCGTGGCTTTATCCCACGGCGCAATCGTGCGCAGATCGATCACTTCGACTGAAATATTCTCCTGCGAGAGCGCATCGGCAACAGCAAGCGATGGTGCGACATGCGGGCCGTAGCAAATCAGCGTGACGTCATTGCCTTCGCGAATGACATTGGCTTTGCCGAGTGGAATTCGCGTGCCCGGAACGGGCGGTGTGCCCGGTGCGAAATACAGCAACGTGTTTTCGACAAAAATGCACGGGTCGTCGTCTTCAATGCACGACAGCAATAAGCCATAGGCTTCGGCCGGTGAGGAGGGCATCACTACTTTTAAGCCGGGCACGTGCGCGAACCAGGCTTCGTAATAATCCGCGTGCTGACCGCCAACGCCGAGACCGCTGCCGGTTGCCGTGCGAATTGTGATCGGTACATGCGTTTGGCCGCCCGACATGAAGCGCAATTTCGCCGCGTGATTGACGATCATGTCCATCGCCACCGTGGTGAAATTCATCAGCATGATTTCTGCGACCGGGCGCATACCGACAATGCCGGCACCGATCGCCGCGCCGACAATGGCCTGTTCGGAAATCG
The DNA here is from genome assembly GCA_028293825.1 of Verrucomicrobiaceae bacterium. Lineage (GTDB taxonomy): Bacteria > Pseudomonadota > Gammaproteobacteria > Pseudomonadales > CAMLJR01 > CAMLJR01. Next base: position 14,703 of record JAQGNY010000044.1, read on the forward strand.
GTGTCGAGCGCACGCGCAGCTCGCCGTATTTTGTCGACAGACCTTTAGTCACGCCGACGATGCCGCCTTCTTCGGGGTCGGCAACGTCTTCACCGAACACGATGACGTTTTTATCTTTTTCCATCGCTTCGTGCAGCGCCATATTCAGCGCCTGGATCATATTTACTTTTTGCGATTTGCTTGCAGCAGCATTTTCCATCGTTATTCTCCACGCGCTTTTGCAGCGCCTTTCAATGTGGCGTTAAGCATTCAAGCGATTTTTTAAGCGGGAATTTCTTCGGCGAAAACATCCTTGCGCAACTCCGCAACATCCGGGAATGGCGCAGCGATGGCCGCTTCGATAGCTTCATCGATCTCTTTGCCAACAGCCGTTTCCATTGCGCTTAAATCGGCATCGCTGCTGTGACCGTTGTCGATCAACCATTGGCGGAAACGCGGCACCGGATCGTTTGCCATCGCCGCTTTCTTTTCGCCGTCGTCCATGTAGCGATCGGCGTCGCCGAACACGTGGCCGTAAAAGCGGAATGTCATCGCTTCAATTAACGTCGGACCGTCACCCGCGCGGGCGCGATCGATTGCGGTTTTTGCGGCGTCGTACATCGCCAGCGGATCATTGCCATCGACGCGTACGCCGGGAATTTGATAACTATCGGCGCGATCGGCCACGCGTTTTGCCGCCGTAGTTTTTTCGTATTTGGTGTGCTCGCCGTAGAGGTTGTTCTGGCAGACGAAAATCACCGGCAGTTTCCACACCGCAGCCATATTCAATGCTTCGTGGAAGGCGCCAATATTCGATGCGCCGTCGCCGAAATACGCGACCGCAACGCCGCCATCGCCGCGAATTTGCGAGGCCAACGCTACGCCATTCGCAATCGGCAGGCTCGAACCGACAATGCCGGTCGTCACAAGCACGCCCGAGGCGGGATGCGTGATATGCATCGGTCCGCCTTTGCCTTTACAGGTGCCGGTGCTTTTGCCGGCAAGCTCTGCCCATAAATCTTTCAGCGGAACGCCTTTCGCCAGCATGTCGTGCGTGCCGCGATAAATCGTGCAGATATTGTCGGTGGCTTTCAGATTCACCGAGATCGCGGAGGGAATCACTTCCTGACCGCGCGGCGAGTAATAAACCATCGGGATTTTGCCGGACAGAATGATCGCGCGCGATTTCTCGTCGTTTTGTTTAATCAGCGTCATTTTCCGGTAGATATCGAGCAGCGTCGCCCGATCTGGCGTGTGTGCGAGGCCCATGTCGGTCTCCTCTCAATGAGTTATGCATGGCGATGCGATTGTTATGTTGTGCGAGCGGGCGGTAAGCTAACATGCATGAAATTAACTTTACAAGTGTAAGCTCAACTTATAAGAAGTAGGTCAGATTAGAAGTTATTGATAGACTACCGATGCATAGGTCTGCTGCAGACTCGCCGGAAATTAAAATATGCTGAACGCTGTTGCGACAAATAAAGAGAAAACACATTAAGAAAATTTGAAAAAGCTGAAGAAAGCGAAAAGAAAGCAAAAAAAGAAAAGTGCAAAAAATAGAAGGGTAGATAAATTGGCAAAAAAAACAGCGGTTGATTCAGTCGAAAAAAAACAGGTTGATATTGCGGATGAAAAGCAGCCGGCTTCGCTGCGCGATGAATTTAAACGATTGACGCGCGAACGCTTGATTAAAGCGGCTACCGAATTATTCGAAAAACAGGGTTTCCGCGCAACCACCGTGCAGCAAATTGCAAAACGCGCCGGCACCACACACACCACTTTTTATCAGCACTTTCGCAGCAAAGCGGATCTGGTGCGTTTGTTTCGCGATGAAGTCAGTGCGGAAATTCGCGCGACGATGGTGGCTTTCGATAATGAAACGGCACCGACCTGGCAGGATATTCGTGCTTGGGTCGACGAGTACGCGCAGATGTGGCGACGCACGCATGTGCGCTGTGAAGCATTGTGGGACGCGATGGGCGCGGAGCCGGAAATTGCCGCCGATGTCATTCCCGATGGCTACGAATTAACCGCGACACTGACGCGCTTGTTGGAGCGTTATCCCGTGGCGCAGCGTCCACGTGTACAAAATAAATTAATGCTGTTGTTGTTGCTGATGGATCGGTTGTGTTTTCTATTGCACTCGCAGGAAAAGAAATCACCTTCGGCCACATTGCAAGACGATATGGCCGATTTGATTTGGCTGGCATTGCAGGCACCCGCGAGCGAAGCGAAAGCCGTCGGCGCAAAAATTAAAAAAGCGCCGCCAGTTTTGCGTAAAAAATAAATCGAGGCCGCGATGGATTTGCTCAGCGATATCCTCTCCGCGATTCAAATCGAAAGCACTTTTTTCGGTCGGCAAACGCTGACTGCACCGTGGGGTTACGAAATTCCGCACACGCGTACAGTGCATTTTCTCAGTGTTACTTCCGGCAATTGCTGGCTGCTACGACCGGCGCAGACACCGCAACTTTTGGAAAACGGCGATTTTGTGATGTTCACACGGCCGACGACCAGCGTGTTTGCGTCTGCTCCCGACGTATCGATTGAACCGTTAGTGGATTTAATTCGCGCGCACTACTCACCGGACTACAGCATCGATTGGCGCAATGTTCCGCCATTCGATTTGCATCACGGCGGCGGCGGGCGCATCACCGAATTAGTCGGCGGCGCTATCGATTTGCCAGCCGATACCGGCGCAATGCTGATTAATTCGTTGCCGGAATTTATTTATCTGAATAATGCCGACGCGCAAACGCGGCGCTGGCTGCAACCGTTGATGAATTTAATCGCGGAAGAAATTCAAATGGCAGCGGCGAATGCGCCGGGTTACGCGGCAATATCGAAGCGCCTTGCCGAATTATTATTTCTGCGAATTATCCAAGTGCATTGGGTGCAAAATCCCACGGAAACATCGGGATGGTTGCGCGGTCTTTCCGATGCGCGCATCGCTAAAGTATTGCAGGCGATGCACAGCACACCGCAACACAGCTGGACGCTGGCTATTTTGGCGGAGGTGGCCGGCATGTCGCGCTCGGCACTCGCAGAACGGTTCGCACATTTAATTGGGGAGCCGCCGATTCAATATTTAACGCGCTGGCGTATGCATTTAGCGGCGTTGCAATTTACCAACGGTGAAAAACGCACAGCGATAGTTGCAGAAAGTGTCGGCTATCAATCGGAAATTGCTTTTGCAAAAACATTTAAACGTTTTCTTGGTGTATCGCCGGCCGCATATCGGCGTGCAGCGTTACGGCATTAATTTTAATTTAGAGCTTAAAGGAAAGTCGCCATGTTGAATAATAAAACCATCGTCATCACTGGGGCTAACGGCGGGCTAGGGCGCGCTGTTGCCGATAGAGCGCTTGCACTCGGCGCCAAAGTAATCTTGCTCGATATTGCGTTTGCGCCGGAGCAGCTGGCGCAGCACGAAAAAAATATCAGTCGCCACGCCGTAAATCTCGCCGACGCAAAAGCAACACAGGAATGTTTCGATGGGTTAGAAAAATTCGATGCATTATTTAATTTGGCCGGCGGTTTCGATATGGGCCCGCGTGTTTTCGAAACTACCGACGCGCAATGGAATCACTTGTTCGCATTGAACGTGGGGACATTGCAAAACGCGGTGCGTGCAGCCGTGCCGAAATTATTGATGCAAGGTCGCGGCGCAATCGTCAATGTCGGTGCGCTCGGCGCTCTAAAAGGCGCTGCGAATATGAGTACATATTGCGCAAGCAAAAGCGTCGTCATGCGCTTGACCGAATCGCTGGCGGAAGAAGTAAAAAATAACGGCATCAACGTCAACGCGGTGTTGCCGAGTGTGATCGACACCGCGCGCAATCGCGCCGATATGCCCGATGCTGATTTTATTAAATGGGTGGCGCCGGAAGATTTGGCGAATGTGATTTGTTTTCTTGCTTCGGATTTTGCGCGCGCGATTAATGGCGCGTTGATTCCGGTGGCGGGATTGTCGTAACGATTTATCCAGGTTCAAGAAAGTGCGTGGCGTTAACTGCTTACGCCACGCACATTATTAATTAAATTTGCTATCGAACTGCACCCCGATCCAACGAGGTGTCGTATCGAGCACGCCGTTAGAAAAACCATACGTCTTCGCTTGTACGTCGAACAGATTTTTCACCAGGAATGTTACATCCCACGTTCGATCTTGCCGTCCTAAACCAATACCAAGATCCGCAATGGCGTAACCGTGAATCCAGGTGTAATCGGATAAGGTCACGTCATTGTTGTAACGACTTGTGACGTAGTAATTGATGTCGGTATGAAATTCCTTGTTGCCCGCAACGGGCAAACGGAAATCGCCACCCATATTGCCCGTCCATTTGGCCGCCCCCGGTAATGTTTTGCCACTCACGTCCCTAAATGCCGGTGCATCTTTGTAAGCGTTTTCGAGCGGCTGTTGCGAATTTGGAAAGTCTTTATATTTTGCGTCGTTGTATGCACCGGACAAACGCAATGTTGTGTAAGGAATGCCGGAATAAAACGCGTCGAACTCTAAACCTTTTACTTCGACTTTAGGCGCGGTGCCTGTTATCGCCGTGTAGGCGATGGTATTAAGATCGCCGTTCTGCCGATTTATTCCCGTAGTGTAGTCATCCACCACCTGGGCGCCTTGTTGGTAGTCTTTAATTTCTGACAGGAAAATATCGGCATTCAGTGTCAGTGTTTTATCCAGCAAAGACGATTTGAAACCAAGTTCGATATTGTCGGTTATCTCAGGCTTCAGCGTCGCGGAAAAGCCGTTAACAAACTGAGCTACACCTGCTTTTTCGCCATGTTGATAAGTGAGGTATCCGGTGAGCTGATCGTTGAATTTATAGCTTGGGCTTAGGAAATAGGTGTATTGAGTTTTAGAAAAACGTTCGGAGTTTTGTTCTGGATAAAGTAAGCCAAGCTGTGCTTTGCGAATCGCCTGGGCGTAATAAAGTGCTTTTTTCTGTGGTTGTGTGAGCGCTGCATAATTGGCTGCACCAAAGTATTTGCTTGCGGCAGCGTCAGCTTGGGCTACGGCGGTGTTATATCGCGTACCGCTCGTGGAGTTAGTGGTAAGCGCGCCGGTATTTGCGGCGACTACTACTGATCCTGGTGTTCCGGCAGGTACGATTGCGCCGTCCAAAACAGAAACGGCCCCAGTGGTTGTGTTGTAGTAGGAATCAAAACCACTGAGCTGTATGCCATTGGCCAAGGAACCATTCAACTCCGGTGCGTAGCCATTATCCTGGATAACTGCGAAGTTGCTCGCCGTGCGATCCTCATGTGTGATCCGAAGACCAGTCGAAAGTGTCAACGGATCTGTGATGTGCCAATTTAACTGGCCGTAAATTGCTGGACTCGAGTTTTCATTAACCGCCTGGCCGAATTTACGCAAACCGTTTAAGGAGTTCTGTAGCAGATAGCGACCGGCTAAACCGTTTGTTGGGTTGTCCAGATAATCATATTGCGGTTTGGTAGCAAACCAGGCGCCGGCATCGGCACCCCAGCCGGTTTTTGAATCCACCGCATTGCGGTTACGAATGTAATAAACCCCGGTTACCCAATCGACCGCGCCGCCAATCTCCGATGCTAGTTTTAATTCTTGGCTGAATTGGCGGTAATCGAGGCCGCCACCGCCCTGCGCGGAAATATCAAATGGCGTTCCCTCATCATTGCGCGCATCGAAATATAATTTTCTATACGCAGTTATCGACGTCAGCGTGTACTTGTCGATGTTCCAATCTAATTGTGCCGAACCGCCGCGCATGCCGGTTAACAATGCGCGCTGATCGTTTTGGTTTTGTGTGCCGCTACGGTCATTGATGTAGTTATTGTTGTAGTTATAACTCTGCAATTGACCAAACCAGCGCCGGCCTAGCCGTGTTGCAGCATCATTGGCCGTGCTGGTTGCATCGCCATTCGAATAAGTGGGAATTGTGTTGTGGAAAAAGTTGAGACCGTTGTCGTTTTCAAAGGTATTCGGTTGCAAATCCACACTAACCAGCGCGGAAAAATTCTCGACGGGTGTAAATAAGAATTGCACTTTGCCGGAAATTTTATTGCGGTCTGTATAAGTGTTATCACCGCCGTCGTATTTGTTGCCGAATTCGCCTTCTTGTTTGTCGACATAGAACGTACCGCGCCATGCCAATAAATCTTCAATAACTGGTCCGCCCACAGCGGCCGATGCCATCACGGTGTCGTGGTCGCCTACGCGCAATGAAATATCGGTGCTCGGCGTGAACGAAGGCCGATTGGTAGTGAAATTCACCGCGCCTACGCTGGCATTCTTACCCCCAGCGGTGCCGGTGGGGCCGCGTAACACTTCAACCGTATTTACGTCGACAAAATCCCACGCGGAAAGGCCGCTATACACATAACTGACACCATCGACACTAACCAACGTGCTTGGATCAAGTGCCTCCGAATTTGGTCGGCGACCGATGCCACGCAAAGTGAGGTCGGAGCTGCGCGCATTACTGCGATCTTGTCGCGAAATATTTGAAACGCGTTTTATAACATCGCGCATGGTATTGCCGCCCAAACGATCCAACTCGTCGCCACTGATGGCAACAACTGAAATCGGAACATCTTGCTGTGCTGCGAGCTTATTGGTGGTTTTGCCGCGCACAACTACACCTTTGAGCTGCGTCGGTTGGTTCGCTTTTTTCTCTTCTTCTACAGGCGCTGGAGCAACTGCCACCGGCGTTTCGACTGGCGTGCCTTTCTTAGATGTTTCCAATTCCTGGCGTAGGCGGGTGTTCTCTGCACTGACGCGGGCATTTTCCTGCTGCACGCGTTCCAGTGTTGCTTTTAATTCTGCAATGGCAGTGTCGTCGGCAGCATAACTTACGCTGCTGCTGAAGAGGCCGATGCTCGCAAGTAGCACCACGATCGGAGATAGGCGAAATGGAACATTACTTGGCACAGGTGAAATCCTTTTATAGAAATAAGTTGGCTCGTTGCTATAACAAACTCCATGCCACGATAAATAATCATTACGTCGATAATTTATTTGATTGGTTATTAGCCGTAAAACCCAGTGAAAATTAACGTTTATCCGCTGTTTAAAAATTAACTGTCAGAGCGACTTGATTATTTTTATATGAAACATTTCAATGAGAATTCTAAGTGTTCGCTCAGGAACAACAATTTGGTGCTCACGGATCAGCCCGGCAACAATTGTCGAAGATTTAATTTTTAAGTAGAGATAAGAATTAAGAGGGCGGTTACCGCATAAATGCAGAGTGAATTTTTAATGTTTTTGTTGTGCGTTTATGGTGTTTTTTTAGTGTTGATATATGGTCATAAACTATAGGCTTCTATTTTGTAAAAAAATCTATCTGTTTCTGTTGCCGTAAACTGTTGACCCGAATCGCTTCGAAGTAAAATCGGATCTTTCATTTGCGGTCAACGTGCGCACAGGCGAGCGATTATTTCTTGCCGCGACCGGTTTGTGGTCGCGGCATGCCGATAAAATTAATTGGACTTATCTCCATAACTTTCCAGAGTTGCCGGTTGAGCTGCGTGAAGACGAAGATCAGGTTTTGGTTGTCGAAGCTTCTGCGCTAAAACTAAAATCCTCGCTATCAGGCAAAGAAAGATCCTACACACGTGTCAGCGAAAGCAGCCACTAATTATCTTCTAGCCCGATAAGTAAATTAACGATTAACCGCGTGTTCTTTATTTAATAGTCGATACAGCGCAGGCAATACCAGCAGCGTTAACAATGTCGATGAAATAATTCCGCCAATGACGACCGACGCGAGCGGTCGCTGCACTTCCGAACCGATTCCGCTATTTAATGCCATCGGTACAAAGCCAAGTGCTGCAACTAATGCCGTCATCAATACTGCGCGTAAGCGCACCATTGCGCCTTCGATAATTGCGGCCTCAAGCATTCGATTATCTTTTCGCAGATCGCGAATGAAGCTAATCATAACCAAGCCGTTTAAAACCGCGACGCCGGAGAGCGCGATAAACCCGACGGCGGCGGAAATCGACAACGGAATGTCGCGTAGCCACAGCGCAATGACGCCACCCGTTAACGCAAGCGGTACGCCAGAAAAAATAATCAGCGCATCGCGCCAACTACCGAGCGCCAAAAACAACAAGCCGAGAATAAGAGCAAGTGCAGCAGGCACCACAATCGCGAGCCGCTGACTGGCCGATTGCAACTGTTCGAAAGTGCCGCCGTATTGCAGCCAGTAGCCTTCCGGCAATTGCACATTATTACTGACGCTAAGTTGTACATCGCGCACAAAGCTGCCGAGATCGCGACCGCGCACATTGGCGGTGACTACGATACGACGCTTACCGTTTTCGCGATTGATTTGATTGGGGCCGGTGGAAATTGACATCTCCGCAATTTCGCGTAGCGGCACATAACCGCCGCGCGGCAGCGGCACGGTTAATTGTTCGAGAATCTGCGGATTTTTGCGCAGATTCTCGGGTAACCGAACTACGATATCGAAACGCCGATCGCCCTCGAATAATAATCCGGCACGCTCGCCGCCGAAGGCTGTGCCAATAACCGCTTGCACATCGTCGATAGCCAAACCATAACGTGCGAGTAAATCTCGTTTTGGTGTAATGGTCATCATCGGTAAGCCGGTGGATTGTTCGGTTTCCACATCGGCGGCTCCGGGAATTTTATTTAACTCTGCTTCGATTTTTTCCGCTTGCTTGAGTAATACGTCCAGATCGTCGCCATACACTTTCACCGCTAAGTCGGCGCGCACGCCGGAAATTAATTCGTTAAAGCGCATTTGAATCGGCTGTGTGAATTCATAATTATTACCGGGTACGTTATCGACAATAATTTCCAGTTCGCGCACCAGCTCAACTTTCGATTTGTTCGGATCGGGCCATTCTCCGCGATTTTTCAGAATGACAAATGTATCGGCAACACTCGGCGGCATTGGATCGGTCGCGACTTCAGCAGTGCCGATTTTTGCGACGACGCGTTCGACTTCCGGTATTTTTCTGATTTCACTTTCCAATAGTTTTTGCATCGCTACGGCCTGAGTTAATGAGGTGCCGGGAATGCGTAGTGCGTGCAGCGCAATATCGCCCTCGTCGAGATTGGGAATAAATTCCGTACCCAGACGCATTGCGAGTGCGGTGCACAGCGCGACTAAAAGCAGCGCGGCAATGACGATGGCAACGCGCCAACGCAATACGGCCTTTAATAATGGCGCGTAGCGGCTGCTCAGAAAAACCATCAAGCGATTTTCTTTTTCTGCAACCGGGCCCGTCATCGTTAGGGCAATTGCCGCTGGCACAAATGTCAGCGACAGCACCAGCGCGCCAATCAATGCCATCACCACTGTGGCAGCCATCGGTTGAAACATTTTTCCTTCTACGCCGGTCAGCGCGAATAACGGTAAATACACCGCCGCAATAATGCCGACGCCAAAGAGGCTAGGGCGAATGACTTCATTGGTCGATGCGTAAACGATATTTAAGCGCTCGCGCAACGACAGCGGCGTGGCGCGGTCGTGATAGGCAGCGCCCAATTTGCGGATGCAGTTTTCAACAATGATCACTGCTCCATCGACAATTAAGCCGAAGTCGAGTGCGCCCAGCGACATCAAATTGGCGGACACCTGATTTTTTACCATGCCGGTAATGGTGATTAACATAGCCAGCGGAATTACCGCAGCGGTGATCAAGACAGCGCGAAAATTTCCAAGTAATAAAAATAAAACGGCGATCACAAGTACCGCACCTTCGAGCAAATTCTTTTTTACCGTCGCAATGGTTTTATCGACCAGCGTGGTTCGATCGTAAACAACACGCGCTTCAATACCGCGCGGCAGGCTGGCTTGAATTTCCGTTAATTTTTTTGCTGCTGCGCGCGCCACCGTGCGGCTATTTTCACCTACCAACATGGACACCGTGCCGAGCACAACTTCTTCGCCATTCATTGTCGCTGCGCCAGTACGCAAGGCGGCGCCCCAATATATATCGGCGACATCGCTTAGCATCAATGGCGTGGCGGCGATGGTTTTTATTACGATTCGCTTCACGTCGTTTAAATCGGTGACTTGGCCCGGCGAGCGAATTAAATATTGCGCGCCATTGCGTTCGGTATAACCGGCGCCGCGATTTGAGTTATTGCGTGCCAGCACGTCGATTAAATCCTGCTGCGTTAGGCCATTAGCCAGCAGTTTTTGCGGCCACGGTGCTACGACCAATTGGCGCTCGTCGCCACCGATGCTGTTCACTTCGGTAATACCAGCAACTTTTGCCAACTGTGGACGCACTATCCAGCGCATTGCATCTTGCAAATCCATTGCGTTGTAAGGCATGCCGTCGGATTTTCTCGCGTGTTTGTTGGCGCTTAACGTAAACATAAAAATTTCGCCAAGGCCGGTCGCAAGAGGCCCCATGGTTGGTTCCAATTCCGCCGATAGATGTCCGCGCACCTGTGCGATGCGTTCAGTGACCAGTTGCCGCGCAAAATAAATATCGGTGCCGTCCTTAAATACGACCGTGACCTGCGACAATCCGTAGCGCGATAGCGAGCGCGTGTAATCGAGCTTCGGTAAACCTGCCATGGCATTTTCGATGACATAAGAAATGCGCTGTTCGATTTCCAGCGGCGAATAGCCATCGGCTTCGGTATTGATTTGTACCTGTACGTTGGTGATATCCGGCACCGCATCTATCGGCAGCCGAAAAAAATTAAATACGCCGAGCAACGCGATAGCGAGTGTTACTGCCATGACCAACCAACGGCGCCGCAGTGACAAATCGATTATTTTTCCCAGAAGTGTAGATGGCAGCGCATCGCGATTCGATTCAATGGTCATGGCTCGCCCCCGATTTTTCGATGTCGGCTTTTATCAGGTACGAATTGGACACAACTATTTGCGTGCCAGCGGTTAGTCCGCTGAGAATTTCAACATTTTCGTTATCGCGCTTTCCCAATAAAATCGGTTGCGCCTGATAGGTTTCGCCCTCGTTAAGAAATACGGCATCGCCATCGCGATAGGTTTGTAAAGCGGTGAGCGGCACTACGAATGGAGCTGATGATTCCGCTACGACGACATCGGCATTAATGAACTGCCCGGCGATCCATTGGCCGTCGCGATTATCGAGTAACACGCGCGCATTCAATGTCGGCTGTGCATGTACGCCGTCATCAATGGCCACGCCGTTAACGATCGCGGCAATTTTTCCGGGGGTTTTCGCGAAGCCATCAGCGCTATTAATTAAAGCGGATTGACCGGCTTTAATTTTTGCGCGATCGCGCGGGAAGATATTCAATACGGCCCACAGCTGCGAATAATCGGCTACGTCGAATAATGGTTCGGCGCCTGCGGTTTCGCCTTGATTCGCGCGACGCCGAATGACTATGCCTGTAATCGGCGACGTCACCGCATAGGTTTGCAAACTTTCATTACTTTCGATTTGTGCCAGCACTTGACCTGCACTGACCTGCGTGCCGATATCGGCACTCACGTTACGAATGACGCCGGGAAAGCGCGCAGTAATGGCGCGTACGCGCGCTGCGTCCGGTTGAACGGTGCCATACAGCGAAATGGTTTGCTTGATTGTGCCGGAAGCAACGGCGCGGGTTTCGATGCCGCTCGCTTGCGCCATCACATTTGAAATCGTTGTGCGTCCTTCGTACGTTGCATACTCCCAGTGGTGTTTTTTATTTTGATAGGTGGCATTCACCTCTACATCGAACGAATGTGGTTCGTAGACTTCGGCGGCGCTGACAAGGTAATCGTTTTTTGCAGTGAAGCTGTGATGATCAGTGACTCCGGCAAATCGTTTTAATTCGACATCGAGTTTTATCTCGTTCGGATTTAGTGCTTTGCTTTTTTCCGTTGCATAAACGCGAAATTCTGGCGCTGTTCCGCTTTCGAAAATAGCTATTTCAATTGCAAGCTCGCCATCGCGTAGCAACCGGCCATTGTGCGGGCCGCGCTCGAAATCGCTGGCGTGTTGATCGGCTTTTGATTCGGTCGATGGCGGTGTCGAATTATTACAAGCCGTTAACGCAACTAGCGTTAACGCTGCGAACAAACGAGCGATGAATAAATTTTTAATCATGGCGATTAATCCTGAGAAGCGGTAAGCGACGAATTAGTGAGGCGTTCGATTTCGGCGCGCGTACGGTGATAGGTGGCGGCGGATTCGATGGCGTTGCGTTGCAGTGCAATTAACTCGCGCTGGGCATCGGCCAGTTCCAAATAAGAGAATCGCCCGCGCTCATAGCCGTAACGCGTTTGCGTTAGTGCCGCTTCGGCTTGCGGAATTAATTGTTCGCGCAACACTGAGACTTCGGAACGCGCTTGTTGCAGCGTTTGATAGAACTCGAACAATGTCGCCTGCGTCGTCATAAAGGCATTTTGTTCGTCTACCGCTACTTGCTCGCGGCGCAATGCCGCTGCACCGATTGCGTCGCGATTGCGATTGCCGAAGTTGAGCGGCATGGACATGTTGACGACGAAACCGGTGGCGCCAGTCTCTTCAAAGTGCCGCAGACCGGCGCCGACGGTGATATTTGATTTTGCTTCGGCCTGTGCGAGTTGCCATTCGGCGTCGCGCAATCGCGCTTCGCTGGCGAAGTGCAAGAAATCCGGATTGGCTTTTAATTTTGCCGTCAATTTCTCGAAGGTATCGACGGCGGGTAGCGCAAATAAATTGGCCTGCGCATCGCCGAAATTTGGCTCGGTGCTACCCCACAACGCGGCTAACCGTCGATGCGCGCTCAGCAAAATATGCCTGGCATGTTCCTCATCCAGTTGCGCGCGGCCCAGCGCAATCGTCGCTCGATTTTTTTCCGCTTCCGGCGAACGCGCGGCGGCAACTCGCTGGGTGATGGCTTTCAAAGTCGTGGCGGTTAATTCGGTGCTGCGACGAATTAATAGCAATTGTTCCTGCTGCGCAGCGACATCGATAAAACGCCGTGTCACTTCGGCGAGTACATCGAGCTGTTTCGCTTCGCGTTCGATCACACTGCTATCGCGACTGCCGCGTGCAGTATCGATACGCCGATTGCGCTTGTCACCAAGCTCGATAACCTGACTCAGACTCAGTGTCGATTCCAGCACATCGTTACCGAGCGCACCGCCGAAGTTTTCCAGCGATATTCCGACTTCGGGAGCGAGCCGTCTTTGCGCTTGCGCAATTTGTGCGTCGGCAATACGCACATTGAAGCTCGCACTGTGCAACGCGGGATTGCGCAACAACGCAGCGGAAATCGCCGCCGATAAAGTGAGGTCGCCGCGTGGCTCGGCAAAATCCGCCGCGACCGTAACCGAAGAAAACAGTGCGAGTGCGATGCAGCATGTGTTTATTGGGCGTGCAAAAAATCGACGCGCGCGCAATCCGCCAGCACAAAGCGGGCGTCTGAAAATTTGTTTCATCGAAGCCTCCCACGGCAACGCATGTTCACGCGCTAAGCGTGTGAACCTTTAATGGTCGATTAAGGGTGTGGAAGGTTTAACGGGGCGGTGCGCGTGGCGCGGAAAATCGGTGCGGAATAAAGCGGAACAAGGGCGGGTTATAGGTTGCGCTTGGAATACCGCGCGCTACGGTTTGCAAACACAGCAGCACAATCGCGGCGATCAATGCCGGCAAGTGAAACAGTTGAGTAATGGTTTTGGCAATGCCGCTATCGACCAAATTTAAATCGGTATCGGAATGGGGTACATCGGAATGATCGTCGTGCTCGGCAATATCGCCGGCATGAATCGCCAGCGGTTGTTCCATGCCATCGAAACACAAATGCAGATGTGCGCCGCCGATTCGCACCGCAATCAGCGCGAAGCACAGCAGCCAAATCCAGCCTGAGTGTTTTTTGAATGTTGAAATCATCGCCGCAGTGTCGCATTGATCGCGCTGGTCGGCAATCGCAGCGCTGCGACAAACTTTTAATAAATGATACTATGTCAGCTATTAATTTATCTGTTGCTTAAGTACGCAGCATTTCATTGATCATTAACTTGGTGCGAAATCATTAAGGAAGGTTGTGATGGAAATCATTCAGTCTGTATTTATCGTCGCCGGCGGTGCGTCCGGTTTGGGCGCGGCGACGGTGCGTATGTTGGTCGCGGCCGGCGCGAAAGTTGTCATCGCCGATATCGGTGTTGAGCCCGGTGAAAAGCTCGCGCAGGAGCTCGGCGCCAATGTACGTTTCGTGCGCACCGATGTGACCGATGCCGACAGCGCGCAAGCGGCGGTCAATACTGCCGTTGAAACTTTCGGTGGCTTGCATGGATTGATAAATTGCGCGGGCATCGCACCGGGCGAAAAAGTGCTCGGCAGAAACGGCCCGCATAAATTGGATAATTTTACGCGCGCGATCACGATCAATTTGATCGGTGCATTCAATATGATTCGTCTCGCCGCCGAAGCAATGAGTCGCAACGCGCCCAACGCGGAAGGCGAGCGCGGCGTTTTGATTAGCACCGCGTCGGTCGCAGCCTTTGAAGGTCAGATCGGCCAAGCCGCGTACTCGGCATCGAAGGCCGGCATTGTCGGCATGACGCTGCCGATTGCGCGCGAATTGGCGCCGCAGGGTATTCGCGTGATGGCGATTGCGCCCGGTATTTTTGAAACACCGATGCTGAAAGGTATGTCGCAGGATGTGCAGGATTCGTTGGGCCGTTCGATACCGTTCCCATCGCGGCTCGGTCGTCCCAGCGAATACGCACAGCTGGTAAAACACATTTGCGAAAATCCCATGTTGAATGGCGAAACGATTCGTCTCGACGGCGCGATTCGGATGGCGGCGAAATAATTAATTTACAGGAATGAATACGATGTCCACTTACGATTCAGCGAACGATCCGATTGTTATTGTTTCCGCCGCGCGCACACCGATGGGCGCCTTCCAAGGCGAGCTATCCGCGTTGAGTGCACCGCAACTCGGCGCGGTCGCGATTCAAGCGGCATTGCAGAGCGCAGGAATTAATGGCGCGCAAATCGATGAAGCATTAATTGGTTGCGTATTGCCGGCGGGACAGGGGCAGGCGCCGGCGCGACAAGCTGTACTCGGCGCCGGCTTGCCGACATCGGTCGCGTGCACGACGATCAGCAAGGTGTGCGGTTCCGGTATGAAGGCGGTGATGTTCGCCGACGATATGTTGCGTGGCGGTTCGGCCACAATTGTGGTTGCCGGCGGCATGGAGAGCATGACCAACGCGCCGTATATTTTGGCGAAAGCGCGCGGCGGATATCGCATGGGCCATAACCAGATTTTCGATCATATGATGATGGATGGTCTCGAAGACGCGTACGACATTGCGCCGAACGGCGCGCGCCGCTCGATGGGGACATTTGGCGAGGATTGCGCGGCGAAATACGCATTCACGCGTGCGCAGCAGGATGCGTTTGCGATTGAATCGGTGACGCGCGCACAACAGGCTGCGATTAGCGGCGCTTTCGCGGCGGAAATTGCACCGGTTACGATCAGCGCAAAAAATGGCGATGTGGTGATCGATTCGGACGAGGGTCCGCGCAAAATAAAAATCGAAAAAATCCTGACGTTAAAACCCGCGTTTAAAAAAGACGGAACGATTACCGCCGCTTCGTCCAGCTCGATTAATGACGGTGCCGCAGCGTTGGTGATGATGCGGCAATCGACCGCGATTGAGCTGGGAATAACGCCGTTGGCGCGCATTGTTGGACATGCGAGCCATGCGCATGAGCCGAGTTGGTTTACTACTGCACCCACCGTGGCGATCAATAAATTATTTAAAAAAATCGATTGGCAGGCGAGCGATGTCGATTTGTACGAGATCAACGAAGCCTTCGCGGTAGTGCCAATGGCCGTGATGATAGATCTCGATATTCCACACGAGCGCGTAAATATTCACGGCGGCGCCTGCGCGCTCGGTCATCCGATCGGTGCATCCGGCGCACGCATTATCGTGACCTTGTTGCATGCGTTGCGTCGCCACAACAAGCAGCGCGGCGTGGCGAGTTTATGCATCGGTGGTGGCGAGGCCACTGCAATCGCTATTGAATTATGTTGACGAAATCATCGAGAGTTAACGACGTGATCGATTGGAAAATAATGTGCGGCACGAAGGCACCGCGAATTATTTTATTTGCTGCTGATTTTTGGCGTTTTTAACGGCACCGCTTTTTTAGCTGTTTTCTTCGGAGTTTTTGCGCTTGCCGAATTCGATTCTTTGTCGGAGCTTGACTCCGCTTCGCTGGAATCCAACTTTCTCACCGTTAAAGAATCTTTGCTGAAGCGCCAAGCAATCAAGCGCGCCATTGCTTCCTGCAGCCGTTTGGTACCGATGGCGTTTTGCACGCGCGCGGGATCGCTCGATGCGTTGCGCTCCAGAGCTGCGACCAGCGTAATTGCTTCGGCGTATGCATCGCCACGCGAATAACGGCTACCGTTTTCGCTAGCCGCTTCGAAAATACGCCCAGAAAATTGTTCGAAAAAAGGAATCAACATGCCAAGCCGAATTTTATCGAAATCGGCATCGCCACGATCCGCTTCCAAATTACAGAACCGCAATACCGCACGGTGTTTGTCGTAGACCTTATAAAAAGCCTGTACCACGCGCATCGCGTGCTTGATATCCGGCTCCTGCGGGTTCCACGGTTCCGCCAAAATTGCATGCACTTCCGCCATTTCGGCCGCTGCGGCAACGCTCAATGCGTGCAATACATTGCGCACATCTTCGAAATATAAATAAAACGCGGCGGATGACATTTCCGCTTCTTTCGCGATGGAAACGGCGGTCAGCTCCACCGGCGAACTCGTTTTCAACAAACGTTCGGTGGCGCTCATCAAGCGTTGACGCGTACTGCGGCCTTTGGGTCCAAGCTCCTGACCCTGCTTGTTGGTTTTGATCGTGGCGGTCATGTGGTTCTCAATGGTGGTTATCGATGACAGTTATCGACGTCGGTTCTGTAGCGAGTAAGACATAAATTTTTGGCGGTGCGCGAATACGCGATTCCCGTCCGGCTGCTGGGATTTTCGCCACACACCGCGCCATTCTAACGAACTCACCGCGTGCTTGCCGCATACGTTGCGCAACTGTAATTGATGGCGTCATAAAAGCTGAGTATATTTCAGTTTTTGCGGCGCGCGAGCACGCAGCGTTATTCATCCAATAATAGAGGGCAATAAATATGGATCTCGGTATCGGCGGGCGAGTGGCATTTGTATCGGGCGGCACCAAAGGTATTGGGCGCGCGGTGGCCGAGCAGTTCGCGAAAGAAGGCTGTCATGTTGTCGTCACCGGTCGCGGTGAAGAGGGCGTGGCGGAAACAGTCGCCGCTTTACGTGAAGCCGGCGGCAGCGCTGCTGGAATCGCCGCCGATTTAACCAAGCCGGACGAAGTCGAACGCGCCGTGCAATTTGCGCGCGATACTTTTGGATCTCCAGATATCGTCGTCAGTAATGTGCATTTAGGAGCTGGCGGCGCAGCCGGCGAAGGTACTTTCGATACGTTGACCGATGCGGACTACATGGCTGCGTTTAACGATCTGGCGATGAGCGTGGTGTACCTGACGCGCGCGGTGGTGCCGGATATGAAAGCGAAGCGTTGGGGCCGCTTAATTAATATCGGTTCGGCTGCTGCGAAAGAGCCGCCACCGGAAATCGAACATCTGTTGCACAATGTTGCGCGCGCGCCGGTCGTGGTGTTGAACAAGACGTTGGCGAATGATCTCGGGCCGTTCGGCATTACGGTCAATACCGTTGGCACCGGATGGATTTTGACGCCATCGGTGCAGCGCTTTGCCGACGAATTGAATATCGGCAAAAACAACATCGACGATTTCATTCGCAAGAATTTTCATATTCCGCTGAACCGATTCGGCAAGCCGGAAGAAGAGGCGGGGTTAATTGTGTTTCTGGCGTCGGAGTTGGGTGGGTACATCACCGGCACCTGGATTCCAGTCGATGGCGGTATGCATCGCTCCGCTTGGTAACGTCGATACACGTTTTGATGTTCAAGTAAAAAGTTATACGGCGCGAGCTATGCCGCATAACTCCCTGACTTGTATTAAAACTCTTGCTGTTCGGGAACGACGACGGTGATGCCGTCCAGCGCATCGGTCATCTTGATCTGGCAACCGAGACGACTGTGCAGCAAGCGCTCTGCCGCCACTTCATCGAGCAGTGCGTCCTCGTCGAATGACGGATCGGGCAACTGCTTCACCCATTCATTGCCGACGTATACATGGCAGGTTCCGCAGTTACAGAAGCCGCCGCAGCGGCCGATGATTCCCGGGACGCTATTGCTCATCGCCACCTGCATAACGCTTTCGCCGACCTTGGCTTCCAGCGTGCGCGTCGAGCCATCGTTTAATTGATAAATAATTTTGGGCATGAATATTCGCCGCTTGCCGAATGAAGTGAAAGGCTGCGCTTTAATCGACGCGCAGGCGAATATTCAATGGCATGCGTTCGGTCGCCATGCCGCCGTAGACGATCGTCTCGTTGGGATCGGACAAACGAATTTTCGGAAAGCGTTTTACCAGCCGCGAAATGGATTCGCGCACGGCAGGTCGCGCCAAACCCTGACCCACGCAAAAATGCGTGGCGTGACCGAACGTGCTGATATCGCGCGGATTGCGTTTGATATCGAATTTGCCGGGATCCGGATAAAACTCCGGATCGTAATTCGATGCGCCCATCGAGCAATGCACGATCATGCCGCGATACAGCGGCACACCGTCGACCACGCAATCCTTCACCACGTAACGATGACGAAAATTGCCGAGCGAATCGATACGCAGGCATTCCTCAATGGCGGGTTGCAGCAGGGTGGGATCGTCTTGCAGCAGTTTCAGCTGGTCGGGATGGCGACAGAGCCGCAGCATGCACAGGCCAATGGTGCCCGACACGGTGCCGAGGCCGCCGGTAAACAGCACGATCAAAGTCGCGAATAATTCCTCGGTAGTAATAGTTCCGCCTTCTTCGGCCGCGATAATGTTGCCGACTAAATCGTCCTTCGGCTCGCGCCGGCGCTGTTCGATAATGCCTTCGCAATATTTGTAGACGGCGTTATACGCATCCAAATACGCCTGCGGTTTTGGTGCGCCCGGCGGCACCGTCGCCACCAGTTCCAGCGCGTGCGAGAAATTAATAAAGATCGGCCAGTCTTCCATCGGAAATTGAAAGAACGTGCCGAGCAATAAACGCGCGACCAGCGGCTGTGCAAATTCGGTGGGCATGTCGAACTCACCTTTGGCCGCGACCATTTCGATCATTTCATCGACCAATTGATTGATGCCTTCCTGGAATTGCGAAACACGGCGCGGGGTAAAAGCCGGTTGCATCAGCCGGCGCAGACGCGTGTGCTCGGGCGGATCGAATTCGATCACGATCGGCAAGCCGTTAAACCAATCGAGATAATCGGCGCCCCAGCCCGGTTGCGGTACCGCACTGATACTGTCGTAATCGCTGAGCGCCCATTTCACTTGTTCGTGACGGCACAGCACCGCATTTGGGCGGCCGTGAATCATCACGTAAAACGGCGGTTTGTCGGCCCATTGCAAAAACCACGGCGATGGATCGGCTTTGATTTCTTGGCTGTACAGATCGACATCGACAAAACGCGCCGGGTCCAACGGCGGAATTACCGGTATGTCGATGGTCGCTTTAGCGGTCATGGCGCTTTCCTCTTATTTTTAAGATTTGACATTAGATGTCGTTGAAATAGTCGATGTTCATTAAATGCTCGGCGCATGTTGAGCGGCAGGGCTTGCGCGCGCGTGTCGTTATATATTGAAGTGGTGCGCTACTTTCTGCCGCTACAGTCGGACAATCAATAGTCGAAAATCCGAATTCACCGAATCGATCGTCCAGATGTTTTTGCCTGTCACTTTTCGTTTCGCAGCTTTCACCGCCGAAAAATAAATGATAGAGTGTCAGCTATTGTTGCTCAGGCAAAGTTGAAACAGCCATGACCGCTCGCATACTTCCCGATCTCGATTACCAGACGTTCCTGAAAGAAGGGCGCTTTATGATCCAGCGCAGCGCGAGCAGCGGCAGTTACGTGTTTTATCCGCGCACAGTCGCACCGGGAACCGGCGCGGACGATTTGGAGTGGGTGCCGGCGAGCGGTCGCGGTGTGGTTTATTCCACCACCGTGGTGCGTGTAAAACCGCCCGCAGTTTCTTACAACGTCGCATTGATTGAATTGGAAGAAGGCCCACGAATGATGTCGCGGGTTGAAACAATTGAGCCGGAGCAAGTCACTATCGGCATGCCGGTGCGCGCGCGCATTGCGCAAGAAAACGATTTCGCCTTTTTAGTTTTCGACCCGGCGTAAATTCTCGGTTAAAAATTCCACGCATCGTCTTTAACTGCGCACAAAAATAATCAGCGCGATAAACGGTCCGTCAATGAGGTGCATCGATGAATAACCCCATGTCGCTCGAAGGTCGAGTGATTATTGTCACTGGTGCAGGGCAGGGTATTGGTCTTGCCATCAGTAAATTGGTGATCGAATTAGGCGGCAGCGTCGCCGGCGTCGATATGAATGCCGACACGCTGGAAGCTGCAAAAGCATCTTTGCCGAGTGGAAAGTTTTTGCCGATTGTCGGCAGCGTTGCCGATCAAAGTATCGCGGACGACAGCGTGCAAAAAACAATTACCGCATTTGGTGCCGTGCACGGACTCGTCAATAACGCCGGTATCGGTCGACCCGCGATGATTGAAAAAATGACGCCGCAACAATGGCAGCTGGTCATGGATGTGCACGTCAACGGCTCGTTTTATTTCACGCAGGCGGTGGGCAAGCATTTGCTCGAACGCGCGCGCGCCGGCGATAAAAATCCGGGCAGCATTGTTTACATTTCTTCCGATGCCGGGCGTCGCGGCAGTCTCGGTCAAATTAATTACGCATCGGCGAAAGCGGCGATGTTCGGCATGATGATGACGACTGCGCGCGAGTGGGCAAAATTCAATATTCGCGCGAATGCGGTGTGCTTCGGCGTCGTCGAAACCGCGATGACGGAAAAAGTGCGCAGCGATGAGCGTTTTGCCGAAAATTATCTCGCGCAAATTCCGCTCGGCCGCTGGGCCACGCCGGAAGAAGTGTCGATACCCGTGTGCTTTTTATTATCCGAAGGCGCGTCGTATATCACTGGGCAGGCGCTGTCCGTTAACGGCGGTTTCACGATTGCAATGTAAGAGCACGACAGCGGAGCAATGCGGTGGATGATATTTCAACAATGTTACGTGATAGCGCGGCAGATTTTCTCGCCAGCCGCCACGATCTGGCGCGACTGAAAGGCGCCATCGGCGAGCCGCGCGCGCTCGATCGAAAATTGTGGCGTGAAATGGCGGAACTCGGCTGGCTCGGTCTTGGTTTGTCGCAGCAATTCGGTGGCGATGAAATCGGTTTGCGCGAAGTCACTGTGTTGTGTGAACAATTTGGTCGCACGGCATTTGCATTGCCGTATATCGAAGCGTCGTTAATTCCCGCATTGATTTTGTCTGCAACAACACTCGCTGATTTAACTCAATCGCTTGCCGAAAAATTGCAAAGTGGAACCGCGTTGCTAACGTTGGCGTGGCAGGAACAAGTGGGCGAATTCGAAAATAAATTGCCAACTACACACTTCGATGGCGCGGCTATTAACGGTAAAAAATTATTCGTCGCGGCGGTCGAAGCCGATAGTGTTTTATTGGTGACAGCGCGTGCGCACGATGAATTAACGATTGTTGCTGTCGCGGCAAATGCACCCGGTGTGTCATGGCGCGATTTCGCGGCGGGACAGGGCACAGTCAGTACCGTATCGTTTGAGAATTCGCCAATTCTCGGCAGCGCGCCGTTGTTAACCGGCGTGGCCGCGCAACACGCATTACAACGCGCGCTCGATGCGGGTCGCATAGCGCTGTCGGCGCAATTGTCTGGGCTCGCCAGCGCAATGCTGGAGCGAACGATTAAATTCGTGAATGAGCGCGTGCAATTTGCGCGGCCAATCGGATCGTTTCAAACCATTCGCCATCGCTGTGTCGATTTGTATATTGCAACGCAATTGGCCGGCGCGACTTGGCGTGATGCGCTTGCGGTATTCGAAAAAAATAACGCGCAAGAAATTGCCATTGCCGCGAGCGCGGCCAAAGCGCGCTGCGCCGATACCGCTCAACGCGTCGCGCGCGAAGCGATTCAAATGCACGGTGCGATGGGGTTTACCGAAGAAGCCGATATCGGTTTATTCGCGCGCGCCAGCTTGCAAGGTTATGCCGCGCTTGGTTCGCCACTGCAGCATCGACGTCGGTTTTTGCAAGGGCAAACCGTCGCAATGCAGGAGCTGGCGTATGGCTGAAAAAATCGATTACGAAAAAATCAGCGACGATGAATTTCGTCTTAGGTTTAGAACGTGGCTCATAGCTAATTTTCCAGCGCATTTAAAACAAAATCATCATCGCCCGTTTCGGCGCCTGCGCGGTGACGATGCGGTGAACTGGCTTAATCTACTCGATAAAAACGGTTGGCGCGCACCGGCGTGGCCGCGAGAATTCGGCGGCATGGGATTGAGTTTTCGCAAACAACTTATTTATCACGAAGAGTTGGAACACGCCGGCGTTGCGCGCGTGATCGATCTCGGTGAATCGCAACTCGGCCCGACTCTAATAAAATGTGGCAGCGCCGAGCAGCGCGCTGAATATTTACCGAAAATTCTGTCGTGCGAGCATGTCTGGTGCCAGGGTTATTCCGAGCCCGGTGCCGGGTCCGATCTGGCCAGTTTGCGTACCAGCGCCGTTCGCGATAGAAATGATTTCGTCGTTAACGGCCAAAAGATATGGACGACGCAAGCGAACGATTCGACGCATATTTTCATGCTCGTACGCACCGGCCAATTTCCCAAAAAACAATTGGGCATTAGCTTTTTGTTGATCGATTTAAAAACGCCGGGCATTACCATTCGCCCGATTGTGAATCTCGCCGGCGAAGATGAATTCTGCGAAGTTTTTTTCGACGACGTGCGTGTGCCAGCGAAAAATCTGGTTGGCGAGCTCGATCAAGGCTGGAGCGTAGCGAAAGCATTGCTCGGCTATGAGCGCGTCTGGATCGGCAGTCCAGTGTTGGCCGGCAAAGCGCTCGCGCTGGCGAATACATTGGTGCGCGAATTAAACCTCACCGATGATCAAGGTGTAATGGATAGACTCGCGCAGCTGAGTGCCGATTTACACGATTACCGTTTGTTGTACGCAGAAATTTGCAATGGCATCGCCGATGGCGGCCAGCCGGGCGTGGAAGTATCGATGCTGAAACTGTATGCCTCGGAATTGTTGCAAGGCCTGACCGAATTCAATCAGGAAATCGCCGCTGAATACGGCGGCATTGTCGGCGATGTGGAAATCGGCGCGACGCTGGTCGATTTACATTGGCAATTTATGATGGCGCGACCGGTAACGGTATTCGCCGGTGCGAATGAAATTCAGCGGGATATTTTGGCGAAGGCTGTGTTGCGGATGGCGGAGGATTAAATCCCCCCTAACCCCCCTTTGTTAAAGGGGGAATTGATTGGGTGCTATTCGAGTGGCATAGAGTTTTAAACGGAGTGCCGCGCCGTTAGCCCCCTTTAGTCAAAGGGGGCAGCTCGCAGCGCGAGCGGGGGATTTATTTTGCGAAAGAAAAAAATAAGAGGCTTTACCGATGTTTAAACCAGGCGCTCTTGCCGGTATTCGCGTACTCGATATGACACGCGTAATTGCGGGTCCTTACGCCGGGCAGATTTTTGGCGATCTCGGTGCCGAGGTTATAAAAATCGAACGACAGGGCGAGGGCGACGATGTGCGCCGTGTTGGCCCGCCGTGGATGAAAGATGCCGATGGCAACGACACTAAAGAATCGACTTATTTCCACGCGGTCAATCGCAATAAACAATCGGTGACGATCGATTACGCCCAGCCCGAAGGCGCGCAGTTATTGCGCGAACTCGCGACAAAAGCCGATGTACTGATTGAAAATTATCGGCCGCGCACATTGGAAAAATACGGCCTCGGCTACGAGGATTTAAAAGCGATTAATCCGCGATTGATTTATTGCTCGCTGAGCGGCTTCGGGCAAACGGGCCCCTACGCCGAGCGTTCCGGTTACGACTATTTGGTACAGGCAATGGCCGGTTTGATGTCGGTAACAGGCTTGCCAGTTGGAGAACCCGGCGCAGGGCCGTTGCGCGTGGGAATTCCCATTGCCGATATTTTTGCCGGACTTTACAGCGTGATCGGTGTACTCGCTGCAATTAATCACCGCAACAATACTGGCATCGGCCAGTACATCGATGTGTCGTTATTCGAATCGCAATTGGCGGGCATGCTCAATACATTTTCGGCGTGGTTTAACGCCGGCGCTGAATTGGGACGTACCGGCAACGATCATCCGAGCGCATCGCCGTACGGTGTTTATCCCGTCGACGATGGTTATATTTTGATTGCGACATTTAACGATCGCGAATTTGTGCGCCTCGCCAAAGCGTTGGGTCATGCGGAATGGAGTAGCGATGAACGCTTCGCCACCAATGGTGCGCGTGTTGGCAATCGGCCATTGTTAAAACAATTGGTGACCGATGCGCTACGCGGGAAAACCATGCACGAGTGGGTCGAATTATTAAATAAGGCGACGGTGTCGTGCGGTCCGTTGAACACGATGCAGGATATCGCCACAGATCCGCACGTGCAGGCGCGCGAATTAATCGTGCAGATGCAACATGAAATAACTGGCCCAGTGAAAGTAACGGCCAGCCCGATTCGACTTTCGGAAACGCCGGTG
The DNA here is from genome assembly GCA_028293825.1 of Verrucomicrobiaceae bacterium. Classification (GTDB taxonomy): domain Bacteria; phylum Pseudomonadota; class Gammaproteobacteria; order Pseudomonadales; family CAMLJR01; genus CAMLJR01. Next base: position 39,404 of record JAQGNY010000044.1, read on the forward strand.
AGTTATCGTCTGCCGCCGCCGCAAATCGGCGAGCACACTAGCGTTGTGTTGCAAAATTGGTTGCAGCTCGATTCAAAACAAATCGACGCGCTGCGCGCAAAAAATGTGATCTGAGGTTTTATGTCGCTGCCCTTTCGTTATCCGCCATTTTCAATTCCCACTGAGTTCGACGCGCTGCGCCGCGAGGTGCGTGAATTTTTAAATGAAGCGGCAAAAAACTGGTCCGGTTGGGATTTGGGTCATTCGTGGATGGCATTCAATCGCGAATTTAGCCGCGAAGTCGGACGACGCGGTTGGATCGGCATCACCTGGCCGAAACAATATGGCGGTCACGAGCGCACCGCGCTTGAGCGCTACGTGGTGGTTGAAGAAATGCTCGCAATCGGTGCGCCGGTCGGCGCGCATTGGGTCGGCGACAGGCAAAGCGGTCCGCTGTTATTGCGCATCGGCAGCGAAGCGCAGAAGCAGCGTTTCTTGCCGGGTATTGCTGCAGGTGAATTGGCTTTTTGTATCGGTTTATCCGAGCCCGGTGCCGGGTCCGATTTGGCGTCGATTCGCTCGCGCGCTGAACGCGTCGCTGGCGGCTGGCAATTAAACGGTCGCAAAGTGTGGACGACGTACGCGCAGCACAGCGATTTTATGATTGGTTTATTTCGCTCGCACGGCTCTCCCCCTCTTGATGTAAATAAAGGGACGGACAAACATAAAGGCCTATCGCAATTTTTAATCGATTTAAAAACGCCCGGTATTGAAGTGCGCCCGATTCGCGATTTAACCGGAGAAGCGCATTTCAACGAAATTACTTTCGACGATGTATTCGTGCCGGATGATTTATTGCTCGGCCAGGAAGGCGAAGGCTGGGCGCAAGCAAATGCGGAGCTTGCGTTCGAGCGCAGCGGCCCGGATCGCTATTTGAGCTCCTTTCCGTTATTGGCGCCAACGATAGATGCAGTGCGCGCGGACGAACGAAGCGATCTGCCTGCTACAAATGACCGATTAACGGCGCGGCGAATCGGCGAAGCGGTGGCCGATATCGTCACGTTGCGTGAAATGTCGTTATCTATTCTCGGTCGTCTTGCCGATGGTGAAACACCGGCGCAGGAAGCGGCGTTGACCAAAGATCTTGGCACCACGTTCGAGCAGCGATTGCCGGAAATGGTTCGCGAAATTCGCGAGCAACTGCCGGTGCGCGACGACTCGCAAGCGCTGTCGGCGATGCATGTATTCCTCACCGAAACGACGCCGACATTTTCATTGCGCGGCGGCACGCGTGAAATTATGCGCGGCATTATTGCGCGGGGGCTGGGCTTGCGATGAATGCGATTAATACGGAAATGGAAGTCGGAGAATTGCTTGCGGAGCAGCTCGCACGCTTATTTAGCGAACGCGTGACGCATCAAGCGCTGACTCGCGTCGAGCAGGGCGCATTCGATCAAGTACTTTGGGGCGATATCGAACAGCTTGGTGTAGTAGGCGCTCTAACACCGGAGCTTGCTGGTGGCGCCGGTTTAAATTGGACGCAATGCGCGGCGATATTTCAAACGCTGGGCGAACACGCGGCGCCAATTCCGTTGGCCGAAGCAATGCTGGCGACATGGGCGCTTGGCCGCGCCGGAATTGAAGCGGATACGACGCGACTTACCGTAAGTAGCGCAATTTTCGAAATCGATACGAACGGGAAATTGCACGGCGCCGACTCATTATTGCCGTGGGCGGCGCATGCACAAAGCGTGGTCGCGATTGCAAAAGCCGGCGACGATTATCGACTCTGTTTATTTTTAATCGCCGATGCAGAAATTAATTCGTTGCAAACGATTGCGCGCTTGCCGAGTTCGCAATTAATCGCGCGTGGTGTTACGCCGCAAATTAATGTTCCAGCTCCGAATATCTTTGGTCCGTTAGGCTTGCAACCGGCCTTAGCTACCGCGCGTGCGACGGCATTGGCCGGCACATTAGCGCGTATGCTCGAATTAACTATCGAGTATGCGAACACCCGCAGCCAGTTCGGAAAAACCATCGGCCGCTTTCAAGCGATTCAACATCTGATTGCGGAGTTCGCCGAATTGACCGCCGCCGCACAAGTCGCCGCAGCATTTGCGTGTCGGCAATTCGATCGTGGTGTTGATGCTTCGGAACGCGGCGCCGCGGTCGCAAAAATTCGCGCCGGTCAATCGGCGACGCGTGCGGCCATGATCGCGCATCAAGTATTCGGCGCGATTGGTTTTACCGACGAACATATTCTGCATTTTTATTCGCGCCGGTTGTGGCAGTGGCGCAGCGAAGCCGGCAGCGAGCATTGGTGGGCCGAATGGCTCGGCCAGCAAACATTGGCGGCGGGTGGCGATGCGTTATGGAGCGGAATTACCGGCTGAAATGAATTCATTTTGTAGGGGCGCTGCTTGTCGCACCCTTGTACGAATCAGCGTGCGATATTGATTGGATGCAGCAAGCGGCACTCCTACAAATAAACAAGATAATAATCGGAGGCGAAGTGGTGAATCAGAATTTAAAAAATGTTGTCGCGGTAATTACCGGCAGCAGTCGCGGCGTCGGTCGCGGCATAGCGGTAGCGTTAGGCCGACACGGCGCGACGGTGTATGTAACAGGGCGTAGTGCGAAGGCTGGTGATTCGCCGTTTCCCGGTACCGTATTCGAAGCCGCTGAAGAAGTGACGGCGGCAGGTGGAGTTGGCATTCCGGTAGTATGCGATTTCAGCGATGACGCGCAAATAAAAAAATTATTCCAGCAGGTCGAGCGCGAACAAGGCAAGTTACATATTCTCGTCAACAACGCATCGGTAATTCCGCCGGAGTTGTATTCACCCGGTCCATTCTGGACCAAATCGATTGATATCGTAGCGTTGCTTGATGTCGGTTTGCGTTCCTCCTATATCGCCAGTTATTACGCAGCACCGTTGCTGGTGCGCGGTGGGCGCGGCGTTGTCGTCAACACGTCGACTTACGGCGCTTCCTCTTATATTCACGGCCCGGTTTACGGCGCGCAAAAAGCGGGACACGACAAACTCGCCACCGATATGGCAATTGATTTTCGCGAGCACAATGTTGCGGCAGTTTCGTATTGGTTTGGCGCAGTGGCCACCGAGCGCCATGAAATGGCTGTGGCTAATTTGCCGCCCGGTGAAGGTTACGGCGGCGTATTTAAGGTGATCGAAGGCCGCGAATTCGGTGGCCATGTACTTGCCGCAATGTACAACGATTCGGCGCTTATGCAGCGTTCCGGTCAGGTTATTATCGTGGCGGAGCTGGCGCAGGAATACGGCATTAAAGATGTTGGCGATGTCGAACCGCCCAGCTATCGCGGCGTGCTTGGTTTTCCGCATGTACAACATCCGTCGATTATTGTGTGAATAAATAATTTCCGCTGTAAGAAAAATAATTATCTGGAGTGAGATGCATGAATCGATTTACAGGAAAGGTTGCGATTGTTACCGGCGGTGCGTCCGGCATTGGCGCAGCAGTGTGTCGGCGCATCGTTGCCGAGGGCGGCAAAGTTGCAGTGGCGGATTTAAACGGCGAACGCGCCGCAGCACTGGCGAAAGAAATCGGCAGCGCGGCGCTGGCCGTGCAATTCGATGCAGCCGAAGAAGAATCGATTCGCAATTTGGTTGCAACCACCGTCAAACATTTCGGTAGCCTGCATGTGCTGCACAACAACGCGGCGGATATTTCGGCGGCAATTCAAGTCGGCGATACCAATGCCGTCGATATCGACATGGCCGTTTGGGACCGCGTAATGAATGTGAATTTGCGCGGCTATTTGGTCGGCTGCAAATACGCGATTCCGCATATCGCCGCAGCGGGTGGCGGCAGCATTGTGAATACGGCGTCGGGTGCCGGTTTGCAGGGCGATCTTGTGCGCATCGCGTACGGCACATCGAAAGGCGCAATCATGTCGTTGACGCGTTATGTCGCCACGCAACATGCGCATCAAAATATTCGTTGTAACGCCGTCGCACCCGGTTTGGTTATTACGCCGGCATTGAAAGATGGCGATCCGGGTTTGATCGGAATTTTAAAACGCCACACGCTGCTCGAATTTGCCCAGCCCGAAGAAATTGCATCGATGGTGGCGTATCTCGCGTCGGACGAATCGCGCTATGTGACCGGACAGGTATTGACCATCGATGGTGGTCTCAGCATTCACAATCCGATGATTGCCGATCTGCAGGATTACATGACGCAAGCTGGCGCGGCGGCGCAACAAAACAAATAAGCTGAAATTGATAAATTATTAAAGAGCGTAAGTAATGGAAAAATTTCCGCGTGGTCGCGCTGCAATTATCGGCGCAGCCACTTACGGCATGGGCGAATGTCCGCATCATCGTCCGCTCGATATGGCGGCGAAGGCGGCAACGCTGGCGCTCGCCGATGCGAATTTGGAACTCGGTGCGGTCGATGCGTTATTTGTGTGTTTGCCGGACGACGCGTTGGCGGGAATGGCGGCGGCGGAATATCTCGGCATTAAACCGCGTTACACCGATTGCAATCGCACCGGCGGCTCCGCGTTTTTATCGCACGCGATTGTCGCGTCGTTGATGCTCGATGCCGGATATATCGACACCGCATTGATTATGTACGGCAGCAATCAGCGCACTGGCGCCGGTGGTTTGGTCACGCTGCGGCAATCGTCGCTGTATGAAAAACCGTACAAGCCGATGAACCCATTGTCGTCGTACGCGCTCGCTACCGCGCGTCATATGTACGAATACGGCACCACACGCGAACAACTCGCCGCTGTGGCTGTTGCAGCGCGGCAGTGGGCGAATTTAAACCCCGACGCATTTATGTACGGCAAGGGTGAACTGACGATTGAAGAATGTATTAACGCACGCATGGTGTCCGATCCATTATCGGTGCGCGATTGCTGTTTGATTACCGACGGTGCCGCAGCGGTGGTATTGACGCGCGCCGACCGCGCAAAAACGCTGCGTAAAAATCCGATTTATATTCTCGGCGCAGCGGCGGCAATCGAGCATGCGAACATCGATCAGATGAGCGATTTAACCACGACGCCTGCGGTTGAATCGGGGCGTCGTGCATTTGCAATTGCCGGCGTTATACCGAGCGATATCGATGTGGTCGAGTTGTACGATGCATTCACCATCAACACTATTTTATTTCTCGAAGATTTAGGTTTCTGTCCGAAGGGCGAGGGCGGTCGCTTCGTGCAGGACGGTCGCATCTCACCCGGCGGCGAATTGCCGGTGAATACCAATGGTGGCGGCTTGTCGTGTTGCCATCCCGGTATGTACGGTTTATTCACGATGGTGGAAGCCTGTGTGCAATTACGCGGCGAAGGTGGCGCACGCCAAATTAAAAATGCCGAATTGGCATTGGCGCACGCGAATGGCGGCGTGCTGTCGAGTGAAGCCACGATGATTCTCGGTACCGCAGCAACGCTTTAAAAGTTTATTTTCATTTTCATTTTTCATTTTTTAAAAAGTATTTTCTTTTAATTATTTCAGGCAGGCATTTATGGACTTCTCGCATTACGAATTTTTTCTGGTCGAACGCGACGGTAAAGTGTTGACGATTACACTGAACAGCCCCGACAAACTCAATGCGTTCAGCGAACGTGGCCATCGCGAACTATCGCGTATTTTTGTTGACGCCGCCGAAGATGAGGAGACAGAAGTTATCGTCGTTACCGGCGCCGGTCGTGCATTTACTGCCGGCGGCGATCTGCAATACATGCAGAAATTGCGCGACGAACCGGCACTGATGCATCGCACTGTGCGCGAAGCGAAGCGCATTGTGTTTTCGCTGCTCGACTGCGATAAGCCAATCATTTGCAAAGTGAACGGCGATGCAATTGGGCTCGGTACCACGCTGGCGTTGTTTTGCGATGTGGTATTCGCAGTAGAAACCGCTAAGTTTGCTGATCCGCATAATAATGTTGCGTTGATTGCAGGTGATGGCGGCGCGATTATGTGGCCGCAATTAATCGGCTATGCGCGCGCGAAACATTATTTATTTACCGGCGAAGCGTTGACGGCGAAAGATGCACAGGCGATGGGTTTGATTCACGCGGCAGTGCCGAAAGAAGAACTGGACGCGCAAGTAGATGCCTATGTGAATCGTTTGTTGCGCATGCCGATCCAATCGATTCGGTGGAGCAAACAGACGATGAATATTCCGCTGAAGCAACTCGCGCACAGCATGATGGATGCAGGAATGGCGTACGAAGCAGTGGCCGGGCAAACGGACGATCATGGCGAGGCGATTGCAGCTTTCCGTGAAAAGCGCAAACCGCAATTCACCGGCCAATAACTATCGATGTGTCGAATTAATTCGACGTTTGAAAAACACGCAGGAAATAATGATGACTGCACAAACTGATAATGCACCGGTACTGCTCGATATTAGCGAAGGCATCGCCACGATTCGCTTTAATCGCCCCGACTCGTTAAATGCGGTCGATGTTGAGATGGCGTGTTTGTTCCGCGATCTTGTCGCGCAGGTGGTAGCGAATTCCGCCGTGCGTGTAATTGTATTGGCGGGTAACGGTCGCGCCTTTGTCGCGGGCGGCGATCTCGGTTATTTTCGTTCAGCTGGTGAAAATGCACCGCAAGCGGCACGCGAATTAATCGCGCCGATGCACGCGGCTGTGGAATTGTTGATCAATGCACCGCAGCCGGTTATCGGTAGTTTGCACGGCGCTGTGGCCGGCGCCGGAATGAGCCTGGCGGCGGCGGTCGATTTGGCCATAGCGGCGGACAACGCGATATTTAATCTCGCCTATATAAAAATCGGCAATTCACCGGATTGTGGTGCCTCGTGGACTTTACCGCGCGTGCTCGGACTGCGCAAAGCGATGGAAATCGCGTTGCTGGCCGAGGCTATCGATGCCAACGAAGCGCATCGCATCGGCTTGGTAAATCGCGTCGTGCCACTCGATAAATTGGCCGAAGAAACGGCGAAAATTGCAAGCAAGTTGGCTAAATCCGCTCCAGCGGGAATTGCTTCGACCAAACGTTTATTGAACGCGGGATTTCAAAATTCGCTGCACCAGCAGCTCGGCCACGAAGCGGATTCGTTTGCTAGCAACGCCGGTACGCATGATTTTCGCGAAGCGCTCGATGCATTTTTCGAAAAACGTAAACCGGAGTTCCAAGGCCGCTAATTTATAAGTTTTGCTCACTGCGTTATGCTGCTCTCCACTTTCATAAAATCAAAATAATGCATCAAAGAGGGAGGCGTAGTGAGCATCCAATCAAGTCAATGGTGGGCCGTCGCGCTCGCCGCAGAAGTGACCGCCGCAAAGCCGAAAGGCGTGTCCGTCGATAACGAGCCGATCGTGCTGTTTCGCGATCAATCCGGCGCGATACGAGCGCTGGAAGATCGCTGCCCGCATCGACGCATGCCGTTGTCGCTGGGTCGGGTGCGCGAGGACGGCCTGCTGCAATGCGGCTATCACGGCTGGTCCTTCGATGGGGTAACGGGGCAGTGCAAAGCGATTCCCAATCTGCTCGTCGGTGAAAAAGTCCCATCCACCTATGGCGTGTTTCCCTACCGCGCCATCGAACAAAACGATTTTATCTACGTCGCCGCCGGCACCGCGCTGCAGGCGTTGCCGCCGAATTTATATGCATCGCCCAAAAAGATTTTCAGCGGCCGTCACACGGTCGGCTTAGCGCACGCGGAATTTATCGCCGCGTTAATGGACGGCCCGCAATTGCTATTGGATTGTGCCGGTATTCGCATTTCCGACACGCTGATTGCCGACCCGCATTTGGAAGACGGTTGGTTGGTGATGGAGCGCGCCGCATTCTGGCTCGGGCAAACGCAATTCGATGGTTTTGTGCGCGAATACAAATTGATTTTTAGATTGGCGATCAATCCCGAAACGGCCGAATCGTGGCTTAGTTTTACGCATCCCGATAGCAGCGTTGTCGCAGTGGCCCATTTAGCAATCACGCCTTCGACGCGTGGCACCACTGCTATTTTGTGGCGTTCGTTTGCATCGACTGCAGCGGGTGTAAGATCGACGCTGTTGCGTAGCGCAGCGGCACTCGGCCGCGCCCCGATCACAGTGCGCGCACATATCGACATGGGCGCCGTCGCCCGTTTATTAGTAGGTCCGTCTGAGCATTGGCAACGCGATAATCGAGAGCCAGGTTTGTACGGCACTATCTTGACCAAAGAGAGGGCAAGACTATGAACGCAACCCAACCCCGAGATAACGATTCGATAGTAAGCAATGGTCGTCGCCCGATGCGCGACTGGGTGCCAGGGCGCATGCCGATGCGCGATGCCTGGATTCCCATCGGTCATTCGATTCACATCACCGATCAAATCACCTGGCGACCGCTGCATTCGCTGCGTTATTTTTTATGGCGTGAACAGGGCGTGTTAAAAGCGGCGGAATTTCACCCGTCCGAATTAGCGCAAAAAAGTGCGCAGGTGAGCGCATTTACCAAGAATGGTTTTTATCCAATCATCGAACGTTACGGCATGATCTGGGTGTGGTACGGCAATCCCGCCAACGCGCGCGAATCGTTGCTGCCGAATTTGCCGCACATGCCGCTCGACGGAAATCTGCCCGGCTATATGCGCGGTCAAACGCGGTTGCATAGCTGTGCTGAACTGGCGATGGAAAACCTGATGGATTTAACCCACTCGGATTTTCTTCATGCCGATTTGCTCGGCGATTCGATCAGCGACGAAGATGTGGTCACCGTCGATTCGACGTCCGAAACAATCACCATGGTGCGCACCTGCCGCAATAAAGTCGCTGCACCGATAATGCAAAAAGCGGCGGGCATTAAAGCCAAAACACAGAACGTACGCTTCACCATCCATATTTATATTCGCAGTCACGTCGCTGCTATCTACAGTAAATTTGAACCGGGCCTCGAAGTTAAATTACTGCACTGCAGCACACCAGAAACGCGTAACAGCAATACCGTCAACTTTATTCAAAACACTACCGACGCGCGCCCACCGTATCGTTACATATTTCCGCTGGCCTCCTACAAAATCGGCCCGCAGGATGATTTCGCACTGCGCCCGCAAGGCCCGCGTTATTTTCAGGAAATCGAACGCCGTGATTTGCATTCGCGATTTGACGTAGCCTCTGCGCGCTATCGCTTTTTAGTCGAACAAATTTTAGAGCGCCAAAGCCGCGGCGATTATTCGTATGAATCCGACGAAATTATCAGTGGCGATAAAAGCGAAGTGCTGGGAATAGGGCGTCCGGTTTGAGTGAGGTTGTCATCCAGCGCGGATTTATGAGGTTTTTGCAGCTAGGCTTTGGATTTTTGGCTTTATAGTTGCGCTTATAACGACTAATAAATAGATGCCGTGCAATCAACTCAAAAATATAACTTAAGCAGCACTAAGTCTTTTTGAGCGATAGAAGATTGCGCATCCATCGGTCCCTAGCGCTGGCATCGAGTTTGATTTCATGGGCTAGGAGCAGCGCATAATCGATCTTATTTTGTCCGATCCATTTCGGATGAGAGCGTTGTATGCCGTGCAATCTCTCAATTTGCCCGATTGGCTTATAGGTGCTGGATTTGTCAGGAATTTGATATGGGGCAGCGTCTTTAATAAAAATATTGATATCAACGATATTGATGTCATTTATTTCTGCCGAGACGATGTTTCAAAAGAGCGAGACATTTTTCTAGAAAAGCGCCTTCGCGAATTAGAACCAAACTTTTCATGGTCAGTTAAAAATCAAGCCAGAATGCATCTTAAGCATGGCGATGCGCCCTATGACAGTACGTTAGATGCAATGCGGTTCTGGCCGGAGAAACAAACCAGTATCGGTGTCTGTCTAAATAACAACGGCGCTATTTTGGTTCAGCATTGTTTCGATTTAAGTCTGCAGTTCAGCGGCAATATCAATCGCAATCCAGCGCGCTCAGTCGAAATTTTTGAAGACAGAGTTTCAAGTAAGGGCTGGCTTAATATATGGCCATCCTTGCAGGTCGTTATTTAGCGATTAACACATCCGAATACTGAAGAAGCCTGTTTCGACGAAATATTTTCACAGCCAAAAGAATCCAGGAAAATGACAATCGCAGCAAAAGGAAGCGCAGGAGTTTTCGCGGAGTGTCCGAAATGCCATGCGTCAATG